>NZ_JACJKX010000010.1 GCF_016901835.1 Parasutterella secunda | reverse complement strand
ACACCGATACGGCCGGAACGGCCGTGCGCTGGAAAAGGAAGCGATTCCTTTTTGAAGAGTTCCCCCGAGGAGAAACCCGTCGGTGCGGGTTCCTCGGCGAGAGGCTTGAACCTGAACGGTTCAAGCGGGTCGCGCAAAGCTCCGTCCATTTTAAGGCGGTGTAGTTCACTAAGAAAACTCAAAAGACCCCAAAAAAGGAGCTCGAACTGGCGAAACTTCGAATGAAAGAGGTCAAAGAAAATGTTTAAATTTTCTACAAAAAGTCATGAGCAATTGATTAATAAGTGGCGTGAAAACCCGGATTTTGTTCAAGCATACAACGATTTGGAAGAAGAATTCGCTTTGTTGGATGAAGCAGTTAAGGCTCGCAAAAGTCAAAAACTAACGCAGACTGAGGTTGCCTCAAGAATGGGGGTACCGAGAAGCGCAGTATGTCGTCTTGAACGGGGGTTGATATCTGGGAAAATGCCTACGATTCCAATGCTTAGACGATATGCCAAAGCTATTGGGAAAAGAGTAGAAATTCGTTTGATCTAAATCTCCCGATATTATGGACTAGGCTTAAAAGAGCCTAGTTCTCCAACAATAAAAAAATCCACCTGATCAAAAACAAACCAGATTGAAATCTCTCTTTAAAATCAATAGATTAAGTGGTGGAGATGAGGGAAATCGAACTCTCCAATGTTTTCAGGCCTTCTACATTCGAGTTATTTCTTAGTCACCCACCTAGTCACCCAAGAGATCGGGAGTGAAACGCCAATCGAAAAATTTCAATATCGCTCGTTAATTTTTGATAAACTCTCAAAGCCCAACGAGAAAAGGGAATTTCATTCTAAGCCTTGGCCCTGAAAACTTTGCGCCGAATTCTTCAAGATATTTCGCGCGAAAAGAATTTCGGCGAAAGCCGAAAGGGCCCCTGTGAAAACAGGGTTTAGAAACGACAATGGCCCGGTTGCAGCCGAGCCAAAGTCAATTTAAACGAGGTGACGGAATGTCTTATCTTTCATCCTCGTGGGTGACTATATCACAATTAAATGCGATTGTGGTCATTGACTTAAGAATTCAATTCTTAGTTGTGACGCTTGCGTTTATGTTGTGGATAGTCCGCACGAAACCTTAATGGATTGGGCTAAGTTCGAAAGGGCTTAGCCCTCGTGCGTTTCCATGCCGCTACAATTTCACAGCAATAAAAAATCCACCTGACTCAGAATAAATCAGATGGAAATTTCTTTTTTAAAATCAACAATTTAGGTGGTGGAGATGAGGAGGGTCGAACTCCCGACCTCTGCATTGCGAACGCAGCGCTCTGCCAACTGAGCTACATCCCCACTGAGACTGAAAATTCTGCCACGGCAAAGATAAAATTGCAAGAAACCGCCTACCGACTCTTGTGCAGACTTTTGCGAAATTCCGATGGTGTCATTCCTAACTGTTGTTTGACAAATCGACTGAAATACGACAAGGAAGAAAAATTCAATTCTTCTGCAATCCGTGATAAAGGACGACTTTGGTCATACAGAAGTTTCGAAATTTCCTGGATCGTAAATCTCTCAATGAAATACGACGCCCCTTTTCCACTCACCTTCCGGCAGACTTCTGACAGATAATGGCTGCTGACAAAAAGTTTGTCGGCATAGTAATCCAAATTTCTATTCTTACGAAAATCGCCTTGCATTAATAATCTGACAAAGCGATTGACCAGCTCGGCATTCCGACCGGAAATAGCCTCCAAATAATTATTTTTTTCTGCATGGATACTATAAAGGTCCAGAATATGAGCCATTAACAAGTGCTCGACTAACTCCCGATTAAATGGATTGTCACCTTCTAGAAGGCGTTCTCGGATTCGAATCAAGTCCTGCTGACACCTCAACACTTTCTGTGGACTCAATTGCATGACAGGATTATTCAATAACGACAAATGCCCGAAGACGCCGTAGTTACTTTTCAAGGTCAAACCGGATACGAACCTATCCTCCAACGCCATGACAATGCCTTTGAAATCACTCGATTGAGCGAAAGCTCTAGCCAGACGAAACGTCGGAATAATCAGATAATCTGTAGCAACTATATTGAAATGCGTTTCGTGGAACAAAAAACTCATTGCTCCATTAAGACACAAAACATGCACGACATAGTCCCGATGTTGAATCGGAGAGAGAGTTTTTATGGAATCGGCAAAAATGATTGACTCATTTTTCTCTTGAAGCGGTTGCATTAACAAAAAAACTCCGAAAATTGAAAATTTCTCTACAAAATCGAATAGCCCTATTATGAGTTAAATCTTACTATTTTGTCTTGTGTAATCCTTTTATTTTTTAGTGAGATATCGCTATGAAAGAAGTTTGTCTTAATAACGGTGTACATATGCCCGCTATCGGTTTCGGTGTGTACCAAATTCCGAATTCTGAAACTGAAGAAGCCGTAACGAACGCGCTTGAAGTCGGTTATAGACTAATTGATACGGCTGCCAGCTACTTCAATGAACGGGAAGTTGGACAAGCCGTCCGTCAATCCGGTTTAAAACGAGAGGAAATTTTTATTACCAGCAAATTATGGGTCCAGGACTACGAGTACGAAGATGCGCTTCGTGCCTTTGATCGTTCATTGAATAACCTTGGGGTAGACTACATCGATCTGTATCTTCTGCATAAACCTTACGGAAATTATTATGCGGCTTGGCGAGCCCTTGAAAAGCTTCATAAAGAAGGCCTTATTCGAGCTATCGGCGTCACCAGCTTTTCAAACGAACGTCTGCAGGATCTTTTCCTACATAACGAAATTAAGCCGGCAATCAATCAATTGGAAACTCATCCTTTCTTCCAACAAAAGGCTGCGAATGATTTCCTCCGCTCGGAAGGGATTGTGCATCAAGCCTGGGCACCTTTCGCCGAAGGGAAAAACGATATTTTCAACCACCCTGTCCTCAAGAAAATTGCAGAAAATCACGACAAAACTGTTGCCAATGTCATCCTCAGATGGCTTAATCAGCGCAATGTGGTTGTTATTCCGAAATCAACGAAAAAATCTCGCATGATTGAAAATTTCAACAGCTTTGACTTCACTCTCACCGATAATGAGATGGACTTGATCGCTCAACTTGATACCGGCAAGAGCCCGATTTATGACGATCAGGATCTGGCCGTAACGAAATTTATCGGTTTGCACAAAATTCACGATTAGGAGAAGCAGCCATGCAAAAAACGATTTTGAATAACGGCGTCGAGATGCCGCTCATCGGTTACGGTGTTTTTCAGATCAGTCCTGAAATCTGCACACGGTGTGTCAGAGAAGCTTTGGATGTCGGTTATCGATCTATTGATACCGCTCAGGCCTATTACAACGAGGAAGCGGTTGGAACTGCGCTGAAAGAATCCGGCATAGCACGAGAAGATATTTTCCTCACAACAAAAGTTTGGATTTCAAATGCCGGCGAAGAAAAGGCAGCCAAAAGTATTGACGAATCGTTGCGAAAGCTTCAAACCGATTATCTTGATTTAGTGTTGATTCATCAGCCGTTCGGCGATTACCACGGGACATACCGTGCAATGGAAAAAGCCGTCAAACAAGGAAAAATTCGGGCTATCGGACTCAGCAATTTTTACAACGACCGTTTCATTGATGTTGCTGAAACTTATGAAATTAAACCTGCGGTTCTGCAGCTTGAAACACACGTTTTTTGTCAGCAAAAAGCTATGCGTGATCTCGTTAACGAGTACGGCACCAAGCTGATGGCCTGGGCCCCTCTGGCTGAAGGCAAAAACAACCTTTTTAACGATTCGATTCTTTCCGAGATCGGTGAAAAATATGGCAAAACTGCCGCGCAAGTCGCTCTGAAATTTTTAGTTTCAGAAGACATCATCATTATTCCGAAATCGGTTCATAAAGAACGAATGGCGGAAAATCTGGCAATTGAAGATTTTTCCCTCATCGAGAGAGAAATGCAGATCATTCGAACAATGGATACAGGACACACGCTGATAGCCGACTTCAGCAATCCTGCATTAGCGAAGTTTCTCCTGCACTACGAAGACTGATCGGTTCAACTGAAGTTCATTTGAAGGCCTTTGCATTTCAGAGGCAAAGGCCCTCAAAATCAATCCTCACTCATTTCCCATTCTTCAGGTTCACGAGGTAGGCTCTTGTTTGCCTCTTTAATTTCACGAGATCGTTCCAAGATTGCTTCCCGCAGTAAGTCCAACCCGATAGACTTCAGTGCAGAAATACGAACCGCTTCAATTTCACCGTTTGTGTTTCTCAAAATTTCAGGCTCTAAATCCGTTTGATCAATTTTGTTTAAAACCAAAATGGTCGGTATTTCGTGGGCGTCGATTTCCTCCAGTACCTTATTGACTTCTACAATCTGATCATCTTTTGCAGGGCTGGAAGCATCCACAACGTGCAACAAAATATCCGCATGAACCGTTTCATCAAGTGTGGACTTAAACGCTTCTACCAATTGGTGCGGTAAGCCTCGAATGAATCCGACGGTATCGCTTAAAACAACGCTCTCCCCGTCTCCAACATAGCATCGGCGGGCGGTAGTATCCAATGTGGCAAAGAGCTGATCCGCGGCGTAGATATCCGACTTGGTTAAAGCATTAAACAGAGTGGACTTACCCGCATTGGTGTAACCGACAATGGAAAGCGACACAATATCGCTTCTTGAACGCCCTTTTCTCTGCGTATTGCGCTGCTTTTGCAATTTCTTGAGTTGCTCTTTGAGTTGCTTGACCCGCACGCCGATCATACGGCGGTCAAGCTCAATTTGCTTTTCACCCGGACCACCGGTCTTACCCAAGCCGCCACGCTGACGTTCCAAGTGAGTCCAACCTCGTACCAAACGCGTTGACAGATGCTCCAGTCTGGCCAACTCAACCTGCAGACGACCTTCACGGCTTTTGGCACGTCGCTGAAAAATTTCCAAAATAAGCTGCGTACGGTCAAGAACTGCTACCCCGACTGTTCGCTCGATATTGCGTTGTTGAGCTGCTGATAAGGCCACATCAAACACAACTACACCGACATTCAAACGTTTGAGCTCGTCGGCCAACTCCTGAATTTTTCCGCTTCCCAAATACGTAGCGGGATCGGGTTTGTCGCGTTTAGCGAGCATCATACCGACCGGTTCCAATGCATCGCTTCGAACCAATTCGGTCAATTCTTCCGGCGCATCGGGAATCGTTATTCGAGAGGTACTCACACACACAAGATAAGCGCGGGGAGATTTTTCCTGGGCAGAATCAATTTGGAATACTGTCATAAAACTGAAAGGACAAAAAGAGCGTGCAGAACCAAACGGTCACAGCACACTCTTTGTGAATAAACTGAGAATGTCTTCAATTATTCAGCGTCTTCAACCTGAGGCATGTTTACAGGCTTGGTCGGCACAACCGTACTGATCGCATGTTTGTAAACCATTTGCGTCACGGTATTGCGAAGTAAAACAACATACTGGTCAAACGATTCCACTTGGCCCTGCAGCTTGATGCCGTTTACCAAATAGATCGAAACCGGAATGTGTTCCTTGCGCAAAATGTTAAGGAACGGGTCTTGCAAAAGTTGGCCTTTATTTGTCATTTTTATTCTCCGGGCGCTTCAATTCACGCCTTCTTGTTTAGCGGTTGCCCGACAATCGAACAACTTCCTGTTAGTTTAATCCTTTTTCTCCACGTAGGGGTTACGGTTCAACTTAAATTCAATGCGAAGCGGAGTGCCTGCCAAATTGAATTGATCTCTGAACCACCCTTCCAAATAGCGCTTATAGCTATCAGGGACAGCCTGAAGACTGTTGCCGTGAATCACCACGACAGGAGGATTTTGTCCGCCTTGATGTGCATAACGCAGTTTAGGACGAACGCCCTTGACACGAGGCGGCGATTGACGTTGAACGGCTTCAATCAGTGCTCGGGTCAATTTCGGTGTCGATAATTTGGCAAAAGCCGCAGCGTGAGCGTCCGATACCGCTTTCATCAAATGATTCAACCCATTGCGTTTCAAAGCGGAAATATGAATCTGACGAGCCCAATTCAAGAAGTGAAGTTTGTGCTCCATCTCTTCATCAATACGGCTGCGCTCATAGCTGTCAAGCGCATCCCACTTATTGACGGCAACCACCAAGGCTCGGCCGCTTTCCAAAACATAGCCCGCAATGTGCGCATCATGCTCGGCAATGCCCTCCTTGGCATCCAAAACCAAGATCACAACATTGGAATCGGCAATGGCCTGAAGTGTCTTGACGACCGAGAATTTTTCAATTGCCTCGAAAACCTTTCCTTTGCGACGAAGCCCTGCCGTATCGATCAAGGCGTAATCGCGACCGTCATACTCAAAATCCACCCGAATGGAATCTCGAGTCGTGCCGGGCATATCGTAAGCAATCAATCGCTCTTCACCCAAAAGGGCGTTGATCAAAGTGCTTTTACCGGCGTTCGGTCGACCGGCGACTGCCACCTTCACGCGCGGCGCCTTACCCTCTTGAACTTCATCGTCTTCAACAATCGGGATTTCTTCATCGGGACAATGCGAAAGAGCAAGCTCAATCATGTTATGCACGCCGTGACCGTGGGCTGCCGAAATCATATTGGGCTCACCCATAGCGAGTTCATAGAACTCAGCGGCATGTACCGAATCGAGTCCTTCGGCTTTATTGACCGCCAGCACAACCGGACGATGAGATCGACGCAGGTGATTGGCGATTCTTTCATCATGCGGGGTCAGGCCCGTGCGGGCATCCACCACAAAAATCACCACATCGGCTTCTTCAATCGCCAACTCAGCTTGGCTTGCCATCGCCTTGACGATGCCTTGACTTTTAACAGGCTCGAAACCGCCCGTATCCACCACAATATAGGGACGCGGACCGACTCGGCCTTCACCGTACTGGCGATCTCGGGTCAGGCCCGGGAAATCCGCCACTAAAGCGTCTCGCGAGCGCGTCAGGCGGTTAAACAAAGTGGATTTGCCGACATTCGGGCGGCCAACCAAAGCAATCACTGGAAGCATTGTCTATTGCACCTTGATGAAGGCCACTTCACCTTCTTCAGTTTGGAAAATAGCCCCCTGCTCATAGCTTTGAGCAGGCGAAACAATGGCACCGTCTAATTGAGTGCGACCGATGATATCTCCGCTTTCCGGATTGAGAATCTGGATGTAGCCTTCACTGTCGCCGACTGCGAGAACCCCGGACATCGGCACAATGGCACGCACCCCGCGCCACTTCAACTTTTCATTTTTCCAGACGGGATATCCGCGGGTACGATCAAAGGCATAGAGTTCGCTCGCGGTATTGCCAACGTAAACAAAACGCTCATCTGCAGCGGGCGGCGTCATTGCCATCACATCGTGCGTAAAGCGCAACTGACCGTTTTGGGCATTCATACACACCAAGCGTCCCTGGAACGCAGAGGCACACAACAGATCACCGCTGAGCATGGGAGAGCCGAGAATATCAACCAAGCGTTCGACTTCCGTGATACCACGCGCCTCAGAAATCAATGCCTGCCACACGGGGCGGCCTTCTGCGGAAAGCCCCAATAAGTAACCGTTACTTTGACCCACAAGAATCATCGGGCCGAAAAACATCATGCCGGAAGCGTTCTTGATCGTCAGCGACGGTGCCTGACGCTGATAGCGCCAACGCTGTTGACCGCTCATTGCGTCAAAAGCCGTCACACGGGTATCGGCCGTACGCACAACCACAAGGCCGTTGCCGACCAAGGGCACAGCATCCATTTCACTCGTAAGAAACGTCGACCAAAGCTTTTTACCTTCGGCGTCAACAACCACCAATTCGCCCTTGGCAGTTCCGACAGCCACGATATAGCCGTCACTGCCGACACCGGCCGCAATCGGCGCATCGGTTTCAAAGCTCCAGACCTCATCACCCGTTTCGGCATCCAACCGATAGATCGTGTTGTCGCCAGCCGCATAGACCGAAGTGCCGACCACACTCGGCACCAGGTAATTGGTCAGACTCTCACCCACATTCTTTGACCAAACCACATCGGGCTCAGCAATGGAGTTGTAATCTTCAAGCTCGGTCGGAGCCTGGGAACTCGGCGTACTGCAGCCGGCTAATACCGCCGCTGCTGCTAAGGCCAAAAGTGTCTTTTTCATCATAAAAAGCCTTTAATTCTTATTGCTTTTGTTGTTGGGTTTCTTCAGGCAATGCTTGAAGTTTCAATTGCACAAATCCCATCAGGGCCGGATCAATCGGGTGCTCCAGAGCCTGTTGCCAAACACGGCGGGCATTGACGATATCGCCTTTGGCAAAATAAGCATCGCCCAGGCGATCATTAACCAGCGCAATTTGTCGATCGGTCGGTTGGGCAGCACTCAAAAGAGAAACGGCTTCTTCAAATTTTTTATCATCAATCATAAAACCGGCCAAACGCACACGGGCAACCGTCTGAAATTCGGTTTTATCTGAATTGGCTACAACCCAATGCAAAAGCTCCTGAGCCTTCGCACTTTCGCCTTTACCTTCAAGGTAACGGGAAGCACTCAAAGCGCCCATCGGACCGTAAACCGTGGAGCCTGCGTCTTCAATAAGAGCGTCCACAATCTTTTCCACAGAGCTCGCCTCAGCCTGCTGCATGATGGCCGTCTGCAGCGAAGAATACGCAACGCTTGCTTCCTGCGCCTGATGACGCTCCCACCACTTCATTCCGTTATAACCGGCAAAAGCCAGGCAAACTACCGTGATGACAGAGAGGACTAAATTACCCCACTTTTCCCACCAAGCCTTTAACTCGTCTAATGATTCTTGTTCTTGTAAATCGTAAGCCATGGCTTATTCCTCGTCTTCCTTGAAAAAGTCATCGTTTAAATTGACAAAATATTGGATCGCATCCTGTAAGTCAAGCGTTTCCTGTTTCATAAACCGTTCTTCAGGATCGCCGTACATGCATTTAACTGTGACCTGTCCTTTGGCCGTTTCCTCTTCACCGCAGATTAAAGCGTATTTAGCACCGCTTTGATCGGCTTTCTTCATTTGGCTCTTGAGGCTTGACTCTCCTGCGTGAACGATCACATCATAGAAAGCATCACGCAAAATTTCGCCCAACATCATGGCATAACCCTGAGAGTTTCCGCCCTGATGCAGCACATAAACTTCAGTGTCGGGTTCTGCGGATTCAAATCCGCATTCACGCATCACTTCCAAAACGCGCTCCACCCCCATGGCAAATCCAACGGCAGGGGTCGGGCGACCTCCCAACATTTCGATCAGCGGATCGTAACGACCGCCGCCGCAAACCGTGGCTTGAGCGCCGAGCTTATCGGTCACCCATTCATACACGGTGTGGTTGTAGTAATCCAAGCCTCTGACCAGGCGCGGGTTAATGGTGTAGTCCACGCCGGCAATCGAAAGAAGCTCTTCCATGCGACGCAGGAAAGCAAGGCTGTCTTCCTTGAGGTAGTCAAGCAGTTTAGGTGCCGCTTCCACCAACTGTTGCATATCGGGATTTTTGGTATCCAAAATACGCAAAGGATTGCTGTAGAGGCGACGCTTGGCATCTTCATCCAACACGTCACGGTTGGATTCAAAGTATTTGATCAGTGCCTCGCGGTGAACTTTTCGTTCTTCCAGGTTTCCTAAAGAATTCAACTCAAGCTTTAAAGGCAGAATTTCCAACTCATCAAAAAGGCGCCGAGCCATCAAAATCTGCTCAACGTCTACATCCGGCCCCTTAAAGCCCAAAGCTTCTACCCCTAACTGATGGAACTGGCGGTAACGACCGCGTTGGGGACGTTCGTGACGGAACATCGGTCCGAAATACCACAGACGCTGAGGAGCGTTATAGGTAAGGTTATGCTCAATAACGCTTCTGACCACACCGGCCGTGTTTTCAGGACGGAGAGCCAGCTCTTCACCGTTGAGCGAATCGGTAAAGCAATACATTTCCTTTTCAACAATATCGGTGACTTCCCCGATACCGCGTTTAAAAAGAGAGGTTGCTTCAAGAATCGGCGTACGGATCTGTTTATAACCATAACCACGCAGAACATCATGAGCACATTCCTCAAAGTACTCCCAAATCGGAGCCTCTGACGGAAGAATGTCATTCATGCCGCGAATACCGGCAATTTTTTGAACTTTTGCCATAATCAAACTCTCTTTCTAAAGATTCTTGTCTTTTTTCGAGTAATGTGAATACACATACTCGTTGATCAATTCTTTAAAGCGCTCAGCGATTAAATCGGCGTTTTCTCCTTCGCCTTTAATCGAAGCGATTTTTTCACCGTCAGCGAAAACGGGCGCAACGGGTGACTCACCGTTGCCCGGCAAACTGATGCCGATGTTGGCATGCTTGCTCTCACCGGGGCCGTTGACCACACAGCCCATGACGGCCACTAACATATTTTCAAACCCTTCACAATCGGCACGCCAGCGAGGAGTCATCTCGACGAGATAGCGCTGCGTCTGTGCAGCCAACTGTTGAAAAAGTGCGCTTGTCGTACGACCGCAACCCGGACACGATACCACAAGAGGAGAAAAGGCGCGAAGTCCCATGGTCTGGAGCAACTCCTGAGCCACACGAACTTCTTCAGTGCGGGCTGCACCGGGCATCGGCGTAATGCTCACACGAATCGTATCGCCGATCCCTTCTGCTAAAAGTAATCCCATTGAAGCGGCACTTGCCACCACACCTTTTGTTCCGATACCGGCTTCGGTGAGCCCCAGGTGCAGTGCATAATGACTTGCCGATGCCAACTCGCGATAAACCGCCACTAAATCCTGAACGGCCGAAACTTTGGCTGACAGGATAATGCGGTCGGCGGGCAAACCGATTTTTTCAGCAGCCGCTGCACTTTCCAGCGCAGAAGCCACCATGGCGTGAAGCTGAACCGTTGAGGGCGGCTCGGGATCGGCCGAAGCACGATTTTCTTCGAGCATGCGAGCCAGAATCTGAGGATCAAGCGAACCTCCGTTGACACCGATTCTCACAGGTTTGTCGTATTGAAGTGCCACTTCAATCATGCGGGCAAAATTTTCCATTCCCCGTTCACCGCGTCCGACATTGCCGGGGTTAATCCGGTACTTTGACAAGGCTTGGGCGCATTCGCCGACCTCAGTGAGAAGTTTATGACCGTTGTAGTGAAAGTCTCCGACAAGAGGCACATCACTGCCCAACTGATCCAATTTCTCACGAATCTGCACCACTGCGCGCGCAGCCTGCGGAGTGTTAACCGTCAGTCTTACCAATTCGCTGCCGGCTTCGGCAAGCGTCATAACTTGCGAAACAGTTGCTTGCACATCAGCCGTAGCCGTATTGGTCATGGACTGCACACGAATAGGACATTGCGAGCCGATCGTGACATCATTTTCTCCGTACCGGACGTGAACCGTATGGGTTTGATGTCGAGGCTGAAATACGGTCATCATGCCTCCTTAACCAAAAAGGTGAGCTGTGCTTTTTGTTGTGCCAAACGTTCTGCCCGACGAGTTTTATCTTTAATGTTGCCTGCCAATTGTCCGCAGGCCGCATCAATATCATCACCACGAGTCTTACGCACCGTGGTCACAATCCCCTGACCGATCAAATAATCCTGAAAAGCCTTCACATCTGCCAGATCGGGCTTACGCAGATCGCTGTCAGGAAACGGATTAAAGGGAATGAGGTTGAATTTACAGGAAACCCCTTTGACCAACTTCACCAACGCTTTGGCGTGCTCGAGGCGGTCGTTGACTCCGCCCAAGAGAATGTATTCAAAGGTGATGTAATCACGCGGGGCGTGAGCAAGATAGCGCTTACAGGCAGCCATCAGATCGGCCAACGGATGCTTTTTATTAATCGGCATGATCTGATCGCGCAATTCATCGGTCGGAGCGTGCAGGGAAACGGCGAGAGCCACGGGTACGGCCGCGGCCAACTTATCCATTTGAAGGGTCAACCCACAGGTCGAAACCGTTACCCGTCTGCGGCTTAAACCGTAACCGTTATCGTCGAGCATGAGTTTGAGCGCAGCAACCACATTGTCAAGATTTTGCAACGGCTCGCCCATACCCATGAGAACCACGTTGCTGATCACCCGATCGGCCGGATCGGTCACTCCCAGATCTTCGCGCAACGTTTTTTCTGCATGCCAAAGCTGACCGATAATTTCTGAGGTTTTCAGATTGCGGTTAAACCCTTGTTTGCCCGTTGAGCAAAAAAGGCACCCCATGGCGCAACCCGCTTGAGTCGATACACAAAGCGTGCCGCGATCGTCTTCAGGAATAAATACTGTCTCGACCGCATTGCCGTTACCCACATCAAAAAGCCACTTGCGGGTACCGTCGGTACTTTTTTTATCCCAAATCGGGACAGGCGCTTTAATTTCAGTCTGTGCGATCAATTTGGCGCGGAAACTTTTGGCCAAATCGGTCATTTTTTCAAAGTCACCCACACAATGGCGATGAATCCAGCGCAACAGCTGAATAGCACGAAAACGCTTCTCGCCCATTTGTTCACAAAAGGCGATCAGACCCTCTCGGTCCAAATCCAAAAGATTCACACGTTCGGTTGTTTGAGTCATCACTTTGAAAAAAAGGCCGGTTAATTTACAAAACGAGTCACCCAGGGGCGACTCGAGAAAAAAAGGACGGACACAACGATAAAGGAGGTGATGAAGTGTCGCGCCCGTCCTAAAGAGATTACTTACCGCAGCAGCAACCGCAGCACTTGCGTTCGCAAATAGCCAAGGTCGGGAAGAAGTAAGCGATTTCAACAGCAGCCGTTTCCGGAGCGTCAGAGCCGTGAACGGCATTGGCGTCGATGCTTTGAGCGAAGTCAGCGCGGATCGTGCCGGGGGCAGCCTTCTTCGGGTCGGTAGCGCCCATCAATTCACGATTCTTGGCAATGGCGCCTTCACCTTCCAACACTTGGATCATCACGGGGCCGGAGGTCATGAAAGCCACCAAATCCTTGAAGAAAGGACGTTCTTTGTGAACAGCGTAGAAACCTTCGGCTTCGGCTTGAGACAATTGACGCATTTGAGCGGCAACGATGCGAAGACCGGCGTTTTCAAAACGCGTGTAGATTTGACCGATGACGTTCTTAGCAACAGCATCCGGCTTGATGATGGAAAGGGTGCGTTCAATAGCCATTGTAGTTCCCCAATGAAGTTAAAAATTTAAACCTGCGGACAACAAACACTGTCCGCTGCAATCACGATGATCCCGCAGAATCATTTCGAGGTGGCATTTTAGCAGAAAGACTGTACCGAAAGGGCCGTTTTTTGAGACTCCAATTGTTTTTGAAGTCAAGCAGTTGCAACGAAGTTTTTCGTCAATTCGACTACATTGCGCAGACGCGGAAAAGCCAAGAACGAATTTTCATAAATCACTCTGCCCAACGCTTCAGAATCCTCTCCTCGGATTCGGCTCATTTCCTGCAGATACCGGGGCAGATCGACCGGAGTAGACCGACCGTTTTCGGCAAAGGAGGGGGCCATATCCGGAGCATCGGTCTCTAGCAGCAAAGCCTGAGAGCCGAGAGAGGCCAACGCCCTACGTACCCGTTTACTGCCCTCATAAGTCATGGAGCCGCCAAACCCCAGAAAGTATCCTCTTCGAACACACTGCAAAGCCTCTTGCTCGGAACCGACAAAGGCATGCAATGCTCCCCTGACTTGAGGATAATCAGCCATCATCGCCATTACCCGATAAAGTGCCCGGCGACTGTGAACCGATACCGGAAGGTGCGTCTCGGCAGCCAGTTCAAGCTCTTTTTTAAAAATTCTCTCCTGAAGTGCCTTATCGGGTTGGCTCACATAAAAGTCCAGGCCGATTTCTCCGATACCGACCAAATGCGAGTCGTCCATGTGTTCATAAACAAATTTTTTGAGCTTCTGTACATCTTCATCGCTTTGCTCGTGCAGATACATCGGATGCAAACCGACGCAATACCCCCACCCCAAGCGATGAGCAACCTCTCGAGCTCGCTCGAAATCCTCAAGGCAACCCGTTGTAATCACGCCGGCCACAACCCCGACGGAGCTTGCCTTGCGACCCATCACTTCCAACGATTCGTCAAGCTCGGCCAGACCGACATGATTGTGTGTGTCGATGAATCGGACCATGACGGATCACACCTTGGAAATAACACCGTCAATGATGCTGACCGTGCGGTCACACCGTTTGGCAAGCTCCAAATCGTGCGTCACAATAACGCAAGCTGTTCCCTGTTTTTTAGCCAGATTGAGTAAGCTGTCAAAAACGGCTTCTGCGGTCTGGCGATCCAGATTGCCCGTCGGTTCATCGGCGAGAATACAGGCGGGCTCGGTAACCATGGCTCGGGCAATCGCACAGCGCTGTCTCTCACCTCCTGACATTTGTGAAGGCAGGTGATTGAGTCTGTGGCCTAAGCCCAGAGCTTCAAGTGCCGCTTTAGCTTTATTTAATGCCACCGATTCATCTTCGCGTCGAATGATGAGCGGCATCGCCACATTTTCCTGAGCCGTAAATTCAGGCAAGAGGTGGTGAAATTGGTACACAAATCCTAATTTCCGGTTGCGAAGCTGCCCTCTTTGAACCTCGTTTAGGGTATGAACACTCATCCCCGCAACCGTCACTTCCCCTTCATCGATGCTATCGAGTCCGCCCAGAACATGTAAAAGCGTACTTTTACCGGAACCGGACGCACCGACCACAGCCAAGAGTTCACCGGCTTTGACTTCCAGATCGATTCCCTTAAGCACCTGAACCGATCGGTCATCCTCCCGATAGGCCTTTTTAACGCCGTGCGCGACAATGACGCATTTTTTCTCATTATTCATATCGAAGCGCCTCCGCCGGTTTCGTTTGAGCAGCACGCCAGCTCGGATAAATGGTTGCCAGTAACGACAATATCAGTGAGAAAACCGCAATGGGAACGATATCGCCGGCTCGAGGATCCGAAGGCAATGAACTGATAAAGTAGACCTCTTTGGGTAAAAACTGAATACCGAAAAGCGATTCGATTGCCGGCACGATGACATCCAGATTGCAGGCAATCAATAAACCCAGAGCCACACCGCAGGCAACGCCCACTACGCCCACGACTGCACCTTGAACCATAAAAATCGACATGATGGAAGCGGGCGATGCCCCCAACGTCCGAAGAATAGCGATATCGGATTGTTTCTCCGTCACGGTCATCACCATACTGGAGACTAAACCGAAGGCACCGACCAACACAATCAAAAAGAGAATTATCGCCATCATGCGCTTTTCAACCTGTACCGCAGCAAACCAAGTGCGATTCTGTTTACTCCAATCGGTCACGGCAAAAGTGTCAGGCAAAGTTTTGAGAATTTCAAAAGAAATCTCCGGTGCTTTATTCATATCATCGACCCGAACCCTGAGCCCTGCAGGCCCGCTCTGGCGGAAAAGCGCCTGTGCATCCTCAATGTGGATAAGAGCCATGGAGCTGTCGTATTCGTAGTGTCCGGAAGAGAAAACTCCGGTGAGCGTAAAAGCTCTCATACGGGGAACAATGCCTGCGGGAGTAGCACGCCCCTGAGGGATAATCACATTGACCTTGTCGCCTACGCGCAGTCGCAACAAGCGAGCCAAATCAAGACCCAAAACAATTCCGTATTCTCCGGGCTTGAGATCGGTGAGTTTGCCCACTGCCATTTGCTTATCGATGTCGGAGACCTTTCCTTCATCGGCCGGTTCTATGCCGCGAAGCAACACTCCCCTCACGCTCGAGCCTGTGCTCAATAAGCCCTGCCCCGAAGAGTACGGAGCGACCCCCAACACATGCGGGTCGGAAGAAACAATTTTTGCGGTTTCCTGCCAATTCTCGAGCGGGCCGGCGTAACTCACCACCTCTATGTGAGGAATAACGGACAACATACGGTCACGAACTTCTTTTTGAAAACCGTTCATGACCGAAAGCACAACGATAAGCGCCAACACACCCAGTGCAATGGATGCAACGCTCATTACAGAGATAAATGAGATAAAGCCGTTTTTGCCGCGTCCTCGGCGGCCCTGGCGCGTATATCGCCAACCTATTCTGAATTCAAAAGGAAGCACTGAAAAAGCCTGAAAACAAAAATTAAAGACGAAATTGATTTTAGCGTTTTTTGGTTCGCTTTCGTTTCTTTGCTCCGGAACTTCCCGGAAAATGTGTTTTCAATTGCGACAGGAACAAAAAAGGGCAGGCAATCACACCCACCCTTTTTCAGTCACCTACGACGGTGCGGTTATTTCTTTGAACCACCCAACATCGCTACGGCGCTTGTGCCGGAAATTAAACCGGACTTGGCGTAAATACCGAGCTTGGCACGGGTATCGACAATGTCGAGATTGCGCATCGTCAGCTGGCCGATACGATCTTCGGCTGTGAACATGGAATCTCCCTTTTCCATCGTCAGACGTTCAGGTTCATAGGTAAGATTCGGGCTCACAGTATCCAAAATCGTATAGTCATTGCCACGACGCAGTTCCAAGGTCACCGTACCGGTAATGGCACGAGCCACCCAACGCTGAGCCGATTCACGCAGCATGATTGCCTGAGAGTCAAACCAACGGCCTTGATAGAGCAGTCGGCCGAGGCGACGACCGTTGATATGATATTGCTCGATCGTGTCTTCATTGTGAATACCGGTAAGGAGCCGTTCATAAGCGATAAAGAGCAACGCCATCCCCGGAGCTTCATAAATACCGCGGCTCTTGGCCTCGATGATACGGTTTTCGATCTGATCGCTCATACCCAAACCGTGACGACCGCCGATTGCATTGGCTTCATACATCAGGGCAACAAGATCGTCGAAATGCTTGCCGTTTAAGGCAACCGGCACACCTTCTTCATAGGTAACGGTCACCACTTCAGGCTTGATTTCGACAGCCGGATCCCAGAAAGCCACACCCATAATCGGTTTAACGATCTTCATGCTCGTTTGCAGGCTTTCCAAGTGCTTGGCTTCGTGCGTTGCACCCAAGAGGTTGGAGTCCGTCGAGTAGGCTTTTTCAGCCGACATACGATAATCAAAACCTTCTGCCTGAAGGAATGCGCTCATTTCGGCGCGGCCGCCCAATTCATTAATAAAATCACGGTCAAGCCACGGCTTATAAATCTTCAGTTCCGGGTTGGCCAAAAGACCGTAACGGTAGAAACGTTCAATGTCGTTACCCTTGTAGGTCGAACCGTCACCCCAGATGTGCACGCCGTCTTCACGCATGGCGTTGACCAACATCGTGCCGGTCACCGCGCGGCCCAGAGGCGTCGTGTTAAAATACATCTGACCTGCGGTGGAAACATGGAAGGCGCCCGATTGAATGGCTGCAATACCTTCGGCCACCAACTGCGGACGACACTCCACCAAACGGGCCTTTTCGGCACCGTAATTCATTGCGCGACGAGGAATAGCTTCGTAGTCCTCTTCATCGGGCTGACCCAAATTGGCTGTATAAGCATAAGGCAAAGCACCCTTTTTCTTCATCCAGCGCAACGCAGCAGACGTATCAAGCCCACCGGAGAAAGCAATACCCACTTTTTCTCCGACAGGTACTTTTTGCAAAATAGTCTCAGACATAATCCCTCGTCTCAAATAAAAGTCAATCGATTGTCTGCACTCAAGCACAGACCCTTCGGCTCAGTTTATTGAAAAAGTGCGTGCGTGAACAGTTAAAAGTTTGAGCCATCTCAAACTCTTTCATGGTCGACAAATCAGCGGAATTTGTCGAGTGTTAGCAAGCCTTGGGCTGCATCTGTCCGGCCTGATATTTTTCAAGCCAATAGGTTCCTACAATCGTTTTCACATCCGTGATCTCTCCGTTTAAGACCATCTGCTTGAGATCGCTCACACGGACCTTCTGCACCTCCAGGCACTCCCCTTCATCCAGATGCCGAGTACCCGATACCAATCCCTTAGCGAGGAAAAATTCCAAATGCTCATCCGAGTAACCGATCGCATTATGAATGCGTCCGAGGTAAAACCACTCCCGGGCCCGGTAGCCGGTTTCTTCTTCGAGTTCCCGTCGTGCGCAAAGAGAGGGTTCCTCATCGGGATCGAGCTTACCTGCGGGCAACTCCCAAAAAGCCCTGCGGCAAGGCTGACGCCACTGATACTCCAGGAGCACACTGTCATCATCAAAAAGAGCAATGATGACAGAAGCGCCGGGGTGGCGGATGTATTCACGGGTGCGGGTGAGGCCGCTGGCCGTCACCACCGTATCCCGATCAACATGAAGAAAATTTCCGTCAAAGACCCGTTCAGTGGCCGTCTGCATTTCTTTAACCCGATTGATCATCTCTTCGGTTACTTTCGCCATGATTTATCTCCTAAAACACTGCGAGAAATTTTATCTTGACCGGGTATTTTGCGCACTCAAAAAGGCTATTTTCGTTTAGACTAGAGGCTGTGTTTTACCCATGATTTTTCTGAAAAACTAAATGGTTAATTTAAGAGAACGCGTTGACATACTGATTCGCATCCTCTTTGCTTCGGCGATCGCTTTAGGATGTTATTTTGTTGTCAGACCCTTTTTGACCGCTATCATTATCGCGGCGATCGTCACAGTGGTAAGCTGGCCGATGTTCAAACGGTTCTCGACTGCCATGGGTAACCGGCCGACGCCGGCAGCGTTGCTGATGGTCACTCTCCTTGTAGTCTGCCTCATTATTCCGACCATGTTCCTGTCGGCGGCCGTTGCTCAACAGTTACCTGCTGCCATTTCTGGCATCACAGAATATATTCGCACCATTTCCGCACCTGACTGGGTTCAGGAGATTCCTTTAGTGGGGCCTTGGCTTTATAGTCAGCTCGCAGTCGTGTTCCAGCCGCAAGCACTGGCCGACTACATGAAAAAGATGATCGACCCGATCACCCGAGAGGTTCTCACGATTGCCTGGGCCTTAGGCAACGGGCTCGTGCAGATGGGTTTAGTGGCATTTATCGCCTTTTTCTTCTATCGGGACGGTGATGCACTGGCGAGTCGGGCCAGAGAATTTTTAGTCAAAGTTTCCGGTGAACTCAGCCACGAGTTGTCCCACATTTTGGTCAACACCACCCGCAGCGTCGTCTACGGTATTGTCGGCACGGCGGCCGGTCAAAGTCTGGCTGCCTGTATCGGTTTTATCATCGTCGGGGTGCCCGGTACATTGCTGCTGTCGGTCGCGGTCTTTATTTTGTCCGTGGTGCCGATCGGACCGCCTTTGGTTTGGGGCCCGGTTGCAATCTGGCTTTATGCACAGGGTGAATTAGGTCTGGCGCTCTTTATGGTAGCCTGGGGCGTATTGGTGGTGGCTAGCGTTGATAACTTCATTAAGCCGCTTCTGATTGCGCGAGGCTCCTCTTTGCCTCTGTCGCTTGTTTTCCTGGGGGTATTCGGCGGCGTCATTGCCTTCGGCTTTATGGGTTTGATTTTAGGTCCGGTGCTCCTGGCCGTGGGGCTTGCCATGATCAAAACGTGGCTGTCGCAAAAGGCTCGCAACCGTATCGCCAAGGACGTTTCCATCACGTTTGCCATGCCGAAATTTGATGACAATGAGCCCGAACAAAAGGCCCCTGAGGTGAAGAAAAATATTTCGCCGGCTATTCAAAAAAATCGACCGGCTCCCAGACGGGATCACCCCAGAAGCTATCCGAATTCTAAAAAGAAAAACTGATCGTCCTTAAACGCCTGGAGTAATTAACCCAGGCGTTTAAACATTGCACGCTCAAACCGCTCAAGAGACTGAGACTGCTCGGCGTGTTCCATGGCGTCGCGCGGATCAATTTGTGCCGGCACGATGTCATCCCCTTTCAGATTCACAATTCCCCTGTAGCCCACCCCACGTGGAGTAAAACCGTAGTAGGTCGGATAATGACGATCTTCGTGCTGATGACCGTGAAAGAGGTATTTCACCTGCAGTTTTTTAGCCAGTTGATCAATTGCGAGGAACCCCTTGCGATGGCACCCCGGCGCTTCATGCGTGACCAGCACATCGGCCCGATGCTCCATCAAATTATCGTACGTTGACGGAAAGATCGACGTACGGTGACGTCTCGGTAAGCCCCCACGCCACATATTGCCTCGGCCGATTCGTCGGATAAAGGCGCCTGCAGACATGTAGTTAGGGGCTTGAGGGGGCATCCAAATCTGCCCTCTGAAAACGCCTCCGAGACCGGCAATACGGATGCCGTTGACCAAAGCCACCCGACCGTGAAGGTTATGGCCGGCCAATTCACTTCGCCAAAGTCTGTCGTAAAAAAGGTCATTGTCCGTGTCGTGATTGCCCGGTATCCACCAGACATCCACAAAACTCAAAATATCGGCAAGGACCTCATGGAGCGGAGCCGGAGGTTGTAAATCCCCCAAAATCACCATGGCCTTCGGACGGTGTTCTTTGGCAGCCTGAAGGATATGATCAAATGAACCGTGAGGGTCTCCGCAGAAGAAAATTTCTTCTGCTACCTGCTCCGGTGAAACCTTCACGGCCTGAGGCCGTGAATGGCTTTCACGAGGCTTGTGACGGTAGTGGTAAGAACGATGAAATGTCACTTTACCCCTGCCCGTTATTTATCGTAATTTTTCAATGATGCGGCAAGTGCCTCCCGAACCTCATTTTTGAGGCTTTCAGGCTCAACCACTTTAGCGGCAGGCCCATAGCGCAGAATGTCGCCCACTAACTCCGGACTGTTGCCGGAATACGGAATCGTAAGTTCATAGAGATCATCTTTGAGCCACAACTCCATCTGATCGGGGTGCCAGACCACTTGACTGGCTATCTTGGAGGCAATACCGGCAAATCGAATCCGAGCCCAGGTCAGATCACCCGATCTGTACAGACCGTAGAAGCGATCGAGTTCGGCCTGAACCGTTTTCATCGGCACCACCTTAGCTGACATTTGCATGATGTCGGCACAGCGAATGTTTTCGATATTGAAACTTCTCAGCGCCCCTTTTTCGTGGCACCAGGCATCCAAATACCAACGGTTGCGATAGTAGTTCAAACGCATGGGACTCACCACGCGCCGCGTCTCTTCTTTCTTATTGTCCGAGTAGTAGACAATACGAACACGCTGTCTGTGAACAAGCGCTTGTCCGATCACCTCGAAGGTATCACTGACAATAGGCTTTCTCTTTTGTTCATGAATCACGACTCGCTTTAAGAGTTCGTCGGCATCGGCCTGATCCTGGAACATGCTCGTGCGAATGCGGGCAGCCATTTGTCGTAAATCTTTAACCAGGTAACCTTTACGATTTTTTTCCAAATCGGAAAAGTCGTCCAGAGTTTTAACCATGCAATAAAGCTCATCGGGCGTAAACCACATGGATCGTCTGTCGTAAAAATCCTCTCGTTTGGCCTCGGCTCGGTTTTTTGCAAAAAGATAACCGCCGCGAAGGCGTGAGAACGTAATCGGCGCTTTCAACTCTTCGCGCATATAGCGAATATCGCGCTTGACCGTCGCAGGCGCCGCCCCGGTTGCTCTTTGTAATTCTTCAAATGTCACTACGCCTTTTTCACTGATCAGGCGATCGATTGTCATCAAACGAACTTTAAAATCCATTGTCGTATCCTTCACACACATAACGTCTGATATGGTATCTGTTTTTGAGCCTTTTCTCAACAGGAAAATCAATAGGCTCACTCCGGCACTGCAGGAGAGGGTGTCAGACAGAAATCTTCCGACATTGCCGCCAGGCTCAGATCAAAGTCATTGTTAACATTTGGAATCCCTGTTATGGAATCGTTCCAGCCTAAATCGACGCCTGTGTCGATGTCACACTGATCCAAAATAATCAGATCATCAATGATTTCTTGTGAGTCAATCTGTTGAATCAGCGACTCTTGATCAAAATCATCACTGATTCCGGGCTGTTGATGAAAAACGTTTTCCAATTCCGTATTCAGATAATGACCCAAGTCGGTCAATTCGCGCCAAAAATCCTTTAACCCGCCTCCATAAAGAGAGGAGCCGTCTTCAGGCAGACAGGATAAGGCATGTTTGTAATCGGCCAACGCTTTATCAAAGCGGGTATCGATACCGCGGAACTGACTCATTTTATCTTCAAAAGCATCGTAGTAATGAAAGTGACGGGAGGTGAGCATATTGTCTTCCATCGGCTTGATGACGGTTTGCTCATAGATCATGTCATGCATCACCACCATGAGTCTTAAACCGAAAGAGCGGGTGTCGTTCAATGAAAACAGTCCCATTTTCCAATTGAAACGACACTGACTGAGCACACGTGAACACACATCATCGAGCGCGTCATCAAGATCGTCACAAAGGCTCAATCGGGCTTGAAATCTCGGATCTTTATCAAAAAGATCAACTAGGGCAGCGCGAAATTCCCGGGCAAAAACCCCGTCTCGAATACCTGCGTAACGTTGTGCAGCCGACTCCAGTTTATCTTTAATTGCCAACGCTTTTGAAGAGTGAAAAACCCAACCGTTAATGTGCTCGAGCGATCGCTCACGCAAATCACGTACTAACTCCCGACTGACCAAATCCAAAAGCGAGCGCGAACCCACACGGGCAAAAATCTCATCATTGACCGATTTCCAGCTTCTGTGATCCGGAGACGTGATTTGCGGATCAAGCGGATGAATCAGACAACGGGAAAGAACAGGTGTTGAATAAAAACTTGCTTGAAGAAAAGACACTGTAGAAAACATTTTCAAACCCCAAAACGGTTAAAACTTCGGTTTGAAAAAGTCTTCTGTCGCGATATTTCACGTCTGATGCCTGCCGTTTAACCCATCGTCGCCCGCGCGTTTTGCGCCTGACCCATCGTCTTCTTACAAACCCGTAAAAACCGTATAAACCCAAAATCAATCTTTTCGGCAGTGCTTGTCAGTCTACAGAAATGCCGGGGATGAATTCTCTGACAAAAATCAAAAAAAGAACGTTTTACGAAAAAAATGTCTGCTCGGAACACACGAGGAGGCCGAAAGCCTCCTCGGATAATTATTGAAGCTCAGACTGCTGCCTCATCGGTTTCACCGGTTCGAATGCGAATCACCTGTTCAACATCAAAAACAAAAATTTTTCCGTCTCCGACTTTACCGGTTCTGGCTGCTTTCAATATGGCTTCAACCGCCTGATCCACCAAATCCTCGCTCATCACGGCTTCAATTTTTACTTTAGGTAAGAAATCCACCATGTACTCTGCCCCACGGTAGAGTTCCGAATGCCCTTTTTGACGACCGAAACCCTTGACTTCCGTGACGGTCAAACCCTGCACGCCGACATCCGACAATGCCTCACGGACATCGTCCAATTTAAAGGGTTTAATGATTGCGACAACCTGTTTCACGATTTCTCCTTTTTCTCTTGCTAGAGTTGTTTAGGCAACAGTCCCTCGTAAAAAGCCTGTGGCAGGCCTTTGACCGGGCAAACCGACAGTTGCACTCCCAATGGGGCCTGATTGTGTTTAAAACGTGCTCCCTTAACCAGTTTAACGACTTTGACAGCCAAGTCCGATCCGTATTTTTTACGAAGTTTTTTACCGTCCGAATGCCCTTCAAAGAGGTCTTTCAGTACGGCATCCAATACCGGGTAAGGCGGCAGCGAATCCTCGTCTTTTTGATTTTCACGAAGCTCGGCCGTCGGAGCTTTTTTCAAAATATTGGCAGGAATCATTCGCGCCAGGTACTCAACCGTTGAGCACATTTTGTAAAGATCGGACTTATAAACGTCGGCTAAAGGTGCCAGTCCTCCGATCATGTCACCGTAGAGCGTACAGTAACCTACGGCGAGTTCACTTTTGTTACCCGTATTGAGTACGAGCGACCGATCGGCGTTACTGACAGCCATTAAGAGGATACCTCTCACACGGGCCTGGAGATTTTCACGCATCAGTGCTTTATTTCCCCAATAGGGGACATATTGCAAAGCCGTCTGCTCCAATAAATCCACTGCGGGCATGATGGGAAGTTCCCGAAGTTTTAACCCAAGATTTGAAGCCAGAGCCCTTGCATCGGTAAAACTTTCCTCACTGGTATAGCTTGAGGGCAAGACATACGCATGAACATTTTCAGCACCCACGACACTTGCTGCCAAGCATGCCACCACGGCACTGTCCAGACCGCCTGAAAGCCCCAGAGAAATCTGCTCAAATCCGCAACGCTTCATGTAAAGCTTTAAGGCCATCTGCATGGCTGCAAATTTTTCGTGGTACTCATCGAGCCAACAAACCTGACCTTCTTCAGGCGTAAAGGCCCAAGGATAGGCCATGTAATTGGCTCGGGTTCTGCCGTTTTTTACAACCTTACACTGCCCCAACCAAACTTTTCCGTCGACAAAGCCCTGCCCGTCAATGACCAACAGATTGTGCGAATCCGTCTCGGTAAATACTTCCCCGACAGCAGCGCTTTTGAAGTTGAGATCGTAATCGAGTCCGCTGTCTTCCGACATCACCGATATGCCGCCCTTCTGCCACTGAAAATCAAGCGTGCGAAGCGTTCCCTTTTCAATACTGAAGACACCCAAACCTTGCGGCATGACTGCGGGCAAAATCACACGTACGTCGGAATTTTTTAACGATTCGGTGAGCTTGCCGATCCACTTTTGATTGCGCTCACGATTTTCCGGTCTGGTGAGCCAAAAGTCCTGTACAGAACCGTTTAAGGCCTGAAAAGGAAAAATCAGTACGTCACCGGTCTTTAAATTTTTATCGCGGGCCGATGTCACGATTGACCTCACATTTCTTTCAGGATCATCCGGTCGAAAAGGATAGGCATGAACGTAGATCATTTATGTACCAACAAAAAAAGGTCGGGAAGCTTTAAGTTTACCCGACCTTAACAAGTTTGATTTCCGAATTAGTGGAAAGCGGCTTCCAGTGCAGGAACCACTTGCTTCTTGCGGCTCATCACACCTTCGAGCCAAAGATTACCGTTGGCGAGCAAAGCGGGATCTTTACCGAAAGCGGCAGCAATCTTAGCCGGATCGTCGGAGGCCATCAAAAGTGCAGAACCTTCCTTCATGATATCGGTGAGCAAAAGCATCGCCGTATGACGGCCTTCTTCGGCCTTCACGCGAGCCAATTCAGCTTCGATATCGGCCTTCATATCAGCCACGAGATCAAGCGAGACCAATTCGAGCTGACCCACACCGACCTTGGTGCCGCTCATGTTGAAGTCCTTAAAGTCGCGGAAAATAAGATCGCGAGGAGCAACGCCCTTCACCGCACTCTTGGCGGTGAAAAGTTCCATACCGAGCGCCTCGATATCAGCGACACCGGCGATTTGTGCCAATTTAGCTGCCGCTTCTTTATCAGCCTGCGTGCAGGTCGGAGACTTAAAGATCACCGTATCGGAGAGGATGGCACAAAGCATGGCACCGGCCACCGAGGCAGGAATCGTCAGGCCCAGATAATCGTACATGCGGGCAAGAATCGTGCAGGTGCAGCCCACGGGCATAATCACCGCTTCAATCGGAGAAGAACTCGTCACATCACCCAACTTGTGATGGTCAACAATCCCCTTCAAATGGCATTCATCGATATCGGCAGGAGCCTGAGCCTTATCGGAAAAATCGACAAGGTACACATCGCGGCCGGCTACGCTCGAAATCACTTCCGGAGCAGTCAAACCGAAGCGATCCAAAATAAAAGCGGTTTCCGGAGCGGGCTTGCCTTGAGCAACGGCTACCACATCGAGCCCCCGTTGGCGATAAAGATCAGTGCAGGCAATCGCTGAAACGATACTGTCACTGTCAGGGTTTTTATGACCTAAGATCCAAGCGGACATTATTGATTCCTCAGCTTAAATGTTTTTCAAAAATACGTGCGCTATGAAAGCGCACGTGATAATTCGATTAATTTTAGACGAGCAGTTACACGATCTCAAGAAGCTTTTCGATGGCCTGCTGTACCCGTTCGTCTTTGGCCGATACCAGTGCCACGTTTCTGAACCCGACCTCTTCGAGCTGAGCTTTAGGACGAGGATGGATAGTGAGGACAAAGCCTTTTTGAATCCACTCAAGCGCTCCCGGGACGGTTTTGACCGCATGCATCAAAACCCCCACCGAATCAGTGCTGGTCAGGTAAACAATCGGTGCCGGACCGGAAATGGAAAACTGCAGCTTCTCAAGCTCAGCGCTTGAAAGTTCCAGAGGTGCTCGCTGGTAAGCCGGCAGTACTTCAACATCGGTGCCGTGAGCCAAGAGCTGCTCACGCAACCATTCCCGACCCACCTGACCTCTGACAATCAAAACCCGACTCGGAAAACCTCGCGATTTTAAAAGTTCAAACAATCGCTCGGAACCCGATTCAAAAGTTTCCCCTTCCGGATAAAGCACAGGCGTGTGTTCTCCCCATGCAGCACGAATGACTCGAGCCGTACCGGAGCCGATGGTCGCCAGTGTGATATGCTGGGGCCACTGCTTGACGTAAACTGCACTGGCCGCAACGGCTGCAGGGCTGGCTAACAACACCATGTCGAAGTTGTCGAGATTAAGCAACCTTTCCTGGACTCGTTCCGGGTCCTGAGGCGGCAAAATGGTAAAGGCCGGCCACTTCCAAATGTTCATTCCCCGCTTGCCCAACCTTTCGGCCAAACGCTCGTTAGCAGCCCCGGGGCGCATAAGGATAATCGGCTTTTGATAATGAATCATTTGAGCCTCATTGAATACTCAATAATTTTTCAATATAACGCTGAGCGCCCTGGTCTAAAAGAGCCTGAACCGCTTTTTGTGCCAATTCCTGAGATTGACTCCACGGTCCTTTTTGTTCTGTGTAAGCGGTTTCCCCTGTGGTATGGTCTCCGACCAGAGCACGCAGTCTCATCATCCCTTCTTCATCAATGGTTGCATAAGCAGCCAAGGGAACCTGACAGGAGCCACCTAAAGCACGGCTGACGGCTCTTTCAGCAAGGCAGCAGGCACGTGTTTTTTCATCATTGATAAAAGCCACCGTTTGACGGGTTTCGGTATCTGTTTCAAGGCATTCGATACCCAATGCCCCTTGGCCCGGACTGGGCAGTGAAATTTCATCGCTGATGATTTCACGAATGCGGCTCTCCAGCCCCAAACGCTTTAAACCGGCACTGGCCATGATCAGTGCATCAAACTCACCGCTATCGAGTTTCTTCAAACGAGTGCCGACATTGCCGCGCACGGGTTTGACAATCAGATGAGGAAATTTGGATCGAAGCATGAGTTCGCGGCGCAGGCTTGCCGTGCCGACCACCGCTCCGGCAGGCATGCTCTCAAGCGTTTCGTAGCGACTGCTGACAAAAGCATCTCTCGGGTCCTCGCGAGTGCTCACGGCTGCCAACACAAAGCCTTCGGGCAACTGCATCGGGACGTCTTTCAATGAGTGAACTGCCAAGTGAGCTTCGCCCTCTTGCATCGCCGTCTCGAGCTCTTTAACAAAAAGCCCTTTACCGCCGATTTTTGAGAGCGTTTTATCCAAAATGCGATCGCCTTTAGTAGTAATACCCAAAAGTTCAACATTTTTTGCAGGGTAACGTTTGCTCAGCAAATCCTGCACATGCTCGGCCTGCCACAAGGCCAGAGGACTTTCACGGGTGGCGATAATAATCTTGTCCGACATTTTTCTTCCATGCGTTATAGATGAGGGGCGATTTTCTCACCTTTTTCTTAAAAAGAGCTGAGAAAGTATTGTACTGTCATATTCTTTGTCCAAATACCCAAAAAATGATGACAAAATTCTTGGTTTTGTCGACAATATGAAGCCTAGTACATTGATTTTATTAGCATTTTTACGTAGAAAAAACAAATTTTAATCATTCTTCAAGCTCGTTTTGCTCTGTTTTGCGTACAATGGCGGCATCATCTCATCAAAAGAAGGTCCATAAACAAATGACTACTGTTGCCACCGAACATCTTGATCCGTTAGCACAAAAGAAAAAAGCCTGGTCGGGCCGCTTCTCCGAACCCGTTGCCGATTTTGTTCTCCGTTACACGGCAAGCGTTGATTTTGACAAGCGCATGGCTTTGGCCGACATCGCCGGCTCCATCGCTCACGCCACGATGATGAATAAGTGCGGTGTTTTGCACGATCAGGACTTGGCCGACATCAAACGCGGCATGAAGCAGATTATTGAAGAAATCAAGTCCGGCAAATTTGAATGGAAACTCGAACTTGAAGACGTCCATTTGAATGTTGAAGCCAGACTGACTCAATTGGTGGGCGATGCCGGTAAACGTTTGCACACGGGCCGCTCCCGCAATGACCAGGTGGCCACTGATATGCGCCTTTACATGCGCGAAGAAATTGACACGATCACCGACTTGGTCTGCGAGCTGCAGGAAGTTCTCGTTCACCTTGCAGCCAATGAAACCGACACGATCATGCCGGGCTTCACGCACATGCAGGTTGCGCAGCCCGTCACGCTCGGCCATCATCTTTTGGCCTATGTGGAAATGTTTGAACGCGACAGAACGCGCTTAATTGACTTGCGCCGCCGCGTCAATCAATCTCCCTTGGGTGCTGCTGCCTTGGCCGGTACCACCTATCCGATCGACCGCAACTACTCGGCAGAATTGTTGGGCTTTGAAGCCGTCATGCAAAATTCGTTGGATGCTGTGAGCGATCGTGACTTCTGCATTGAATTCACGGCTGCCGCATCCCTTATCATGATGCACATTTCGCGCTTATCCGAAGAGTTGATCTATTGGATGAGCCAACGCTTCCGCTTCATGATGCTGCCTGATCGCTTCACCACGGGTTCTTCCATCATGCCGCAAAAGAAAAATCCCGACGTAGCCGAAACCGCTCGCGGCAAGGCCGGTCGTGTGGCCGGTGACCTCATCAGTCTGACGGTTTTGATGAAGGGCTTGCCCTTGGCATACGCCAAAGACACGCAAGAAGACAAGGAACCGGTCTTTGATGCCATCGATACGGTCAAAGACACGCTTCGTGCCTTCATCGAAATGATGCCCGGTGTCACACCGAACCGCGAAGAAATGAAAAAGGCCGCTCAGGCCGGTTACCCGACAGCAACCGACCTTGCTGACTACCTCACGAAGAAGGGTCTGCCCTTCCGTGAAGCTCACGACGTTGTCGGTTCTGTAGTGAAACTTGCCAGTAACCGAGGCTGCGATTTGGCCGAATTGAGCCTTGAAGAATTAAAGAGCTTCAGCGACCTGATCGAAGAAGACGTCTATGAAAAAGCTTTGAAGCTTGAATCCAGCGTTGCTGCCCGCGACCACGTCGGTGCCACTGCACCCCGTCAGGTCAGAATTCAAGTGGCTCGTTGGACGGATATTTTCGAAAAACGCCACGCCGAACCGAAACAAAAACGGTTGGCTGATCTGTTGATTTAACCACCCGACCTCTCGGATAGCCGTCGATTGTCTTGGTGATCGACGGCTTTTTTTGTTTCTACGACTTTTTACTTAGAAATGAATCAATTCCGGGATTCCGACTAAGCAGAGGCACTTATTTTCAGCAAACTTCGTGGCTCAGCTAAGGTTTTTGACTTATAAACATTTGTAGACAATTTGAGAAAATGAAAAAAAACAATAAAAAGGAGATAACAAATGTCTACAGTGCAGGAACCGACTCCGCGTTGGTCAACACTCGCCTCCAAACCGTCCAGTTCAGTAATTCGTGATTTATTGAAGTTACCCGCCGGCGTCATTTCCTTTGCAGGCGGTCTGCCTTCCCCTGAAGGTTTTCCTCTTGATGAAATTGCCAAAGCCTGTCAAACAGTAATCGCCAAAGAAGGCAAGCACGCTTTGCAATATTCCATGGTTGAAGGGGAAATTGCTCTTCGTCGCGAAATCGCCCGCCGTGAAACGCAAAAAGGCATTCCCACCGAATTTGAACAAGTTCAGATTGTCTCGGGCAGCCAACAGGCCCTGGATTTGATTGCCCGTATTTTCATCGACAAAGGCGACAAGGTTCTTGTGGAATCGCCTACCTACATGGGAGCGCTGCAGGCCTTTGATCTTTGTGAACCCGAATACGTGAGCCTGCCGTGTGACACCGAAGGCCTCAATCCTGCCGCGTTCACCGAAGAGGTTTGCCGCGGTGCGAAATTTGCCTACGTCATGCCGACGGCCAGCAATCCGACGGGGCTCACGATTTCTGAAGAAAGACGCAAACTTTTGTGTGAAAAGGCTCGTGAGTACGACATGCTTTTGGTTGAAGATGATCCGTACGGTGAACTTTGGTACGACCAACAGCCGCCCGCCTCACTTCGTCAATGGGCGCCGGAGCGCGTCATCCGCTTGGGCACGCTCTCAAAGATCCTCGCCCCGGGCTTCCGCTTAGGCTATGTCATCGCTCCTGCTGATGTACTCGATAAGATCGCTCAGATGAAGCAGGCAATGGACTTGCATACCGCTACCTTCACGCAACTGATCTCGGCTCAGGTCTTCAGTGAAGATTTGCTTGTTCACCATCTGCCGAGCGTTCGTGAGCGCTATAAGACCCATGCCAAGGCCATGCTTGACGCACTTGAAGAATTCATGCCCGAAGGCGTCACGTGGACGCATCCGACTGCCGGTATGTTCATCTGGGTAACCTTGCCTGAAAAGATGGACGCCACTGAAATGGCTCGCGATGCCCTTGCACACAAGGTCGCTTACGTACCCGGTGAAGCCTTCTATGCCGGTTCTGCGGTTGAAAAGAATCACTTCCGACTCTCGTTCGTGACGGTTGATCCGGAACGAATTAGAGAAGGCGTGAAAAATTTGGCTGAAGTCATTCGATTGCGAATTTGACACTCCCCGATTTATCAGGCCGCCCGTTTCAAGCCCGATAAATCGGGCCTCTGAAAAGGCGGCCTTTTTGTATGTATAACTTTTTCTTGATTCTCTTAACTAATAGGACTTAAAACGATGAATGGGTTAATCTTAATGGCTTGTACAATCGTTGCCCTTTTTGTCGGTTACCGTTTTTATGCACGGTGGCTGGAGAACACTTGGGGTACTGATGCCGATGCCAAGACACCGGCTCAGCTCAAAAATGACGGCAACGACTTTGTCCCCACCAACAAGTGGACTGTCTTCTCTCACCAATTTACCTCCATCACGGGGGCAGGCCCGGTTACCGGTCCGATTATTGCCGCCATGTTCGGTTGGCTGCCCGCTACCCTTTGGATGATTTTCGGTTGTATCTTCTTCGGCGCCGTACAAGACTTTACTGCCCTGTATGCGTCCGTGAAAAACGGCGGCAAATCGATGGGGATGATGATCGAACAATACATCGGCCGCACGGGTCGTCAATTGTTCCTGCTCTTTTGCTGGCTTTTCACGCTTTTGGTGATTTCGGCTTTCTGCGACATCGTCGCCAACACCTTTAACGGCTACACCGCTCAAGGCGCCGAAATTATGCCTAACGCTGCTGCCGCCTCCATTTCCATCCTTTACATGTTCGTGGCTGTTGCTTTCGGCCTGTACCTTAAGTACAGAAAACCCAACGGAACCGAACAACTCATTGTCGGTATCATCCTGATGGTTCTGATGCTCTGGATCGGTATTGCCAATCCGCTCTATGCCGATGCCGTGACGTGGCGCTATGTGGTTTTTGCCTACCTTTTCTGCGCAGCCGTCATGCCGATGTGGCTTTTGAAGCAACCGCGTGACTACCTCAGTATGTTCCTGTTAATCGGCATGATTTTGGGTGGCGTGATCGGTGTCTTTATCAAAAACCCCGACATCAACATGCCCGCATTCGTCGGCTTTGAAGTCAAGGGACTGGATCTCTTCCCGATGTTGTTTGTCACGATTGCCTGCGGTGCTGTTTCCGGTTTCCACAGCCTTGTTTCTTCGGGCACGTCTTCTAAGATGATTGCCAATGAAAAAGACATGCGTCTGGTCGGTTACGGCTCCATGTGCGTGGAAACGGTTTTGGGTGTAGTGGCTTTGATTGTGGTCTGCGCAGCCGCTACTGACGGTGTGTTGCCTTCAGGCACGCCCTTCCAACTGTTCTCGAACTCCATTGCCTCGTTCCTCACCGATATCTTCGGTTTGCCCACTGAAGTGAGCGCCTGCATCATGACGATGTGCGTTTCGGCTTTGGCTTTAACGAGTGTTGACGCCGTAGCCCGTATCGGTCGTATGAGCCTGCAGGAACTCTTCACGCCGCCCGAAGGCGTTGAAAAGAACGGCGTGCAAAAACTCTTTACGAACCCCGTCTTTGCGACGACGCTCACCCTTGTGTTGAGTTACCTCCTGTGCTTGGCCGGTTACATGAGCATTTGGCCGCTCTTCGGTTCTGCTAACCAATTGCTCTCGGCTTTGGTGCTCACAAGCTTGGCCGTATTCCTGAAGGCTACGGGTCGCAAGGGCTACATGCTCTACATCCCGATGACCATCATGTTCTGTGTCACGATGACCGCTTTGGGTATGTCGGTGTGGCGCATCTTCGGCACGCTTGCCAACGGCACGTTTGTGTTCATGGTTGACGGCTTGCAACTCATCCTTGCCATCGCCTTGATCGCCTTGGCCTTGATGGTGGTGATGCACTGCCTGCCTAAGCTCTCCGATAAGAAAGTCAATTAATCACTGACTCTGTCACGCAAAAGCGGCCCGAAAGGCCGCTTTTGTTTGGTTCGGAAATCCAATTCGGATGACTACTTTTTAACGAACATGATAAACAGTGTCAATACGACAACCGCAACGAGATAATACAGCCCCGGCACTGCTAATCCGTAGTACCAAAAGTCCGACACCTCAGGCGTGCGCCAAATCGTCACCACCTCAAAAGCCGTATGACCGATTCCCACATAGATGAGACAGCGCAGGAACTGCTCAAGAAATCGATACATCTTTTCAGAAACCTTCATAACACTTCCTTTTTAGGTTCGACGAGCAATATAGACACCCGGCAGGTCTCCGATCGCCTTGAGCGTTCTCTTGAGAGAATCGGCTTGAGAAATTTCCACATTAAAGCGCCAATGCATATCGCCTTTGACGACTTGGGAATTCATGCCGATGATGGCGATTTTTTCTTTCATGAAAATTTCGCTCATATCTTTCAAAAGCCCCGGAAGGTTCTGACCCACTACAAGCACTTCCACCGGGAAGACAGCCCCTTCGGCATTACCCCAACTGACCTCAATCAGTCTTTCCTGTCCCTTTTCATCCAAGTGACGAATATTGGGGCAATCCGCACGGTGAATGGTCACTCCTCTTCCGCGTGTCACAAAGCCCACAATCTTATCAGGAGGGGCCGGATGACAACAACGCGCAAGCTGCGTCAAAAGCGAATCCACACCGACAACCAACACTTGGCTCTTGGCGGACTCGGCCTTGGATTTGGAAGTGAAAATTTCTTTTTTCTCTTCCTCTTTGGGCTTTAAAGCCTTTTCGATACTCTTAAACCCAAAGTCTTCTTTTGCGGCTCCGACGTAAAGATCTTCAACCGTGTCGTAGCCCAAGCGCTTGGCCAATTCCTCAAGCTTAAAGGTGCTTTTACCCAAGCGTGCAAGGTCTTTTTCGATGATGTCGCGACCGGCGTTGACCATCTCTTCAACGGCTTTCTGATTAAACCATTGCCGCACTTTACCTCGGGCGCGATTCGTGACAACGAAGCCCAATTCCGGATTAAGCCAATCGCGGCTCGGGCCTCCTTCTTTGGCCGCAACGATTTCAACCGTCTCACCGGTTTTGAGTTTGTAGTTAAGCGGAACCATCTGGCCGTTAACTTTGGCTCCCCGGCAACGGTGACCGAGTTCGCTGTGCAAGTGATAGGCAAAGTCAATCGGCGTGGCCCCCGTTCGCATCTCAACCACTCGTCCCTGAGGAGTGAGGACGTAGACGTGATCGTCTTCAACTCCCTGTGGACTTTCAGGTTTAACGTCACTGCTCCAAGCCAAGAGTTGGCGCAGCCAGGCGACTTTCTGATCTTCCGTGCTTTGATTACTCTTTTCCGAATTGCCCGCTTCTTTATAGCGCCAGTGAGCGGCCATGCCCAACTCGTTATATTCATGCATGGCACGCGTTCTGATCTGAATTTCGATCGGGCGATCTCTGCCGTCCAGGATCACCGTATGCAACGAGCGATAGCCGTTGGGCTTAGGATTGGAAATGTAGTCGTCGTATTCGGAGCTCACGCCTCGGAAATTTTCCTGCACAATCGACAGTACCTCGTAGCACTGCTCAACCGTTTGGACAATGATACGAAGGGCGCGCACGTCATAGAGCTGATCAAAGCGCAGATGTTTTCTTTCCATCTTCTTGTAGATGGAATAAATATGTTTGGGACGGCCGGAAACTTCTGCCTCGATTCCTTTTTGCGCGAGCATCAATTTGATCTTATCGACGGCATCACGCATGAAAGCCAAACGCGCCTCACGGCTCTCATCCAATTGACGGGCAATTTCGTTGTAGATATCGGGCTTAGTAAATCGCAGGGAAAGGTCTTCAAGTTCCCACTTAATCTGCCAAATACCCAAACGGTTTGCAAGCGGCGCATAAAGAGCCAATGTATCGGCACCGTAGGTCTTTGCGCCCTGGGGATCATCCTTTTTCATGGCGTAGTAGCGCAAGGTCTGCAGTCGACTCGATAATCTCAAAATCACCACACGCAAATCCCGGCACATCGCCAAGACCATTTTTCTCAAAAGCGCATCCTGAGCTTTGAGCATGAGTTTATCGGCAACTTTTTCAGAGTCTTCGGCCGGCATCAGACGTGTTTTGCCGTTTAACTCAATGAGACGATGCAACTCATTGACCAATTCAGCCACACCGGAGCCGAAATTATTTTTCAGCCATTCTTCAGGATTGGGCAGACAGTCATGAACAGCAAACAGATAACAGGCAGAAATCAGTTCCTCGTCGTCACGGATTCCGCGCACGATGTTGGCCATGCCATCGGCGTGCGCCAAACGAGACTCTCCAGTGAAAAGTTTTTTATCGCCGTACAGAGGGATCGCCATCTGCCGCGCAAGCAGACTGTCGGCTTGTTTTTCTTCAGACATAGTGCACCCCAGCCAATTCGTTATATCAACTCAAGCCTTTCCCTGATTCAGAAGAAAGACTCAATGAGCCAGCAGTTATTGAACAATACCTGATTGTAGGTGGCGATTGTAAAAAAAGGAAAAGACAATTGTGACGATATTTGACAAAATTAAAACAGCGCACGAAAAATCGTGCGCTCCGATTGGGAAAAAGACCTTAACGGCGCATCAACCCGCCCAATAAGGCAGCAACCCGAGGTTTTTTCTTTGTATCCGGACGAGTGTCGACTTTTGCCGACTCTGCCGCAGGCTCTGAAGCAGGCTGGCTCGGCACATAGGGCTCGTCAAAGAAAGGATCGGTATTGACAGGCGACACGGGCGGCGGCGTATAAACTTTTCTGGGGCCTCTGCCGGGTCTCTTATGTGGCGAAACATCCAGACGCACACGCTTGAAACGCTCTTTGATCAGTGACTCAATAGCCGAAACATTTTTTTCATCAGCTCCCGGGCACATCAATGTCAAGGCAAGCCCCTTCATACCCGCACGTCCCGTTCGTCCAATGCGGTGCACATAGTCCTCTGCATTAAAGGGCACATCGTAATTAATCACGACGGGCAAATCTGCAATGTCCAACCCGCGAGCCGCAACATCGGTTGCAACCAAAACTTTCAGTTTTCCGCTCTTGAAAGCCTCAAGCGTCTTGATTCGTTCTTCCTGGGTCTTATCCCCATGAATGGCATCGGCTTCAATACCGTATTGAGTCAGTGTGCGGGCCAATCGACGGCACCCGATTTTGGAATTGACGAAAACCAAAATATTTTTGGCGTCTTCACTGATTTCATCGTCGAGCAAGTCCAAAAGTGCATCAACCTTTTCAGAGTCGTGCACTTCGTAGAGGCGTTGTGTGATGGTCTTGGCTGCGGAATTTTCTCTGGCCACTTCAACCAATTTCGGATTATTTAAAAAGTTAGCCGCAAGTTTTTTAATGTCCGGAGAAAACGTGGCCGAAAACATCAGGCTCTGACGCTTCACTGGCAACAGTTTCAGAATTCTGGAAATATCGGGCAAAAAGCCCATGTCAAGCATCCGGTCGGCCTCATCGAGAACCACGATCTGCACTTGAGTCAGGGACGTGTTGCGCTGCTCGACATGATCTAGTAATCGACCGGGCGTTGCCACGAGTACTTCCACGCCCCGACGCAAAGCGTCCTGTTGAGTATGAATATCCACGCCGCCGAAAACACAGGCCGTACGCAGCCCCGTGTATTTGGCGTAACTTTGCAGGTTATCGTGTACCTGATCGGCGAGCTCTCGAGTGGGAGTCAGAACCAAGGCCCGCACGGGGTGACGAGCAGGCGACATACTGGTATTGGCCGTCGGTATCAATCGCTCCAGAAGGGGTAAACCGAAACTGGCTGTTTTGCCGGTACCCGTTTGTGCCGCCCCCATCACGTCAAAACCGGCCAGGACCAACGGAACGGCCTGTGCCTGAATCGGTGTCGGGGTTTCGTAACCCATCTCTGAAATGGCCCGCATGATGGATTCATGCAAACCGAAAGAAGCGAAATTGATAGTTTCTGCCATGAAAAAATTGTCCGTTTTGAGGGCTCATTGTCCTTCAGGTATTGTTTAGATCATTGAAATTGCGCAGATTTTAGCATTTTGAGATACTTTTGCATCTAACTATTTTTCTCTGCACTAAAAACCAATGAAAAGCCCCGGGGGCTACCCGAGGCTTTTTGGATAACAGCAATCCTGTCGTCTTAGATGAAGAACATATTCATCAGGAAGAAGGTCGGAACAAGGATACCGACGGACCAAACCATGTAACCGAAGAAACTCGGCATCTTCACGCCGCGTTCTTGAACGATCGAGATCGTCATAAAGTTTGGCGCATTACCGATATAGGTCATGGCGCCCATGAAGACAGAACCCATGGAGATCGCCATCAAGGTATGCGAGTCTTCATTCATCAATAACATGGGATCGCCGCCCGCCAAGTTAAAGAAGGCGAGGTACGTCGGTGCATTATCCAGGAAAGATGACAACGAGCCGGCCAGCCAGAAGAACATATGGTTATTAAACGTGCCGTCAGCATTGGTCACCAAGGCAACCAGCGGAGCAAAAGCACCGTTGTGGCCTGCACGCAACATTTCAAGCACCGGTACGATACAGCAGAAGATGCCGAAAAAGAGTTTGCCGACTTCCAAAATCGGATCCCAGGAGAATTGATTGCCTTCACGCGCCACTTTAGGTGTAAAGGCCAAACTCAACCCGGCAAAGGTTAAAAAGAGAACGTCACGAATGATGGATTCGAGCGTCAATTGAACGTGAAGCACTTCAAACGAGATGCCCGACTTCCAAAAGCCCGACAAAAGCATGCTTCCGACAATACCGGCCAGGAAGACGATATTGATCGCACCTTCGACCTTAAAGGGTTCCTTTTCCTTAAAGTGAATGGTTTTCTGATCTTCTTTTTTATAGACGATCGTATCCAAAATCACGTAAATCAACAGCAAAAAGAGCACGGTGGAGATCATCGGCAAGAACAGATGCTGAGTCGTCCAGAAGAAATCCACTCCGCGCAAAAAGCCCAAAAAGAGCGGCGGGTCACCGAGCGGAGTCAGACTGCCGCCGATATTGGCCACGAGGAAAATAAAGAAAATAAACGTATGCATGCGGTACTTGCGGTTTTTATTGGCCTCAAGTAACGGGCGAATAATGAGCATCGCCGCACCCGTTGTGCCCATCACATTGGCAAGCATCGCACCGGCAAAGAGAAACCCTGCATTCATGAGCGGCGTGCCTTCAAAGGAAGAGCGGATATGAATCCCGCCTGCCACAACGAAGAGCGCACCCACGAAAATAATGAACGGAATATAGTCACCGATGATGGCGTGGGCGATAGCCCCTGTTGCAGTGGTTGTGCCATAGACAATGTAAAGCGGAACGGCACACAAAAGTCCCCAGGCAACAGCCACCTTACCGAAATGGTTATGCCAGAAATGAGGAACCAGCAACGGGCAAAGGGCGATACTCAACAAAATCCCGGCAAAAGGCACCGCCCAGATCATGGACAGTTCCGCACCATTGAGGCCGGCCGCATTGGCCAACACTGGAGAGACAGCCAAACACGCCCCTAACAGCAGTTTTTGGATCATTTGTTAATTTCCTTATTTTTATTGATCTACGTTAATTTATTCGATTGTATAAGACTTTTGCCCTTTTAGGTTTAATTTTTCCGCTATTTCTTATCAGTCATGCCGAAAACTTGTTTCAAGTAGGCCAAATAACTCGGATCATCACACAGGCTCTTGCCCGGTGTATCGGAAATTTTTGCCACAGGCTGACCATTGGCTCGAACCATTTTGATAACAATGTTAAGCGGCTCAGGTCCCAAATCATTGGTGAGATTGGTGCCGACACCAAAGCCTAATTTCACGCGCCCTTTAAAGCGTCTGAACAGCCTGATGAGACGATCAAAGGTAAGACTGTCTGAAAAAATAAATGTCTTAGTTCTCGGATCACAACGATTAGCCTTATAGTGCTCAATCATGCGCTCGCCCCAGCTTTCGGGGTCACCCGAATCCTGTCTGACGCCATCAAAAAGCTTGCAGAAATACATATCGAAGTCTTTTAAGAAAGGCTCAATCCCGTAGACATCGGTAAGCGCAATCCCCAAATCACCCCGATACTCTTTTGCCCACATCTCAAAGGCGTAAGTCTGAGAATCACGAAGCCTGGGCCCCAATGCCTGACAGGCCTGAAGGTACTCGTGAGCCATCGTTCCCATCGGAATGAGATCTAATTCTTTGGCGTAAAGCACATTGCTCGTGCCCGCAAATTCGTGAGGCAATCGGGCCTTGAGCGTTTCGAGAACTTCTTTTTGCCACTCACGCGAAAAACGTCTACGAGTGCCGAAGTCGGAAATAGAAATCAACTCCCGATCAGGTTCATTTTCGATCATCTGAATCTTGGCATCGAGTCTGCGCCTGCCCTCGGTTTTATCAATATTCGGAGCAACGTGTCGGAAATAGGTTTCGTTGACAATAGCGAGCACCGGGATTTCAAACAAAATCGTATGCAACCACGGTCCTTTGATCGTGATCGCCAGTTGGCCCTCTTTTTCTGAAATGTCGATGTATTTGCGTTTGAGCTGAAAAAGACTCAAAAACTCCACAAAATCGTCTTTAATAAAACGAAGGGAACGCAAATACTCCAGCTCTTCATCCTTAAAGCGAAGGGTGCAGAGATGATCAACCTCTGCCTTGATTTCATCCATATACGGTCTCAGGTCAATCCCTTCGTTTCGACAACGGAATCGATACTCAACGGAAGCACCGGGAAACTGGTGCAACACGCACTGCATCATGGTGAATTTATATAAATCGGTATCCAACAGTGACTCGATAATCACGATGCACCGCCCTTTCGTCTGGTTTCTGATGGTCTTAGTCTAGCCTTTTTCAACAATAACTGCGTTAGAATTCGGAAATTATTAAATATATTTCAGTAGGGAGAAAAACGTGGCTCATGTAGTATGTGACCCCTGTATTAACTGCACCGACACGGCCTGTGTGGCTGTGTGCCCTGTTGACTGCTTCCGTGTCGGCCCCAACTTTCTGGTGATTGACCCCGACGAGTGCATTGACTGTGCCGTCTGCGTGCCTGAATGCCCTGAAGAAGCCATTTTCCATGAAGATGACGTTCCGGAAGGACAGGAAGAATTTATTGCCCTGAACGCCGAGCTGTCGAAGAAGTGGCCTTCCATCACCCGTCAACGTCCTCGTCCTGCCGATGCAGATAAGTGGCACGGTGTGCCCAACAAGCGTCAATATTTAAAGACCGAATAAAACACACAAACCCATTAACGGCGAGCCCGTCCAAATCTGGGCGGGCTCTGTCATATCAGAGAGTCAAAATATGGCCTTACACACTGTCACCATCACGGAAATATCGCATCACAATGAACGCGTGATGTTTTTCTCCGTTACTAAGCCTGCGGGCTTCACATTCAAGCCCGGACAGTTCGTGCGCTGCGGCGTTGCGCTCACCCCTGATCCTCAAAAAGAAGAAGACTTTCTGATGCGCCCCTACTCCATCGCGAGCCACCACGATGAGGACAAAATCAGTTTCTATATCGCTCGTGTTTTGGACGGAGCACTGACTCCGAAACTCTTTGAGAAAAAAGTCGGTGACGCCCTTTACCTGGATGACACCGCTTACGGACTGATGCTGCCGGAACGCCTGGAAAAAGGCGGTACGCTTTTTTGCTTTGCTTCGGGCACGGGGCTGTCTGCCTTTTTGTCGGTTGTGAAAGACAATCCTTGGAAACGTTTCGATAATGTGGTCGTTGTTCATTGCGCCCGCTGTGGTGATGATATCTCGCTCACAGAAGCTTTCACCGAAGCGGTGCGCAAGCAAAATCGAGAGGTGAACTTTCGCTTTATTGCCGCAACGACACGTGAAAGTGATCCGTGTAAATGCGGCGAAATCACCCAACGCATTCCTGAAGCAATCGAGAGGGGCGAATTCGAAAAAATGGGCTTTACCTTTACCCCTGAATGGGTGCGTGCAATGATTTGCGGCAATCCCGGTTTTGTCGACTCAATGAAAAAAGTTCTCAAAGCACGTGGTTTTACCGCTCCTCGTGGTGAAAAGCTCGGCACATACGTTGCAGAAAACTTTTGGTAATGAATATGTCAGAACACTTAATTGACGCGATTGATGATGTACTGCCTCAGACTCAATGTCGGCAGTGCGGTTACGACGGATGCAGAAACTACGCCTGGGCCATCGCTATGGGCGAAGCGCCGATTAACCGTTGTGCTCCGGGAGGACAAAAAGGTATTGAAGCGCTCGCACAAGTCACAGGCAAACCCGTTTTGGCTCTTGACCCCGAATACGGTCATGAAGTACCGCTTGAAGTCTCTCACATCAATCCGGATATGTGTATCGGATGCCGCAAGTGCGTGCCGGTCTGCCCCACCAACGCAATCGTCGGAGCTCCTAAGCGCCTTCACGCCGTGATCACGGAGTGGTGTACCGGTTGTGCGCTTTGCGTCATCACGTGTCCGGTTGACTGCATACAAATGCAGCCCGCACCCTTTGACTGGAGCCATGAGCGTGCCATGCAGGCGCGTCAACGTTACCGTGACAAACTCCAAAGAGAAAAGCGCCGACAAAGTGAACGTGAGTCCAGGCTCAATGCGCAAAGTGCCCAAGATAAGAAAAAAGCACTCTTGGCTGATATTCTTGCGAGGGTCAAAAAGTGAACCGAATCAAACGCTATGAAATCATGAAGCGACTGGCGGCTGTTCGCCCCAATCCGCAAAGCGAATTGCAATACACCAATCCTTATGAACTGTTGGTAGCGGTGGTGCTGTCTGCTCAAGCAACCGATAAAAGCGTAAACCTCGCCACGCGTGAACTTTTCCCGGTCGCCAACACCCCAGAGGCAATTGTCAAACTCGGAGTCGAAGGACTCACTCCTTACATTAAAACCATCGGTCTATACAGAAATAAAGCCAAACACGTCGTAGCGTTAAGTCAGAAACTGTTGGATGAATTCGGCGGTGTTGTTCCGGATGACAGAGAGTCACTGGAGAGTTTGCCCGGAGTCGGGCGCAAGACAGCCAATGTTGTGCTTAATGTCGCCTTCGGTCACCCTACAATTGCCGTTGACACCCACATATTCAGAGTCAGCAACCGAACCGGTTTTGCACCGGGCAAAACCGTTGAAGAAGTCGAAAAAAAGCTCGTGAAATTTGTTCCTGATGAATTCAAAAAGGATGCTCACCACTGGCTTTTGCTTCACGGCCGATATTGTTGTAAAGCTGCAAAGCCCGATTGTGAACACTGCCCCATTGAAGACTTGTGTGAATTCAAAAAGAAGAATTTGACCTCGAAGAAGTCCGGCGACTAATTCCAGTCAAGGGACCAGTCGACTATCACTTCCGAAGCTTCCAAGTCAATGAGCTCAATGTAAGCGTCTACCATCGGGATGTAGAAAACGTCCCCATTGTCCGTTTCCACAGCCAACAAGTCCTGAGCACCGTTATCGGTTATCCCCGCAACATGACCCAGGATTTCCCCTGATCGATTTTTGACGCAAAACCCTTCTAAATCTTCATCATAGAAATCGCCATCCTGAAGTTGCGGCAAGTCTTCACGATCAACCAAAAGGCTTCCCTTAAGCGCCATAGCTTCCTCACGGGTAGTCACTTCGTTAATTCGTGCAATAAAATCTTTACCGTGCGGCTTTACTTCCGCAACTGTCAATTGTTTAGCGGCCACGCCGGGCTTTCTCGGATAGGGCAGAAACCACCAACGGTCGGTTTCAAAAAGAAGGTCTCCCTGCCGACCATGAGGCACAACCCGGACCCAGCCGCGCACACCGTAGGCACCTGCCGTACGGCCGACTTCCAATAAATCATCAGAATGTTGAGCTGACATATTTTTTTCAGATAAGAAAAAGGGCCATTCCGTCGATCTTTACTTTGCGTTTTAGATACACGCGGCTGAAGTGTTCAACTTATCGAACCCAAACGGTAGACACAATTCCGTTTGTTTAAAGTAGCTCGAAAGGAACGACCTTTATTGCCGCAACGCAGAGAAATAATAGCGGAATCGCCCTTCGTGCAAACGATGTTTGCCGAATTTTCGATTAGGCAGCAGCCTTCTTGGCTTGCTTGACCAAACGAGCAACCGTGTCACTCATTTGAGCGCCTTGACCGATCCAGTGCGTGAGACGTTCGTCAGCAATTTGGAACTTCACGGCTTGACCGGCAGCCATCGGGTTGTAGTAGCCCAAGCGTTCGATAAAACGACCGTCACGGCGGCTACGGGAATCCGTAACAACGATGTTGTAGAAAGGACGCTTCTTAGAACCGCCGCGAGCAAGACGAATAACGACCATTTAATTTACCTCTTGTGTCTATAAAGTAAACGTGGCAAATGCCACAATAAAAAACGAAACCTCGGAGGGTTTCACGAAAATTCGCGGTATTTTAGCGCATTTTCTTAATGTTATCCACGTTTTGGCAAACTTTTTTCCAGACACCGATCTGCGGAATTTGTGCCTGACATCCCGATGCAAAAGACGCAGACCGACAAAAAGCTTTGGCATAATACGAGTCACTGATTTGACAGGGGAATTCCATGGCTAAAAAGAAAATCGTTTTAATGTCTACCGGCGGCACGATTGTCAGCTCCGGAGAATCTGCCACACAAACAACAGGTTACCGTTTAGGTGAACTCTCCATTAATGCACTGCTTGATCAACTGCCTGATCTGAAAGACAAAATTGAACTTGAACAAGAAGCGGTCAGCCACGTTGACTCCAGCTCCATGACCAGTGAAATTTGGCTTAAATTGGCCAGAAGCGTTCAAGCGGCTGTTGACCGTGATGATGTTGACGGCGTGGTGATTACCCATGGAACCGATACCATGGAAGAAACTGCCTATTTCCTTCATCTGATTTTAAAAACCGAAAAACCGGTTGTCATCACCGGTGCCATGCGCCCTGCAACCGCTTTGTCGGCTGACGGCATTTTGAATCTTTATAACGCCTTCCAGGTCGCCTTAAGCGAAGAGTCTAAGGGCTTGGGCGTGCTGATGGTGCTCAATAACACGATCGGCAGTGCGCGCTTCAGCACCAAAACCAACACCACCAATGTTGCCACTTTCTCCGGTTTAAACACCGGTGAACTCGGTGCTGTCATTGATAATGCCGTGATGTACTACAACCGACCGACTCGTCCGCATACCATGGCCACTCCTTTCAGCGTAAAGGATTTTGAACAGGATGAATCGTTCCCGAGAGTTGATATTTTGATCTCCCACGCCGACGATGACGATAAATTGGTTGATGCGACGGTTGCCATCGGTGCCAAGGGTATTGTTTTTGCCGGACTCGGCAATGGTTGTATCCCCGATAAGGTCTTCCCGGGTTTAGTTCGGGCCAGTGCCGCGGGCGTTCGCGTGATTCGCAGCTCGCGCGTCTTTACCGGACCGGTTTTTAACGGCTTGAGTGAATGGGAGGATGCCGGTTTGATTTCAGCCTGGAATCTGTCAGCGGTGAAGTCACGCGTGCTTTTGCAGCTTGCTCTCAAAAAAGGCATCAATGACATTGATGCCTTAAGAGAAATGTTTGAGCGCTATTAAGCAAACACACCGTGTTCAAAAAGAATTCGCAAGCCGATTAAAAGCAGAACGGCCGCCCCCAACAAAGAAAGCTTCTTGCTGTGTCGGGCGGCCTTTTCCGACAATACTCTTGCCGCCAACATTGACAAAGCTGTCAAAATGGCGCAAACCACCCCGATCACGATCGCAGGCATTGCAATAGGCGTTTTGACCATCGCAAACGAAAAACCGACTGCCAACGCATCCAGGCTGGTCGCTACGGCCAACATCGAGAGTTTTCCCCACGCAATATCAGAACCCATCGAGCGGCATTCACACTCTTCGTTGTCATCACCTTTTTCAAATGCCTCACGAATCATGGACACCGCCACGAAAAACAAAAGCAGGAAGGCGACCCAATGGTCCCAGGCGCTGATCAGGCTGTAAAGGGCGCCACCGGCAAACCAACCCAAAGTCGGCATCAACGCCTGAAAAGCGGCGAAAACCAATGAAAACTTCAATATGTGCGAAGCTTTAATCGTCGGCTGAACAGCTCCCCAACAAAGTGCCACAACCATAGCATCGATTGATAAGGCAACTGCTATACCGAAAATTTCCAATATTTGCACTTTAAATCCTCAAAAAACTGCTGCCGTTCTTTGAAACGCTCCATGTCCTGACTAATTGTCAGACGGACGTCTGGAATAAAAAATACCGATGACCCAACCGATCAAAGCAGGAGTAATCCATTCCAAACCGATGGAGTAAAAAGGCAGATGAGCCAATAACGGAATTTCCAAACCGACATCCTTTAAGGCTCCGGCGATACTCACAACGGCTGTAAAAGTGATCGTCAGCGGATAAACTTTAGAGTAATGACGGTTAAATTGGTGAGTCAGGCCCAGAACAATCAACATCAGTGCGACCGGATAAATCGCCATTAAAACGGGAATCGAAAGCTTGAGAATCAGGGTCAGACCGGCATTGGAGACAACCATGCTGCAGAGAACAAACACCAGGAGCCAACCGCGATAGGACAAGCTCGGAAACACCTTTGTAAAGTAATCGCTGCAACACGACAAAAGCCCCACACAGGTGTTCAGGCATGCCACAAAAAAGATCATTCCCAACAGGATAATACCCCAGGAACCGAATTGGATTTCGGCTACGGAGGTCAATGTCTGAGCACCGTTTTCCGTAATCAGACCAGCTCCCCCTACTGTCGCTCCGATATGGGCCAACGCCAAGTAGATCGTGATCAGGAAAAAGCCCGCAATCAAACCGGCCTTGACCGTCTCTTTAACAACTCCTTCGGTATTGGTCACCCCCAACGCCTGAATATTTAAAGCGATAATCAAACCGAAATTGAGCGCTGCAAGCGTATCCATTGTCTGATAGCCTTCCAAAAATCCCCGCACAAAAGCATTGATGTCATAAGGAGGCAAGGCCAAACCATAACCGGCAATCGGTTTGATAAGACACGCAACAAACAGCAACGCAATCATGACAATGAGTGTCGGAGAGGTGAACTTACCCAAACGTTGGGTAAGTTTTTCAGGCTTAAGAGCCATGAGACCGGCCAGTGCAAAGAAGAACACCGAATAGACAAACTGCGCACAGACGAGAGGAGAAAATCCGAAAAATGAACCGGTTCCTGCCGAAAAAAGCGGAGCAAGGGCCATTTCAAATGAGGTGCTCGCCGTGCGGGGAATCGCCACGCAAGGTCCGATCGAAAGATAAATCAAGAGCGTAAAGATAAACGCAAATTGTGGATGAACGCGAGTGGCCAACATCATCAAGCCGCCCGATCGGGCGACAGTCATCACCCCCAGAATCGGGAAACAAACGGCCGTAATGGCAAAACCGACCATAGCCCAGGGCATATCCACGCCGGCTAAAGAACCCAAATACGGAGGGAAAATAAGGTTCCCTGCTCCGAAAAACATTGAAAAAAGCGTTAACCCCAATAAGAGTCGCTGTTTAAAGGTAAAATTGTTCGACATTTGCAATCTGATTGAACTGAAAATGTTCGCACTTTAACAGATTTGATGACAACCTCCAAAACCTACCGAAAAATCATTCACGTTGACATGGATGCATTCTTTGCCTCTGTTGAACAGCGTGATCATCCGGCGCTTCGCGGTAAACCCATTGCAGTGGGTCACGCAGGTGCCCGTGGGGTTGTGGCGACCGCAAGCTATGAGGCTCGAAAGTTCGGGGTACATTCGGCAATGCCCTCATCGAAAGCTCGGGAATTGTGTCCTCAATTAATTTTTGTTCATTCCCGTATGCGACACTATCAAGCCGTTTCGCGACAGGTGCGGGAAATTTTTGAGCGCTACACAGACATTATTGAGCCTGTCTCCATTGATGAAGCTTATTTGGACGTTACCGTCAACAAAATCGGTGCCTCTACAGGTCTGGAAATCGCAAAACTTATCAAACAAAATATCTGCGAGGAGCTTGGCCTCATCGCCAGTGCCGGTGTCAGTTACAACAAATTTCTGGCCAAAATTGCCAGTGACTACCGCAAGCCCGACGGTCTTTGTGTGATTCACCCCGATCAGGCCATTGAATTTATTGACCGGCTCCCTATCGAGAGCTTTTGGGGCATAGGACCGGCGACTGCCAAACGTTTGCACGCTTTAGGTATTCAAACCGCTCCTCAACTTCGTGAGATGAGTCTGGCGCGACTGACGGAACTCTTCGGTAAAGCCGGACTGACCTATTACAACTTCGTTCGTGGCATCGATGATCGCGAAGTCACGACTTACAGAGAAAGAAAATCTGTCGGGTGCGAAGAAACATTCAGTCAAGACATTCGAGGCAAAGCCATCGAACAAGCGCTTGAAAGCGTCATTGAAGAACTTGTGCGAAGAGTCAATAAGCAAAATTTCAAAGGTAAACGACTGACTCTAAAAGTTCGTTTTCCTGACTTTACGACCCTGACGCGCAGCAGCAGCGGCCAAGAATATTTGGACAATATCAAAAACGTCACCCAAGCGGCCGCTAAGTTACTTGACAACGTCACCGTCCCTGATACAGGCATTCGTCTATTAGGGCTGTCTGTTTCTAAAACCGAACAGGAAATTCGAGAAAATACCCTCTCTCAGCAAATGCGTCTCTTTGACTGAAAAAAAGCGACTGATATAATCGCTCAACTTTTTTGCAAGGATCCTTTGATGATTAAACGTGTACGCGCCTTACCGACCCCGGTCGCAGGTCTTGCTCTGGGTATTTCTAGCCTCGGCTGGTCGATGGAAAACGCCTTGGCCTTAAACGGTTGGGGGCAACTGATCGGTGCCGCTATTGCGGTGGTATTGCTGAGCCTGTTACTCACCCGCTTCGTTTTTCACATTGATACGTTGATCACTGATCTGCGTCATCCGGTTTTAGGCAGCATTGTTCCGACCTTTGCGATGGCCACTATGGTCGTCTCCAAAGCCATCGGCAACTACTTCCCGCTCATCGGTGAGTATCTGTGGCTTGCCGCCGTCGTCATTCACCTGCTCTTTTTATGCGCCTTTATCGTTTTCCGATTACGCGAGCGACAAATTGAACATATGGTCCCGAGTTGGTTTATTCCGCCCGTGGGTATTATCGTGGCTGATGTGGCCTGTCCCGGCCCCGAATGGTACGGATTTGCCCATATCCTTTTAACCATAGGAATCGTCTCTTATGCCGTGATGCTGCCCGCCATGATTTACCGATTCATGTTCTATGCACAGGTGCCCGATGCAGCCAAACCCACCATTGCCATTCTGGCTGCTCCGGCGAGCTTGTCCTTAGCGGGTCTCTTGACAGTCGTCGAAAACCCCTCGCCCCTGCTTTGTGCGGTTTTACTGGGGATTGCCGTTTTGATGACCGTTTCCATTTACCTTGCCCTATTTAAATTGCTTCGACTGCCCTTTTCTCCGGGTTACGCAGCCTTTACTTTCCCGTTGGCTATCGGTGCCACGGCTTTATACAAGATGAGTAATCTTGTCGGTCAATATGAAGTCGGAGCCTTTTATGCGTGGGAGTTGAGAATGTTGGCAAACTTTGAGCTCATCGTCGCCACGTGTATCATCACCTACGTGACCGTGCTCTTTATCAAAAATCTCGATAAGATCCTGCCGAAACCCCAAAAAGCGTAACGTTTTGTTCGTCTTGACTCAGTTAAAACCACTTTTGAGTTATGCTTCAAGAGTGGTTTTTCATTTTTAGCATCAATGGAATTTGCTGTTCTTCATTTTCTGCAATCAATCCGAAGCGAGACACTTGATCATCTCATGCTGTTTATCTCGACGCTTGGAAACGTCGGAGCGATATGGATTGCGCTGGCTGCGTTACTTTTGATTATTTCCGGTTTCAGGCGATCGGGGCTTGCCGTCAGTTTTGCTCTGTTGATTGATTTCGTCACCGTCAATTTAATACTCAAACCCTTAGTCGGACGAGACAGACCGTGCGATCTGAGTGTTCCTGAAGATATGCTTTTGGCTTGTCTGAGTGACCATTCATTTCCTTCCGGACACACGGCGGCAGCCTTTGCTGCGGCAACGGCGTTATTTTTATGCCATAAGAAAGCCGGTCTTTTTGCACTCTGCCTTGCTTTTCTCATGGGCTTTTCAAGACTGTACCTTTTCGTTCACTACCCGAGTGACGTCATCGCCGGTGCTTTGTTAGGAATAGTATTCGGCTTTGTCGGCTACCACCTGGCATTCAAACGACACAAAAAAGCTCCGATCCGTTAGGAAAGGAGCTTTGAGAAAGAGTCTATCCGATCAACTGAAGAGACCCTTCATCTTATCCATGAAGCTTTCATGCTTCGGTGAATGTTTCTCACCATGCTTGGAAATGGTTTCATCAAACTCGCGAAGCAGGTCTTTTTGCTTTTGGGTCAGATTAACCGGTGTTTCCACAAACACGTGGATATAAAGGTCACCCATGTAACCCGAACGCAAGCTCTTAATGCCCTTGCCGCGCAGGCGCAAAACCTTACCGCTTTGAGTCCCTTCGGGAATCGTAATACGCGTCTCACCGTCCAAAACGGGCACATCCACGTCCCCACCCAAAGCTGCCGTGACAAATGAAATCGGCAACTCAACATGAAGATCATCACCGTCACGTTGGAAAATCTCATGCGGCTTAATGCTGATTTCAACGTAGAGGTCGCCTGCCGGACCGCCGTTCTTGCCGGGCTGTCCTTTACCTTGCAGGCGTACCCGCTGTCCTTGGTTAATACCGGCAGGAATCTTCACTTCCAAGGTCTTCATGACCTTCTTAAAGCCTGTGCCATCGCAGTTGGGGCAAGGATCGCTGATCACCGTGCCCGTGCCGTGACAGTAGGGACAGGTCTGCTGAACAGAGAAAAAGCCCTGTTTGGCATACACCATACCGGTGCCGTTGCAGTGCGGACAGGTCGTCGGTTTTGACTTGGAACGACTGCCTGTTCCGTCACAGACATCACACTTTTCCCAAACCGGTACGCGAATCTCAGCGGTGTAACCCTTAGCAGCCTGCTCCAGAGTAATTTCCAGATCGTAACGAAGGTCTGCCCCTTGTTGAGCGCGAGGACCGCTTTGTTGGCGACGACGGCCTCCCATACCCTGGCCGAAAAATTCACTGAAGATATCGCCCAAGTCATTCATGTTGGCAAAACCGCCTGCAAACCCCTCAGGACCGAAACCTCCGAATCCGCCAGGACCACCGGCCGCACCATTGACTGCGTCTTTACCAAAGCGGTCGTATGCTGCACGCTTTTGTTCGTCGCCCAACACTTCATAGGCTTCGCCGATTTCTTTAAATTTCGCTTCAGCCTCTTTATCCCCGTTATTGCGGTCGGGGTGATACTTCATGGCCAAACGGCGATAGGCTTTTTTAATATCGGCCGCACTGGCGTTTTTATCTACACCCAATACTTCGTAATAATCACGATCGCTCATTGTTGTTTTTTATCCTTCTGATAAAGCGATAGGTTCAAGCCAGGATGTCACCGACACCGCCGATCTTGAACCTCGCCGAGAGACCCCTGTTCGGTACGAGCTTGGGGGCATAAGCCCCCAAAATCTCATGGATTATTTTTCTTTGGCATCCACGTCAACCACATCATCATCGGCCTTCTTGGCTTCCTGTTGTTGCGGTTGAGCTTGTTGAGCCTGAGCGTTTAATTTTTCACCAATCTTTTGAGCGGCGCTCATCAAACGTTCGACTGCAGCATCGATCGCGGCCTTATCTTCGCCACGGATGGCTTCTTCAACCTTCTTGATACCGTCTTCGCAAGCCATGCGGTCGGCAGCTTCAACCTTATCGCCCAAATCCTTCAAGGTCTTTTGAACCTGATGGATGGAGGCATCGGCGATGTTGCGAGACTGTGCCAATTCAAAACGCTTGTGGTCTTCTGCCTTGTTGGCTTCAGCATCATTGACCATGCGTTGAATTTCTTCTTCGCTCAAGCCGGAGCTAGCCTTAATCGTGATAGTGTTTTCCTTACCCGTGGCCTTATCCTTAGCCGAGACGTGCAAGATGCCGTTAGCATCGATATCGAACGTCACTTCGATCTGCGGCAGTCCGCGCGGAGCCGGAGCAATGCCTTCGAGGTTAAATTCACCCAAGAGCTTATTGCTGGCGGCCATTTCACGTTCACCTTGGTACACCTTAATGGTCACTGCAGGTTGATTGTCTTCAGCCGTGGAGAACACCTGGGTGTGCTTGGTCGGAATCGTGGTGTTGCGTTTGATCATAGCGGTCATCACACCACCCAACGTTTCGATACCGAGCGTCAACGGCGTCACATCAAGTAAGAGCACGTCATGACGTTCACCGGTCAAGACGGAACCTTGAATAGCAGCACCGATGGCCACGGCTTCATCAGGGTTGACGTCTTTACGCGGTTCCTGACCGAAGAATTCACGAACCGTTTCCTGCACCTTCGGCATACGAGATTGACCGCCCACCAAGATCACGTCCGTGATGTCGCTCTTGGAGCAACCGGCATCGGCCAAAGCCTTGCGGCAAGGTTCAATCGTGCGGTTGATCAAATCTTCAACCATGCTTTCGAACTTAGCGCGGGTCAAATTCACGTTCAAGTGCTTCGGACCCGTTGCATCGGCCGTAATGTACGGCAGGTTCACTTCAGTTTCCTGACGGCTCGACAATTCGATCTTGGCCTTTTCTGCAGCGTCCTTCAAGCGTTGCAAAGCAATGATGTCCTTGCTCAAATCAACACCGGTATCCTTCTTGAATTCGCTGATGAGGTAATCAACGATGCGTTGGTCAAAGTCTTCACCGCCCAAGAACGTATCACCGTTGGTGGAGAGCACTTCAAATTGCTTGTCACCGTCCACATCAGCCAAATCGATAATGGAGATATCAAACGTGCCGCCGCCCAAGTCATAGACTGCGATCTTCTTATCACCCTTACCGGCCTTATCAAGACCGAAAGCCAAAGCGGCAGCTGTCGGTTCGTTGATAATACGTTTGACTTCGAGACCGGCAATACGACCGGCGTCCTTCGTGGCCTGACGTTGGCTGTCGTTAAAGTAAGCTGGAACCGTAATGACAGCTTCCGTAACCGTTTCACCGAGGTAGTCTTCAGCGGTTTGCTTCATCTTACGGAGCACTTCAGCGGAGACCTGTTGCGGAGCAAGCTTCTTGCCGTCCAAAACGCTCACCCAAGCGTCACCGTTTTCAGCACGGGAGATGGAGAACGGCATCAAAGAAATGTCACGTTGTACTTCTGCGTCATCAAAACGACGACCGATCAAACGCTTCACAGCAAAGAGCGTGTTTTTCGGGTTGGTCACAGCCTGACGCTTGGCGGTAGCACCGACCAGCACTTCGCCGTTGTCCATATAGGCAACGATGGACGGCGTCGTACGAGCGCCTTCGCTGTTTTCAATCACGTGAATCTTGTCACCTTCCATGACGGCTACGGCAGAGTTCGTCGTACCCAAGTCAATACCAATAATCTTTGCCATTTTTAATTCCTTCGTTTTAAAACTCTTAAATTCTTTACTTCGGCGGGAGGTTACTCAACCTTTCCCGACGCTCTATCCCCCATATGGGGATGAGGTTGAAACTTTCAAGGGTAACGCTTACAAATAATTGCACACTTTGAAAATTTCATTGATATTCAATTAATTATTGAACCACGCTCACCATAGCGGCGCGAAGCACGCGATCGCTGATTAACCAACCGCGTTGAAAGACCTGAGCCACTTGGCCGCTTGACTGACCTTCCTGGGCAGGTACCATGGCAATAGCCTGGTGGCGCGTCGGATCAAATTTTTCCCCGACGGGATTGATCTCTGTCATGCCGCTTTTTTCCATTGCCTGGACAAACTGGCGATAAGTTGCCTGAACACCCTGCATCATGGGATCATCGGCGTTCTGATTTAATTCCAAAGCTTTTTCAAGACTGTCGAGTACAGGCAATAAGTTCTTGGCGAACTTTTCCACACCGAATTTGTGGGCCTTTTCAACAGATTCTTCCGCACGGCGGCGAGCATTTTCAGCTTCAGCCAACGCACGCATATAAAGGTCCTGCAACTTAGCGTTCTCTTCCTTAGCTGCTGCAAGCAACTCTTCCACGGAGGGTTCTTTCTCAGCGGTATTTTGAGCGTTTTCTTCCTGAGCTTGTGCGGTCTGCGTCGGCTCACTTTCCTTAGAACAAGCCTCACAGTCAGACTTTTGGCATTCGCATTGCTGATTTTGATCCTTGACTTCAGTGTCCTTGATCGTTTCGTCTTGCATGAATCAATCTCCGCTACGGGTAATAAATAGATACTCTCAGATATGGGGACGATTCAGAAAAATTCAAGAGCCTTTTAAAATTTATTAAGAATCAAACAGTTAATCAGACACCAACCACGGAGCAATGCTGTTGAGCGCCGGGGCAATTTCTCTTTTAAATATCATTTCCGAGACGGCTGCGACACGGTCAATCAGACGTTGAGACTCATCGGAGCGGGCAACAAGGTACAAAGGACGTGACAATTCAGGAGGCGGTAAAGGTTGAACCGAGACAGCCGAGGCAATCTCCGGATTTTGAATAATGGCAAGCGCACGTGTAATCGTCCATCCCATCCCCTGGGCTACGAGGGCCATCATCGTCGCGCTTGAGTCCACCTCTATTCGGGCAGGAATCTGCATATCCAATAAACTGATATAGGTGTCATTGAGTCGACCCGCACCCCCCTGCCGAAAATATTGCAAGTAAGGCAGACCACACAGACGAATGGTTTCCCAAGTCCAGGATCCGCTATGCTCGGCTGTCAGATCCGAAGGCATCAAAAGTACCGAACGTTCTTCAAAAACCTTCAGACGGGTCAGTCCCCGCATCTCTGAGAAAATGTCGCTCACAAAAGCAAAATCAATCTCTCGACGCAAAAGCGCGTCAATCAACGATTGCGAGGTTCCCGTGATTGCCAAGACGCGAGAGGCGTTCTGGCGAACTTCAGTGATGAAGGACGGTAAAAAACATTTGGCCAAACTTTCAATGGTTCCGACTCGGAATTCCGGTCTCAAAAACGCTCCTTCCCGGATTTCTCCGGCCACCCTTTCCAACGACTCCCGAGCTACCAATGCTTCGTTCATCAGTACTGTACCCTCTGTCGTGAGCTCAATCGGACGTTTGGTTCGATTAAAAAGATCCACTCCCAAGGTATTTTCCAGACGAAGAACTTTTTTGCTCACTGCCGACTGGGTAAGAGCGAGTTTGCGGGCGGCCAAAGAAAAACTTCTGGTCTCACAAACAACTAAAAACACTTCAAGATCTTCAGCGATTAATGGCATATATTTTTTCCGTTTGGCTCGATCTTTATTCCACCATGGAATAAATAATAATACAAATAAGAATCCGACTAGCGGTGCCGACAATTAACTCAGACAATGGTTGTTAACAAAAAGGAGTAAAGAATGACTTTCAAACATCTCATAGAATTACAGGACCTGCTCGATGACCCGACAGTCGACGGTGAACGAGTAGCCACTTACCTTCGGGCCAACGGTGCTTTGAGCGTTGAGGTTCAGACGCTCAGCGGAGAAAAAGGCTCTACCGATTTCATCCGGGTTTTGATTCCGGGCTCTGCCGGCAAGACCGTAGGTGGTCCTTACCCTACTCTTGGCATTATCGGACGCTTAGGCGGACTCGGAGCCAGACCTGAACGGCTCGGTTTTACGAGCGACGGCGACGGCGCTTTAGCTGCGACTGCCTGCGCCGCTAAACTGTCACAAATGCGTCTTCGAGGCGACGTGTTAAAGGGCGATGTCATCGTCACCACACACATCTGTCCGCATGCACCGACCCGTCCTCATGATCCGGTTCCCTTCATGGATTCACCGGTCAGCAGTCAAGAATGCAACAGTGCAGAGGTTGACCCGGCAATGGATGCCATTTTGTGCATAGACACCACAAAAGGTAACCGCATTGTCAACGTAAACGGCTTTGCCATCACGCCGACGGTCAAAGAAGGCTATATCTTAAGAACGAGCGAAGCGCTGTTGTCTTTGATGGAAATTGCCACAGGGCGCTTGCCCGTGGTTTTGCCGCTTACCCAACAGGATATTACGCCCTACGGAAACGGTGTGTACCACCTCAATTCCATCCTTCAGCCAAGCGTAGCCACGTCTGCACCCTGTGTGGGCGTTGCCATTACCACACAGACTCAGGTACCTGGATGCGCCACTGGTGCTTCTCACCTCAATGATATTGACGACTGTGTGCGTTTTGTCATAGAAGTAGCCAAAGTTTACGGTCCTGACCAGGGTCTCTTTTATGATGAAAAGGAATATGATCTTTTGCTTAAGGGCTACGGCTCTCTCAAACACTTCCAGACATTTGGAGAACTCTTATGACATTTCAGATGATCGCTGCCGTTGTCATCGTCATTCTGACGATTGCGGCACTGCTTAAAAGGTTGGAAACGCGTCTGGTGCTGATCACCGCCGGTCTGGCGATGGGCATCATCAGCTTTGCCCCGCATATTGCTTTGGGCAACATGCTCAAAAACATGACCAACGCTTCCATGATTATGGCCATTTGCTCCTCACTGGGCTTTGCCGCCGTCGTCTCCATGACGCGCTGTGATGTGCATTTTGTCGGACTTTTGGTGAAACCCTTGGGCAAGCTCGGTTTTTTCCTTCTGCCCTTCTGTATGTTGGTGGCCTCTTGCGTAGCCATTGCCATACCTTCTGCCGCAGGCTGCGCGGCCGCTTTGGGTCCGACCATGATTCCGCTCATGGTGCGTGCCGGTTTTAAACCGGCCATTGCCGGTGCTGCCATTATCGGCTCCATCATTCCTTCTGCTTTATCCCCCGGATCGAGCCACAACGTTTGGGTGGCCAAGATTTCCAACATGGAAGTCATGGATTTGATCGTGCAATTTGCACCGCGAATCCTCTTACTTTGCGCCCTCAATATCATCATGGTCACAGCCATGATCTTTGTGTTCCGCGACTACAAAAAGCGCAAAGATAACGAAGAAGGTGAAGTTTTCGAAGTGGCAAGCGATGCACGCGGTGAATTGCCCGAGCATGTCAATGTCTTCTATGCCATCGCTCCGATCCTTCCGATTGTCATCTTAATGCTCGGCGCCACCTGTGTTCCGTTTTTGAAGATGGGCGTGGCCGAAGCCATGATCTACGGTACGATCTACACGTTGTTGGTCACGAGAGCCAATCCTGAAAAGCTCACGAAGGAATTCTTCAACGGTATGGGTAAGGGTTATGCCAACATTTTGGGCATCATCATTGCTGCTGGCTGTTTTGCGGGCGGTTTACAAGCGGCCGGTGTCATCGACGCTTTGATCGTTCAATTGAAAGACTCCAAAGAAATCGCTGCTTTGGCTGCTAATTTCGGTCCCTTCCTCATGGGTGTTCTTACCGGTTCCGGCGACGCCGCAGGTCACGCCTTTAACCAGGCCGTTACTCCATTTGCCGCCGAATTCGGCATGAAAGTTCCCAACCTGGGTGTCGTTGCCTCGCTCTCGGGTGCTTTAGGCCGTATGTGTTCTCCGATTGCCGGTGCAACGCTGGTGATTGCCGGCATGATTAAGGCCAGTCCCCTGGAAGTTTCCAAACGCATGGCAATTCCGATGATTGTCAACGTGATTTTGCTCGGCTTCATCTTTGAACTTTAAACGGATAAAAAGAAAATGACTGAACGTAATTACAAAGAACAAATGGTGGCCGATCGCCGCTGGCTTCACGCCCATCCAGAAGACGGATGGAATGAATTTGAAACCACCTACTTTATTGTCAAACGTCTGGAAGAATTGGGGCTCAAAGCTCTTGCCGGTATTGAAGTCATTGAACCGAAAGCGGTCATGGGCAGAAATGAAGAAGCAGCCGAAGCTGCTCAACAACGTGCTCGTGAGCACGGTGTGCCGGAAGAATTCTTAAAGCGCTTGGGCGGCTATACGGGTGCCATGGCTGTGTTGGAAACCGGCCGTCCCGGTCCGGTAACCGCCATCCGCGTAGATATCGACTGTCTACCCATTGAAGAGACGACCAGTCCGGAACACGAAGCCAATCAAGGCCACTACCGTTCGGAATATCCCGGATTTTCACACGCCTGCGGTCACGACGGTCACACTGCCGTGGGGCTCGGCGTAGCCGCCTGGCTTGCCGATCACAAAGACAGTCTCAACGGTACGGTAAAGGTACTCTTTCAACCGGCCGAAGAAGGTGTTCGAGGCGCTGCAGCCATGGCTGCCAAGGGTATTGTCGACGATGTCGATTGGTTTGCGGGGGCGCATATCGGTTGTGGTGCCTATCTCGGACAAGTAGGCGTCTCGCATCACGGTTACCTCGCCACCACCAAGTTTGACTTGGAATACGAAGGAATTCAGGCTGCTGCCGGTTCACCTGAAAAAGGCCGCAGCGCTCTGATGTGTGCCGCGGCTACCTGCATGTCGTTAGGCTCTTTACCAGGCCACAGCCAAGGCATCACCCGCGTGCAGATCGGCAAACTCATCTCGGGCGTCGGCCGCAACATTGTTGCCCCACACGCTTACATGCAGCTCGAAGTTCGCGGTGAAAGTACTGAAATCAATGACTACATGGCCGCCAACGTAGAAATGACCGTCAAGGGCATGGCCGCCGCTTACGGAGTTCAATATCGTCTGACCCGAATGGGTGAAGCTGTTACCTATAAGGGTGATGAGGAAGCGGTCGAAGCTGTTAAGACGTCAGCCGCCTCGGTTCCGGGCGTTGAATCCGTTGTGGACATGAATGCTAAGGTAGGTAGCGAAGACTGCACCATGTTGATTCGCCGGGTCCAAGAGCATGGCGGTAAGGCAGCCTTCTTCTATTACGGTTGCAATCACCCCGGACATCACCGCGGCGATTTCTGCATTCAGGATGAAGTATCCTTGCCGATCGGTTGGGGAGTATTTACTAACTTCATCAAGAGCCGGAATGCTTAATTGCAGCATCTGCTACTAAAAAATCCTTCGCTTGCAAAACGCAGCGAAGGATTTTTTCTTTTCCCTATCATATTTTCAAAAACTGAAATTGTTCTATCATCCGTAGAGTAGAAGTATGTCGATTGTATTTCGGAGCTAAGAATTGAAGAGATATACCCTCGAACCTAAATGTGGATTACGAATCGAAATTAAAAAAGGACAAACTATCACCATCAAAGATGTGGAAGGCGGACAAGTAGCCGTTTTTTTTCCGAAATCGAAGGAACGCACGACGAATTCCTTTCTCCCTCAGTAACTATTGACTGCAACGAGTCTTTGCATATCGGTGTAGGCACAGTTCTATATTCAAATTTGTATCGGCCCATGTTTAAAGTTGTTCACGACGACGTGCAATGTCATGACGTACTGTTTCCGGCCTGCAGCAAGGCCATGTACGATTTCTTCTATCAAAACGGCACCGATCACTCCAACTGCCTGGATAACATTAACCGAGCACTTGGAACAAACCGCAATATCATTCAGCCGATTAATTTTTTCATGAATACAAGAGTCGAGGAAAATGGGAAGATTGTTATAGCCAAGCCTCTTTCTAAAGCCGGTGATCAACTCACTTTAAGAGCTTTAGAGAACTGTATCATCGGCATCTCTGCATGCAGTGTTTCTGAAGCAGATACAAACAGTGGAAATTGCACATCCCTTGAAGTAACTATTGACGAAATCGAAGGAAACTAAATGGATATCTCTTTGAAATTATGCGGCGTTGAAGATTTAGACACGCTTCGTGAATTGTCTATCCGAACCTACTACGAAACGTTTGCCGCGCTGAACACTTCTGAAAATATGCAGGAATACCTGCATCGAGCATTTAATAAAGAAAAGCTGCTTGAAGAATTAACCGATAAGAACTCAAAATTTTTCTTTCTATACTGCGGTGAAAAATTAGCTGGTTATATCAAAGTCAACGAAGCTCCTTCGCAAACAGATATAAATGACCCAAATTCTCTGGAACTGGAAAGAATCTATGTAACCGGCGAATTTCAGGGGCAAGGCTTGGGCGGTTATTTAATGCAAAAGGCTGTCAGCATCGCAGTTGAACGCCATAAAAAATACATCTGGCTTGGCGTTTGGGAAAAAAATGAAAACGCCCTTCGTTTCTACAAAAAGAAGGGGTTTTACGAAATCGGCACACACCTTTGTCATGGGTGAAGACAGGCAAACAGACTATATCTTGAAAAAGGACTTGGAGAGCTAAAAAATACTTCGTCTTGCTCTGACAAAAAGTTGATACCTTCTGAACAGGAAAATCTCAGTCCTTTTCAGAACGACGGATTGTTAAGTTTTTCCTCAATCAAAGTCAAATAAAAATCAACGGCTTGAGGATCATCATTTAGACAGGCAATCAAATTAAACCTCTCGCCACCTACACGGATGAAGTGATCCTTCAATTCAATGCCGATTTCTTCAAGAGTCTCCAAACAATCCACACTGAAAGACAGGCACACCACATCAATTGCCTTAGTTCCTTTGCGGACAAGCTCTTCAACGTGCCCGGTCAGATAAGGTTGCAACCAATGATCGTTACCGAATCTGGATTGATAAGCAATGCTGTACTCACCCTCTGATAAATTCAATTTACGAGCGATCTCAAAAGCCGTTTGCCGACATTGATGCTCATAAGGGCTGCCTTTTTTAATGCTTTTAACCGGAATACCATGAAAACTCATCACCAAATGTGCTCCGGCCGTGCGCTGTAATGCTATCTTTTGAGCCAAAATGTCAATAAATTCATGCCGATCATAATACGGTTTGATCCAATCCCAACTGAAACCTTCTGAATCGAGGTTTTCAGTTTCTCTGACAGAATCCAAACAGGATTCAGTTGTTTGGGTCGAATACTGAGCAAACATCGGAAAGAAGATAAACCGTTTATAACCCTCACCCTTCAAACGTTGCACCGTCGTTTTCACCGAAGGTGCACCGACCTTCATTGCCATGGCAACGGTAGTATTACCGGAGAGTCGCTCATTGAGTGCTTCAACCAATTTTTGACTGTAAACCATTAAAGGTGATCCGTCTGGCATCCAGATCTTTTTATACCGCTCGGCGCTCTTTGCCGGACGAGTGCGCAAAATAATGCCTCTTAAAATCGGCTGCCAAATCCAGGCCGGCAACTCAATGATGCGCGGATCGGATAGAAAATCCTTCAGATAAGTACGAAGTGCCCCGGCCGTAGGAGCCGCAGGCGATCCGGTATTCATCAAAATGACGGCAGTCTTGTCTTGCATTGAAACTCAATCTTTCAAAAATTTTCCCGAAGATTAGCACAGAAAGCGAACAGAAAATGCGTTAGACTCAACGACCGAATTGCCAAATTGAAAGGATTGGTCATGCAAACTCGCGCCATTGTCAGTTTTTCGGGCGGTCAGGATTCCACGACGTGCTTATTCTGGGCGCTAAAAAACTTTGATTATGTGGAAACCGTCGGCTTCGATTACGGGCAGCGCAATCGCATCGAACTGCAATGCCGTCGTGAAATTCTGGAAAAAATTCCTATTGAGTTTCCTCATTTGGCGAAGCACTTGGCAAGCGATCTCGTTATCGATGCGCATACATTCGGTCAAGTGGCCTTAAGTGCTTTAACATCCGATCAAAAAGAAATTACAGCCCAAGGTGATCGAGGTTTACCGACTTCTTTTGTACCGGCACGCAATTTAATGTTCATGACTTATGTCGCTGCAAGAGCTTATCTGAGTCAAATTCACACCATTATTACCGGAGTCGGCCAAGCCGATTATTCAGGCTATCCGGATTGCCGCCGCGACACAATGGACGCCATGCAAAAGGCTCTCAGTCTCGGAATGGATTGGGACATCGAAATTTTGACGCCATTAATGTTTAAAACGAAGGCTCAAACATGGGAATTAGCTCAGGAAATCGGCGGAGAAAAACTCGTTGACTTTCTCGTTAAAAATACCCACACCTGTTACGAGGGTGATCACGAACATTTCCATGAATGGGGCTACGGCTGCGGCAAGTGCCCAGCCTGTCTTCTGCGCCAAAAAGGATTTGAAGAATTTTTAGCAAAGAAGAATGAGCACTGAAAAGTTCAGCCGGAAAGTCAAAAGCGACAGAATTTTTTGGTCTGTCGCTTTCGGCGAGATTTTAGAATTTGGGCGTAGTAGCCAGGCGAGATCTGAAATAACGAATCACGATGCCCGCTAAAAGAGACATCCAAAATTTTCCCAACACCTGGCCGAAGATAAATTCGATGCTACCGAAAGCCAGTGTCAGGAAGATAGCGCTGTCAATCACAGAACCGGCTAAGCCCGCCATCACAACTGAAAAAGCAGGGAAGCGTTTTCTCATCGGCGTATAAACTGCGAAGTCTGCCAATTCAGAAAAACAGAACGCCGCAGCAGAAGCCAAAACCAAAGACGGTGAAGCGAAAAGCGCCGACAGTGCGGTACCGACAGCGATAGCGACCAAAGAGAAATACGCACCCAAGAAAGCCTGTACGGCGTTTCTTAAAACCAAAGCCGCACCGGCAATCATGACCGCCGAGGGAGCCATCAATCCGGGCCAAACCGGAATAAGACACGGGCCGTTCGGTTCACAAACCAAACCGACATTGACAACGACCCAATTGCTTAAAGGAATCGTCAGAATAAAAAGCGTTAATGCAACAAGGCCGCAAAGCGTTTCCTTGTTGAGCCACTTATGCGACATAAGAGCCTCCGTTAAATTACGGAACCGCAGACCCGGTAGCACAAACCGACGCGGCAACGTTTTCGATTAAATCATTGAAGTCGAAATTGTATAGATTTTCAGAACACTTGCTACAATTTTTCGACAAAAATGCGCTCCTTTTTTTAAAGAAAAATGACTATTGAATACAGACTTGAAACACCTGATGATTATCGAGAAACGGAAAACATGATTCGAGAGGCATTCTGGAACGTGTACTGTCCCGGATGCTTTGAACATTTTATGCTGCATCAAATACGGCAAAGCAGCGCTTTTATCGAATCGTTGGATTTTGTTGCAGTCAAAGACGGACGCATTATCGGTAATGTCATCAGTGTTCAATCTTATATTGAAGGCGATGACGGGCAAAAGCATACCGTTTTAAGTCTCGGTCCGATCGGTGTTTTACCGGCCTTTCAGCGCACGGGTGTGGGCCGCAGACTTATTGAACTGATGCGTCAACAGGCTGTCCGGATGGGCTACAAAGCTATTTTGCTTTGCGGCGACCCGGCCTACTACAGCAAAAACGGCTTTGAGCCAGCTGAAAAATACTCCATCCGTACAAAAGACAACAAATTTGCAGCAGCCTTGCAGATATTGTGGTTGAGGAATCCTAACGATAAAGAATTAGCCGGCCGATATTTTGAAAATGAGATCTATGAGTTTGACTCTCAGGAAGCCTCTTTGTTTGACCGGCAATTTCCGACGAAAGAAAAAATAAGTGGCACACCCACTCAGAAGCGTTTTGACGAAGTTGTCGCGATGCAAAAAGACTACTTCTGAAAGAGAAGAGACTGACAACTCATTTTCGAATCTATCAGTCTCTTTTGTTATTGGCGCTCAAGAAAGAAGCGATAAATGCGCTTAGGCAAATAATCGATTTTTCCGGGAGGATTACCTGTCGGAAATCCCACGTGACCACCTTCTGCCGGTTGATCCAGCCAAACCATTTCGGAGACGTCTTCTAATGTCGGCAGAGCCCATTCAGGCATAAAGGGATCGTTTTTAGCATTCAAAAGCAAAAGCGGTACTTCCACAAACTTCAGCCACGGTTTAGCTGAAGCTTTTGTCCAGTAGTCCATTGCACTTTTGAAACCGTGAACCGGAGCGGTATAGAGAGAATCAAAGTCATAAAAGTTTTTGCACTTCCTGATTGCTTCCTCATCAACCAATTCCCGCATTTGCGGCATCAGTTCGCATTTTTTCAATACTTTCGGAATGAGCGTATCCAAAAACATTTTGGAGTACAGGCGATTGAAACCGAAACGCAACAGATTACTGCCGGCTACCAGATCAACCGGAGCAGCAACCGAAACAGCTGCGGTCAGAAGTTTTTTGGCAGTTTTTGCTCTCTTTCCACAAAAAAGAGCCAATTGATTGCCCCCGAGCGACACGCCTACGGCATAAATGGGAGCTTGGGGGTAGCGCGAATGGACCGTTTCAAGCACCCATTGCACCTGATCAATGTCGCCCGCGTGATACGTTTTAATGCTGCGATTGAGTTCACCGGAGCAACTTCTGAAAAGTGATACACAACCTCGCCAACCGCGATTGACTGTTTCATGCATGAGAGCAAGAGCGTAGTGGCTTCTGGAGCTACCCTCCAGGCCATGGAAATGCACAACGATAGGCGTTTTCGGATCTGCCGGTTCAGGAGTCGCCCAATCAATATCGGTGAAATCGCCGTCGGGCGTATCCCATCGCTCGCGTCGATAGACAACCTCAGGCTTTTTACACACTTTGGCTGCAAAAATCGTTTGAATCTGAGCGCCCGCAAGCCATCTCGGCGCCCTGTAATCAGGGGTAACCAAAGGCATCAGTTATTCTCCACCCGCACGCTCGGCATCTTCAAAGACATATCTTTTGCCGTTTTCGCAATGGCTGCCGCTGCTTTAAGAGCAATTTCCCGATAAATTTTTCCGGCCAAGGAATCCGGCGAAGAAACAACCGTCGGGGCTCCTGAATCGGCTTCCTTGCGGATACCGGCATCAAGCGGCAATTGACCGAGTACGTCTACATGATAGGTTTCACTCATGCGTTTGGCACCGCCCTCACCGAAGATATGCTCCACATGACCGCACTGAGGACAGACAAAAACAGACATGTTCTCAACCAGTCCTAAAATCGGCACATTAACCTTTTGGAACATCCTGAGTCCTTTTTTGGCATCAAGTAGCGCAATATCCTGCGGAGTTGTGACAACGATAGCGCCGGTGACGGGCACAGTTTGCGACAGAGTCAATTGGATATCACCTGTTCCCGGGGGCATATCAATGACCAAATAGTCAAGATCATGCCAGTTGGTCAGAGTCAATAATTGAGTCAGGGCCTGTGCAACCAAAGGACCGCGCCAAATCATGGGTTCGTCAGGATCAATTAAAAAACCGATGGAGTTAATTTCAAGCCCAAGAGACTCAATCGGATTCATATTTTGACCGTCATTGGTCATGGGTCGACCCAACGCTCCCAACATCATGGGCTGACTCGGACCATAGATATCGGCATCAAGAACCCCCACTTTGGCTCCTTCGGCCGCTAAGGCCAACGCAACGTTGGCTGCAACCGTACTCTTACCGACACCTCCCTTACCGCTGGAGACGGCAATGATATTTTTAACATTAGGCAGTACTTTAAGTGTGCGCTGAACGGCGTGAGCAATGATTTTTTGCTCAACTTCAACCTTAGCTTGAAGACCGGCTGCTTCAAGAGCCTTTACAACCTGATTCTGGATATCCTCTTTAACACTTTTGGCCGGGTATCCCAATTCAATCGTTACGGATTCACCATCTTCACTGACTTTAGCCATGCGGGCAGTCAGGTAATCGGTTTTCATCCAGGGATCAACGACCTCTCCCAACACTTTCAGAATCGCTTCTTTTTTATTCACAATCGGACTCCTTTCAATCAACACTGCGTATTTTCCGATTTTTTCGTTTCAACCTCAAGAGGTATACGGTCGGTTCAATCCTAAACCTGAGCTCTTTTAACAGTAATACTCTACATCCCGACTCAAGCCGTTAAGGCGAGAGAATTTTAGGGCGCTTTGCTAAAATATTGACCTCTTTGTCTTTTTATCCGGTCATTTTACGGGACATTTCATTATGCAAAAACGTCAAATATTCGTTACGACCGCCCTGCCGTATGCCAATGGGCATTTCCATATCGGCCACATCATGGAATATATTCAGGCCGACATCTGGGTTCGGACGCAGCGAATGTACGGTCATACCGTTCACTTCGTCGGAGCGGACGACACTCATGGTGCCCCGATGATGATCGCTGCCCAAAAAGAGGGCATCACGCCGCAGGAATTCGTAGCACGCATCGCTGCGGGCCGCAAACAGTACCTCGATGGCTTCCATATCAAATTCGACCATTGGTACTCCACCGACAGCGAAGAAAATGTCATGCTCTCGCAAGACATTTACAAACGCTTGAAAGCTGCCGGCTTGATCTACACGAAAGATATCGAACAATTCTATGACCCGGTCAAGGGCATGTTCCTTGCCGACCGCTTCATCAAGGGCACTTGCCCGCGCTGCGGAGCTGAAGACCAATACGGTGACAACTGTGAAAAGTGCGGCGCCGTTTACTCTCCGACAGAATTGATCAATCCCTTCTCGGCTTTGTCAGGCGCCAAACCCGAATTGCGTAAATCCACGCACTATTTCTTCCGTCTGTCCGATCCTGCCTGTGTTGCTTTCCTTCGCGACTGGGTCAACGGTAAAGGTAAAAGCGGTGTGGACCGTGTTCAACCCGAAATCCGTGCCAAGGATGAAGAGTGGCTAGCCGAAGGCAAACTCGGTGACTGGGATATTTCGCGCGATGAACCCTATTTCGGCATCCCGATCCCCGACGCTCCGGGTAAGTATTTCTATGTCTGGTTGGATGCTCCGGTCGGCTATTACGCCAGCCTCATGAATTACGCCAAAAAGCAAGGATTTGATTTCTGGAAGTTCCTCGATGATGAAAAGACCGAGCAAATCCACTTCATCGGTAAGGACATCGTGTACTTCCATACGCTCTTTTGGCCTGCCATGCTTAAATTCTCCGGCCAACCCTACCGTACGCCCGACAATGTGTTCGTACACGGTTTCATGACGGTTGACGGCCGCAAAATGAGTAAGAGCCGCGGCACCGGCATCAGCCCCTTGAAGTATTTGGAACTCGGCATGAACGCCGAATGGCTGCGTTACTATCTCGCTGCCAAGATGGGCCCGACCAACGATGACGTCGACTTCAGTAAGAGCGACTTCATGGCTCGAGTGAACTCCGACTTGATCGGTAAGTACGTTAATATTGCCAGCCGTGCTGCAGGATTTATCGTCAAGCGCTTTAACGCACGTGTCAGCGACAATGTGGCCGACCATACTCTTATTAAGGTGATGCGCAACGCCGTTGAAGGCATTGCGGCCCTCTATAACTTAAGAGAGTACTCCCGTGCCCTGCGCTCCATCATGTCTATGGCCGATAGCGTCAACGAATACATCGACCGTGAAAAACCGTGGGAATTGGCCAAATCGGAAGAAAACCGTGACAAATTGCACGAAGTCTGCTCGGTGGCTTTGGAAGCTTTCCGCCTGATGACTTTGATGCTCAAACCTGTGCTTCCTGCAACGGCAGCCAAGGTGGAAGAATTCTTAAACTGTGGCGAACTCAATTGGGAAAGCGCTCTTCGTCCGCTTACTTCGGACAATCAAATCAAGCCCTTCTCTCACCTGATGCAGCGCTGCGACATCAAGCAGCTTGACGCTTTGATTCCGCCGGTGGTTGAAGAAGTCAAACCTGTTGCTCCCTGCGGTGAGGAAATTGCACCTGAAGTCACCATTAATGACTTTGCCAAGCTTGATATGCGTGTAGCTAAGATCGTCAAGTGCGAAAAAGTTGAAGGCTCTTCCAAACTGTTGCGCTTAACGGTTGATATCGGTGAAGGCAAGACCCGCAATATTTTCTCCGGTATCCAAGCCTGGTACAAGCCCGAAGACTTGGAAGGCAAACTCACTGTCGTGATTGCCAACCTTGCACCGCGCAAGATGCGCTTTGGCGTCAGCGAAGGGATGCTCTTGTCGGCAAGCGGCGCTGACGATAAAGACGGACTCTTTATCCTTGAACCTCAAGAAGGTGCCAAGCCCGGTATGCGTTTGCGCTGATTTTTGATTTACCAATAACCCCGATCAAAACAGTTGGCTAATGCCAACTGTTTTGCCAATCGGTTTTAACAACCTAACTTACTCTCTTTTCTAAAATAAAATGAGCTTTGCTCAAGCTTTTAAGAACTTTAAGGAACATATTCCTTTAGAGCCGTTTCATCCGGCGAGCTTTGACCTGATCGGGCACTACAATGCCAGAAGTCTCACCCGTGATATCAGCTCGGGTTTGACCGTGGGCATGGTTGCTCTCCCTCTGGCTATGGCCTTTGCTATTGCCTCCGGTGTGACACCGGAAGCAGGTATCTACACCTCTATCATTGCAGGCTTCTTAATCGCCATTCTGGGCGGCTGTCGGGTTCAGATCGGAGGACCGGCCGGTGCCTTCATCGTGATCATTTACGGCATCATCGCCAACTACGGCTTGGCCAACCTGATGATCGCCACGATCGGCAGCGGCATATTGCTGATACTGATGGGGCTATTCAAAATAGGCAGCTTTATCCGTTTCATACCGATTTCCATTGTGATCGGCTTCACAAACGGCATCGCCGTATTGATCGGTCTGTCTCAGATTAAAGATTTCTTTGGCCTCAGCATCGATAAGATGCCCGCGGATTTCTTCGGTCAGATGAGTGCGATTTCAGCACACATTAACACTGTCAATTTTTACGCCTTGGGGATTGCTCTCGTGTCCTTTCTCATCGTGCGCTTCTGGCCCAATGACACCTCAAGTCGCGTAGCCCAATGGAAACGATGGATTGCCAAAATCCCGGGCACCGTTATTGTGTTGATCGTCTCGACTCTTGCGGTCACGAGCTTTAACCTTCCGGTTGAAACAATCGGCAGTAAATTCGGTGGCATTCCTCAAACGCTTCCCTCTCTTCAAATTCCTACTTTCGATTGGGACAATATCCGCCATTTAGTGGGACCGATGGTCACCATTGCCCTTTTGGGTTCCATTGAATCGTTGCTTTGTGCACGTGTGGCCGACACCTTAACCGATGATCGACACAATCCCAATCAGGAACTGATGGGACAAGGCATTGCTAATCTCGTTGTCCCCTTCTTCGGCGGGATCCCTGCAACCGGTACCATTGCCCGTACGGTCACCAACATTAAAAGCGGTGCGGTCTCCCCCGTCTCCGGTGTCGTACATGCGATTACTTTGTTAGTGGTGATTTTGGCAGCAGCTCCTTTAGCTTCCAATATTCCTCTTGCAGCGCTTTCTGCTATTTTGCTCAATGTCGCTTTGAATATGGGCAATTGGGCGGAATTTAAACGCTTGCGTCGCATGACGATGTCTTATAAGACAACCCTCATTGCAACCTTCCTGCTCACTGTTATTTTTGACCTTACGGTCGCGGTGGAAGTGGGTCTGGTGATCTCGTGCCTGTTCTTCATCTACCGCATGAATACGCTCACAAAAGTTACGCAGATGACTTTGCCTGCCGATACCCCTGAAGGCATTGAAGCTTGGCGTTTACAAGGTTCTCTTTTCTTCGGTTCTGTCTCTAAGCTTTCTCACATGACAGATCCCAAGCGCATCACCGCCAGAGATGCCAATAAGGTGGTCATCCTCAATTGCACGGCTTTGATGAATATCGACAATTCGGCCATGGATATTCTTGCCACCTACCTGCGTGCTCTAAAGCGCCGCAACTTTGAACTCATCATCTGCGGGGCAAGCGGCCACACCTTGCACCAGCTTGAACGAACCGGTATCGCCCAAACGTTAGGACGAAACATGGTCGAAAATATGTTCGAAGCGGAGCGTCTGGCCCGAGAACTTTTAAGAAATATCGCTTAATTTGTGAATCGGTTGACCAGTCGGTCAACCGATTTTTAAATCACTTTCTCAAAACAAGGGTTTGTTAATGATTATTGAATCAAAGCTCAAAGAGTTAGGTCTTGAATTACCGCCGGTTGCCGATCCCGCCGGGCTCTACGTTTACACCCGCCGCGTCGGCAACCTTGTCTATGTCTCAGGACAAACGCCTGACATTAACAGTGTTTTGCAAATTAAAGGCGTTGTCGGCGAGGATCTGACAATTGAGGAAGGCAAAGAAGCCGCCAAACTGAGCGCTTTGAACATTTTGTCTGTTCTCAAACGTGAACTCGGAGACTTGGACCGCATCAAGCAATTTGTCCATCTGACCGGATTTGTGCGTTGTGCGAAGGGATTTGAAGATCATCCCCAGGTGATTAACGGCGCATCAGAACTTTTCAGAGAGCTTTATGGCACAGCAGGAGTCGGCACTCGAATTGCCCTAGGGGCTTATGAGCTACCTGAAGGGGCTGCAACCGAACTCACAGCAATCGTTGAAATTCAAGACTAAGGAAATACAGAGGCCGGTTTCAAACCGGCCTCGTGCTTTAACTAAAGAAGAGAAATGACTCTGTCAATATTTTCTTCGGTCGTGGCCCAACTCGTACAGAAACGCACGGCAGTGTGATGCTCATCGACCTTGCACCAATGAGAAACCTGAACTTCTTTTTCAAGTTCTGCCAATTGGGTGTTTTCCAAGATCACAAACTGTTGGTTAGAGGGGCTTTCTGCATAGAAGCGATAACCCTTTTCTTTGAGCGCCGCTTTCAATTTCATCGCCATGGCGATGGCGTGACGGCTGATTTCAAAGTAAAGATCATCGGTAAAAAGCGTATCAAACTGCAGCCCCAGCAAACGCCCTTTTGCCAAGACCGCACCGCCTTGCTTCATGATGGTAAAGAAATTTTTGCAAAGTTTGGTATTGGTAAAGACCACCGCTTCACCCAAAAGTGCCCCGACCTTGGTGCCGCCGATATAAAAGACATCGGCCAGACGTGCCAAATCAGCCAGAGTCATATCCGAGCCTTCGCTTGTTAAGGCGTATCCCAAACGGGCGCCGTCAACAAAAAGCGGCATATTGTGTCGATGACAGACGTCGCTGATCGCCTGCATTTCAGCCAACGTGTAGACAGAGCCTGTCTCAGTGGCCTGCGAGATATACACCATAGCGGGAATTACGCCATGATCCCAAGAAGGTGCGGTCAATGTATCTACTATATAGCGATCGAGATCCGCGGCAAGCATTTTTCCGTCATGCGGTTCAATGGTGAGCACTTTGTGTCCGCCCATTTCAATGGCACCGCCTTCATGACCGTTGATATGTCCGCTTGAAACCGCGATGACACCTTCACACGGGCGCAGAATCGAACGGATAACCGTGGAGTTCGTCTGCGTGCCACCTATTAAAAGAAAAACCTCTGCATCAGGAGCCTCGCAGGCTTTTTTAATTTTTTGTTTTGCACTTTGGCAATATTGATCGGTACCGTATCCGGGCGTGCTCTCCAAATTAGTTTGGACTAAGCGTTGGAGAATTTTCGGGTGGCATCCTTCCTGGTAATCACAAGCCAAACGAATCATTTCTCATCCTTTTCATAAAAAAATTGCAAACAGGCTCTTTCAAGCGAACTCGTCATATAGATGTCATATTAGTGTCATCTTAGGGTCATACCCGACTCGTAGACTTCGCGCGTATACCAAAAGTAAATTCACTAAGGAGTCTTCGGGATGTCCGACACGACCATGGCCCCTAAAATCGAGGTCAAAAATTTTAATTTCTACTACGGCGCTTTCCATGCGCTCAAAAATATTAATCTTTCCATTGCTGAAAATAAAGTGACTGCCTTTATCGGCCCGTCCGGTTGCGGCAAATCTACGCTGTTGAGAACGTTCAACCGTATGTATGAACTCTACGGCGAACAACGTGCTGAGGGTGAAATTTGGCTCGACGGTGAGAATATCGTAACCAAGACGGAAGGAGTCGATCGTTTACGCTCCAAAGTCGGTATGGTGTTTCAACGTCCGACCCCCTTCCCGATGTCAATTTATGACAACATCGCCTACGGTGTGCGTCTATTTGAAAATCTCTCCAAAGCCGAATTAGATGAACGAGTGGAGTGGGCTTTGAAACAAGCTGCTCTCTGGAGCGATGTCAAAGATAAACTGCAGGCTTCGGGTTTTGCGCTCTCGGGCGGTCAGCAACAGCGCCTCTGTATTGCACGTGCCATCGCCGTTAAGCCCGAAGTGCTTTTGCTCGACGAACCGTGTTCAGCTTTGGACCCGATTTCAACAGCCAAGATTGAAAACTTGATTGATGAGCTCAAAAAGGACTACACCGTAGTTATTGTGACCCACAGTATGCAGCAGGCAGCCCGTATTTCGGACTTCACCGCTTACATGTATCTCGGTGAACTCATTGAATTCGGTCCCACAGAAATGATGTTCACGCATCCGACCAAGAAAGCCACGGAAGACTACATCACGGGTCGCTTCGGTTAATCTGATTAAAAAAATAGGGAGACATCCGAATGATTATGTCCGCACAAACGCACCTTGTGCATCAATTTGATGAAGATTTAGACGAACTCAAACATTTGGTCTATAGCATGGGTGACCTCGTCACCGAACAGATCAACAATGCCACCAAGGCCTTCAGAACCGGTGACATTGATTTAGCCCAGTCGGTTAAAGACCGCGATGCAGCCATCAATGCGCTTGAAGTCTCTACCGACCGTTGCGCTACGCTTTTGATTGCCAAACACCAACCGGCCGCTAAAGACCTGCGTTTGGTTTTCGGTATTGCCAAAATGGCCACCGACTTTGAACGCATGGGTGATCAGGCCCGCAATATTGCACGAGCCAGCCGTTCAGATTTTCCTGAGGAATTGTCCGAAGAATTAGCCAAAACAGGCATTGTGGAATCCACGATGAAAACGGTTAATTTAGCAATGCTCGCGTTGAAAAACTTGTCTGAAACGGCAGCTGTAAACACCCTTCGCTCAGACAGCGATGTGGACAACGCCTTTAAGGCCGGTATCAAAGTGGTTACCGCTTTCTTGCAAAATCACCCTGATCAGGTTGAGTCTGTGCTGTCTTGTTTAGACTTACTGAAAGCTTATGAACGCATGGGTGACCACGCCACCAACATCGCTGAACATGTGATTTTCATCCTCGATGGCGAAGATATCCGACATTTACGGTTGGATGCTTTACCGGAAAGTTTGGCAAAACTTTCTTAATCAACCGACTTAACCTTCGTCAAAAACAGACGAAGGTTTGTTTTTTCGGTCATTAATTTCGCCTATCATTATCGGATGAGAATGCGTCACCTGAAAAAAATTAAAAAGGGGCATTATGACTGACAGTTCCAGTATCAATACCAACTCCGCCAATATTCTGATTGTTGAAGATGAAGCGGCAATCAGAACCTTGATCTCTTTTGCTTGTGCGGCGGCAGGCTATGAAGTCGTGTGCGCCGAAAATGCTATTGAAGCACAGACCATTGTTGATACCAATCCTCCCGATCTGATTCTTTTGGATTACATGTTGCCGGAGTTATCCGGTGTCGATTGGCTCGAAAAACTTCACGCCGATCCTAAAACAAAACATTTGCCCGTCATTATGCTCACCGCCCGCGGCAGCGAATCCGATCGTGTACGAGGGTTAAACGCAGGCGCTGATGACTATATCGTCAAACCTTTTATGCCTCGCGAACTCATTGCTCGTATTCAGGCGGTGTTGCGTCGCTATCAATTCCAGAAACAAACAGGCGAAGACAGTAAAAACACCGAGGTTGTTTGCGGTCCACTCACCATGAACGAAGCCAGTTTCGAGGCGAAAGTTGACGGTCAGCCGCTCACGCTTTCGGCCAAGGAATTTAAATTGTTATTGGTTTTTGCTAAAAACCCGGAACGAGTCTACAGCCGTGAAATGCTTTTAAGTCTTGTTTGGGACAACGCCTATGTGGACGAACGTACAGTTGACGTACACATGTTGAGACTTCGCAAGCAGCTGCAGGGAACACGCGCTGAAAACCTCCTTCAAACGGTCAGAGGTTTGGGTTACCGAGCTCATGTCACTGAATAGAAACGCATTGAAAGGATTGCTACACCTCAGGGGAGTTTCATGTCAGCAAAAAATCTTTCACCCAGAATGTTTTGCGTCTTAGGTCTGGTCTGTGTTTTTGTCATAGTCGGCCTGTTGTTTTTGACAACCGATTTTCAAAATACATTAATCGGTGCATGCGTCGCTTTACTGGCTTTAATCGGTTACATCATTTTCAAAATGAGCGACGGCTGGATGAATTCCGTTGAAGCTGAACAAATCAAAAGCGACCAGTCCCGCTTTACCGCTCGTATCGATCGTTACCGTCTTTCACTTTCAGCTTTACCCGAAGGGGTTGTGTTGTTCCGGCAGGGGCACACGGTTGAATGGTGCAATCCGGCCGCTGAAAAACATTTAGGGCTCAAACTGACCAAGCACATGGGGATGGCATTCAACTTGGTTTTTGACAATCCCAAAATCATCGAATACCTTGAAAACGGCGATTTCTCAAAGCCCATTGAAGTGAAATCCCACGAAATCGGTCGCATTTTGTTGCTATCAGCGGTAGTTGCCGATAAAACTCACTTTATTGTTGTCTCGCGTGATATCACCGAGCAACGCCGCATCGACTCTATGCGCAAAGATTTCGTAGCCAACGTCAGCCACGAATTGCGCACGCCTCTGACCGTGATTACAGGCTTTCTCGATATGATCCTCAGAGGTAAAGAGCTCGATGAGAAAATGTTGCACGAACACCTCCTGCTGATGCAACAAGAGTCCGTTCGTATGCAAAACCTCGTCAACGACCTGCTGTCGCTGTCGCGCCTCGAAAGTAAGGATGAACAACAGTCGGATCCTCCGGAAGTCGTCAACATGCCCAAATTGGTGGCTGGCCTCGCTGAAGACGGTGTGGCACTTTCCAGAGGCAGACACACGATTGACACTGACATTACTGCGAACCAAGCCGTTTTAGGACAAGTCGATGAAATTCGCAGTGCGTGCCTTAATCTGGTCACTAACGCCGTGCGCTACACGCCCGACGGCGGAAAAATTCAGATCAGCTGGCACTTTAACCCCGATGATCAGACGGCAACCTTTGCCGTTAAAGACAATGGCATAGGTATTGATGCCGAAGACATTCCCCGCTTAACGGAGCGTTTCTACCGAGTCGATAAAAGTCGTTCAAGGGAAAAAGGCGGTACCGGTTTGGGGCTGGCTATTGTCAAACACGTTGCAATTCGCAACCACTGCCAGCTAAGAATCGAATCCGAGCCCGGTAAGGGATCAACCTTCAGTTTGGTTTTTCCGAGCGACTCATTGATCAACTAAAACCCAATCTTCCCAAAGGCACCGGTTCGCTCAACCGGTGTTTTTGTATTGTCAAACGACAGACTTTGAAACAAATTGGTCGTATTTTTTCAGTCATTGATCGCTGAAAGTGCTAACCTGAAACGATCAGGCAAAGTACTTGAGAGGTCTCGTATGACTAAGAAAAAAGACAACGATCAGGAAATACTCATTAAAGACTCCGATCCGCTCACCCAACGCAAAATTGTCGCCTATACCAAAGCTTTAAAAAAGGCCTTTGATCAGGAACCTGTTGACGAACAAATCAGAATTTTGAAAATTCTGGTCAAAAATGCCAAAGCAAAAATTCGTGCGTCAAGCCAGGCGACTAACTACGAAGACGAACTGGTCAAAAATTGGGAAAAAGCGGAATTTCCCTATAAACACCGCATGGGTAACAAACGCTACGAGAAAGAAAAGCTGCCCCTTCAGGTGGAGCTGCTCAAACTTCAGAAATGGGTAAAGGAAACGGGCAAAAAAATTGTCATCATTTTTGAAGGACGTGATGCAGCCGGTAAGGGTGGCACCATCCGTACATTCATGGAACACCTCAATCCCCGCGGCGCTCGTGTGGTGGCTTTGGCTAAACCCACTGAGGCAGAGAAAGGCCAATGGTTTTTCCAACGCTATGTGGCGCATCTTCCCACGCGTGGTGAGATGGTTCTTTTTGACCGCTCATGGTACAACCGGGCGGGCGTTGACCGAGTCATGGGTTTTTGTACCGATCAGGAATATGCTGAATTCATGCGTCAGTGTCCGCAATTTGAAGAAAATCTTGTCAATTCTGACACGATCCTCATTAAGTTCTGGCTCTCCGTCACACAGGAAGAACAAAAAAGACGCTTTAAATCCCGTGAGATTGATCCGCTCAAGCGCTGGAAGCTTTCTCCGATCGATATTGCCTCGTTATCCAAGTGGGATGATTACAGCCGGGCCGAACAGGCCATGTTCTTTGCGACCAACACGGCCTCCTGCCCTTGGATAGTCATCAAAAGCGATGATAAAAAACGTGCGCGGCTTAATGCCATGCGCTATGTTTTATCCATTATCGATTACGATCAAAAGGACCCGGAAGCAATCGGCACCGTCGATCCCCTTATTTTGTCGCGTGCCAACGTCAATCCTAACTTTGCTAAAGATAAGATAAAGGAAGAAAAATAGATTCGCTTGAATCCAAGAGCTGAAGAAAAGGCCGCCGAAAATCCCTAAAATTTTCGGCGGTTTTTCACACTCTCAGTTATTGACGACCGCGAGCGATCAATTCAATGACTTTGAGTGTCATATCCAATGAACTCACAAAATCATCGATCGGCATAAATTCTGCGTACCCGTGGTGGTTGTAGGAACCGGTGAAATAGTTGGGTGTCACCAAGCCTCTGGCTGTCAAAGCCGAGCCATCCGTACCGCCTCGCATAGCGACGGTCTTGGCTTCAATCCCGAGACTCTTCAACGCTTCATACATGATATCAATCGGATAACGGTCTTCACCCAAACCGCCTGAGATATTACGATAAATATCCTCAATATCAGCCTCAATCTTGGCTCTGGGATAGCGTTTGGCAATCAGAGCGACCACTTCTCGAACGTACTGTTTGCGAGCTTCAAAAGTCGCATCGTCAAAATCACGAATATTGATTTGTACGTGTGCGCGAGCAGGATTGCCCGACATATTCTTAATCCAATAGTAGCCCTCTCGGACATCAGTATTTTCAGGCGTTTCCAAACGACTGAAGTTGCCGATTAAGTCCACAGCAATCAGATTCGGATTGACTAAGACACCCTTGGCCGACGAGGGATGCGTCGTGACCCCTTCAATCTCTACATGCACTTCAGCCGCATTATAGGTTTCGTAAACAATCTGACCTTTTTCACCGCCATCGACCGTGTAGGCAAAATCAACCTTAAAGCGTTCCAGATCCAAGCACTTGGAGCCGCGCAAGCCTGTTTCCTCATCGGGTACAAAAGCGACACGGATATCACCGTGAGGAACCTGCTCAGTCACCAAAATTTCCAAGGCCGTCATAATGTTGGTTACACCGGCTTTATTATCGGCCCCCAACACACTGGTGCCGTCGGTAAAAAGAATGTCTTGACCGATATGTGACTTTAATTCCGGATGTTCTTTCAGACGTATCCAGATGTCTTTTTGAGCGTTCAAGCACACATCACCGCCTTGATAGTGAATAACCTGCGGGTGAATATCCGGAGATAAACCGACGTCAACCGTATCAACGTGTGCTACAAAACCGATCGTTGGCACACCTTTAACAGTACCGGGCAGAAGCGCCGTAACATTCCCATGCTCGTCAACGTGTACCTCTTGAAGTCCTAATTCCTTTAAACCGGCTTCCAAAACACGGGCCATCGTCCATTGACCCGGCGTACTGGGTACTTCTTTTACTTTAGGATCACTTTGACTGCTGATGGCGAGATAACTGAGAAAACGTTCAACCAATGCTTGAGCTTTTTGCTGATGATCCATTTCGCACCTCATTGTTCGTTATTGTGTACGCATTCGTTTTTCAATGCGTACCAGTCTAAATATAACGCCAACAGTACAAAAAGAGACAGAAAATTGCTTCTCACAACAAAAAAGGGGGTGTTACAAAAGTCTAGTAGAAAGAGGACAGAAGTACGCCCCCTCATTTTATTCATTTAATTTGTTGTACTTATTGAAAAACATAAGAAAAAGCACGCATTGAGACTCGAACTCACTACGTGCTATGGTAAAAGTGTTCTTGCAAGGAACTTTTACCATGGACCATTTTAGAGCAATTGGGCCCCAATTGTTCAACTCCTTCCCTATCCAGGTGGAGGAGCGTGAAAAATTGGATGCTTTTCTTCAAGTTTTAGAGTCTTCCCAGGTATGGAAATACCTTAATTCCAAAGATGAAACTGGGCGACCGGCCTATGATCAATACCGTCTTTTTGCCGTGATACTTTTGGGCTTTGCTCTCGGAAAAGCGTCACTAAGAGAAATCGAATCGTCCTGTAGAAACGATCTGCGTTTTATTTACATAACAGGAGGCTCTTATCCCAGTTATGTAACGATTTCTCGCTTTATTCAAAACGTCATCACACCGAATATCGAGCAAATTTTTGCTTGCATTGTCAAGCGAATCTTTAGTGAAACGCAGCTCAATATGCAGACTGTTTTTCTCGACGGAACCAAACAAGAAGCTAATGCTAACAAGTACAAATTCGTCTGGAAACCGATCCATTACCATCAAAAACTCAGCGATAAAGTTCGAGCTCTTCTTAATACACTTGCCTTAAGTGCTAACGTCCCAGCCGAGAGAATTCTTTCTTCGAAAATCATTATGGACAAGCTTGACGAGGCCAAGCAGATACCTCCAGAGAATGTGCCCGGAGGTCTTAAAGCGTTAAATGCCATGCGAAACAATCTGGCCTCGTACCTTTTGAAAACGGTTGAGTATGAAGAGAAAGAAGCGATTTGTGGTCCAAACAGAAATTCATACTACAAAACAGACCATGATGCCACGGCAATGTGCCTAAAACAGGATTACTACAGTGGCTTGGGAAGTAACATGCATGCGGCTTACTCTGTACAGGCTCTTGTCAGTACCGGATTCATCGTTTCGTATTTAGTCTCGCAAGAACGAAGTGATTTGAAATCTTTTCAACCGATACTCAATACCTTCAAAAGGATGTACGGATACTATCCAAAGGAAGTGGGGGCAGACTCAGGCTATGGCAATCTAGATAACTACGAATACTGTAAAAAACTGGGGATTGATGCTTATGTTAAATACCAAGCATGGAATGGTGAGAGTAGTGGCAGAAACCCTGCCGTTTACGAGTCCTTGGCCGACGGGAGCATCTTGTGTTTGGGCAAACGAAAGGGATACATAACCGAAATTAAAAACCGTCACCCTAAAAAACCGGGGGTCGTTTTCTA
>NZ_JACJKX010000009.1 GCF_016901835.1 Parasutterella secunda | reverse complement strand
GTTCTGGGATACAATGCTCCGGACGATGTTTTCAACCGAGCGTTGAAACGATATCGAAGAAGATATCAACAGTCTCTGTCGGAATTAAAGTGATAGTCTAAATCCGATGAGAAAATTGCACTTCGTACTTGATACCGGGAAAAATAATCGGTTAAAAATTATCCTTTATCCGATCGTCTGTCTTTTTTCGATTACGTACTTTTGGGTTTCAGGACAATATCTCGATGCTCTCGGTTTCACACTCATTCACTTTTATGGTCTGCATCCTTTAACCATCATGATCGTTTCGATTTTTCTCTCATATCAAAATGAAATCGGAAAGTGGTGTTTCATTTTTGCTATCTTTTGCGGGATTTGCTTGATGGGAACGGAGTATCTGACATTCAGCCTTTCAAACATGATGACTTTTAGCGTGATCAATCGTCCGGAATTAATGCTGATACCTATTGGTGCTGCGGTATCGTTTTTTGGAGAGTTATTGGGTTTTATCGTCAAACAAGTAATAAAGAGAACGTAGGATTAAGTCAGGAGTGCAATTTCCTCATCGAATCTGAACCGGTACTTTCATTCCGACTGAAAGATGATATCGTCACTGATATCGTTTTGGCTCTCAGTTAAAAATTTGTATTAGACCTATCTCTCATCAATTGCACTTCGTCTTTTAATCCGCGTTTGAAAAAGCAGTGACTGAAAACCGCCTTTTTATTGGACATTCGAACAATAATCCTTCGTTTCTTGGTTATGAGAGCACAATTTGTTTGAATGATTTTAAATTGTATGCAGAGCTGAAAAAAGCGGCGGTCCCGGAATCCAATCCTCAACCGCCGCCTGTTCAGTTAATACTGAATCAGATTAGAGCTTGCCGCCCGGAACGATCTTACGAACGTCAAACTTCGTACCTAACGGAATACGTTCGAGCTTCATGCCCTTGGGAGCCTGACGGAACCAGTAAAGGGCTTCGCTGTCCTTCGGACCGATCACTTCGCAGTCGTATTCACCCGTCACAAACAAGGCCGTGCCTTCGGGCAAACCGATCACTTCTTCGTCCTTGTTGTACCAGAGGAATTCTTCCAAACGGTCTTCACGGGTTTCGTTATTCAAACCTTGCGTACCGCCGGAGATGAAGTGCGGGTTGGTTTGGAACGGGATGAAACCGAAGGTGTTGAAAGAAGGCGGTTCGGCGATCGGCATATCGTTCGTCGTACGCAATGTCGGGCAAGCAACGTTACCGCCCGCGGACCAGCCGCAGTAGGGGATACCGGCATTGACGCGTTCACGGATCAAATCGATGATACCGGCTTCGTACATTCTGGTGACCAAAGCCCAGGTGTTACCACCGCCGACAGCGATAGCCTTGGCTTCACGAACAGCCTTTTGCGGATCTTTGAAGCGATGGATACCGACGATCTTGTGGCCGTAGGCCTTGAAGGCATCCTGAACTTGCTTTTCGTAGTCGTCGTACGTGCCGGCTACCTTGGCATACGGGATGAAAAGAATTTCGTACTTTTCTTTGCCGAAGAGGCGTTCGTATTGGTCGCCTGCAAAGTCCAGATAACCGGAATTGTGGTAGCGCGAGCTCGATTGAATCAACACACGGCGCTTCGGGCTGACTTTCATCGGTTTGAGCGGCGTTTTTTGCTTGGCTTGAGCCACAGTGCTCACCATGGCAGCGGCGCCCAATAATGTTGCAGACAAAATATCACGACGGCTGACAGTCATTTTTTTCTCCTTTTTCAGGCAAACAGAAACTAATTAAAAATACCTACTGTGTTTGCCTTAGATGAGGATACGCTGACTGCTATACAGCCACTACTGGTGCTAACCCTATAGAAATGTTCAAAGAAAGATATCCGGTTTGGAGTACGTCTGAAGGACGGTCTGACTCATGGCAGAAGATATTCGTGCATGGAATCTAAGATGGCGGTTGCAATGGCAGCAGTGGTTTTAGTGGTGGATTTATTGACAAGGCCGCTTACACCTGAGGTATCCACTCGGGTTGAAACATCGATAATGCAGATCGGGCGGCTGAATCGATCGGCGATTTTGGCCTGCACCTGAAGCTGGCGGTGCGAGTCGGCAAGCCCAAGAAAGTCGAGAACAGATGTGCGGCTGTGCTCGTAAGTGTTGATGAATTCAATATTAAGTTGATAGTCAGCATTTCGATTGGCGTAAAGACTGTAGTCCGAGAGGTATTCGGTCATGCGCCGGTACATAGAGTCTTTTAACTGAGACGGGACGCTCGGGTCATATCGGATATGGACGGAAAATTTGGAATTCGATTTCAACCGAATAGGGGAAGCCGCCCAGGCAAAGGCTCGCGTGGTGTAACGTTTGGCCTGGAAAATCAAGCCTTCTTCTGCTGTTCGTACCGATTCATATCGGGGGCAACGATCGATAGACGGGGAGCTGTTGTCGCCGCCCTTGGCATAACGGAGGCGGTTTTTGATGTTTTGATCAAGCTCGTTAATCCGATTGTTTACTGCTCGGTGGACTTTCCCGTTGCCTTCGATGAGGTTTGTGTACAAAAGATTGGGTTTGATGGAGTAGCCGCGTGAACTGTAGTCAATATCGGCAAAGATTTTCCACTTTTTGTGTGTGAGGTCGGCCCTTAATTGACCGGGGGCTACTTCGCAGATATTCCAATTATTGTTAATGGCAGTATTGACAATGGTGTTTTTGAGCTTTCCCGCATCAACGCCTTGGGTTGTGGTATGAAAAAGCTGCGGAGCCCGGGCACTTGTGCACCCGGCCAGTACCGCGATAAAAGCAAGGGAAAGCGCAACCTTTTTCATAATCAGCCGCAAATGTAAAGTGAATGACCGACACCGATCGGTTCATGAACCGATTCAACAACAAGACCGCTCTCATTAATGATGCCTTGTAATTCCTCCGAAGAAAAGAATTTGGAATTGCCGTTTGCAAGGCAGCTGAAATACAAAGAGCTACAGGCGATACTTAAAGTCGCTGCCCGATTGCGCTGATGGTCAACGAGCGGCTCCAAAATAGCGACCGTCGCGCCGTTTTGCCGGGCCAAATTCTTCACCCGCTTGAGGATACTAACGGCTTCTGCCCGACTGAAGCAATCCAAGAATTGACTCATCCAGATAAGGTCAACCTTCTCTTTAATAAGTGGTTGAGCGTCGGGATCAAGCCAATTGATCGGAACCGTGTCAATGCGATCCTGAAGGGACTTTAAATCCGGATTTTGACGCATGAGCTCAATTTGTTCGGGTAAATCCACAATGCAGGCTCGGCTCTCGGGCCAGGTCGCCAACGCCTTTTTGGTAAAGCGTCCGGTATTGCCCCCGATATCGACAAAATAGCGTACCGGCCGGGTTTTCAGAATATTCAGAGCCGCCTGATAGGCGCTGTCGGAGTGGAAGTGATCAAAGGCAAACCAGGCCTTGCGACTATCCTTCGGCAGGTCTTTGAGGTGCGGATAAATGGTCTGCCAATTCGCATCGTATTCTTTCAGGCCCGCCGCCCGTCCGGTTTTAAGGGCTTCAAGCGTGTGTTTTAACGGGGCGTAGTTAACCCGGTCGGAAAAATCAAAATTGACTTCCGTCATGCGGTCATAGATCAGACATTCACCGACGCGGCTTAACCGATAGGCGTGGTTTTCATCGCATTCAATGACCTCGGAAGCAGCAAGAATATCGCACAGAACAGTAACCGCGTATTGACTTAACTTGGTCTTTTGAGCCAAAGCATCAATACTTAAAGCCGTCTCACTTTCTCCTAATGCCTGAAGTAGGCCTGACTCTTTGGCCGCTACAACAGCCTGGAACACAAAGGGAGCAAAAGCGATGGACTGGGCTTTTTCAAAAGCCTGAAGAATTTCAATTTTGCGCTGCGTTAAGGTCATCATTGTATTTCCAGTTCGTCAGTCAGGACGTTATTGAGGCGTATGACGCGTGCGGACTCCCGACTGTCGTAGAGGGCACACAGGGCTACAGGGGGATTGTCTGCGAAGTTTTCCCAAAGTGTTCGGTATTGTTTCTGGTCGACACTCGGGACATTGAGTTTGATGCTGCACTCTTCTTCGCACCAGGCACGATAAAAAGCCTCACGATCGGTGAGTGCCTCATCCGACACATTCGGATGAGAAAATAGGGGAGCGAGGGCGGCAAAATCGCGCTCGATCATGACTTCCATGTCGACAGCCACCGGAAAACGCGACAGTGCCAAAGCAAAATAGTGATCGGAATGAGTCAGGGCCGTGTAAAAGCGACCCTTTTCACTTTCAATCGGATGGTGGGGAGAGCCCTGAGGAAAATCTTCATCGTAGCGTGTGGCTCGAAGTTTCTTAATCAGGCGGTTATAGAGCACGCGTGAATACAGGTACTGCCGGGCACGGATGGGGCGACTCAAACGAGCGTACCGCTCGGTTTGTCCGGGAGTCAGTAAGCTTCGGGCTATTTTGTCCTCCCGGAAATCGAAGTCGCACCGGAAAATGATCATTTTTCAAACCGCTTGAAAATCAAAGACGTATTGATGCCGCCGAAAGCAAAGTTGTTGCTCATGACCGCATTGCACTGAATCGAACGTCCTGTATTCATGATGTAATCGAGTTTTCCGCACCGCTCATCAACCCTTGTGAGATTAATGGTGGGCGCAAACCACCCTTCTCGCATCATTTCAATAGAAAGCCAGGATTCCAGCGCTCCGCAAGCACCTAATGTATGGCCCATGTAGCTTTTAAGTGTCGAGACGGGAACGCGGTCACCGAAAACCGCAGCCGTTGCCTGACTTTCTGCAATGTCGCCTGAGATGGTTGCCGTGCCGTGCGCATTGATGTAGCCGATGTCGCTTTCGGTCATTGCTGCATCCCTCAAAGCTTCACGCATCACTTCAGCCATTTTGACCGAGTCGGGATTGGTGATGTGTTTGCCGTCGGAGTTGGTCGCAAAACCCGCGACTTCAGCGTAAATCGGAGCCTTTCTTTCGAGGGCACTTTCAAGACTTTCCAAAATGAGCGTGCAGGCGCCCTCTCCTAAAACCAGACCGTCACGCTCGGCATCAAAGGGGCGGGGCGAGTGAGCCGGATCGTCATTGTGGCCCGTGGAAGTCGCAAAGAGGGTATCGAAAATCGCCGTATTGGCAACCGAGCATTCTTCAGAGCCCCCGGCAATCATTGCGCGTTGGTAGCCGTTTTTGATGGCCTCGTAGGCGTAGCCCACGGCTTGGCTGCCTGAGGTGCACGCGCTTGTGGTGGTAATGACGCGCCCCGTAATCGAAAAGAGCACCCCGATATTGACGGCACTTGTGTGCGACATAAAGCGCACGTAAGTGGTGGCGTTTAACCCACGGGTCGTGTGTTCATGAAGCAGTGCTGCGATTTCTTCAAAGGATTTCGGGTCGCCTGCGCAGGACCCGTAAGCAATTCCCATTTCTCCTTCATGGATCCAATCGGCATCGATGAGTCCTGCGTCTTTTAAGGCAAGTTCTGCCGTACGGCAGGCCATGATGCTGTTGCGTGACATGCTTCGCATGCTGCGCCGGGTAAAGCGCTCGGAGAGTTCAAAAGGTGCTGCCGGTGCCGCTAAAAGGGAATTGAGTCCTTCGACGACCTCCCATTCCTTCATATAGCGGATTGCATTGGTATAACTTTGCAATTTGGCAAAAACGCTCGGCCAATCACATCCCAAGGGACTGATGCCTGCCATGCCTGTGACCACGACTCGATGCGTCATCCGTGCAATCCTCCATCAATTTCAATGACTGAGCGGGTGATGTAGCCGGCCTCGTCCGACATTAAAAACGCAACCGCTCCTGCCACTTCATGAGGCTGCCCGACTCGCTTCATCGGAATGAGGGGGAGAGCGTGTTCAGTCACAAAATCATCGACCATATCTGTTTGAATTAAGCCCGGTGCGACGGCGTTTACTGTAATTCGGCGACTGGCAAGCTCTAAAGCCAATGCTTTTGTTGCACCGATCAGGGCTGCTTTGGCAGCCGAGTAATTAACCTGTCCGCGGTTACCCATCACGCCGGAAATCGAGGAGACGGTGACAATACGGCCGCCCTTTCTTGCCCGAACCATGGGCATCACAAGGGGCTGAACGACGTTATAAAATCCCTGGAGATTTGTTTCAATGACCTCATCCCAAACTTCAGGCTCCATCCCTGCAAAGGTCACATCGTGCGAGATGCCGGCATTGACGACAAGCCCCCAGTACATGCCGTGCGTTTCAATGTCTTCGGTCAATATTTTCCGGACCGATTCGCGGTTGCGGATATCAAAGGTGAGGACTCGGACGTTGGCACCAGCCTCTTTAACCAGTGCTTGAGTTTCTTCTAAAGCGGGGCTCATCGATTTCCCGTGCAAAACGATGTCGTACCCGTCTTGCGCGAGACGCAGCGCGCAGGCCCTGCCGATTCCTCGGGAGGAACCTGTGATCAGAACGGTTTTATGGTGTTCGGAAGGCATTTAATTCTCTGCTAAAAACTGTTCGGGGTTTTTCGGTTCAAAGGCATTGATGGCAGCTTTGGCTAACAGCTGCCCGTTGCAATAGGCTTCACATTGAAATTGAGCGACGCCGTCCTCAACGCTTACGAAGATGCGGGAGGCTTTGCAGGTGAGAACACTTCCCACCGCCACGTGATCGGTCAAAAGATCAAGGCGGCGGGTGCCTAGCAAAAAGCCCACCGGGGGCGGCAAGCCCTTTTGTCTGGCATTCCAGCTTGTCCACATCGCCATGGTCTGAGCCATGTATTCAATGAGAACCCAACTGCCCACAACGCCGTGATCGGAAAAGAGGTTGTCGTCTCTAACCGTCGCGCGGCCGATCAGGGTGTTTTCATCTCCCTCAATGGCTTCATCCATTAAGAGCATGCCGGCCCGATGAGGTAAAAGCTCTGATGCAGGCAGGTTAATCGGTTGCATGGGTCACTCGCTTAATCAGTAAAACGGCGTTATTGCCGCCGAAAGCAAAACTGTTGCAAAGTGCGCTTGTTAAAGACGGCAGAGCCTTGCTTTCAGTCATCAATCGTATTGTAGCCAGACGGGGATCGACCGTGTCTTCAATCAGATTGGCGGGCAGCAGCTTTTCACGCATGGCCAAAAGAGTCGCAGCCACACTTAAAGCGCCGGCACCTCCCAACGTGTGTCCGGTGATCGCTTTGGTGGAACTCACAAATGCGTCAGGCGCCACATCGTGAATCGCCAAGGCTTCCATTTCATCGTTTTTCACGGTGCCCGTACCGTGGGCGCAGACGTAGTCGGGACTCACAACCTGCCCCATTTCGAGCGCTTTTTGCATGGCCGCTTTGACAGACGTGGCTTTCGGGTCAGGGGAAGAAATGTGGTACGCATCGCTAGTTTCCCCCCAGCCCGCCAGTTCAAATTCGGAAGGCTCGCGGCTTAAGATAAAAAGCGCACCGCCTTCGGCTAAATTGATGCCGTCTCGATGCTCGCCAAAGGGTTGAGCCATATCCGAGGATAACGCCCCGAGAGAGCCGAATCCTGCCAAGGTAAAGCGGCTTAAGGCATCCATTCCGCCGCAAAGCGCAGCGTCAATCACTCCGTTTTTAATGAGCCTGGCGGCAGAGGCTAAAGCTTTGGTTGAAGATGTGCAGGCCGTTGAAATAACTTCGCAGGGGCCTTTGACGGGAAAAATGTTTGAGAGGGCCCGTGCGGGATTAAACATTTCAAGATCGGTGTCTCTGAAGCGGCCGTCCGTTTTGTTTTCTAAGAAAAAGCGTTCGGTTTCTGTCATACCAGCCACCGACGTGCCGATGATGATGCCGACGCGATGCTCGCTGTATCGATCGATGAGCGCCAGGAGGGGCTCCTGAAGCTTAAGCGCCAAGGTCGCGGCGATTCGATTGCCCCGTCCCCAGCGAAGGTGCTGACGTTTAAAAGACGTTTCAAGCGTCTTTTCACTTAAAAGGAGCGAGTCGTCAATCGCACCGAAGCGAACGCGAGTTTCGTCAATGGTTTTGACAAAGGGAAAAGATTGTCGGCGATCGGCAAAAAGAGCCTTGCGGTAGCCGTCATTGTCTCCTGCAAAGCTCAAGCTCTCCCATTCGTGAATGTAGACGCGGTGAGTCATTTGACGGGACTCGATTCAATGATCAAGCGATAGCGGTGAAGGTGATTGACTAAAACGGCAGTACCTGTTGCACTCATCGGAGCCGCTCCGTTTTGATAAGTCACTTCAATTGCTGGCGAGGTCTTACCCGGCATAAAAAAGGTTCGGGCGTTTGCCGCTTCGGTCAGAGTCCAGCCCTTTAATTGTCTTGTGATCGTTTCTTTAGGCCAGTAGACCATAGCGAGGTCCCGCAGGAGGTATTGAGCTTGCATTTCTTGAGGGACGTGATCGCTACGCTCTTCGGTAATGACCATACCGTCGTAGTCAATCTGCCAGACGGTGGTGCCTAAAGCAACTAAGGCTACTTTCATAGATTTTCTGTCGGCGCTCACCATGGCATCAAAATCAGCCGATTTGGCCTCGATCCGATCGTTTCCGATTTCTGCGTGAATATGCTGAAAAGCGTTAAAAGGTTGATTTAACGCAGAAATCACCGGAACCACAGTAGGAATGGCGGCGGTTACGGGGCTTTCTTCGCTCATAAAGCCCTGCCAAAGTGAGCAGCCACTTAAACTGAGTGCGAGCGCCGCACAGCAGGCGCTTCGAATAATTTTAGTCTTCACTGTATCTCCTCAATGCCGGTGTCAGGCACCAGATGATCAATTCGCCTGCCATGACGCAAAGGCCGAAACTTCTCAGTGCCGGGGTTGAAGAAAAGGCTAACAGTCCGAATGATAACAGTGTTGTAAGTACCGCAAATGTAATGGCTGCAACCGTATGTAAATTGCCTTGGGGGTTGGCCGTGAGAAAAATCCCGTAATCTAGCCCCAGCCCCAGAAGCAGCACGCAGGCAAGAAGAGAAAACAGGCTCAGACCGATTCCCATCCAGCCGAAAAGGGCAAGCGTGAGCGCAATACCTAAAAAGCACGGTAAATACGCGCGCCAAGCTTCTTTTTTAAAGAAAACCGTGAGAATGATGACCGTGCAGGCCATAGCCGCTGCCAGAAGCCAGGCAATTTTTTCGCAGTACAGACTTAAGAGTTCGGAAATTTGCTCGGGATAATTGCGCCAGTAAACGCCTTCGTCAGGAAGAGCCAAGGATTTCACCGAATCGATATTGGCTGAATTTAAACCCCTGACCAAAATCAGCGCACTCACGCCTGACTCATCCCGGATAAGAGGGGGAAGGACCCCCAAAGGCGAGAGTTCACGCGCCAGATCTTCGTAGCGCATGCTTTCTTTGGCCGTACAGTCAGGGCCGGCTCCGAGCATGGACTGAAGGGGGGCTGCGACCGCCAGGCACGCCTCACGTTTGAGTTGCCCGTCTTTCTTGGCTTTGGAGTCTGAGGCTATCCAATCGGCAGTCGTTGAGAAAGTGACCCCGGGAATATTGGCCTTATGGATAGCCATTTTGAGCGCCTCTTCTTTTTCTAAAAGATCATCAAGCGTCTGAGCTTTTATTACGAAGTACTGAGACAGGGACGGAGCGTTTAAGAGTTTTGCCGTTTTCTCCGCGTCTTTAAGTAATGTTTGAGGCGCGTTATTGAGATCGGCAAGCGTGGTCCGAAGCTCAAGCTGCGGCAGGCCAGTGGCTAAAAAGAGAAGGGCGGCGAGACTCACGCACCAGCGGGTTTTTGCCGACACGGTGGCGAATGACGGTAAAGTGCTTAAAAAAGAGGCAAGCTGCAGCAAGCGTTTTCTGAACATAAAGGCCGTTCGGTTTAAAAGCGGCAGCCACAAAACAACCGCTGCGTAGGCCGCGATGACGCCCGAGACACAAAATAGTGCCATCTGCGAGAGTCCCGGAAACGGCGTGCAGGCCATAAGCGCAAAACCGACCGCGGTTGAGATGAGAGCCAGCGTGAGGCTCGGCAAGAGCCGTTTGATGGTTTTCTCAGACGCTTCATCTTTGGAGAGCCTTGCGCACAGAAAGTGCGAAGAATAGTCTACCGTGATCCCGATAAGAGTCGTGCCGAAGACCAGAGTAATCAGGTGGACTTCTCCCAAAACCGTCACGGTGACAGCCACAGCCATCAACAAAGCCTGGGCGCTTACCGTCAGAATCAAAATGAGTGCCCGAAGGTTGCCGAACCAAAACCAGGTGATGGCGATGATGCCGAGCGTTGATAAAAGCCCGATGACGGTGAGTTCGGTTTGAGCGTCGGATGCCGCAGCGGCAGAAAATAGGGGAAGCCCGGAAATCATCATTTCCTTTCCAGGCAGTCGTTGGGTGAGTTCTGCCTTTAATTGACTGACGGCCGCTTCAACGCCAGCACTATGAGCCATCACTTCACGCCTGTCAACTGTAAAGAAAAAGAGTGCGTAGGTTTTTCCGCCGTCTTCAATTGTCAGAAGGCCGTGTTCGGCCGTTAATTTCCATTGACTCAAGAGCTCTGCCAAACGGTTTTGAGCCACCCCCAAGGGGTCCTCAGCAAAGCTGAAAAACACCGAGCCGACGGGAGAGGTCGCTTTCTGAAGGGCCGTTTGCAAGAGTTCTTCGGGGCCTGCGTTTTCTAAAAAGCTTCTATCCTTTTGAGTCAAACCGCTTTGAGCGACTTCTTTTAAGAGCGAAATCAACTGCTCTTCAGAGCCTTGCAGTTGTGTTTGGGTAAAAGCATCGTGCTCTTTATCCCACTGGCTAATGACCGTTTTCAGTGCAGCAACGTCCTTGGAAGAGTCATGAATTTCAACCGCAAGCGTGACACTGTTTTGATGAAGTGAAGAAAAACGGCTCTGCAGGACCTTTTCCTCGGTCGATACGACCTGATTTTGCGGTAGAAGGTCGATGAGATCGATTTGGGGACGATTCTCACCCATCCAGGTGACGAGCCGGATAAGCGCTGCAAGAACCGCTATAGCCCAAAGGAGTGCTGCAATCAGCCGTTTATTCTGACTCATGGCGTCTCTACCTCTTTAGGCCAATTTTTTATCGCCTGCTGCTCACTTAATTGAATCAATGTGAGTTCTTTGCGTGTACTTTCCAGGCGAATCGTCTCGGGTCTGTCGCGACCCTCAATTTCCATAGAGTGAAAAAGCGCTCCCACGGGAGAGTTTTGTCGCGGGGTCAAGTGCATGCGCCAATGATCGGTGTTGCCCGTGAGTTCAATTTCAAAATCAGCCTGCAGACGGGCCGTTTGCCCGGCAAGCATCCCTAGAATCAGCTCGTTGACTGTTTTCAGATACGGGATCTCCTGACTAGACAGGCGGCTTGTGGCATACTGACTTTTTGAGCGCAGCCCGCCCTCAGAAAAAATGATTGTGTTGGCAAAGGGTTTTTCCGTGACCCAAACGATGCCTCGGTCAAGATCCAGGTAAAACCGGCCTTCGGTTCGCATGGGTTTGGGAAAACCCGAGAGCGTTTTTTCCTGAATAAAGCGGCCGCCGACCATCGAATCTTTACTCAGAAGCTCGGAGAGTTCATCCAAATTCAAAGCAAAGGCTGTGCAGGTCGCACTGAAGGCTAGGATTGCAACGGCCGATTTCAAGCAAAACAACAGACGACTCACGACTTGCTCCAGAAGCGGTAAAAATTAAACCAGTCTAAGGGACTGTGAGAAAGGGCAAGTTCAAGCTCCTGCGCAAAAGCACTCATCAGTCTTTCACAATCCTTTTGGCGATTTTTTCTTGACAGTATCACCTCATCGGCAAGTCCTGCAAAACGCACGTGATAGCAGTTCGTGGCTTTGCGATCAGTCAAGGGGGCTGACTTTTCCCGCCAACAGGTCATGCTCATTAAGGGCATTTTTAAAATATGGGCAAGCACGACGCCGCCTGTCGGGAAATTCGCTTGACTGCCCAAAAAGTCGATTGAAACGACCGACTCGCTCTTGATGGGGACTCGGTCGCCTGCGATAAAGATGAAATACCCCGCCCGGCATTTTTCTTCAAGCTTCATGATGCTCGCAGGATTTAATTCGGTGACTTCCCAAAATTCGAGCTCTTTTAGCGCCTCGGACTTTTCGATTGTTTTGGTAAAGCGGGCGGTGTTTGCGCTGTGAACCAGGGCGACAATCGGCAGATTGTTCATCGAGCCGTGATGCATCAGGGCTTCAAGGCACCCGATGTGGGAGGTGAGCACCACGGCGCCTTTTTTCTCATTGATCAGTTCAGTCATCGCCGCTTCATTTTCGATCACGAGATTTTCGGCATAGTCTTTCGCCCAGACGGCGAGCATTTTATCGAGTATGGTTTCGGCAAAGCGAAACATGTGCTGCAGCGTGGTAAAAAGGCCGGGTGCGGTTTTGAGGTAGCCTGCCCGATAGGCACGGGTAAGATAGTCGCGACTGGCTTCTCGGGATTTAGCATCGGTGGCCCAAATGGAAAAGACCACCGGGGCGAGCGCAAAGCAAAAGGGCAGGCGCCCCAATACCCGGTAAAGGGTAAAGAGGATTCGAATGCCGAGCAGTGAAGTGTGTTCGACCTTATTGGACCAATGATCTTTAGTTATCCGCATGGAAGTGTCTCGCCACAAGTCGGGGCAAGCGAATCAGCATGCCGAAAAAGTTTCTGGCATGCATTTTACTGAGATAAAGGTTTTCAATGGCATGAAAGTGGCTGATGCCGTCAGCCGGATAAAAAATTCTCACAGGCAGATTAATCGGTTTGACCCCGCTCCAGTAAAGCTGCACAAGCACATCGCAGTCAAAATCCATTCTCAATCCGATTCGAGGGGAGCTCGCCAACCACCGGGCGACCGCCTCCATGGGATAAATCCGAAAGCCGCAAAGGGTATCTCGGTAAGCCAAAGACACGGTATTGATGATGACCCAAAAGTCCGTAATCAGTCTGCCCCATTTTCTGGAAGCGGGGACCGAGTCATCGTAGACCGGATAGCCGCAGATGAGTGCACGGGGGTTGTCATCCGACGCTTTTAAAAAGTCCGGAATGGCTCGGGCATCCTGCTGGCCGTCGGCATCAAGCTGAAAAACATGACTGTAGCCCTGATCGATCGCCCAGCGAAAACCGGCCAATACCGCACCGCCTTTACCTGAATTGGCGGCCAAAGTGATAACGTGAACGTGCTCGGAGAGGTCTTGAGCCTCCCGGATTTTTTCTTTGGTATAGGCGTTACTGCCGTCGTCCACAATGACAATATCGTCCCCGTAGGGCAGGCAATTGCGCACCACATCAGCGATGGTATCGGGGTGGTTGTAATTGGGGATGAGAAAAAGCCGTTTAGTCATCTGCCGCTACCGCTTAAAAGCAATTGAAGCACAACTGTATTGGCGCTTACCGTCTGGTGAAGTCATCCGATACTTTAATTTCAGTTGTTCGGTATCGAAGTCAGCCTGCATGACCAAGTCTGTCCCGGGGTGGATCAATGACATGAATTTCAGATTGCTGACACAGGAAACGGAAAGAGGTGTTTTTAAGTATCGCGCCGCCTCTGTAAGCACCATCTGCACCTGCGCCACACCGGGCAGAATGGGCCATTCGGGGAAATGTCCTTCAAAATAGGGCAGTTTCGGATTGGCCTTAAATCGGAGCACAAAGCGGTTACGCTCCATCTCCCAGGCAAAGGGCTCGATGTGGCGGGGATCAAAGAGGTCTTCAAGAGACTTCAGCGTATATTTGCCCTGAGAATTGGTGGGCATCATGGGCTCAAAGCGCCAGCGATGCGGCAGCAGTACCGCTTCAAAACGTTTGCGAAGTCGTCCCTCAATGGCTTTGATCAGCCCCCATTTGCCGGAGAGTAACTTTTCTTGACCGGTTTTACTCGGCACAGCGACAACGGCCAATTCATTGCTTTTCGGTAAAACGAATGCACGAGCCTCGGTGCAATAACCGCTATCAATAATTTCTTGCTCCATGGCGGTGAGGCTCAACCGCTTTTCCTCAATCTTGACAATCCGATCCGTACGGCCCAAAAGGGTAAAGGTTCCGTCTTCGAGCGTTTCAATCCGATCGTTGCCCGTCGTCCAATGAAGGGGATCGAGGCGGCTTGATTTCACCTGAAGAATGCCCTCGTCATTTTTTCCGATCAGGGTGCCGGGCATCGGGTGCCAGCGGCAGGAGTCGGAATCGATAGTTTTGTCTGCGCAAAATCGCCGTTGCCGCCAGGCAATGCCGTCAAGCTCGGTGCTGCCCAGGATTTCAAAAGGGGTTTGTCCGAAGGCCTCTTGGCATAACCCAAGCCCTTCTTCGCTTAAAGGTCCGCCGGAGCTTACGAGACAATCGAGATGCTCACGAACCTCGGCCCAATTTAAATCCAAAGGCAAGCGTTTAAGGTGAGCGGGGCTCGAGATGAGAATCACCGGAGTATTTTCTTTGAGTGCCTGATGAATGCTTTCCGGAAAAACCAGACGTTCTTGAGTTAAAAGTCTTCCGCTTGAGAGTGGCCAGAGCACTGTCCAGAGAAAACCGTAAATATGTTGATGAGAGACCGTGGAAAAGATAATCGCGCCGTTTTGCGGTTTGACCGGAAAGTCAGCATCCAATGTGCCAATGTCAGAGAGCACTTGGGTGAGCGTTTTCAATACTCGTGTGGGCTCTCCCGTGGAGCCCGAGGTAAACATCTCAACTAACGCTTCATCAAGAGTCAGACGCAGGTTTTGGGTAGGAGAGATTACTTCATGTCGGATTACCGGCGTCTCGTCAAAAACGAAAAAATGGCCTTCTTTTTCAAGACGTTGACGGGTAAATTGCGTCATGTCGGTCGGCAAAACCGTGCGCGTGCCGGCGCACCAGGCACCGATCAGGGCAGCTGTGAAGCGGATACGATCGGAACAAAATAAAACCGTGCTTTTAATCCCGGCGGACTCAAAGAAAGCCTTCCAACGGCCGATTGCATTTAAGAGTTCACCTGCGGTCAGAACTTTTGTGTTTTCAATCGCTACCGCAGCATCGGAATCGGAATTTTTCAGTGCCTCTACAATATCCATTTTGTGATTCTATCCAAGTTGCTCCGTGTTGACGGCCTAAGGCGCAATAGGCGACATGCATCCGTTAATTTTAATGTAAGAGGGGATCGGTGAATAGGTTCAGTTTTGATCCGAGGCGATGAAAAACCGCCTGACAATCACTTCTCCGCCTAAGAGCAACCCGATTAAAACATAGGCGATGAAGCCATTGTATAAGGCCCAGATTTCATCTGTTGCGGCAAGTGCCGTCCATAGGGCGATCAGACCGTTTGCAATGAAAAAGCCGCACCAGATAATCGTTAATTTTCGAGTGTAGGCAATAGCCTTGTCAGGTAAATTTTTATCTTTAAGTCTTGCGAGGCGCTCAATGACGCTCGGGGGATTCATCAGACTGAAGGCAAAGGTGCACAAAAGCACACCGTTGACTGCGACCGGGTAAAGTTTTAAAGGCAAAGAGACTTCAGAGAGGAAGCTTGCAGCCCCCAGGCACAGGACAATGACAAAGAAAAGGCCATTGATCCTGATCGGTCTTAAAAAGAGATTGATCAGACACAGCAGGGTAATCAGTACGATTAAAGCATTGAGTCCGAAGTACTGAAGCCCCGCCCAGACAAGGAAAGGGTAGGCGACAGATAAGACAATGCTCGCAATCCGCCGCCACATAACAAAAAGCCTATTCAGGTTTGATTAAAAGCTCGTACAAGCCGTCAACGACGTCGCCTACCGTACGCATCTTATAGAAGTAGGAAGGATCGATTTTGCGTTTCCCAAGCAGGGGCTTGAGTTGAACCAACAGATCAATCGCGTCGATGCTGTCGATTTCCAAATCTTCCATGAGGCGGGCCTCAAGGGTGATTTTGTCCAATTCAATTTCAAACGTTTCGTGCAAAGCCGTTTGCAACTTCTCGAAAATCTGTTCTTTAGTAATAGTCATGGTATTAATTTATTTGACGCGAAACGTTTCCACACACTGAGCCAGAGAATTGATCGTACTGAAATACTGCTGCGTTTCAGCGGCCTCAGCGCTCAAACTGATGCCGTATTTTTTCTTTAATGCCAGACCTAACTCCAAGCCGTCGACGCTGTCGAGTCCGAGCCCCTCTTCTGAAAACAGAGGAATATCGTCTTCGATATCGTCGACTGTCAGGTCTTCAAGATTAAGCGATTGAATAATAAGAGATTTCAGTTCTTGTTTTAAAGCATCAGACATAGTCGATCGTTTAAATGCCAATTATTCGGACAGATCTGGAAATAATACACTAAAAATTTTACGGCTTAATGCGCGAACCCCCTTAGGCGGGGCGCTTCGATAGAGATTTTTAAAGGGTTCAAGATCAATGTCACCCAAAACCGAAAAAGTAAAGTACATGGGCTGATCGGGCACTTCCCACCAATGAGCCCCCTTTGTGAGACTGCGAGGCTCGCAGGTAATTTTGACAATCGTGGGGTTGATACCGCTCTCAAGCGCTGTGAGCATCGCACCGTGTTTGAATTTGGGGCGTTGTCCGGGCGGCGTGCGTGTTCCTTCAGGGAAAATGATGAGACTTGAACCGCTTTTTAACTCTTTGACGCAGTCTTCAATCAATGCGGGACCGCCGTCATTGGTGATGTAGCCTGATGCGTAGAGCGCCCCCCAGGTAAAAGGATTTTTTGCAAGTGTCGACTTTACGATTGCACAGGCATTAGGCACAAACGAAAATAAAAACACGACGTCAATCAGCGTGAGGTGATTGGCGAGAATCAAAAGCCCGGGTCGACGAAGTTTCTCTAAATCCTTACCTTCCCAGTTCAAAATACCGATGGTCTTGATAAAAGCGATGAACGCAGCAAAGGTGTAGTGGATGATTTTTCGGGCAAGAAGCTTGCGCTTTTGGGTATTACGAATCAGTAAAACGGTTCCCGGAAAGATCAGAAACTGGAAAAATACCCCTATTCCACCGAAGACGGTGAACGCGAGGCCCGTGGCCGCAATCCGATAGAGTTTGCCTAATTTCAACATGACTGAGCTTGCGAAGATGTCCGTTTCCAGGTTCGGCCTGATGAAAAGGTGACCGTATCACTTTGATCGGTGATGAACTTTAAGAAATCCATGAGCTCATCAAATTCTGTTCGAGGCGCGGGGCTTTGAATCGCTGTCTCAACGATCGTGCTTTGATCGTTATCTTCTTGAGTGAACAAAACACTGACCGCAAAGGGCGGTAAAAAATCGTCACGGTAGGGTTTAAAAACCTCTGGCGTCTGATCTTCATAAATACAGACAAAGACCTGACGGTATTCACTAAGCAGTGCTTGTGCTTCAGTCAGCGCCGTACCGAAGCAATCCGCGCCACCCGAAAGCGAGGTGACATTACCGTGAAATTGAGTGAACAACGAGAAGAGCCCGCCTATTGCGTTGTGAACGGACGTGGAAAAAACAGTAGGGGAAATCGTTTTTTCTCGGGTGAGCTCTTCGAGCGATTGAACTGTCAGTTGAATGTCACCCCAGCGGGATACAAAAACAAAAGCGCTGTCCGACTCTGTACCGGGATGGGTTTTAAATAGAGGCAACAGCGTGGAAAGGGCAATTTTCCCAAGCCTACTTAGACGGCGACGCTGCATAAGGGGTAACTCCTGAAGCTTAGGAATCACCGGCCCATCAGTAGCTTCACCGACAGGAGACTCTTGACTGAAAAGTTCTTCCGTGTCGGTGATACCGTCTACCCAAAAGGAATAATCAACGGGAAAGAGGCCCTTACCCATGGTACAGCTTCACGATCAAATCGGTCTTCTGTAGAGATTATCCATAATGTCTGCGCTTAAATTGTTCATCCAGCGATTGACATTGCGGTGAGCACAAATTGCGTCTTCAACAAAGCGGTCATCACCGGTTGCCTTGGTATTGACGCACCCTTTGCGTTCATCCAACCCACGGCTTGAAACGTAGCTGACCTGATAATTATTGGCCGTGTAATCGACTTTAACTCTCGCTTCAAATTTGACAGCTTTGGCCGAGCCCGGGTAGGCGAGCAACATTTCACCGGGTTTGTCGCTGATAATGCGCCATTTGCGCTGATGAGCCGCCATAACAATTGCCTCGTGCATTTGCTTGGCGTTGACTTTGGTCGGAGCATATTGTTGTCCGGGGTTGACAACCGGTGTCGTGGTGCCGCAGCCTGTTAACAGAAGAGCTGAAGTTAAGGCGGCAGCGCAAAGCAGGCGAAGATGTTGCATGATAGTCTCCAAAAAGCGAGAGTATTTCTCATTTTAACTTAAAAAGCTGTGGACCACACCAAAAGAAACGCCCGCAAAAAGCGGGCGTACAGTAAAACCGAAGCATTCAGTGGTTACTGAATTTGGGGATCTTCCTTTGCACGCATGAGTAATCGCGCAATTTCCGTAGCATTATGGATTTCAAGCTTACGGTAAGCCGCTCCGCGGTGAACTTGAGCCGTCTTTTCAGAAATACCCAACTGTTCGGCTACTTCCTTATTGGATTTACCTAAACTGATGAGGTTGACGACTTCACGTTCACGTTGCGTGAGGTTTTTGAGGCGATTCTTGAATTCGATGACATCAGCCATTTGTTCCTGGCGGTTCATGTATTCCGTGATGACATCGTGCACCACCTTGAAAAGGCGTTCCTCACGAACGGGCTTTTGTAAGAATTCCACCGCACCGTTTTTCATGGTGTGAACGGCCATGTCAATATCACCGTGACCGCTCAGGAAGATAATCGGCAGATCCACCCCCATTTCATTGAGGTGGGTTTGCAATCCCAGACCGCTCATATTGGGCATGCGGACATCTAAAATGATGCAGCCCGGGCGCGTAAAGTCGTTACTGGCTAAAAACTGCGAGCCGTCACGATAGGTCTTTACTTCCCAGCCTTCTCCTTCGAGCAAAAAAGCCATGGAGTTGCGGATACCTTCATCATCATCAACGATGCGTACCAAAGGCGTGTTGTTTTGCTGCATTTTTATTCCTTCATTCAGAAGCCATCAGATAAGTATATAAAATCAGAAAAAGAAATGGTTGATATTTTTAGCCTGTGTTCAAAAAAAATTGGATTTCAATTGCAACTTAAAGGGTTAGATGCCAATTTCCCGAAGACCTCACAATTATTGTTCCGTTGCCCAAATCCTCCAACGAAAACCGCATTGTTGAAAACACTGAGATATTTGATTTTGAGTTGAACAAGAGCGATATGGATATCATCGACAATATGCCGCCATGCGGAGGCTTTTGCGTCGATGCGGACAATGCACCGGAAGATACTTGATTTTTTAATTTTTTGATTTTCAAATGATTTTAGAGGTGGTCTTCAATTTTTTCATAAGGTGAAGGGGTGGGGGAAGAGCTCCTGCAACAACTGCCGTGATTGTTTTTTGACTGACACGTCTCCTAAAAGCCGGATCTTTGCCGTCGCACCATAAATAAACAACGTCAACAGCATCGGGAGTCGATCATTTTTTGCTCTTCAGACGACGCGTGCAGAGTCACGCTCTCGTTAAGTTATTTTCAGGAAATGCTAAAGGAGTTCTGCAGGCTGTCGTGTTACTTTTTGAAAAGGCCATTTAAAAGTGTGTGTGTCGGTTAATCGGTTGATAGCGATATAAGAAAACAAAATGCCCCGAAAAGAAATCTTCCCGGGGCCGGATATCAAATTACGACTTTGTTGTAATCAGATTACCTGTCGTGGCCGCGTTCCTTGGAGGAGTACTTGCGGTTGGTTTGACCTTCGATTTTCACCGTGTCGAAAGCGGCAATACGGTCACCGCCGTCGCGCGTGTAGAGCCACGTGTCATAAACGGCACCGGCCAACATGAAGCGGGCGAGATCCTTTTGAACGAATGTCATGACCATATCCAACTTGCCGTCACCGTTGACGTCTTCGGTTGCGTAGCTGACCGGTTGAGCGAGGTCAGACATCACGCCGGACGTCGTCAGGCTCGAGCGGCCCACACCACCGTAGGTCTTCGTTTGGTCGATCTTCGTGGCGTCGAGGTCTTCATCGCTCAAGAGGGCAAATTTAACCGTTTCGGTGCTCTTCGGATCGATGGAATCAGCCAAAATCACAACCTTATGCGGAGCGATTTCATCCAAGTGAGCTTGGATGGTGCCTTGGGCTTCCTGCAACTTGGCTACGTTGTAGCGGTGCAGGATGTCGAGGCCGTGTTGCTTGCTCACCTTGAAAGCAGCCTTGGCTTGTTCGCGCAGAGCAGCTTGTTCGCCGTCCCATTTTTCTTCGAGATCTTCGATGATGTCGAAGTTGTCATCACGGTCATCACGTTGGAATTCAAGCGTGTTGGCGTTGTTGATGAAGGTGACGGAGGCCCATTCAGGATGGTAGTCAAAGCGGCTGTCGCGAGAGTTGAAGTGTTCCTTCGTAGCCGTGGCGGCGCTCATGAAGCTCATGCTGGCACCGGGCTTGGCCAACGGATAGAACGGGATGTACGGGGTTTCGCACGGACGAGCCAATGCACGGTAGCTCGTGATGAGTTCCGGAATGTCATTGATTTCAAAGACAACGGATTCGTGCGTGGTCACGCGGCACGGGCCGAAGCCTAAGTGGTGATACCAACCGTCCTTGTCATCGCCGATTTGATCTTCATGCAGACGAAGAATGTTCTTGACGTCTTCAACCGTGAACTTCTTATCAGGCGTGAAGGAGTACGGGAACTTTTCAGCATCGGTGATCTTTTCACCGGTGATGTACTTCCAAGCGACTTGGTTGCGGCCGAAGTTGTAGCCGACAGAGCGTTGTTCAGCAGGTTGAACGGCTTCGCGGAAATTAAAGTCGTTGTACACGCCCGGGGTTGCGGGTTTGTAGCGACCGTTCTTGATGGAGCGTTCGATCAGACCCGGGGAGACGATCACGTTTTCGGTGTCCGTGGCGTCAACCTTATCCATCATGAAGTTATTCGGAATGTAGATCACTTCATTGTCTTTGACGCGGCGAGCCACCCAGGTGTTGCCCTTATGTATAGCAATTTGCCAGGCTTCCTTCGTATCGGCGATCGTGTAGGTGCGGCCTTCGGAGAAGTAACCGTACTTCGTCAAAAGATCGGTCGCGATCTTGACGGCTTCACGGGCGCTGTGAGCGCGTTCGGCCATCAAACGACGAATACCGTAACCGATACCGCCGTCCTTCAATTTTTGGTCTTTGTCAAAAATGTTCGAGCAGGCGTTGGAAACGATCACCACGCCGGCGTCATTGACAAAGCCGTCGGAGAAAGAGGAGCCGTTCGGGTCAAGCGTTTGAGACCAGTAAAAGCCCAAGGTTTCGCGAACTTGCGGGATCTTGGCAGCGGTCGGTTCGAACGTGATCATGGTGCCGGCCTTGTGCTTGGCAGGCGGAACATAATATTGCGGATTAAAGACACGGCCGCCGTTGTCTTCGTTGTGACCGACGATCACTTGACCGGTGGCAGAGGCATCTTTACCAACGATAACGGTCGAGCAGGCCATCGCAGAAAGCGGTAAGGCAATCATGGCGCTCGAGATGGCGCAGGCCATCAGAGATGCACGCAGTTTCATAGCAGTAGCTCCTTTCATATATCTATAGTCAGGTGCTTTAAAACAAAACACCGTCACAGGGCTTCATCGGCATCAGACGAAGTCCTTGACGGGAGGCATTTTGCTCCCCGTGGAGATATTTTCGATTTAGGGAAATCTCTGCAATGTGTAACAAGCCGTAAGGGCAAGGGTTAATGTTGAGTGAACTCTTGCCGACAATCAAAATGCTTAAGGGTTCGTACTGAATTTAGAGGTCAAGCTGCTCAAAAGCCTTACGCATATTGTCGATTTCCAGAGGATCGGCCTGGAATTCGTGAGCAACTTTTTCCCAATTGTGGGCGCAAAAAGACGAAATATTGAGTGCTTCTTCTTCAGCCTGTCGTTTACTTAAGCCGAAATAGCGGGCCACTTCAACGGCTTTGGAGAGGTCAGGCCTGTCACAGTCATCGGTAACGGCCGTGGCATGATGGCGGCGGTTTACCGAGACGGGCTCCGGTTTAAGAGAATAAATCGGAGCCAGGCGCCAGCCGTCGTCGACTCGGATAAAAGAGATGTTATCTAGCGAGTCATTGACATTACCGATACACATATTAAAGACCATGCGGCGCCACAATTCGAGCAGATCTTCTTTCGGTTTGGTGCCTTCCTGATTGAGAATATCGGCGACTTCCAAATAAGAATGTTCATCATTGTGAGCAGCAAGAAGCGCTTTGGCGGTCGCTGCTGCGATGGGGTTGCCGTCCTTGTTTCGGTCAAAGCGGGAACTGATCAAAGTATCCATTCCGCGCGTTGAGGTGAGCTCTGCGGAGACCGTCTTCAATCCAAGACGTTTGGCTAAACTCAACGCAATGCCTTCCCAGACCACTAAATTGCGTTGCGGATCGGGAATATTAAATTTTGAAATAAAATTTTTATTTTTACCAGATTGATAACCGAGCTTAAAACGGGTACCGGGGAGCGAGGAAAGGCCTCGATAGAGTGAATCTATGTCGGAAATATTCAAGTGACCCATCATCAAACGCTCTAAATCGAGTGCAACCGGACCTACCTGACGGTATTGGAGGGCTTCTTCAAGGGGTTCTTTAAAGCCTATGGCACCCGGGCGAAGTACTTCTTGAGATAAAAGCAATAACTGTATGTTTGTTAAGTCTTTTTTATAGATAAAACGAGTAGCCTTACGGGCTCCGAGGCCCGGAATCAAGTCATACATGAACCCGAAATAGGGGTGAGCGAGATCAGTTTTAAAAACCTTGGCTATTAAAGGTAAGTCACGGCTCAGACTGTAGCCGCATTCAAGCCATTGGGAATCGTATACAAAGAAGCAGACAGAATCCTCACGACTCGTATCCTCAATGCTCAATTGGCCGATTGGCAGGGGATTGAGAGAACTTTTAAAGTAAAGGTTTAATAATTGAGAGGCCATTTTATATCAGGCGACGAGGCGCTCTCGCTCTTTTGGGTAAACGCTCGGATTCGAGGCGTAATCCCGAAGTGTCATCAGAAGGAGAGGCGATATCGGCCATAGGAACCCCTAAACCGATAGCCTGCATGATCGCGGCAACGTTACCGATAGCCACACCGGGGTCACCGGCTTCTACCTTCGCTAGGGTGTTGAGCGAGATGCCGGCACGTTCTGCAACCTGCGATTGCGGCAAACGACGGCGCAGTCGGGCAATTTTTAGATTTGCTCCAAGAGCCTTTAAAGAGGTTTCGACGGCTAAAGACGGACGCATATTATTCTCAAAATAATGGTGAAATAGTCATTTAATACCCATTATTATGATGATTAAAACTTCTATTGTCAAGAGGATCATCTTTTTAAAGTCAAGGGATTTAAAATCCTATTTTTATTACTTTAAGTTAACGATAAAACGCAAGATAATAATGATAAAACGTAAATAACACTCAATATAAGACGACTAAACAAAAATTTAAAGGTCTAATTTTTGTTCCAAAGCCTCGGCGTATGATCCGATTGTTTACTTTAAATAGTGATCTTCAAAATCAACGGACGATTGATACAATAAATGAAAGGATAATTTGAATAAATGTAAATTGAAAAAAGCTATTGCTCTGGCCGGATGAAAAAAATCAACGACCGATTAAAGTTTTAGATATGATAAAAATAGAAATAAAAATTCAAAAAATATCATTGAATTAAATTATAATGATTGACAAAAAAAAAGACCGGACAATATGTTTTTTGTCCGGTCTGAAATCAAAATGAAAGATTTGTTATGACGATTTTACCAACCGTAGAAACGTTTCCAACAGTCTTTAATCTCCAAACTGTTATTGACTACGTAATAACAAGGATGTTGTGCGCCGGTCGGACAAGCATGATTGGGTAGAATTCTCAAACGCATCCCGATCGGGAAATCTTTGGGGTTAATTTTTCTGCCGTTTCTGGCAGAAATGATGCCGTGCTCCTGATTGGCACCGCTTACCCACAAGTCGTCAATCAAGTGACCATGCACATCACAAACGAGGCCATAGCCTTGGTCAATTTTTTGATTGGCTGTTCCTCGATCACGTGACAAAGCCATCCATCCTCCGTCGGTAATCACCCATCCTTTTTCCATCTGATGCCCAATGACGGTAACCAATAATGAAAGCGCGATATCACTGATTTGACATACACCGACACCGGCCTGGAACAGATCAAAAAAGACATAAACGCCGGCTCTTAATTCCGTGACGCCCGTTAAGTCTTCATCGGTCAGCGCCGTGGGGGTAGAGCCTACTGAGACGATGGAAAGCTCATAGCCTGCGTCTCTGAGCTTCTTGGCCGCCCGACAAATCCCGTCTCTTTCTCCTCTGGATCGCACTAAAAGAGCCTCGTGCGTGTCGACATCATAGGAGCCTCCCGCATGGGTGAGAACGCCGACCAGTCTGGCCGGGGCTTCAAGAGCACGAGCGACATTGATGATTTCTGCACTATCCGGAGTGAGTCCCGAACGGTGTCCGTCGCAGTCGATTTCGATTAACACTTTGATTTCAAGGGATTCTTTCTGACAGTACTGAGTCACAAGTCTTGCAGCTTCAACGCTATCGAGAATAATTTTCAAATCAACTCCGCGTCTGACGAGCGCAGCAACCCTCGGAAGCTTCTGCGGGGCAATCCCTACGGCATAAATCATGTCTTTGACCCCGTGCAGCGCAAACTCTTCGGCTTCTTTCAGCGTCGAAACTGTTGCAGGGCCTTGCGGAGTCCAAAGTTGGCGCTTGGCGACTTCCCAGCATTTGCTTGTCTTAAGGTGTGGCCTTAACGTTACGCCCAAGGATCTCGCTTTGTCCCTCATTCGGGCGATGTTGGCATCCATCTTGGTTTCATCCAATATCAAAGCAGGTGTATCGATGTTCAGTAAATCCACAGTCATTCTCCCGGAGAACTTTTAAACCTATCCTACACCGCTTTTGAAGAGTCTTTTCTTCTTTTTGCAGCCGGCGCCGTCAACAGAAAACTTTTTCGTGTTAAATCGATTAGCTGTTCATCAAAATCTTCCTGCTCATCCAAAACAATACTGATCCAATGCTTTTTGCTCATGTGATAAGCAGGCAGAACATTTTCGTAATATCGGAATTTCTCCCGATCTTCAGGAGAAATTTTCAGATTGACGATATCCAGATCGCCGAAAGCACCAATGCCTAATTTTTGTGCATCAACGGTTAAAACGATGGCAAACCATTTGAGATTGTCAGGACGTCTGAAAACGGTACTGACAAAATCGCCCTCAAAAGGACAATCGGGTTCAACCTGAAATTGATCGTGCACCATTTTGAAAAAATCTTCCCGAACCATATCGGCCTCCGATACCGTTTTCTTAATTGTACGAGAAGAGCGATCTTTTAAGACAATTGCCTTTTTAATATTAACTTTTAACTATTTCAATCGATAATATCTATTAAAACAATATTGACATAATATTAATTTCTTGTGCTCTCGCTTTCGCATTGGTACGATTCCGAAAGGAGTTATTTATGTCGGTTTTGATTGTCCTGGATTCTTTTAAAGGCAGCCTTTCTGCCCGCAATGCCTGTCATGCGTTTGCCGAGGGGGTACGCTCGGTAAGTTCCGTTGACGTCATTGAAATGCCGATTGCCGATGGCGGTGAGGGATTGATTGACTGTCTCAAAGACTCTCTTTTGCCTCAAGGTTGGTCAGAGCACAAGGTAAAAGTAACCGGCCCGGATGCAAAAGAGGTGACGGCCTCTTTTTTGATAAAGGGCAACGAAGCAGTTCTTGAAATGGCACGCTCTAGCGGCCTGATGTTGGTTGACAATCAGCGAAGACACGTTTTGGAGGCAACCTCTTTCGGTCTGGGAGAGACCATAGCCGCTGCCATTGATGCGGGGGCAACCGAGCTTCGCATCGGTCTGGGAGGCAGTGCCACGAATGACTTGGGTTTGGGGTGCATGCAGGCGTTGGGTGTCCGGTTTTTCGATTCTGAAGGAAAAGAACTTCTCTCTCCCATTAAAGCGCGAGATCTTTCTAAAATCCGATCCCTTTCAACCGATCTTTTCAATCGCCGCTATCCCAACATTAATGTCACCGCCGTGTGTGACGTTGATAACCCGCTTTTGGGTATGCGGGGAGCAACACGTGTGTTCGGGGCTCAAAAAGGTGCCCGTGAAGACGAACTCGATCAACTGGAATCCTCCATGAGCCATGTGGCGGAAGTTTTGACTTCTCATTTTGGGCACAGCGTGGCCGATCAACGCGGAGCCGGTGCTGCGGGCGGCATGGGCGCAGCCTTAATGTGGTTTTTTAACGCCCGGACCCGGTCGGGTATTGAGGCGGTTTTGGATACGCTTTCTTTTGATCGGTATGCCGCTGATGCGGATTATGTTATTACGGGCGAGGGCTCTTTTGATGCTCAATCGTTGGGCGGGAAAGCGCCACTCGGGGTGTTAAAGCGGTCGCGCTTACTGGGCAAAGATGTCATTTTGGTTGCCGGGCAAATACTGACTCCTTCTCGTGAGGTCAAAAAGTTGGGATTTTCCGAAGCTTTTGCGCTCACATCTTTTGCGACGAGTCGCTCCGAGAGCATGGATAAGGCTTCCGACATTCTTTTTTCCATCGCTCGCCAATGGGCAATAAAAAAATTAAAACAAGATTAATTTAATATTAATTCACAATTAAATAAATAGTGGAAGACAATTATGATTATTGCAGTTGCGAATACCAAAGGCGGAACGGGTAAAACCACAACCGCTGTTCAGCTTGCTCTTTACCGCCAAAGTCTCGGACATGAGGTCTGGCTTGTGGACGGGGACGAGCAGCAGTCGGCTCTGACGGCCGTGAGCATCCGCTCTGAAAACGGAGTGAAACCCGCCTTGGCCTGTTCGGCGTATTCGGACGCGAGAACGCTCAAATCCCAGATTGAGACCCAGATCAATAAATGGGAAGACATCATTATTGATGTGGGCGGTCGTGACACTGGAGCTCTTCGTGCGGCACTTTTGGTCTGCGATATTTTGTTGGTACCGGTGCAACCTAGAAGTTATGACGTCTGGGCCCTGTCAAAGCTTGAAGATATCATCCGTGATGCAAGGGATATCGGCGCGGATTTTGATGCCTATTGTTTCCTCTCGTGTGCTGACAGTCAGGGGGCCGATAACCAGGAAGCCGCCGAGGTGATGAAGCAATGCGAGGAGATGAAGTTCCTGGATCGCGCAATCGGCAGACGAAAAGCCTTTGCGACTGCGGGCGGAGCCGGGTTGAGCGTTTTTGAAATGCGCCCGAAAGATCCGAAAGCCTGCTCTGAATTAAAGGCGCTGGCTGAGGCAATATACAATCTCTAATTGATATTTAAATGTGATTAATTTAATATTAAAACCATTCTGAATTAATGGTTACTTAGAGGTTTGATATGGCCATTACTATGTTGCGTAAAAAGCCGCAGGGTGACAGAAAAGAGCTCGACGAGAAAGCGGTTGATCAATTTTTAGATTCCGCCTCCGGCGTCAAAAAGGAAGCTGTCTCTAAAAAGAAAAAGCAAATCACGCTCACCATTTCAGAGTCGCTCTTGCATTCGGTTGATGAAGCTGCTCACGAACTGGGACTGTCTCGCGCAGCCTATATCAATGCAGCCGTATCGACGGCGCTCAAAAACGGTTTAACCCGCTAAAGTGTTTCCCGAGGCCTGAGTCAGACTCAGGCCTTTGTCTTGTCTGTAACATCAGTTTCCTGAAATAGGCAAAAAACAAGCACTTGCTGACTCAATACAAAAGCAAACATCTGCTACATTGTTTCCTGATATCAGGAGGTCGATATGCGTATCAATCAAATTTTAGTAGCCGTCAGTTGCTTATCGTTGACAGCGGTAGCTGTCGCTCTTCCTCAGAACCGTCACTTTCCGGCTCCTCCAACCCTAAGTGAGGAAATGGCCGCCTCGGTCAATGCTCCGGCTCCCGATTTGTGGCAGTCAAAAGTCCAGACTGCCGAAGAGGTTCATCAGATAGCTAAAAATTATGCCCAGAGTGCCGGGCAGGCTTATTTGGCATCGGCCCGAGCGTTAGGGGTAAAGGTCGAGGAAAGCAAACTAGCTGGTATTCCGGTATTCGTCCTCACACCTAAAACAATTGCCAAGGAAGCTCAAAACAAAGTCATTTTCTATATTCACGGTGGCGGATATATATTAGGGCACGGCGTGTCCTGTATCGGCGAAGCCATTCCGATGGCAGCACAAAACGGTTATAAGGTGATCTGCGTTGACTACCGTATGGCGCCTGAATTTCCGTTCCCGGCCGCTATCGATGATGCTTTTGCGGCCTATCGGGAAGCGGTCAAACTTTACGGTGCGGACAATATTGCTGTGTTCGGCAGCTCCACGGGCGGCGCCATGACGCTGGTTTTGGCGCTTCAAGCACATGCCGCAGGCGTTCAGATGCCCGCTGCGCTGATTGCGGGCAGCCCCTGGGCGGATATGGATAAGATCGGTGACAGCTATTGGGTCAACGATGGCGTGGATAATGTCCTCGGAAGTTATGACCGTCTGATTAAAACGGCCGCTCGACTTTACGCCAACGGACACAATTTGAAAGATCCCTTGATTTCTCCGGTCTATGCTGCTGATTCTGCTCTGAAATCATTTCCTCCGACGCTTCTTTTGTCCGGTACGCGTGATCTTTTCTTAAGTAACACGGTAAGAATGCATACACGCCTGTTGCTCAATCATGTGCCCAGTGAACTCATCGTTTACGAGGCTCAATCTCACGTTCAGTATTATCTGAATCCGAAAGCACCGGAAACCGCTCAACATTATCGCCTATTAGCGGATTTCTTAAAACGCGTTTGGCATTGAAATTTTCGGGAGGCAGCCTGGTGAGCCTCCCGAGACAAAATCTTCTCAACGCTCAGTACAATAGTCGGTATCTTTCAGGAAAGGATTCCCACCGATGACCAAACCCTTTGATATCCTGCTTTGGGACGTTGACGGAACGTTGCTCGATTTTCTAGCAGCCGAGGACATTTCCATCCGCTCATTATTTAAAGACTTTGATTTAGGTGTGTGCACCGATGAGATGCTTTGTCTCTACAGCGCCATTAATGCAGACTATTGGAAACGTTTGGAAAGAGGCGAGATGAGCAAAAAGGAGATACTCGTCAAGCGCTTTGAAACTTTTTTCAGTCAGGTGGGTATTCGTTCGGTTGATTGCGACGCATTTGACAAAGCTTATCAAAAGCGGCTGGGGGAGACTGTCGTTTTCCGTGACAACAGTTACGAATTGGTGAAGTCCCTCAAGGGGGTTATTCCTCAATACGCAGCGTCTAACGGCACCATTGTTGCTCAAACCGGGAAACTCACGCGTTCCGGTTTGATTCATCTTCTTGACGGTGTTTTCCTTTCAGAGAAACTGGGCGCAGAAAAGCCTTCTGTTTTGTTTTTTGACAAGGTGTTTGAGACGATCCCGACCGTCGATCGTGAACGTATTCTGATTGTCGGCGATTCACTCACAAGTGACATATTGGGCGCTAAAAACGCCGGGATTCAATCCTGTTGGTATAACCCAAGTCACAAACCAAACACGACGGATATCAAACCTGATTTTGAAATTGAGCATCTCTCAGAAATTAAAAAGATTCTAGATATTAATTAACTATTAATTAAACAGTTATTTGATATTTAATTAATATTGTTTTGAGATTAGAGGATGTCTTTCCTAAGAAATAAGAACCTAGAGAAGTCAACGCAGTCGAGTACTTGTATTTGATCTTTTTTGCGTGGACAATAGAAGGTGTTTTTTCTTTCTGCGGAGAGCCGCTATGTCTGAACAACGTTTGCGCGAAGGTGCACGCGCTTTTGCTGAGAAGGTATTTAACGATATCCGTGAATTTTCCAAGGATCCCGTCAGAGGCATTTCCCGCCAAGGTTATGGGCCTCTTGAAAATCAGGCTCATGAATACCTGAAAAATATAGCCCGAGAGCTCAACCTGGAAATTAAGGTTGATCGTTGCGGCAATTTATTCTTAACTCTGCCGGGTAAAGATCGATCGCTTCCTTGCTATATGACCGGATCGCACGCCGACAGTGTGCCGCAAGGCGGACATTATGACGGTCTGGCAGGAGTTGTGGCCGCAATAACCACTCTGTGGTGGATGAGAAAGATCGGTTTTGAGCCTCAACGCGACGTGACAATGGTTGTCTTCCGTATGGAAGAAAGTTCCTGGTTCGGCAAAGCCTATGTCGGCTCATTAGCTATGGCCGGTCAATTGACTGCAGAAGACTTGGCTCTGAAACATCGTTCAAAAGATCAGACCTTGGCTGAGGCCGTGCGTGAAGCAGGCTTTAATCCGGAGGATATGGTCCGCACGGATCCGGCTATCGATTTTTCTAAGATCGCAGCTTTCACTGAACTTCATATCGAGCAGGGACCGACCCTGGACTCTCAAAAGAAAGCCCGCGTCGGTATCGTGACGGGTATTCGCGGTAACCTGCGGCACAAAACGTGTCGTTGTATCGGTGTGACGGCGCACTCCGGTGCGGTGGACAAACAATATCGACATGATGCGGTGTTGGCCATGAGTGATCTCTTAATGAAGATGGAGCGTCACTGGGCGGAGTGGTTGGTCAGAGGTGAGGATCTGGTATTCACGGTCGGCGTCTTTAATACTGCACCTTCGGCAGCCATTGCAATTATCCCCGGAGAGGTGAGCTTCAGTGTGGACATGAGAAGTCTATCCATGGATACGCTTGATCGCTTCCATAAGCTTTTGGTTGCTGAAGCTAATGCAACGGGGGCTGACAGGGGCGTCACATTTGAATTTGACCGTACGCTTGTTTGCAAAGCGGCCGATGTGGATCCGGAACTGTTTGAACACTTAAAGGCTGCCGCCAAAAAAGCCGACATTGAAGTCATGGATATTCCGAGCGGCGCCGGACACGATTCTGCAGTTATGGCCGATATGGGTGTTCCCATCACGATGATTTTTGTGGCCAATCAGGACGGTTCGCACAATTGGAAGGAGAAGATGAAGTTGGATGATTTCATGTTAGGAACGGAAGTACTGTTTACGGCTATTTCCACCTATGACGACTAAAATCTCAGCCGTCTTCGGACGGCCGATCGATCGTAATAAACACGGATCGCTCAACGATTCTTTGCTTTGGGTTGAATTGTATAACCATTTGAAAAGTTTAAAATATTTGAAATGAAATCATCTTTAAAACTAGCCGCATTTGTCTTTGCGCTTATTCCGACACTAAGTTTTTCCCAAGGCAATACAGTTAATGATTCCTTTAACAAAGCCAAGCAGTTGCTTGAGCGTCAGGTTTATTACGATCATCGTGTCACACTTTATTGCGGAGCGGAATTTGACGAAAAGAAAAATATAACGTTGCCTGCCGGCTTTATTGCACAAAAGCATCAGAAGCGGGCAACAAGAGTCGAATGGGAACACGTTGTTGCAGCGGAAAACTTCGGGCGTTTCTTTAAAGAGTGGCGAGAGGGTGATCCGGTTTGCATCAACAATAAGGGGAAGGCTTATAAGGGTCGGCGATGCGCAGAACGAGCCAATCTTGACTATCGTTTTATGCAGGCGGATATGTATAACCTCTATCCGGCCATCGGGGCGGTGAATGCAGCCCGTCAAAATTACAATTTCCAAATGCTGCCTCACGCCAAGAGTAGTTTCGGTACGTGTGAAATGAAAATCGAAGGAAGACGTGCCGAGCCGCCCGAAAGAGCTCGAGGACAGATTGCCAGAACACATCTTTATATGGCGGCAGCTTATCCGAGATTCCGGTTAAGTGATCAACAAAGAAAACTTATGACGGCATGGGACAAAATGTATCCGGTAGACGCTTGGGAATGTGAACGGGCCCAACGTATTGAAAAAATTCAAAAAAATGAGAATTCTTTCGTAAAAAATGCTTGTATTAAGGCAAAATTGTGGAAAAATTAATTTTTGAGATTTGCTAGAAATATCAAATGTCAAAAAAAAATTAAACATTTGCATTGCGTTGAATTGGTTGGCATTAAACATTAGTTATTTTTGTCTTTAGTCGAAATTGGATTTCGATGTCAGGTTATCTCAATCCTCATAATCAAGCTAGTTCATAATTCAAATCAGCTACGATACAATTGAGGCGATGATAACTTTTGTTTGTTGAGATTAGTCATGAGAGCCCTTCCTCTTGGAACATCAAGTTTTAGCACCCTGAGAGAAAACAACGAGATTTATGTAGACAAAACCAGCTTGGTCTACCGTTTAGCTCAAACCAGAGGGAAGATTTTTTTAGCTCGACCAAGACGATTTGGTAAGTCGTTATTAGTCTCTACCTTTGAGTCCTTGTTTAAAAGTGGTCTCAAAGACTTCCAGAGCTTAGCTATTGAAAAGCTTTGGAACGATAAAACCTATCCAGTAGTCCGGTTAGATTTTTCGGAACTTAAAGAATTTAACAGTGTGGCCCAATTTTCAACGAACTTTACTGAAATGCTTCGTTTGAAATTCTCTGCTGCAGGTTTTCTGTGTGAGAAAAATGAACCTTTCTTAATCCTTAAGCTTTCCAACTGGCTCTCCGGTCTTAAACCAAGCTCATTGGTGATTCTCGTTGATGAATATGATGCGCCTCTTACGGCGTGCCTGGATCAACCGGAATTATTTGCAGGCGTGCGTTCGCTTATGAGTCAATTTTTTCTGACTTTGAAATCTAACGAAGGTTGCCAACGTTTTTTCTTCATGACGGGGATCACTAAGTTCAGCAATACCAGTATCTTTTCGGCTTTTAACAATCTTCAAGATATTTCTTTAGATCCTCTCTATGGCTCATTGCTCGGGTACACCGAAGAAGAAATTAAAACGAATTTTCACGACTATCTCTTAAATGCATCGTCAACTTTGCAGACATCAGTAGAGGACGTTTTAAACAAACTCAAACAAAATTACAATGGGTTTTGTTTTGATGAAAAAGCACAACATCGCGTCTATTGTCCTTGGTCGGTTTTGAATTTCTTTAATCGCCCGGATCGTGGTTTTCAGAATTACTGGTACTCGAGTGGTGGTCAACCTGCTGTACTCATGAAGTATCTTGTCAATCATGCTTTGGCCAGACCCATTTCTTACGGCGAACATAAAGAGTTGAGACTTTCTGAGTTAGGTTCTGCACGACAGTACGAAGAAATTGGTTTAGATGTTCTGTTAACTCAAGCAGGTTACTACACGATTAAGGAAGTTACTGAGGATCAATATGCCGTTTTAGGTTATCCGAATGAAGAGGTCGCAGTCTCTATGGCTCAACTCTATGCCGATGAATTGCTCAACGGCAAACGTCTTCGTATTCCAGGCACTTCTCCTCTTTCAACTGTGATGGCTCAAGGAACGACTGACGAAGTTGTCGAGCAATTTAATAACGCGGTCAACGCCATTGATTATCAACGTTATCCAATCACCGATGAGGCTAGTTGTAAAGCCTACCTTCAAGTACTTTTGATTGGTGCAGCGATGATACCCAGAGTGGAAGTGCACAACGCTTTAGGACGTAGCGATATGGAAGTCGAAGTGGGTAGCCGACATTGGGTCTTTGAGTTTAAGTATGCTCAGAAATCTTCTGAAGTAGACCGATTACTTGCCATTGCAGTTGATCAAATCAAATCAAGGCACTATGGAGAAAATGTTAATGGTAAGAAACTCATTCAAGTAGCGTTGGTCTTTTCTGAAGAAGAACGGCGATTTAAAGCTTGGCGCACACTTTGAGAAAAACGCAATCTTGGTATACTAACCTCGGTAGACTGTGTGTGCAGTGCTAATCTCAGCAAGGGGGAGGGGCAGATGTTTTCAGACAAGACATTTTCGCCTGAGCAAATAAGAGAACCGAAAAACGTGGTTAGATAGTTTTCAAAACAGTCTTTTCCCACTTTTGAATTAGAAAAATCTCTATCCGCCTTTCAACGACCCTCCGAAGTTTGAAGGCCGTTGATTTAATGTCTTTGCTCTTTAGCACTCCTTGCCACCGGAGACTTTAAGATCAACTTCGTAATTTTTAATAGCACGGATGGCTGCTTCAAGGCCTTTTGTAATGGTCGTCAATTCCATGAAAGGTACGTTCTTTTTGCCAATGACCTGTTGAGCAATATAGGGGACATGGATAAACCCTCCTCGTACAGGTAATTGATTTTTCTGGATATAGTACAAAAGAGAATACATAATGTGATTGCAGACGTAGGTCCCGGCTGTATTGGAAACGGAGGCGGGGATGCCGGCTTTTTTAACTTCTTCAACCATCGCCTTGATCGGAAGGTTGGAAAAATAGGCATTTTCTCCGTCTGCAAAGATAGTTTCATCAATCGGTTGATAGCCTTCGTTATCGGGAATTCGGCCATCATCAATATTGATTGCAACACGTTCAACATTAAAGTTGTAGCGACCGCCGGCCTGACCGACACAAATGACAGCGTCAGGTTTGAGCTGATTAATTGACTCAAAAAGCTTTAACGTAGAGGTTTTAAAAACTGTAGGCAACTGAACTTTGATGATCTCAACGTCGTCAATTTTTTCGGGTAGAGCATTGACAGCTTCCCAGGCGGGATTAATCTTCTCTCCGCCAAACGGATCAAAACCGGTGATCAGGATTCTCATTTCATAACCTTCCCAAAAAGTTCCTATCAGAGTTATTTTCGCTCGCAAAAGTAGCAATCTTGATATGTCCCATTATTGTAGTGAAGTCTGCAAAATTGATTTCAAATTAAAATGAAATAGACCTCAAGACAAAGTACATTCAAACAAGTTACGATAGTGTGCGGAGCGTTTTAAGGAAAGAATGATGGAATTTTCTCCCGAGTATTTTGACTATCGTCCGATTTTCTCTTCTGAAGAGAAACAATATTTGCGGGCATTGTCAAAACAGTATTCACTTGAACAGTTTGTTTCAGATCATCAAACGTTTGAAGAACGTTCTATCTATTATGCTTTTGTCTCCAGCAAGATTGAAGGTAATCAGTATTCGAAAAAAGGTGCTACGTTACTGTTGAAATACGGGTTTACCGAGAACGGTAAAACGATGCAAGACGCAATGATGCTGATCAATTTGAGGGATGCTTTTGTTGACGTTACATTGTCGTCCGACGAAAAAATTGAATCCGTTTTAACTAAACACTACGTTTGTACAATACATTCAAAAGTATCTGACAAGCTTTTGCAGTCTCATGATAGGGGACAAGTTCGCCGAAATTACGTGACAATATCCGGATCCGACTATGTGCCGTTGGATAATCCCTACTTATTGGAAGAACAGTTGCAACGTTTGCTGGATGTGGCTTTAACGATTAATGATCCGTTTGAACAGGCAGTGTTTGCTCACTGCAATTTAGCTTATCTGCAGTATTTTAAAGACTGCAACAAGCGTACAGCGAGATTGGTTCAAACAGCAATCATGGCTGCACATAAAGTTACTCCCATTTTTTTAAGAGAAGGGGCTGTGCAGGGCTACTTAATCTCGTTGCTGAACTATTATGAAACCGGCGACTTTAAACAGTACAAAGAGCTTTTTTTGACAGAATACGAGCACACAATTAAACAACTTCAGGGTGTGGCCCCGAAACAATTAGAAGCCCAAAGCAAAGCTTTGAAAAAAATACTCGCAGCACGTTAGTCATTTCAAAAACCGTCAGAGAGTTGGACTAATCCAATCATTAATTCAACATAACTATTATTATGTTGCGTTGAATTAGGAGATATTTTAATTGTATGTAGGAAACTTTTTCCTATGTCAATAATCAAGTATTAACTTACCGGTTGCATCGCTTGAAATATCAGCTCTGCATTTTTCCGACAAGTTTCATTGCCTGTACCCTCGCAAGCCTGTCTCATCAAGTCCCAAGTGTCTCGATGGTACGGATGTAAAACCAGAGCTTGCAAAGCTGCAGACTGTGCTGTCTGAAAATCTCCGGCCTTTATAGAGGCTGTTGCCAGGTTGCACCAAAAGGCCGTACTCGAAGGATTGGCTTTTACTGCACGGGTGAAAAGTTTTGCGGCTAATGAATAATTCTTTTCACTGAAAGCCTTTGTTCCGTAGCTATTTAATTGTTCGGCCATTTGGATTTCTCCGACTTCGGGTCTTGGAAATGTCAGAATCAAATCCAGAAGTTCTCGAACTTCAGAGTTTTTGTACGTTTTGGTATTAATTAAATTGAAAACCGTTGATGGTGCATTCTGAACCGTGACTTCAATGACATCCTCTGACGGCTCCGCTTGAGGTTCTGAAGTCTGCGCAAACGATAGTCCGACGCTTAACGGCAACAAACAAAGGCAAACTGACAGGTTTCGAAAACTTTCAGTTAAAAGGCTCTTATTAATATTAGACATACAAAATGGCAGTCAGGCAGATTCAGTTCAAGATACCGTTCAATTGTACGCATAGCGGACTGAAAATTATTTGTTCTTCATATCCATCCGATTCAAACTATTCTTTTCCTGTTTCTTTTGATAGAAGTGTATCATATGACGATCTTAAAAGTCAAATAAAATTTAAGCATTCTATTAGAATGTGATGAAATTATTTAAAAACATGCATTCTCTTTTGTGATTTTTGCTAAGCTAGCAATATTGAGTCATTTATATCAGGGGCTTACCTGTGCAAAAGTTTTTTGTTTATTTGGTGTCTTTAGGACACTTATGCGTTGATCTGGCTCCGGGAGCGCTGCCTGCAATCCTCCCCTTTTTCGTTTTGCACAACGGCCTGACTTACACAGAAGTCGCAGGCCTCATGTTTGCTTCCTCGTTTCTCTCCTCAATTGTTCAGCCGGCTTTTGGTTATTGGGCCGATAAAAGTTCCAAACACTGGTTTATGGCTTTGGGTATCGCCATGAGCGGTATCGGATTAGGTATTTCGGGTTTAGTGACCAACTATTGGTTCCTTTTTCTGGCTATTACGTTCATGGGAGTCGGCAGTTCAATCTTTCATCCTGAGGCGGCCCGCATTGTCAATCGCACCTCCGGTGCTCGCCGCGCGACCGGTATGGGAATATTCTCGGTGGGCGGAAATGCCGGTTTCGGTGTAGGTCCCTTGATTGCTGCGGCGGCCTTAACCGCCTGGGGAACTCCGGCTACAGTGATTTTTGCCGTATTTGGTATTGTGATGGCAGCGGTGATGCTTTGGGCGGTACCCAAGATGCTCGGTTTTGTTCAGACTGCTGAAACTCAAACAAGATCATCCATCCAAAAAGCCAGAGAAGGTGCAAAAAACGATTGGCATGGTTTTTCCCGTTTAGCAATCACCATTCTTTTCAGAAGTGTGGCAAGCACCAGTATTTTGGCCTTCCTTCCCCTCTTTTGTATTTACCGCTTCGGAATCTCTGAAGGCATGGCCGGCACCCTTTTGTCGTTTCTTTCCATTGTCGGCATTTTCATGACGGTGTTGGGCGGATGGATCACTGACCGTATCGGTTTGGTTCGAGCCTGCAAATTCGGTTACATTCTGATGGCTCCGGCTTTTGCCATGCTCTTATTTGCACCGTCTGTCTGGTGGGTGTATCCGATCATTGTGGTGATCGCCTTTACGCTGAACGGTACCTATGCCGCTTTTGTAGTGTTGGGACAATCCTATTTGGCTAAAAATGTCGGCCTTGCTTCCGGAGTGACGCTGGGACTATCGAGCAGTTTAGGCGGAATCTTCACTCCCCTGCTTGGTATGGTGGCTGACGCCTACGGTATTACGCTCGTGATGTGGTTGTTGGTAGTGATTGCGGCTCTTTGCACAATCGGTGCGTTCTTTTTGCCTGAACCGCAACGCGATGAAATTTAATTTGTTAGGCAGAGAGGTCGCAGATTCCGGAAATCCGCGACCTCCTATCTCCTATTGAATAACACTCAGTCGATAATGAGTTTTTCCTATACCGTTACGCTCAGCAATCGCTGTGAGCATCGTTGAATGATGTTCTTCCCACTGAGCTCTGACTTCCGCATTGGGTGCAGCGCCGAACGTAATGTCAATGGCGGCCTGATCGACAGCTACGGGATCATAGCTTCCGAGAATACCCACATTGCCTAAATTTTGTGCACTTTGGCAACCGTCCTGCGGTTCAAAGGCATCAATGACATTAATGAAGACCCAGCGACCGGGCTTAGCTTCCATCGAGGCTTTCACCGCATCAGACATGGATTCACAGGCTGTTTGATCGTCACGGGAAGAAAAATGATCCATCACTTCGCCGGCACTATGTATGTGACACTTTCCTTCAACCCCGGTTCCCATACAAATCGAGAGATTTTTGAGTGTGCCGCCGTAGAAATCGAGGAAATGAGCCTTGAAACGAACCACTGAAATTAATGTGTCGTAATTGGCAAAGTGGCTGCCTGTACGCAAAAACTTCAGGTGGTAGCCCTTGGAGACCGGTAGATCCATATGGCCGTCAGCGTCCAAAATGTCAATCGGAGCGATGGATGCGTCAAAGCCGTTTTCTTTAGCAACCGCCAGGTGTTTTTCCGTTGTGTCTCTGGGCGAGAAGCAATTGTTGTCAATAAGTGTTGCCTGGGTATGTTGAGCTAAAGCTTTGACAAGCTGAGGATCCAAATGCGGTCCACCCGGTGTTTCAAAGGTCATTTTCAGACCAACTTTACCCTTTAGGGATTGTTTGAGTGCATCGTAGACCTTAACGATGGCTGACTGAGAAACTTCCGGAATAAAAAATACGACAGGCGCTTTGGCGTCCGTTACCCTATGGGTAAGACCGATAGGATCAACAGTGAATTTCGTCTGGGCTAACGACAGTCCCGGCAGTCCTGCTGCCGCAACCAATCCGGCCGTTTGTTTAATGAAAGTTCTTCTTTTCATAGCTCTTGACCTCTATATTTATAGAGTTACTTTTGGATCGCTCTGAAAGTCACCGGCCGATCCTCGCTTTTACGAACGGCTTCGGTGGCCTCTTCGGACATCTTCCCCATCGGCACTAAATCAGAAGAATGACGGAAGTCTTTAATGAATACGCAAACGTTGCCCCAGGGAATGTAGTAGGCAAAATCACCGACGACGGGTGTCGTTGAAGTCGGCGCATTGCCGAGCTTGAGTGCATTTTCTAAATAAGCAATACGTTCGGTTTGTCCGAAGTTTTCAAAGGTGAGCGTCATCGGCAGCCGGCTCATTAAATCTTGAGCCGCAGCGTGATCGGCTAATTCAACGTTATAGACTTTATCGTCTACAACCATTTCAATTGTTGCAGCCATGGTTTCTCCTGCTAAAGACATTGCTAAAGCGATAGGGAGAATGTGTTTGAACATCAGAATTCTCCTATTGAGATCGTTTTCAAGTTTATTTTCTCCTAAGAGCTGAAATCATTCTTCCATAAGTGCACCGAATTATTGATGAATTCTCTCTTTGAGCATCTATAACTTAAAAATTATTCCCGGAAAAATGCCTTTTTTGTGCAAACAATTTAGAGAAACAGTCACAGTTGATTTGGCAGTTTGCACTATAGTAATCAGCGTCTCTTAGTGTCATTGAGTTTGTTTTTTTAGGAGAGAATCAATGTTAGGAAACTTTTCTTACTGCAATCCCACCAAGCTTTATTTCGGTGATCAATCTCTTCAATATCTGAATACTGAATTGCCAAAGTATGGTCAGAATGTGGTTTTGGTTTACGGCGGCGGCTCGATTAAGAAAAACGGCATTTACGATGAAGTGATCGAAATCCTGAAGGCTAAGGGTAAAAATGTTGCAGAAATTGCAGGCGTAATGCCCAATCCGACGTTGGCTAAACTTTATGAAGGCATTGAAATTGCCCGTGCTCATAAGGCTGATTTACTGCTCGCCGTGGGCGGAGGTTCTGTTTGCGACTACGCGAAGGCCGTCTCGGTTTCTGTCAATTGCTCTGACGATCCTTGGGAAAAATATTTCGTTCGTTTTGAAGAGCCTGATTGTGAAACGATTCCAGTGGGTTGCGTATTGACGATGGTAGGCACGGGCTCAGAAATGAATGCGGGCTCGGTGATTACCAATACCGAAAAGAAGATGAAAGTCGGTCATGTTTTTTCTGATGAAAAAATCATGCCTCGCTTCTCTATCCTCAATCCCCGCTACACGCTCACCCTGCCCCACTACCAGATGGTGGCCGGTATCTACGATATTTTCAACCACATCTGTGAGCAATATTTTTCGGGCACCGATGACAATACAAGCGACTACATTGCCGAAGCTTTAATGAAGTCTGTTGTGCATTCAAGCCGTATTGCCAATAAGGATTCCCAAAACTATGAAGCCCGCAGCAACATTATGTGGACGGCCACGTGGGCATTGAATACTTTGATTGCCAAGGGTAAGAGCACGGACTGGATGGTTCACATGTTGGGTCAGGCCGTTGGTGCCCATACTAATGCTACGCACGGCATGACGCTTGCTGCCGTGTCACTGCCTTACTATCGTCACATCCTGCCTTACGGTTTGGCTAAATTCAAGCGCTTTGCCATCAACGTCTGGGGTGTCAGCGCTGACGGTAAGACCGATGAGGCAGTGGCCGAAGAAGGTTTGAAAGCTATGGAAAGCTGGATGCGTGAATTGGGTCTGGCGATGAGCATCTCGGAATTGGGTGCAACTGAAGACATGATTGAAGGCATTGCGGGCGCTACATTGATTCTCAAAGGCGGCTACAAGGTGCTCGATCATGGCGAAATCGTTAAGGTTTTAAAGGAAAGCCTCTGATGAGCAAGATTTTGGTTGCTTATTTTTCCGCGACCGGCACGACGGCTAAAGCCGCTCGTGCGGTGGCGGACGCTTGTCGGGCGGATCTGTTTGAAATCAAACCTGCTCAAGCTTATAGCTCGGCTGATTTAAATTGGACCAATCCTCAAAGCAGAAGCTCTTTAGAGATGAAGGATCCTGACTGTCGCCCGGCTCTGGCCTTTAAGACGGCTGACCTGACCGACTATGACGTGTTGATCGTCGGTTTTCCGATTTGGTGGGGCGTGGCGCCCCGTCCGGTGGATACATTCCTTGACAGTATTCAAACGGACGGAAAACGTGTCATAGCTTTCTGTACTTCCGGTGGCAGCGATTCTTCGGAGGCATTTAAAGACCTTAAGTCCCGCTACCCCCAACTCCATGTTGAAAGCGTCAAGCTTTTAACTTCAAGTCGTGCGGCGGCGCAGTGGGTCCGGTCGCTCGATATTTAATTCGCTTGAGGTGCGACGATGAGAATCTTGATGTTAAAAGGCAGTCCGAATATCCACGGCTCGTCTGCGATACTCGCCGAATCTTTTGCGGACGGAGCGAGCGAAGCCGGACACGACGTGCGTCTTGTTGACGTGACCCATGCCAATATTCATCCGTGTCTCGGTTGCATTCGTTGCGGATACAAAGGACCTTGTGCACAAAAAGACGGCATGAAAAAACTCAAAGCAGACATTTTGAAGTCGGATATGCTGGTTTTTGTCACTCCACTTTATTACTACGGCTTCTCTTCACAACTCAAAATCGTAATTGACCGCTTTTGTGCGTTTAATTCCTCGTTGCACGCCAAGCATATGCGCTCGGCACTGATTGCAGCAGAATGGAATAGCGCTGATTGGACCTTTGATGCGCTTAAAGCGCACTATCTAACGTTGGTGCGCTATCTGAACTTCAGGGACGAAGGCATGATCCTGGGCGCCGGCTGCGGAACGCCCTCCATGACTAAAGCTTCCGGCTATCCTGAGGCTGCTCGACGCTTCGGTCTGTCAGTACGGGATTGAATTTGTCTGTTTTTTCTTAATGGGACCGCGTTTCCGGCAGGAGGCGGTCGTTTAATTTTTGGGGAAAATTTTGAAAATTCAGCTCCAACAGAAGACTATGAAGGCTCAAAAAAAATGCCCCGACAAAGCTTCGCTTGACTTTGGGGGCATATGAGGGGGAATTGGATCATTCCATTGCCTTTAGTATAAAAAATATTAGGGTTAGTACCAAGTTAAAAAGCTGACCAAAAGGCTATTTTTTGTTGAAGTTGTTTAGAAATGTTAACTGAATCAGAGAGGTATCGAAAAATGGCTCCCGATCATCAGAAAGAGAGCCATGTGTTCGTTAATTAAAAACCGTTCGATGGCGCGAAATCAGTACCAATCCCGTTACTAACAGGGCACAAATAAAGAGAAACGCACCTTGCAAAGAAATGGCCGATGAGATGGCACCGATCAAAGCAGGACCGGCAAGGAGCCCACCGTAGCCGACCGTGGTGACAGTCGTAATGGCTTTCACACTATCCATAGTCGTGCTTCTTGAGGCTGCAGAAATCAAAATCGGAGCCAGATTGGCAATGCCCAGTCCCATGACAAAAAGCGCGGCAAAAGCTGTCACGGCATGGGGAATGAAAACTAAGGTCAAGAGCGTTGCCAACATGATCGTCGTACCGATCAAAAGCATATTAAGAGCACCGAGTCGGGTCGTGAGACGATCGCCGATCAGTCGCGAAATCGCCATGGCGATGACAAACAATGTATAGCCGAAAGCGCTCGCTTCTTGGGGAACACCTGCGTTATCCCGAAGGTAAATGGCGCTCCAGTCAAGCATGGCGCCTTCGGTCAGGAAAATGACTGCGCAGATAATGGCCAAAATGCCGACCGGACCTTTTAAAGATAAGGCGCTCTTTTGTTTCTTTTCCTTTTTAGGGGTGTCAATTTTGTGATTTTTAATCCGGCGAAGGATCGTAATGAGTGCAATACCCAGGATCAGCATTAACGTGGTGACGGCACCCAAGGGCGTGGCACCGCTCACAAAAAGTGCCGTTAACGCAGCGGCCGAGGCCACTTCCCCTATTGAGTAAGCCGCATGTAAGCCGCTCATTAATCGGGCCTTGTTGCGATTTTCCAGATAGGTGCCGTAAATGTTGACGCTCACTTCCAGGCAGCCCAGGCTTACACCGTAAAGTAAAAGCGCTGCACATTCAAAGTAAAACCCCGGCATGAGGGCCAATAGGACCAGAAGTAGGCAGGAAAGGAGTCCTGAGGCTGCGATGGCATTTCGAGCGCCGATTTTTTGTGTCAGGGTTCCGGCTAACGGCATGCCGACAAAAGAGCCCACTCCCAAGCCTAAGAGCAGAATCCCCAATACAAAAGGTTCGAGTGCCAGGTGGGATTGAACAAACGGAATTAAAGGAGCCCAGGACGCAACGGTAAAGCCTCCTGTGAAAAAACCGATACGGGCAGCCCAAAGTTCGCGCTTTGAGACTGCTTGAGAAGCGGAGCGGTTAGCCGCATGGGTTTTGTCACTGAAGGGAATGTCATCTTGATGAGTGTGAAGAGCGGATAAGTCGTGCTCAACGGCACTGGAGACACCGGCCGGTTTGCGTTTTAAAGAGTCGAGAGCCATATACACTTGAAACGGAGTTTATCTTGAGAGGTATTATTTCATCAAAAATCTGAATATTCGAGTTAGAATCTATCAATATATTGATAGATTGGAAAAGTGGTCATGAGTATGAAAATTGATGAGATTCGCTCGTTTGTGGCCGTGGCTGATACGGGCTCATTTTCGGCTGGCGCCCGATTGTTGCACCGGGCTCAATCGGTAGTGTCCATGCATATATCGGGTTTTGAAGCCGAGCTCGGTTATAAGCTTTTTGAAAGAACACCCAAGCCTGTGCTGACCGCAAAAGGTGCGGAACTTTTAATCAGTGCCAGACGTGTTCTGGTTGAAGCCGATCGTCTGCAAAATCGTGCCCTGGCTTTGTCCGATGCCCGAACTCCCTCTCTATATATGGGGATTGACTTGGCGCTTGAAGCCCCTGTCATGATCGATTGGCTGAGACTCTTTGCGAAGAGTTTCCCATCAGTACGATTGCAGGTGGAAAACATTTCAGCATCGGAGGCACGTTGGTTTTTTACGAAAACCGGCATGAATCTGGCTTTGGTTTTCTCCTCAGAACCGGCACTTGAAAGTGATGAACGGGTGCTCGGTCACTCCCCGTTATCGATTGTGGTGGCTAAAAATCATCCGCTCGCAGCTCTGGAAAATCCCACTGTCGATGATTTAAGGCGGTACCGTCAGATTGTGGTCTATGCGCGTGACCCCGACTCTGTGGCGCCCCGCATTGTGAACACCGATCACTGGGAAGTCGATAGCGGTCTATGGGCGTTGGGACTGGCCGCTCGAGGGGTCGGTTGGGCCATATTGCCGAAATTTCTTTTGGTCGGACAGTCTGCTTTCCGGGCAGCGGTCAAGACTATCGTTTCCCCATTCTCGCTTGAAGCCGAACGTTTGGTATTGCGCAGTAAAAGAGGCGAAGTCAGTCCGGAAATTTTGGATTGGTGGAGTCAAACCATTACAAAAAATAAGAACAAATTAGGTCTGGCAGACTGAGAGCGGCCATGTGCCGCTCTCAGATATGGGATGATTTAAAGTCGTATCTCCGACACAATCAATGTTTTCCGGCTCTCCATTCGGCAATGGCTTGTGCCATCTTTTCCGGATCAACCAGTAGCATCGGATCAAGTAAATGATCGGCCTCGGCTTTGGTCATGAGTCCCATCTCCAGCACGGCCTTTTTGACAGTCAAACCTTTTTCTTTAGCATAGTGGGCCACCTTAACACCCAACGGATAACCTTGGGTCGCCGCGACAACCGTGGATATGGCCAAACTCGATTGGGCTTCATCCCGGCAGCGATCGCGGTTGGCTGTGATGCCGTCAATACAGTCGCGCTTGAGAATCAAAATTTCTTCGCCGACCAACTGAAGGTTTTCAAAAAGGCACTTGTAGAAGGTCGCATCCCAAACATTTAAGTCGAGCTCCCCTTCATCGTAGGCCATGGCAATCGCCACATCGTTTCCGACTACCTGGTGGGCAATCTGAATGACCATTTCCGGAACGGTGGGGTTAATTTTGCCCGGCATAATGGAGCTTCCGGGACTCAATGCGGGAAGCGTGATTTCCATAAAACCTGAGCGAGGGCCCGAGCTCATCAGTCGAAGATCTTTGCTGATTTTAGATAGCGATGTCGCCACTTCTTTAATCAATCCCGAGACTGTGACAAAAAAGTCAGGGTTTTGAAAACCGTCAAAAATATTGGCCTGCGGGCTGACTTTTTCACCTAAATCTGAGCTGATATGTTTATAGAACGCCTGCATGTAACCGCTCGAAGCCCCTAAACCGGTGCCGACCGCGCTGCCGCCCATCACGAGTTCAAAGCAACCGGGTCTGACTGCCTGAAGTTTTTTAATAAGTCTTGCAATTAAGGAGGCGTATCCGCCGAATTCCTGACCGAGCGTCAAAGGCAGAGCATCCTGCCAGCAGGTGCGGCCCACTTTAACCACGTCCTTAAATTCATCGGCTTTCTTTTCAAAACTTGAATGCAGAGCCTGAAGTCTTTCAATGATTACATCAAGCCTCGGAGCAATAGCCAAATGAGTGGCCGAAGGGATGGTGTCATTGGTCGACTGCGCCATATTGACGTGAGTATTCGGATGCACTTGGTCGCTGCCTTTGTGGCCGGTGAGAATTTCGTTTGCGAGGTTTCCGATCACTTCATTGACGTTCATATTAACGCACGTGTATCCGCCGCCTTGCAACATATCAAGCGGAAATTCCTTTTCGTAGCCGCCTTCAAGTAGCTTATCGCAGGCGCTGACAATGGCTTGAGCTACCTGTGCATCAAGCGCTCCTACCTCAGCATTAGCCTTAGCACAGGCTTTTTTGATTTGAAAGAGTGCCCGATGCAGGTCGGGATAAGCGATAACAGGATAGCCTGCGGCGCCGGAGACCTTCATCATGCGGTGTGTTTGAATACCGAAATAGGAGGCGTCATCAATCTCCATTTCGCCTAAACAATCTCGTTCAATTCGGGTTTTCATGGTTGAGTTCCTTTTTAAACAGGTATGTCTATTGTGTTGAACGGATAATGATCTGTATACTGACTTTAATAATTCTTAAATTAGACTTTAAAATTTTTAATATGAGTATTAGTTCTCACTTGATTGATCTGGACGGCTTAAAAGTTTTTCTGGTCTTCAGTTCTCGAAAAAGCATGAAAAAGACCGCCGAGCACTTTGGTTTGACTGTCTCGGCGGTTTCGCAAATTATCACGAACCTCGAAAAACAGCTGGGCGTACAACTCTTTAATCGAAAGGTTCGCCCCTTGGAACTGACCCTAGCCGGACGAATGCTTCTCAATGATGGCGAAATACTCTTGAGAAATGCCTATCGCCTCACCGATACTCTTCGCACAAGTAATCTTGAAAATATTCATTTGAAAATCGGTTTTTCTGAATCAATCAGTCACAGTCTCTCTCCCCTACTTTGCGGCTCTCTTTTCAATACAGTCAAAAACTTTTCCGTACAAACCGCCATGACTCAGACATTGAAAGAGAAGCTGGAAAGTCGGCAACTCGATATCCTCATTTCTCCCGAGTCATTCGATAATGAGCAAAGTTTTTTCAGGCGAGCCTTATGGTCTGAGCGCTATCTTTTGGTTTTGCCGAAAAATGAAAAACCGGTGACTCAACTCAAAGAGTTAAGAAACTTAGCGCAACGTTTAGCCTATATCCGATATAACGTTGACAGCACCGACCGGGTACAAAGCGAGAGAATTTTCAGAAAACTCAATATTGAACAGACGGAATCTATCGGGGTCGAATCGAGTTTTACGATGGTCGGGCTCGTTGCTCAAGGGTTGGGTTGGGCATTGATGCCGGCTTTAGGGATTTGGCAAGGAAGACATTGGACGCGAGAGATACAGGTTTTGCCTATTCCCACTGTTAATATTGAGCGAACTCAGTGGATTGTGACGCCTTCAAAAGGCTTTGAAATGATAGTTAATCAAATGCATCAGTTGTCACTGAAGTTTTTGGACTCCCACATCAAACCTTGGTTGGATCTGACTTACTCGGGCCTATCTGAACATATTCGTTCGATTTCGGACAGTTAAGAGTTTTTTTTGAAAACTGTCTCTATTTAATATCTGTGCTGACCAAATTAAAAATATGCGTAGGGTAGTTTGGGGAGCCTCTTCTCGATAAACATATGGTTTCCCTAAGATCCCTTTAAAAGTAGGTCCTCCCGATCATCTCAATCAAAATTTAGCATCATTTGTCGCTGCATTTTAGGTAGAGATTGCTTCTGAACTCGAAAATCCGGGCGATTAATCCACACATCTAATTTTTCATACCTCAAAAGATTTAACCTCACAAACTTCAAAAATCTCGACAGAGAAAACCGCCATTTTTCTGTCCGTAATTTCCTTACCGGAGACGAACAGAATTTAGCTGCATTTTTAAAGTTCGGTTTGGATACGAGTGATGTAATATACTGATTCCAAAGGAAAAAGCTATCTGATTTAATGTTTATCAGATGTTTTTCTGTCTATATTACAAGCGTTGCATTGCTTTTTCATAAGCTTCCGAACGCTCTCTTTTTCCTATTGCTAATATCAAAACTACGATCCGATCATCATTGACCTGATAGACTAACCGATAACCAGCAGAACGCAATTTAATTTTGTAACAGTTCGGTAAACCAGACAATCGATTCGACTCAATTTTGGGATTCTCCAAAATCTCTTTCAATTTTTTCTTGAAAGCTGATTTAACAGAATTGTCCAACTTGCTCCATTCCTTAAGTGCAGTTGGTTTAAATTCAAGCAAATAAGTCATCAGAGATCCTCAAGTTTGACAGGAATCGAGCCAATCTCTGACAGACGCTCTCGAGCAAGCTTGACCAATTCTCTGTCCTCTTCACTCAGTAACTCTTTTTTAACAGGAATATTTCCCGTTTCAGCGACATATTCCAAAACACTCTGACAGAGTTCAGAAACGCTCATTCCATTAGCCTCAAGAATCGGCTTCACAGAATTTTTAATTTCGGTGGGAATTCGAAAAGATATTATTGCAGTAGCCATATCGATCTCTGTAATACAAATGTAATACGAATCTAAATTCAATTTTAGCAACATTGACGCAAATAGCAATCAAAATTGTTAACCATGAGGACAAGGGACACCACTGATTTAATATTTGAGGACAACTCAGGCGGCAAAGTCTCAAAGCGCTTTGCCGCTAGTGAAAATCACGAAAACTATTTAGAGCTTAACGAGTCTGTAGGCTCTCTTGCCCATCCCCAGCTCTTCCATGTAGCTTAACTGACGCAAGCCTTCGCGGGACTCAATTCGTTCGACAAGATCGTGCTTTTGTTTTTCAGGGAGCGCCCAGACCATGTCGATGCTGGCTTGATCAATGGCGAGAATATCGGTTGAAGCAAGAATGCCCAGGTCAGGCGCAGTAGGTTCAGCTGCAGAGGTACCGGCGCAGTCGCAATCAACCGACATGCGGCGAAGCACATTAATGTACACAATCTTGTTCTTGAAATGATCGGTGACGGCTTTCCCGCCTTCAACCATGCGCTCAAGGAACTGACTGCCCGTATCCCAATTGCGATGAATCTGACGCTTACCGTTGCGGCCGGAGGCGCAGCCGATCGCGATATTTTTAAGCGAACCGCCGAAACCTGCCATGGCGTGTCCCTTAAAATGGGTGAGCACGAGCATGGAGTCATAGTTAGCCAAGTGCGCACCCACAGCGACTTCTTTTAAGTGTTTGCCGCCGTCAATCGGCCAATTGACGTCTCCGTCTTCATCGAGAATATCTACTGAAGCAAAGGTCCAGCCGCTGGTTTTAAGTGTCTGCCTATGCCCTTCGGTCGTTTGTCTGGGACTGCCGTACAAAACATTGGTCTCTACAATAGTTGAATTGGGGACATGGGGCAGAAGCTTTTGAATCCAAGCTCTCGGCAGAATGTTGGGACCGTTGGGTTCTCCGGTGTGGAGTTTGACGGCAATTTTGCCGTTCAGAGGCGCTTTAACGGCATTAAAAGCTTTGATGAGGCTTTCTACACTCAAGTCTTTAATGTAGTAGACCGTAGCCGGTTCTTGGGCTAAGGCTTTTTGAGCGCCCGCGGCAAAAGCGGAATTTAAGCACCCCACGCCTCCAACAGCGGCGGCCGCTTTCAAAAAGTTTCTTTTAGAAATACCACTCATGGTTTTCTCCTATTTTTTTGAAGCGTTCTCTTTTTTAATGTCGCTTAAAAGTTTTCCTGCTACACCGATGTCGTCAAAAGGATTTTCTCGAATAAAGACATAGATTGAGGTTTCAGGAACCTGCATGATGCGGGAAGCGTCGTGCGTTAAAGTTGCGACGAGTTCTCGTTTGGCATCGGTTGTCATGGGCATGGCTTCAACAGTAATCACGGGCATGGTACCTTCTCCTTCTCATATTGATATTTATTGAAAAATTATTACGCAGCCTGCTCTTAAAAAATGTTTGAATTCAATCCAATTTCTGCCTATTTGTCTTTGAAAGGCAATACGAGAAGAATTTAGTATTCAACAGAGTCATAATAGAGCTGTTCAATTCAGGAGGTCATCATGAAAATAACCGTGTTAATGGGTAGCCCCTTTGTTGACGGCAACAATGACAAAATGGTTCGTGCCTTTACAAAAGGTGCCTTGGAGGCCGGTCACGAAGTCGTGCGTTTTAACGTTGCCGAAATGGATATCGAACCGTGTACCAAGGCTTATTTTGATAAGATCGAGGCAGGCGTTGAGGCCGATACCGGGGATATGCAAAAGATTTTGGCAAGCATCCTTGAGTCTCAAGTTGTCGTTTTCTCCACTCCCCTTTATTACTACGGGATGACCGCACAACTTAAAGCCGTGCTCGATCACTTCAATTCAAAACGAGAAGAGTTGATGAAGCAATCGAAGGCTGCGATTTTGCTCGCTAACTGCGGGGGCCCGGCTCCCTGGAGCATGAACGGCATCGTGATTCAGTTTGACTGCTTCCTTCGCTTTTTGCATTGGCGCGATGGCGGTCATGCCTTGGCGACCGGCTTGGCGGTTAGAAGTATTGAAGAAACAGGTGCCCTGGAGCAAGCGTATCATTTGGGACTTCATGCTGCTGATCAGGTTCGTTAACGGTATTTTCAAATGCAATTTTTTGCCAAGCATTTTTCTGAACTGACCACCCGTGAGCTCTTTGAGATCTACAAATTACGGGTGGCCGTTTTTGTGGTTGAACAGAAATGCGCCTATCAGGAAGTCGATGATATCGATTCTCAGGCTTATCATCTGTGGTTCGAGGACGATGAGGGTATCCAGGCCTACTTGAGGCTGATTCCTGCAGGAGTCGCTCGTCAGGAAGTCTCTCTGGGACGCGTGATTGCCGTTAAGCGCCGCTGTGGTCTTGGCACCAAGATCGTGGCGCAAGGGATCCGCATAGCTCAGGAAAAACTTCAGGCTAAAGAAATCGTAATTGAAGCGCAGACTTATGTCAGAAAGATGTATGAGTCTTTGGGATTTGTCGCTGAATCCGAAGAATTTCTCGAAGACGGGATTCCGCATATTCGCATGCGTTTAAAACTTTGAGAAAAAAAACTTCGTTCGCATGCACAAAAATGGTTTGTAACCTGATAAAATTCTCGCCCTAACGTTCGTTAGATCTCCGGTAGGGGCATAGCACAATGGTTAGTGTACTCGGCTCTGAACCGAGGTATCTTGGTTCGATTCCAAGTGCCCCCGCCAATCTCTACCAAACTCCTGATTATCCATTTGACTGCAGGTTATTCTGATTGGTACGCCTTTTGATCCTTGTAAACTTCTACCACGACAAATCGCGCGGGATTTTCCTTGCTGCTTGCGCCAAAGAGCAACAAAACGCCCGGTTCGGTTTGTGTGCTGATTTCGCCGACTGTCCAGACAAGGTTTCGGAATTCTTCAATACGACTCGGATCCACATCGATTTCGGCAATCTGTACTTTGCTCTCACCGGCCACAATCTGTGATTCAATCAAATGCTTGATGTTGATTGCACCTTGAGATGTTTCCAAGTTGTTTGCGGCGGAGACGTCGGACAAAGGTGATAAAAATACCAAGGCTAAAAGGTTGTAAAAATCATACGATTCAATAACATAGTCTCTCCTAAGAAGTCTTTCCTTTGTACCCATTTTAGAAGTGGATTAGAATAAATACCAATGATTTATTAATCACAGATTTGATAATGATTTTCTATAAATAAAGCTATGGAAATTCGCACACTGCGCTACTTTGTTGAAATTGCACATCAAAAAAGTTTCACTTTGGCGGCTGAACGTCTTTTTGTTACGCAACCGACTCTATCGCGCCAAATTGCTGAACTTGAAGAAGAGCTTGGGCAGGTTTTGTTTGACCGCAGCACTCGCCGAGTGACTTTAACGGAAAAAGGCCTATACCTTTTGCGTCAAGCTGAGTCGATCCTGGCGCTGCTCGATCGGACAAAAAAAGAAGCGATGAGTAAAAGTGAACTCATGGGTGAACTTGTAATCTGCGCAGCCGAGACCCCGTCTTTTGATATCGTGGCTGAAGTGATTCATGAGTTTTTAACGATTCATCCATCCGTGCAGTATCGCTTTATCAGTGCCAACTCTCAAGATACGGCCGATCGTCTTCGCACGGGCCTGGCTGACTTCGGATTAATGATGTTGCCTTCGGATTTGGATGGTTTTGAGTATTTGGAAATTCCTCGATTGAATCAATGGGGAGTGCTAACCCGACGAGACGGTTGCTTTAAAGGGAGAACAAGAATCCACGCAGAGGATCTCAAGGATATTCCCCTATTCTTTTCACGTCAACCGTTTGAGAACCGTTTTGCCGGATGGTTGGGTCATCCCTTTGCTGAACTCAATATCATCGGTCGGTACAACCTGCTCTATAACGTATCGCGCATTGTGAGGATGGGCGGACAGCACGCTTTATGTTTGGACGGAATTATCGGTGAAGATGATGAGCTGATGTTTTTGCCGTTGGAGCCGGCTTTCCAGGTCGGTTGTGTGATTGCCTGGCCTCGGGTACGTGCAAAAAGATTGGTGACTGAAGTGTTTCTCGAATCGCTGAGAAAGAAAATCATTGAGGAAAACCGTCGGTTGGTTTTAAGCTCCGAAGAAAAACAGGATTAATGATTTCAGTGATGCTTCGCACTTTTAGGCACAAGCGCATCTTTTGGTTCAAGTGAAGCAATGCAGACGTCAACCACGACGGTTAACGCTAAAGCGACTGCAGCATAGAAGATAAAATAAAGCGAGATAGGACGGGCCGGATCCCAAAAGTCGAACGAAAACCCCAAAAAGAGCTTTTCAAAAAGCATACGGTCAATAAAGCCGATGGCGCCTAGCAGTAAAGTAAAAATCGACAGCGGTAAAAGCCATTGGCGACCGAGAAGATTTCCCATTTTTTTGGCGAGCATCTTCCCATGTAATCCGAGATGAACGGACATCAGCACTAATAGCCAGAAAGCCACGCCCGAATGGAGCTGGCGCGTGAGCATTCCGGACTCAATGCCTAAAAAACTGAAGAGATCGGGAGAGAGCGCAATCCCGGTCACGAGCAAAAAGATAAAGCCTGCGGCCAAGAGCCAATTGACTGCAGTGGATAGCAACCGTCTCAGCCCCCATTGACCCTGACCGAAGTTAAAAAACCACGAGCCGTGTCGGATGGCGTGTAAGAGAAGACCGACAGAGAGCAGCAGGCCCAAGATTTCGTGCTCAATGATTCCGGTGACCCGAGCACCCAGGCAAAGGATGAAAAGGACAAAGAGAAGCAATAGAAAACTCCCCGTTTTTACCCAATTCATCCCGTTGCCTGACATGATGGTTAATTCCTATAAAAGTTTATTGGCTGCGAGCCATTTATCGATATCGTTCGGTAACGAAGATCCGCCCCGATAATGTACCGAGAGGCCTTCGGTGACGGTTGAAGCCGGAGCGAGTTTACTGATTGCCGTGACACTTTGCCCGAGGCGCCCCCCTCCGTGACTGCAAAACGGCGCAAGGGTTTTGCCCGAGAGGTCATAACTTTCCAAAAAGGTGGCAATCGGCATCGGAATCGAGGTCCACCAGTTCGGATAACCTATAAAAATAGTGTCGTACTCGGCAATGTTGTCAATTTTAGTGCGAAGTTCGGGTCTGGCGTCGGCCCGTTGGTCGCGTTTGGCTTCATCAAGACACTGACTGTAGTTACTCGAATAAGGTTTGACGAGTTCAAGTTCAACGATATCGGCTCCGGTTTTCTCTTTAATCAGATTAGCCACGTATTGGGTGTTACCCGACCAGGAAAAATAAACGATGAGTTTTTTGCCTGATGCAGCGGTCTGTGCCAACAAAGGAGCAGCGGCGCAAGACAAACTCAAACCCGCAGCGATATTGAGAAATTGACGACGAGTAGCTTTCATGGTCTTTCCTTCATTATTGAGCATTGCGAGCTAAGCGCATGCCGATATTAAATGTTTTGTTATCCGAATTGTGAGCAGCGCGATAAGCACTTTTTAAGTGTTTGCCGAAATCATTGAAACCGCCCCCGCGATTGACGCGAAAGCGCCCGTTTTCGGCTCCGGTCGGATTATCCGCAAGAGTCTGAGCGCTGTAGCGCCCGTATCGATCCCAACACCACTCCCAGACATTGCCGTGCATATTAAAAAGTCCCCAGGCGTTGCCTTTAAAACTCGTTACAGGAACGGTATCGGAGCGGTACAGTTGCGAGTGACCGTCTTTATAAGGGTAGGTACCGTAGTAGTTTGCCTGTTGGGCAGAAATGTTTTCCCCTGTGTTAAAGGGCGTTGCCGTTCCGGCTCGTGCAGCGTACTCCCACTCTGCTTCAGTGGGCAGTCGATAGCCGTTGGCAGCGCGGTTCCAACTGACTTCCACCTGGCCGTCTTTTTCGTTGATTGTGTAGGCTTCAGTGAGGCCTTCGCGTTTACTTAAGGCATTGCAGAAGCGAACGGCATCAAACCAGGAAATATTTTCAACGGGCAATTATTTCCTGAATGCGCTGAAGGATTGGAGCCCATGACGTCACGGTAAAGTGCTTGACTGACTTCGTAGCGGGCAATCATGAAGTCATTGACTTTAACTTTATGTTGCACTTCATCTTTTTGACGTTCAAATTCCTGATCGGGACTGCCCATCATGTACTCCCCGCCTTTGATCGAGACCATTTCAATAGCCGTAGGCTGAGCTTGCTCGGCAAAGGCAGAGGTGGACAGCGCCGCCAAAGCGGATAGGACTAAGACTGTTGTTTTCATAGCAAAGACTCGCTTTAAAACCAATCGTTAAGTTAATCTTGCTGAAAATCTGATATCTAGTCCAATAATCTATAAACATAGATATTGATAACTTTATTTTATAAATCAAATAAATCTGCTCAATGGCCTGAAAAACGGGATATCACGCGTCTCTATAGCTTCTTTCTTTGGTAGCGACGGTAACAAGATTTAACATTCACTCACATTTTTCTTGGCAAAGAAGCTGTGATTGAGGATGTTTTACGCTTTCTTTTAGGGTTATCTATCTGTTATCCATCACGAAACTGCTCTAAAATGGGCCCCAAATGTCATATTCGTGTCATATTCATGTCATATATCGAAATTGGCTATGTGCGAATACGATGTTTAATCCTGTCAACTCTTTCTTGTCATCATGAAAAAATCTGACGTACCGGTCGTTTGCATTATCTATGCAATTGCCATTGCATTTTTAATCATGACGTTAAACCTGCCTGAGGCGGCTCAAGTCTATCCGATGGTTTTGATTACCGCCCTTATTTTTGTCAACACGCTTTACCTGATCAGAACATTCCTCAAGTACCGTCAGGATCACCGGATTGAAAACGATTATCCGATTGTCTTTAACGGTTTTCTGTTCAAGCAATTTTTCGGAGTATTCCTTTCAATCATCGTCTATCTGGTGTTGATGTATTTTTGCGGATACTACATTGCAACGGTCTTGTACCTGGCAGGTTCACTCCTTTTCCTCAAAGTCCCGGTTCGCTACAACCTGATGACCATTGTCGTCATGATCATCATGGTGGCCGTGGTTTTCTCTTATTTCCTCAAAGTCCCGCTTCCGACGGGCATTCTCTTCGGATAAAAGGAGCAGGACATGTTAGAGACTTTATCCATGATGGGTGCAGGTTTTATCAGCGCCTGCTCTCCGATGAATCTTTTGGCGATGATCGCCTCAACGGCTCTCGGTATTACGATCGGTTGCTTGCCGGGGCTTTCGGCCGCCATGGGCGTTGCACTTTTATTGCCTGTGACATTCGGCATGGATCCGGCCACGGGTTTAATCGTGTTGGGCGGCATCTACTGCGGGGCTATTTTCGGGGGCTCCATCAGTGCAATTCTGATTCATACGCCGGGTACCCCCGCTTCTGCAGCGACCGCTATTGAAGGCTATAAGCTCACGCTTAAAGGTCAGGCAGCCAAAGCCCTGACGGTGGCCTGCTTTGCCTCATTCTGCGGCGGTTTATTAAGTTGCATTTCGCTTTACTTCTTCTCGCCCCTGTTGGCAGAACTGACGATGCAGTTTAAGAGCCCGGAATACTTCTGGCTCTCCATTTTCGGTCTGACTATCATTGCCGGTGTTTCGAGCCGCTCTATTCTTAAAGGTCTGATGTCCGGTATTTTAGGGCTGCTCATTTCTACTATCGGCATGGACCCGATGGAAGGGGTCGAGCGCTATATGTTCGGCGTGAGCACCCTCTATAACGGTGTCAATGTGACCTGCGCCTTGATCGGTCTTTTTTCTATGTCCCAGGTTTTGATTCTGGCTGAAAAGAAGATTGTGGAACGCGCAAAGGCTGCCAAGATTAAAGATAAGCTCACTCTTACCAAGGGTGAAGTCAAACGCATCATGCCAACTATTACCCGTTCGTGGATTATCGGCAACATTCTGGGTATTTTGCCGGGAGCCGGCGCCACCATCGCTTGCTTTATGGGCTACAACGAAGCCCGGCGCTTTTCCAAACACAAAGAAGAGTTCGGCACGGGTTCCATTGAAGGCGTGGCGGGCTCCGAAGCTGCCAACAATGCCGTGACGGGCGGCTCGCTCATTCCGACGCTTACTTTGGGTATTCCGGGTGAATCGGTGACGGCCGTTTTGATGGGCGGTCTCATTATTCACGGCTTGCAACCGGGGCCGGAACTCTTTACGACTTACGCCGACATGACCTATACATTCTTTGCAGGCTTTGTGCTTGTGCAGTTTGCCATGCTTGCGATCGGTCTTTGGGGCTGCAAGATTTTTGCCAACATTGCGCGCCTTTCTGACAGCATCCTGATTCCGTCGATTGTGGTGCTCTGTGTAGTCGGTTCTTACGCGATCAACAATAACATTGTAGAAGTCATCATTATGTGCATCTTCGGTGTGATCGGTTATCTGGTTCGTAAGTTTGACTTAAACGCTGCAGCTATCGTCTTGGGTCTCATTTTGGGCCCGATCGGTGAAAACGGTCTGCGCCGTTCGCTTATGCTCAGTGACGGCGATCCTTCCATTCTTTTTGCCACACCGCTTTGCTGGATGCTGATTGCTCTGTGCGTGCTCGGTATCTTCTCGCCGCTCTTCATGGGCAGAGTGGAAAAAGACATGGTGGAAAAACATAAATAACTTTTTGCGGCGTGCTATGAATACCGGACCTTCATCGCACGCTTCTCATTTCAGGCCCGGAAGAATGAATTGATGACTCATCAAAGGAGAGTTAAAAAATGAAAAAATTAGCCTTAGCATTGGCCGTGGCCATGGCAATTCCGCTTTCTGCCCAGGCCTGGACGCCCGAAAAGGACGTCAACGTGATTGTGGCCTATAAGGCAGGTTCCGGCACCGATACGGGAGCCCGTCTTTTGATGACCCTGACCGAAAAGGAAATCGGCAAGGCCATGATCATCAATAATCTTCCCGGTGCAGACGGCAAAATCGGCTGGACCCGCTTGGTGAAATCCAAGGCAGACGGCTACACGATCGGTTACATCAACCTGCCGACGTTTACGACACTTGCCAATGAAAAGAACGCTGCCTTTAAGGTAACGCAGATTGCGCCGATCGCCAACCACCTCACTGAAACCGGTGTTGTGGTGGTGCGTGCCGACAGCAAGTGGCAGTCATTGAAGGAATTGGTGGCCGAAGCTCAGAAAAATGACAAGCTTCGCTGCTCCACCAACGGCGTGAAGGCTTCCAACCATACCGCTGCTCAATTGCTGGCTCAGAGTGCAAACTTTAAGTACAAAGCGGTTCCTTATGGCGGCACGGCTGACCAATTGATGGCTTTGCGCCAAGGCGAAGTGGATTTCTCCTGCGCTAAGATCGCTGACGTTGCCAAGCTCGTCGAAGGCGATAAGCCCGTGCTTCGCATCTTGGGTGTCTTTGACACGAAGCGCTTGGAAGCTTATCCCAATGTGCCGACACTCGGTGAATTGGGCTACTACGATCAGTGGTACGGTTCTGCCCGCGCCATTGTCGCGCCTGCCGGCGTTCCGGCCGACGTGCTTGAGTATTGGGTGAACACCTTTAAGAAAGTGCTCAATGACCCGGCTGTGAAAGAAGCTCACGAAAAAGGCGGTCTGACGATCGACTTTAAGGATGACAAGCAATTGGGCGAACTGATCAAGTCTCAGGACGTTTTTGCCCGTGAGGTGATCTCCAAGCTCTACTGATGCTTGAACATTAACCGTTCATTTTGAGAACGTGACCCCGAGGGATTAAACTTTCGGGGTCTTTTTGTTTTTTTGAATCGATGACCGAACAGCAACGAAGAATCTACCCGCCGATTATTGTTTTTGTCGCCTTGCTTCTGACCATTCTGGTCATGCGCGGGCCGATTACCTGTGTGGGTGCCGTTGCCGATGAAGTTATTCGTGCACTTGATATCGGCTATCCCGCTTACGGATTCCTTTCTGCTCTACCCATTGCCTGTTTCGGACTTTTTTGTGCCGCAGCGCCCGCAATGAGCAAACGCTTCGGTCTTCTTACCACCGTACTGATTTGTCTGGTGTTGATTCTTTTGGGTGCGGTGGGGCGTCTGATTTTTTCCTACCCCGTGATGCTCATCGCCACCGCTTTGATCGGAATTGGTATTGCCGTGCTCAATGTACTGATGCCGGTCCTCCTTCGGGATTACTTTCCGAATAATATCCCTCTCGTGATGGGGGTCTTCACCGGCTTTATCGGATTTTCAGGATCAATCGGCGCGTATTTTTCCGTTCCCCTTTTCAACGCCTTTGAATCTTTAAGAGCTCCTTTGGGTTTGTGGGTACTGATGGCCACTTTGGGATTGATTGCCTGGTTTTTGACTCCGCGCGGTAAAAAAATCTCGGTGGCGGGCGGCGCCTTTGAATGGTCGCTTCTGAAAAAGCCCCTTACCTGGGCAGTTATTTTTGTGATGGGAATGCAGTCGCTCACCATTTACACGACGGTTGCCTGGTTACCGACTATTCTGAGTACTTTAGGATTTTCTGCTTCCACTGCGGGTTTGGGCTCTGCGGTCTTTTTACTCGTGAGTGCACCGGCAAGCATTTTGACTGCTGCTTTTATCAAAGTAGTCGGCAGTGAGCGAAAGGCAGCAGCCATCATGACTGTCAGTTTTGCGCTAGGAATTATGCTTTGGCTTATGGGCGGAGTCTGGTCATTTCTCGGCTGCGTCTTAGCTGGGGTTCCTCAAGGCATTACTTTCAGCATGGCTATGATTCTCATGGCACAAAAGACCAATAATCTTTCTGAACTCTTGGTTATTTCAAGTCTCGCTCAGGGAATCGGCTATATTTTGGCCGGTTTCGGTCCTTTTATTTGCGGCCTGCTTTATCAAGGTGACGGCCATTGGTGGCCTGTTGCCACCTTTATGCTGACGGCGGTATTCCTCTGGGGTGCATCGGCCCTATACGCTTTCGGCAATCGAAAACTTTTTTAAGCTTATTCAGAAAAGCTTTATCTTTTTCTTTCCAATAGCGTACAATCAGGCCACTTCTTTTTAGAAGTGAGAATTATTATTAATTGAAAGGATCGTCAAGATGGAATTTCTTGAATTTCTCCTTCTTTTTGCGGCCGTGATGTTAATCATTATGAAGCCGGAAAAAGAAAAACTCGCCTGGTGGCTTACGGTGGGCAGCTGGTTTGTAGTTGTCTTTATGTACGTTGGTCACGTCTCTACCGCCATTTTGGGCTCTCTTAACCTCTGATCGAACGAAAGGAAGAAAAAATGTCTTTGTATGACCATACTCGTCCGATTAATGATGGCGATTTGAAAAAAGCAAAAACGTTCTACGATATTGTCTGCTGGGGCGGTCTTTTGATTGTGCTCTTGCCTGTCGGTATTGCCAATATTATCTTAGGTTACATGATGGGTGACAGTCCGTGCACACTTTGCTGGGGGCAGCGTCAACAGATGGCCTACATCGGTGTGGTTGCACTTTTCATGGTGCGCTACGGCTTTAAGCCCAAGTATCTCGCCACGATGCTCGTGATGGCCGCTTTGGGGCTTTATTCCAGCTTCCGCCATTTGGGTAATCACGCCGCCCGTGACGTCGGTCAAGGTTTCGGTCTTGACGTTTTCGGCATTCACACCCAAATGTGGGCTGAAATTGTTTTCTGGTGCGTGGTGATGCTGTTCGGTCTGGCTTGCTTCCTCGCTCCCCGCGTGGACGCTTTGTTGGCCGAAATGAAAGGCAAACCATGGCGTCCTCTCACCGCTTTCTACAAGTGGTCTTTCGGAATTGTGGCTTTCATCGTTGCCTCCAACTGCTTCCAGGCATTATGGTCTACCGGTGTTCCGCCTAACTGGGGTCAAGGTGATCCGGTGCGTTTCTCCTTTAACCCGAAATACGTCATCTGGGACGACTCGAGCTGGAAAGGCATGTGGGGTGGCATCAACTTCCTGGGTCGCCGTGATGTGAAGGATCCGGACTTTGCCTATGCTCCCAATGCGAAAAAGCTTGGTATTACCTTTGATAATGATGCTGCCAAGAGTCCTGTCGTTTTAAATGGACAGATGAAAGTGGTTCAAAGCCGTGAAATCCAAGGTATTGATAAGCCCATTAACATGATCAGCGAAGTTCGCGGTCAGTACTTTGTGGCTTCTAAATACGACTTTTGGGTTCTCGATGATGGATTAAAGCCTGTTGTCTCTGCTGCTATTGACCCCTGGTTCTCTGCCAATGTTCTTGATATCGTCGGTATTACCGAGTATCAAGAGGATGCTTTCGTGATTATGGGTATGAATAAATCACTTTTGCGTGCTCGTTTGAATCCGAATGCTGATGATGTCAAAGGCTGGGCTAACTTTACGGCCGGTCGCACGCAGGTTGAAGCCGTGGGCGGCTTAGGACGCGCCCGTATCGATACCGAACGTGCAAAGTATTCCTACATCCATTCTTCAGCAACCGACGGTCGTTATATCTTTACGGCCTCTTTGCCGGATAATAAGAATAAGAAGACTTTCGTGATCTCCAAGGCTTTGATGGCTGACTGGATGCTCTCGGGGGAATTCGTTCCTGCTGCTGATCTCAAAGATGGTCGTACGCTGGGCGAACTGTATGTGACGGGTATGGTTTACGAAGACGGCAAACTCTATGCTGTCTCTAAGAACTTCAATACGCTCATCGTCATTGATATTGCCCGTGAAGAAGTCACGGCTGCCTACGGTTTGCCTGCTGAATTAACCGATATTCGCGGTTTGGTCAAGAAAGGTGATCGCTTTGAAATCGTTGATCACAACAAAATTGTGACGTTGTCTCTTCAATAATCAGTCGTATTATTGAGCCGATCAGGCAGGCGGATTGTTTCAGTCTCCTGCCTGTTTTTAATTATTCGAACGGTGTTTTTTTTTTGCCTTACAAAAAGTAGTGCTTTTTCAATAGGTTATCTAAAGCGACTTTTTTTTAATTTTTAACGTTTTCCAAGCGACTTTTCTGAAGTCAATCACATTTTTGGGCGAAATACTTATCTGAAAAAGCCTCTTTCACTTCAAAAATCAGGCTTTCTTTGTCAAAACAGTGCGGATTTTTTCAATAAGCCCCTGATCGGCCGGAAGCCACGCGACGCTATCCAGCGTTTCAAGCGTTAACCACTTGGCGGCTTCATGTTCCTTTAACACCAGGTGTCCGCTTTTGATGGTGCAGAAAAAGCAATGCATCTTCAAATGAAACTTCGGGTAGTCGTATTCCACTGTGTCAATTAAGTCGCCCACTTCAATTTCGGTATCGAGCTCTTCCATGATCTCGCGGACAAGAGCTTCTTGAGGCGTCTCCCCTGCTTCCATCTTGCCGCCCGGGAATTCCCAACCGCCTTCGAAATCACCGTAGCCGCGTTGAGTGGCAAAAATTTTGTCTTCATGGCGAATGACCGCAGCGACGACTTCAATTGTTTTCATTTTTGTTTTTATCCTTCCGTAATATATTGGTAAATGTCGTTTCGGACAGGTACTTCTAATCTGTACTGGATTTCAAAGGCCTTGTCTTGGGTTGCCGGCATTGTAACCTCTTCGGGTTCGCCATGCGCATTAATCTCTCCCAAAAAATAGAATTCTTTAGCCTCATTGTCGTCTTTATTCTTTCTCACAAATAAAAATATCCGATTATCCCTATCCTCAGCTGTTCGTTTAAACATATGATCAGCATCGGGAGATGATTTTGATCGAGGATGTTTGGATAAGGCAATTAATTCTGTAGGTGAGATAAATCGGTCCTCGTAGGCGATGGCATCATGCTCTTTTACGTAATTGATAAAGACAGGTAAAGTTTTTGTGTCTTTGTCGTAAAAATAGCCGCCGATATTTTGAGCGTTCATGTTGCGATTCCAGCCCAGGAGTCGTTGCACGTCTTCGTAGGTGTATTTTTCGTACAGAACAAAATCTGTATCTTTGTAGAGATTGCAAAAATTGTCTTGATTTCGCCTTAACCCGAAGCGAAGAGTTTCCATGAGATTCTCTTTGAAAACTGAATTGTTTTGAATCCAATAGGTAAAGTGACTATCGAGTTCGTAATCGCCATTGATGTTACGGCGAATGAATGCCAAGTCTTTCTCTTTACTGCCGTTAAATTCACCGAGCAGTTGTTTTGTGTGGCAAAGAATGTGGTTTACGCCTGTTCTGAAACCGTATTGTTGCGCAATTTGATTCACCCAACGGGCGAAATTGAAAGGCCGAACATCGTGACTTTGTGCCTTGAAGATGGCTTCTTCAATCAGTCGTAATTCTGTCTGGCGCTTACCTTTGGCAAATTTCTGACTGACCCATTTCAGCATTAAAACCTGATCGTCTGTCAGAGATCCTTTCAGCTCATAGTCCTTTTCAAATTTAGATAGGAAACTGTAATAGGACCCGAATTTATCGAAAATCTTAATCGGATCTATTGCTCCGTTTTCAACAAAATCGATAAGTGTTGGAATACGACCCAATTTAAACTTGAGATTTTCGTAGGCCTCACGGATAAGTCGTGTGTCATTGGTCTTGGCCCGATCAATGGAGTCATAGATACGTTTTCGTGCGATTTCGTCGAAATGAATGGTGGACGGCCCGGCAATAATACTGTTACCGGTCGCGACGATGCGGCGCATATTGTCCTTGTTATAGGTCCGATCACTGGATAAGGCAATCGGAATCATGTAGTTATTGCGGTAATTTCCGATAAAGTCCAATACCACTAAGAAATCTTTATTCTCAGCCTTTCGCAAACCGCGTCCTAATTGTTGAACGAAAATGACCGGACTTTGAGTCGGTCTCAGCATAATGATTTGATTAACATCGGGAATGTCTACGCCTTCGTTGAAGATATCCACGGTGATGATGTAATCCAAACCTTGTTCATCTTTGTCATCACCGGTTAATCGATCAATGGCCTCAAGCCGCTTTTCCTGAGAGTCTGAACCGCTTAAAGCTTCACAACGAATATTTTTTTGACGCATCAGGCGCGCCAGTTCCTGAGCTTCGTCGTTACGTGAGCAGAAAATCAGTCCTTTGAGTCGTCCTTGACCGTGGCCATAATATTTCGCTTTTGACAGTATGTGTTCAACCCGGACAATGCTGGTTAATTTATTGAAATCCCGGTATTCAGGATCGTCTTCTTTTTCTCCCAAATCCAGATCGGTGACACCGAAATAATGAAATGGACATAGTAAATCGGTTTCGAGTGCCTGTTTAAGTGAAATTTCGTGCGCGATGTTGTGATCAAATAAAGAGAAGATATCAAAACCGTCGGTTCGCGAGGGGCTGGCTGTCATGCCTAACCAGAACTTCGGTTTTAAGTATTGCATGATCTTTTCGCTGTAGCTTTTAGAACCCGCTCGATGCGCCTCGTCAATAATGATGACATCGAATGTTTCGGGCGTAAAAAGCTTGAGGACATCCTCTTTACTGACGGTTTGCATGGTCGCAAAGACAAAATCGGCATCAATGTCCTTGTGATTACCGCTGAGCAAGCCGAGTTTTTTCCCCTTCGGGAACACTTTGGAAAAGGTCTTTAAAGCTTGAATGGCGATTTGCTCGCGGTGAACCAAAAACAAAACACGTTCGGGAGGATAGACGAGGTCTCGCATCGCAAAGGCTGCCGCATAGGTTTTACCGGTGCCCGTTGCAGAAACCAAAAGCGCGCGTTTTTCCTTTTTGATGACTAATCCGTTTAACGCATTGATGAAAGTCTGCTGCATCGAGTTCGGAACCAGACTTTGACTGCTTTCGATAACTTCTCGGAGAACGTTTCAACCTTGTTTTTGAGTTTGAATGTAACGCTCCCGATAGGTCTCGATAATCTTTGGGGTGAGTTCAACACTGGCCGGATGATTCCATAACTCATTAAACTCGTCTGAGATGGCTGAGGCTACGGCTCCTTTGTGTGAGGAGACCATCAGCATATTCCATTCTTTGTTGACAGTGAGCGCATGATCGGTCAGGTTGGAGCTTCCGATGATGATTTTTAACGCCTCGCCTTCGTCGAAAAGATACCCCTTAGTGTGAAAGCCCAGATTAGTCCCGGTTTGGAAAAAACGTACCTCAATATTTTGAAATTCCAATAATTTTTCCAACGCTCGGGGTTCGGTGAAATTCTGATAGTCAGTGGTAAGTATTCGACCCTTGATTTCCTGTTTTCTTAACTCGTCTAGCGTTTGAAGCAGACCGACCAGCCCGCTCATGGTAATGAAGGCCACACTAAAGGCAAATTCGGTACAGTGTTGGAGTTCGTGCTCAATGACACTGAGTAGTTTTTGACCGCTTTGAGAATCATTGACAATAAGTCTCGGCGCATAAGCCTCGTTTGGGCATTCAATGTCTTGATCTATAAAAGCGTGATGAATCGCACTGAAAATGTTGGATACGGTACCGGAATCCATAAAAATCAACCTGTTATCAAGCTTTAAGATACATTCAGACTATTATTGAAGACAATGCCGAATCTGTCAATCGTGAAAATGCTATCTCAATAGATAAGACTTATGCACTCGATAGTCAAAGGTCTGTTTTGGTGACGGTTACAAAAATTTTTAGGTACTAAACGAAAAACCTAACTCTTTGATCACATTCACTTTTCTAAAAGAAGTACTTCTACACATCCTACATATAGTGGTATGACTTTTTTATGCTCCAAAATTTTGTATTTTTTAGCTTTGATTTTCGGGCCGATGCGATTACAATCACACTCTCGTTGAGTAAATTTTCTTCTATCGGCGTTGCCTGCCGAATCACCAAGGATGTGCCATGAAAGTCGTGAAAAAAGATCAGACGCTTGAAGATTTCAACCCGCAAAAAATTTCGGTTGCCGTGAATAAAGCCGCTATGCGCTGCGATAAGACGGTCGATGAAGCGTCTTGTCAAAAGATCGTGGATGCGATTTTGCGTCGTATCAAAGAGCGCGATCAAGTGACCGTGGCCGAACTCCATGAATTGGTGATTGCCGTTTTGTCCGTAACCGGTTTTGAAGACGTAGCCAAGGCTTACGCCGAGTACCGCTACTATAAGACCAACTACGCCAAGACTTTTGAAAAGCTGCGCCAGGATGCCGACGACGTGCTTCGCTTGGGTGACCGCGAAAACGCCAATTTCGACAGCTCCTTGGTTTCCACCAAGGGCTCCTTGATCAAAGGCTATTTAACAAAGAGCCTCTACAAGCAGTTCTATCTCTCTGCTAAGGAAAAAGAGCTTATTGAACGCGGCGACATTTACATCCATGACCTGCGCGACATGATTCTGGGTTGCGTGAACTGCTGCCTTTTTGACATCAAGCACGTTCTTGAGGGCGGCTTTGAAATGTCCAATGTGCAGTACACGGAACCGAAGACTGTCTTGTCTGCCCTTCAGGTGATCGGTGACATCACGCTTGTGGCCACGGCTCAACAGTTCGGCGGCTTTACCTTGGCTGAACTCGATAAAGTGCTCTTACCCTACGCACACAAGACCTGGGACAAAGCCTATAACGATGCAATTAATGAGCTCGGTGTGAACGAAGATGTTGCTCACCGTTATGCCGATAAGACCCTTTTGCGTGAATTGGAACAGGGTTTTCAATCGCTTGAATTAAAGCTCAATACGGTGCCCTGCAGCCGCGGTGACTTTGCGTTTACCACGATCTCTTTCGGTCAGTGGGATGTGAAGTGGCCTGAAGAAGATAAGCGCTTGATGGCTTTGATCAACTCCGTGATGCTTCGTGTTCGTCGTAACGGCCACGGTCCTGACCACAAGCCCGTCGTTTTCCCGAAGCTCGTGTACCTCTATGACAAGAACCAGGTGCAAAACGATCTGCACAGTGCCGAACTTTTTGATGAAGCCGTGAAGACTTCATCGACCTGCATGTACCCGGACTACTTGAGTATTTCGAGTGAATACGGTACGGTCTCGCGTCTTTTCCGTGAAGAAGGCGTGATCACGAGCCCGATGGGGTGCCGCGCTTACCTTTCTCCGTGGAAGGATCCGGAAACCGGCAAGTATGTAACGATCGGCCGCTGCAACATCGGTGCCGTGAGCTTAAACATTCCGCTCATGATCAAGGTGGCGATGACCGAACATCCCTTGGATTGGCGTGAAAAGTTCTGGGATTTGTTGGATGACCGTCTCCAAGTCATTCGCGACTTCTTAAAGAAGCGCTATGACGTGATCCGCAATCAACGTTGCTCCTCCAACCCCCTCGCCTTTACGCAGGGTGGCTTCTATAAGGGCACGAAGGATCCCGATGACCGCGTGGGTGACTTGGTCGACTACATGACGGCGAGTTTCGGTATCACCGCTTTGGATGATGCTACTTACCTTTGGACCGGTAAGCGCATGATTGAAGACAATTCTGCCTTTGCTGTTCAAGTGCTGCGTTACCTGCAGCAAAAGTTAAACGAATTCAAGGCCGAAGACCATTACCTGTATGCCATTTATGGCACGCCTGCTGAAAGCCTTTGCGCCACGCAGGCCCGTCAGTACGATGACTACTGCAAGGAAATGGGCTTGGTCAACGAATTTGCAACGGCTGAACACTACAGCACCGAGTACTTCACGAATTCGTTCCACTTGAACGTAACGGAGGACATTACGCCCTTTGAAAAGCAGGATCACGAATTCAAGTGCTTCCACTTGTGCGAAGGCGGCCACATCCAGTATGTGCGCCTCACCAACCCTGAAAATTACCAGGCCGACAAAGCGATTATCGAGCGTGGTATGGAAATGGGCTTCTATCAGGGCGTGAATTTTGATGCGGCCTACTGCAACAATTGCGGCAAGCACTCCACAAACGTGATGTTTAAGTGCCCGCATTGCGGCAGCGATAATTTGTCCGTGATCAGTCGTGTCTGCGGCTACCTTGGTTACAGTAACGTGAACGGTCAATCCCGCATGAACGACGGCAAGATGGCTGAAATCAAGCGCCGCGTCTCAATGTAGTAAGGAACTTTTTCTATGAAGTACGCCCAATTGCGCGAATTTGACACAACAAATGGCCCCGGCGTCAGAGTCTCGCTTTTTGTCTCGGGCTGCACCCTGCACTGTAAGGGTTGCTTTAACCCCGAGTCCTGGGACTTTAATGCCGGAGAGGATTTTACGGATCAGACGATTGAAAAAATAACAGATCTTGTCAATCGCCCGTACATGTCAGGCTTGAGCGTTTTGGGCGGCGACCCTTTTGAAGAGGCCAATATCGGACCTGTTACCGAACTTTGCAAAAAAGTGAAAGCTGCCTGCCCGGGTAAAACGATTTGGGTGTGGACAGGTCGCAAGTATGAACACTTTAAGGACCATGAAATCATGCAGTATATTGATACCTTGGTGGATGGTCCTTTTGTAGAAAAACTCAAAGTCAAAGAACAAGGACAGTATTTCGGTAGTACTAATCAACGGGTTATACCGATTCATCCTGAAAAGTAATTTAATTTTGGCCCGAGCATTTAAAAGTTCGGGCCGAATTGTATCAGTCAGCGAAAAACCGGTATGACGTACAGCAGTACGGATAGAAACTGCAAAATTGTTCCGGTAAACACGAAGAGATGCCATATCGCATGGTTGTATGGCATGCTCTTCCAGATATAGAAGATAACTCCCAGGCTGTAGCTAAGTCCTCCTGCCGTTAAGAGCCACAATCCCCCATTGGGAAATTTCTTAATAACGAGAATCACAAGCTCCTTCCCTAGTCTAGAGGCCGATGTCGTCGATATCTGGTTGGAAAATCGCCGACTCGGCGAAGTCACGGAAATGCTGCTTGACTTTTGCGGGAAGAGCTAAAAATTAAAGTTGTTTTAGCTAAACACCAGGATTGTAATTCGTTAAAATGGCTAGGTTAGTCAATTTTGACTTAAATGGAAAAAATCATGCAACAAGCCTTGCCGTTAGGTACTTCAGATTTCAGATCTTTGAGAATTAATAATGAAATTTATGTCGATAAGACGGATTTGGTGTTTCGTTTGGCTCAACACCGCGGCAAAATTTTTCTGGCTCGTCCCCGACGTTTCGGCAAATCGCTTTTAGTCTCTACTTTTGAATCGTTATTTAAGAATGGTCTTACACATTTCCAAGGTCTTGCAATTGAAAATAAATGGGAAGACAAAACTTACGCTGTTGCCAGACTGGACTTTTCCAGTTTAAAAACATTCAAAAGTTTGGAACAGTTTCAAACAGCGTTTCACAGTTTGCTGTTATCAGCTTTTATTCCGCTAGGCTTTAAATTTAACTCTGACAATAAAGATCTTCTTTTCATTGACCAACTTAAAATGTGGCTGTCCTCTCTGCCGGCAAGCTCAATAGTGTTGTTGATCGATGAATACGATGCACCCTTAACGAATCATCTCGATGACCCTGAAGTTTTTAATACAATTCGTGACTGCCTCGGTGAGTTTTACACCGCTGTCAAACAGTACGAAGGTTGTCTGCGCTTTTTCTTTATGACAGGGATTACTAAGTTCAGTAATACCAGTATTTTTTCAGCATTTAACAATCTTCAGGACATTTCTCTTGATGTTCAGTTCGGCTCACTTTTGGGTTATACAGAGGAAGAAATTAGTCATTGCTTCTCTTCCTATCTTGACAGTGCAGCTCACGAACTTAAATTAAGCAAAGAAAAATTATTGGAATTGTTGCGTGAGCAGTATGACGGATTTTCGTTCGATAGACAGGCTCGAACTCATGTTTACTGCCCTTGGTCGGTCTTGAATTTTTTTGCTAAACCATCGGAAGGATTTCAGAATTATTGGTATACGAGCGGCGGACAGCCCACAGTTCTAATGAAGTACTTGACCAGTCACGCACTGAAATCTCCAACGGTTTATGACGAACCGGTCTTAGTGTCTTTATCGGATTTGGGCGCTAGCCGTCAATATGATGAAATATCCATCGAAGCACTGTTAACTCAGGCTGGTTATTTAACTATTAAAGAACAGGTCGGCGGTGATTACGTTCGTTTAGGTTATCCTAATGAAGAAGTGTCTCGTTCAATGGCGCAACTTTATGCGTCTGAGCTGCTTCGTGGACAAAATCTCGTCCAGTCCGGCGTTCCTATTCTTGCAAAAATTCTGACTTCAGAGACACCGGAAACAGTGGTCGATTATTTCAATCGTGCACTCACCTCTATTGATTATGTCCGCTATCCTGTTGATAGCGAGGCGGCCTGTCGGGCATATTTACAGGTTCTTTTAATTGGAGCAGCCTTAGTGCCTCGAGTTGAGGTACACAACGCCTTCGGTCGCAGTGATATGGAGGTAGAAGTGAATGGGCGGCATTGGGTTTTCGAGTTTAAATACGCCAGATCATCTAACGAAACTGACAGGCTTTTAAAAGAAGCGATTGTTCAAGTTCAATCCAATCACTATGGCAAAACAACTGATAACAAAGAACTTATTCGCGTTGCATTAGTGTTTTCTGCCGAACAACGTCGTTTTGTTGCTTGGGAATCAGTTTAAATAGTCAGAACGATTCTTAACTAAATACAGGTATAACGTACAACAGCACGGATAGGAACTGCAAAACTGTTCCGACAAAAACAAACACGTGCCAGATTGCATGGCTGAATGGAATCGCTTTCCGGACATAAAAAATAACGCCGAAACTGTAGGCTAAGCCGCCGGCTGCCAGCAACCACAAGCCCCCTGTTGGAAGGTTGTTAATTAATGGTTTAATGACAAGAACCACGAGCCAGCCCATTGCTAAATACAAAAGCGAATTAAGCCACTTGCTCCTTTTAAGAAGAATACCCTGCAAGGCGATGCCTAAGATGGCGATTACCCAAACGGCAACGCAAAGCATAATCCCCGTCACTCCTTTTAGAGTGATCAGGCAAAACGGTGTGTAGCTACCCGCAATCAAAACAAAAATCATTGAATGATCGAGGCGTTGCAGAATAGGTTTGACTTTTGGATTCGGAATCGCGTGATAAAGCGTTGAGGCGACATATAGAAAAATCATGCTTGCGCCGAAGACACTGACCGCGGTTATAACCGTCGGAGTACCGGAGTAAGCAACGGCGAAACCGACCAGTATGGCCAATCCTGCCACACTCAATAAAGCAGCCACACCGTGCGTGACGGCATTGGCAATTTCCTCTCCTGTTGTATATTGAGAAATTTTTTGCGAGTGTGTCCCGGACACTAAAAGATGAGTACTCATCCGATTGGCCTCCTCTTTTTTTGGATTGTAGAACAGAGAATTTGACTTAAAACCTCTCTAAAATCATGACTTTGTTTCAATACATTTCAAAAAATATGAAAAAGACTATTTTTGCATTGGGCTGCCTTTTAAGCCTCTCGCCCATTTGGGCTTCAACGACTGTTTCGGATATTGTCTATGCCGATACGTTGAAAAAAGACGGTGCACAACTGCAGCTTAACGGCGCCGGTATTCGTGAAATCTTTGTAGTCGATGTCTACGCGGCCGGCCTTTATCTCCCGCAGCGCTCCTCGACAGCTGAGGACGTGATTAATATGGCCGGAAACAAAACCGTTCGTTTGGGACTTTTGCGTGATGTGGATGCGGGTGACTTTGTCGATGCCTTAAATGAAGGCATTCTCGACAATACAACGGAAGACGAACGTCAGGCATTAAGTACTGAACTTCAATCCTTGATTGCAGTGATGAACAAAATCGGCGACGTTAAAAAAGGCGATATTGTGGATTTCGACTATTCACAGACACATGAAACCAGCGTGACTGTGAATGGAAAATTAATTGGTGAGAAGATCGGCGGAGAAGCGCTCTACCGGACTGTATTGAAAATCTGGCTTGGAGAAAAAGCCATTGATTCAGATTTAAAGAAATCGCTCCTTAAAAATTAAAACTCTCAAATAAGAAAGGGCTCGATTCCGAGCCCTTTCAGTGATAGCATAAAATACTAACTATATGATTTAATTAGTATTTCATGAACATTTCCTGGATCTTCTTCGGATCGTTGGTCTTGGTCAAGGCCAATTGCAAGAGCAAGCGAGCCTTTTGCGGATTCAAAGAATAACCGTCAAGGAAGCCTGCCTTACCGTAGTCACTGTCAGCACCGGCAGGGGTGACGATACCGCTACCCGTGCGGCTTGAGCGAACAACCACCACACCCTTCTTCACGGCATTGGCTAAACCGACTTCAGCATCTTGGTGAATGGAGCCGTTACCGGAACCGGCAGAAATAATGCCCTTGGCACCGGCAGCCACTGCTGCATCGACCAATACGGAGTCATCGCTTGCGTGCGAGTAAACGATATCGACGCGCGGAAGTTTATCGAGTTTACTCACGTCAAATTCCGTTTCGTGCGTGTGCTTCATCGTTGTATCACGCATGAAGTAGTTCTTGCCGCCTGCGACAACACCCAAAAGACCTAAGGTTGGAGCCTGGAACGTATCGACGTTCGTGGTGTTGGTCTTGGTGCCTTCTCGTGCTGCATTGATTTGGTCATTTAAGGCAATCAACACACCTCGATCCTGAGCGTTGGGGTCAGCGGCGAGTTTCACGGCGTTTAAGAGATTCATCGGGCCGTCAGCAGAAATGGCCGTTGCCGGGCGCATGGCACCTACAACCACGACAGGCTTCTTGCTCTTAACCGTGAGGTTTAAGAAGTAAGCCGTTTCTTCCAAGGTATCCGTGCCGTGCGTGATCACAATTCCGGAAATCTTCGGATCGGCCAGAAGTTCGTTGCAGCGCTTTGCAAGCTTGAGCAACACTTCATCGGTCATGTTGTTGGAGCTGATCTTCACGATCTGTTCGCCGGAGACATTGGCAAATTCTTTAATAGCGGGAACCGCGTCAATCAACGTTTGAATGGCGAGGTCACCGGCCTTGTAACCCGTCACTTGGGTGCTGGAAGAGGCGGTACCGGCAATCGTGCCGCCCGTGGCGAGAATAGCCACATTGGGTAATTGTGCGGCAAAAGCGCTGCCGGCCAGGGATAAAGCCAGAGCAGCTGCAAGCAAAGTCTTTTTCATCATATAAGCTCCTCGTTTGTTGAGTTGAGACGGGGTAAAAAATATGTTCCCGATCGGAACTATTGTCTAGGAACTTTTGCTTAGATACAAGGTGGGAAAACACTTACACCAAACGGTTGATACGAACGACCTTTTCAGTCTTTTTTGTGTAGACGATCGCGAAGGCCGATTACAATGGGAAATATTGATGATAAATGTCTGAGTCGTTTTATGTTCTGTAATAAATTCCACAAGAAATCTGTTTCAATGGCTGTAAGGATGGCGCTCATTCCCATGCTGATGCTCCCTGCAGCTTCCCAAGCGGTCATTACTGTGCCTGTCCATTCAGAAGATAGGGTGCACTTTGCTGATTTAAATATTCTCGAACCCGGAGAATACGATGAAAAATACTTCGATCAGGACTTAGGATCGGCCGACCGTGAGGTCTCTGAAGATGAGCTTTCAGCGATGAATTTGGGCTTGAGTTACTTTTGGGATATTCTCAAGGGGGATTTTCAAGCACAAAAGCCGGTTCAAATTCTGATAGTTCCTTATTCAGTCAGGGATGATAATGCTTTTGCTTTCAGTCTGAACTATTCTGAATTAACTGAATTAGCAGCCGCTTGGAAGGGCGAAGCCGATTTGGACGGTAATGTCGCAGTGATCGGACTCGACAGGCCGATGTACGCCGATCAGTGGTATACCGATACATTGCCTGTTTTGCCTGCTCAGGGAATCAACAGTGATTTGCCCGGAACAATACTACATGAGCTTTTCCACGCTTTTGGACTGGGAACCACTTTGCTAGGCGATTCTTTTGATAAAGACGATCTTAATCGCTACACGTTGCTGTTACACGATGCTTACGGTCGAAGTGTTGCCGATCTGGCAAAGATGAATTCAACCGATCGCCGTATACGGGTAAAGGTTCTCTATCTCGGCGATGAGATACCGACCGAGCCCCTAGAACCCGACTGCTTTTATATCTATTCAAGCGGTCGCTACAGCGGGATGTATTTTTCAGGTCCGAATGTTCTTGACGCGCTTGACGGTGCAAAAATCGGTTCGGCGACGGATGTGGATTATGATCTGACCGATTATCAGGAAGCAATGACCTCGGTTCCCGGCTTACCCATCAACGGCTTGGAGTTAAATTATGACGGATCGGTGTTTTTTGAGGGTTCACATATAGAGCTTCAAAACAGTCTGATGAGCCACCAGACATACAGAAATTGGGGTGTGCTCATGGAGGCAGAACTCGCTCTTTTACAGGACCTGGGATTTAATTTTGATCGTAAGCGCTTCTTCGGTTATTCCGTTTACGGAAGCGGCCTTACGATCGACAATGACCACGGGTATTGGGCAAGAAATGAAGACGGAACCGATTGGGTCTACGGAATGCCCTCCAATCAATCTTGGGGAATCGGTCTTCATGTTTACGGCTCAGACAATACGGTGCGTCAACGAGCTGACATTCTGACTGACGGCCACTATGGAATCGGTGTGCGTGTTGACGGTGTGGGCAACGATCTGACGATTGCTTCCGGAACAACAGTTGAAGCCAACGGCTACGGCGGCAAAGGGATCCTCTTTTCCTGGGGAAAGAATCATCGCCTCACTATTGAAGAAGGAGCCTCTGTGACAGCACTCGGTGAAGACGGTGTAGCCGTTGCCTTTGATTTCGGTTCCAATGTATTAGGTGACAATTGGAACTATCTGGGCTCTTACACTTCAACGAGATTTTTCGAAGATACGGGTATTGTTGAGAATAACTACTATATTCCCGACGAATTAAAAGGCGCACTCATTGAAAGCTTTACTTTAAGCGGAAGTGTCAAAGGGGACATGGCCTCCGTTTACATTTCCCCCAATGCCTATGTAAAAGAGATTGTTGTGACACCGGGTGCAGAGATCGAAGGCGACATTTTGTCGCTGTGGAACCCGGATTCCACTCTTTACGGGACGGAACACATGGGCTATGAGGGTAAGGAACCCTTAATCACCACCTTGACATTCGGAAATTCCAGGGAAAGATCAAACGAGTCAGTCATTGAGTTCAATGACATCATCTGGAGTAACCAGAGTATGGTGATGAATGTCTCGGGCACCACTTTGAAATTCAATGGCGCAGCCACGGTATTGGGCGTGAGCGTCAAACCCGGAGCGACGCTTGAAGGCGGTTACTTCAATCTTAGTGAAAAAGAAAATGTTGCTGATTCCGGGAGTCTCCAAAATTCAGGTACGGTTGTGTCCACGGTTAAAAGTCCGGTTGTCATCAGCGGCAATTATCACCAAAGCTCAAGTGCTTCTTTAACCCTTTCGGTGAGCGACGGAAAGTTTGTCCCGATGACCGTTGAAGGTAAAGCTTCTGTTGAAGATAACGCTCACATCATTGCAACGCCTGAAGGCGGATGGCATGCCGACGGGCTGATCAGTGTTGATGCAGACTCCCCGATCATTAATGCAGATGACATGAACCTGGGAGAGATAACGCTTGATTGGGTTACAGCAGAAAATGTGTCCCCCTCCCCGACTCTGAGCATTGAGAACACAACGGACGGTCTCGTCATTAAAAGGAAAGACAACGCGTACTCACAGTATGTGAGCGGAGAAGCTCGTGAAGTGGCTCAAATTTTTGATGCTTCAGCTGCTACTTTAAGTAATGATTTAACTCAAACGCTTTTTGCTTATATGGATTGGTCTGATACTGAGGGCGCAGCCATCAATGAGGCGGCAGACGCTTTAAGCGGTAAAGGTGTAACGGACGGCGTAGCCGGTACCCTGATGCTTGAGCGTATTGCTGAGGAGGCCTTGAGACCGCAATTGTCGTTTGCTCAGGCCGACGGCGAGTACGTTTGGGTGAATCCTTTCGGAGCAACCGCTTCAGTGCTGGCGGGCAATAAAACCCGTTTTGATGTCGCGGGCCTTGCGGGCGGCTGGATTAAAAAGTCTCAACACTGTACGGTCGGTTTCTCCGTTGCCGCTTTAGATAGTGAAGGCAAGAGTCAGGAAGCGCACGAACTTGATGCCAAGGGGCTTTGGTTATCTGCTTTCATTCGCAATGATGTTCAAGCGATACCTGAAGTTTTTTGGGAAAGTGCTCTTCGCTTGGGCTATATGAATGCCGATGAAAAACGTGCGCTAACATTCGGCGACTTTTACGATTCAACTCAAGCCGATATCGAGCGCTGGTCATTCGGCGCATCAGTTAAGACAGGGCTTACGTTCAATGTCAATGACAATTTCCGCTTTGAACCCTATGCTCAATTGGCAGGAAGCCTCCTGTACTCCCCCTCTTATAGTGAAGATTCCGAGGGATTAGCTGCATTGGACGTGGATTCCGGTCTTTATCGAACGCTTGAAGCCAGAGTGGGCGTTACAGCCGAAGGCGCTGCTTTCACAGAGCAAACGGCCTATTGGCGCTTACATGCCTCTTATGGACGAGAGCTTTTGTCTGACGCGGGCGACATGAAAGCTGCTTTCAGGGCTTCTGATCTTAAGGGGTCATTCGACCGAACGGTTCAATGGGACAGCAAGAACCGATTCCGTGCGGGTTTGAAGCTCGGCATTGAAAACCGAGAAGGACTGTCATTTAACGCCCGAGTCGACGGTCAGTGGGAATCAAGCGATACCCATGCGGTTGCGGGCGGTGTTGAAGCAACCTGGCGGTTTTAAGGACCTCTGTGATGTTTGACGTTGCCAAGGATATATAAAAGGACGGCGGATAAAATAAAGCCCAAAGCGATGACTTCGGCAAAACTTACGGCCTCCTTAAAGACGAAAACGCCCAGGCAAAAGGTCAGAACCGGACTTAAAAACTGAATGATGCCCAAGACGGTCATGGGAAGGCGTTGCGCAGCAAGCGAAAACAAAATCATGGGAACCGAGGTGACAATCCCCGTTCCCATCAGCGCCCAGCTTAAGCCCGAGGTGAAACTCTCAAGGAAGTGCCTCACGAGCGCCCCATCAAAACTCAAAAGATAGATGAGCGCGGGGCCCACCATCAGAATGTGTTCAATGCCGACGCTTTTAAGCGGATCAATGATGATTTTCTTTTTTAATGCTCCGTAGGTGGCCCAGGTCGTTGAAACCAGGATCGCAATCCAGGGGAAACGATCCAGTCCTGCAACAAGGACGGCAACACCGATTGCCGCTAAGGCAATGGCGGCGGCCCGGACTTTGCTCACACGCTCAGAGAAAAAGACAATACCGATCGCCATCGTCATAAGGGGCGTGAGAAACGTACCCATGCCTAATTCCACGACTCGCCCTGAGGTGACTCCGACAATATTGATAAGCCAATTGCCCGAGGCAAACAATGTTGCCAGAATCAAAAGGAACGTATTGTTTTCGCGCGGATTTTTAAATAGATCAATGAAAAGACGAAACGTTGCTCCCAGCTGTCTTTTCGTTATCAAAAGGCCCAGGATAAATATCAGAGACCAGACGATGCGGTGAGCCAAAATCTCCACGTCGCCCGCAGCCGACAACAACGCCCAGTAGAGCGCAATCGTCCCCCAAATACAGTACGCGCCGATTGCAGAAGCTAAGCCCGATTTGTAGCCCGAATTTGTCAGAGAAGCCATAAAAATTCTTTCGAACGTTTTCAGTTTTAACGTTCAAAAATTCAATCTCGAATTGTCGACACAGTAGCACAGATTTGTCGAACAATGGCACTCGGATAACAGAGATAGAAGGCTAACCTATTCATTTTTAAAACAAAATAATTTAACGGCTAAAGAGTCGAAAAAGTCGACAAAAATCGACTATTTGTTTTCATTTTCCGACCTAGGCAAAACTCCCTAAATTTTTGATCTGTAAGAAAAATTTCCACTTGAGCAATTTTTATAAATCACCATAATTTTCCCGACAGGACAAACAAAATGTTTGTCGATCGGATTTATAAATGACCAATCTTGGAGTTTTCAACATGTCGCTTAAACACTTTATCGTTTCTGCTTCGGTGGCTTTGGCGTGTGCGGGTTTTTCTTGCGGTGCGATCGCAGCCCAAGAAACCGCAGCTAAGGTTCCGACCTATACGGTGGGCACCGGTGCAACATATCGCCCCTTCGAATTCCAAACGCCCAACAAGGAAATCGTCGGTTTCGATATCGATTTGATGAAAGAAATCGCCAAGGCTCAAGGCTTTAAGGTGGAATTCATCAACACGCTCTTCGGTGTGATTTTTGAATCGGTTAAAAACGGCGATCGCGACATGATCATGAGCGGCATCACGATTACGCCGCAACGTCAGGAAGCGGTGGACTTTTCGCTCCCCTACTTTGCTGCTCACCAATTGATTCTGACGCAAAAAAATCTCAAGGTCAATTCGATTAATGACTTAAAGGGCAAGAATATCTCCGTGGTGGCCAACTCTGCCGGTGATATCGCTGCTACGAAGGTTTTCGGCAAGGCAAGCAAGAACATCAAGCGCTTTGATAATACGCCCTTGGCTCTTGAAGAATTGTCCGCAGGCGGCGTCGATGCCGCTATCGGTGACGTGGGTGTGTTTGCCTACTATGCTGCTCAAAACCCCGATAAGCAATTTAATATGACGCGTGATCCGAGCTTTGAAGATCAATACTTCGGTATCGCTGTCCGCAAGGGCAACAAGGAATTACTCGATCAGATCAATGCGGGCTTAAAGAAGACCATTGAATCGGGCGCTTATGCCAAGGTCTACAAGAAGTGGTTCGGTGAAAACACCCCCGTTCCTGTTTTGCCGATCAAGTAATTTGCAGACACGTTAAATGAAAACCCGGCAGTCGCCTCTTGCGCTGTCGGGCTTTTCTCGAATAAGAGGTAAGAAACGATGGGCGGTTTTCGTTTTGACGTATTGGCTGAGTACTGGCCGCTGTTTGTCGAAGGCGCACAGATTACGATTGAACTGACAATCGGGTGCGTGTGCTGCGGCGTGGTGCTCGGGATGATTTTGGGTATGGCCCGTATGGCGAGCGCTCGGCACGATCCCTGGAAGTCGATTCTCTACTACGGCGTAAGGTGGCCTGTGACCATTTGGGTGAGTTTTTTCCGCGGCACTCCCCTTTTTGTGCAGATCTTTCTCATGTACTTTGCCGTGCTGCCGATTTTCATTCATCCGGTCGACGGTTTAATCATTGACGGCGAATTGGCTCGTGAGCTTCGCAGCAACTACGGCGCGTTTATTGCCGGTTTTGTGGCCATTACCCTTAACGCCGGTGCTTATATGAGTGAAGTGTTCCGCGCCGGTATTCAATCGCTCGACAAAGGTCAAACGGAAGCGGCCCGCTCAATCGGTATGACCTGGTGGCAGACCATGCGTCACATCATCATGCCCCAGGCTTTTCGTCGGATGCTGCCTGCGCTCGGCAACAACGCTATTGCTATTTTGAAAGACTCCTCGCTTGTTTCCGCTATCGGTTTGACGGAATTGGCTTACGCTGCCCGTACGGTCGCGGGTGCTTCGGCCCGTTATTGGGAACCGTATCTCACGATTTCCTTAATGTACTGGGTCATGACGTTGGCTTTGGCTTATCTCATCCGTGAAATGGAAAAACGTTTGGGCAAGGGAGATGACAAATGAGTGAAGAAATTGTTGTCCAAATTACCGATCTTCATAAAAACTACGGCGATCTTGAAGTTCTCAAAGGCATTGACCTAACGGTTCGTCGCGGAGAAAAAGTGGTGGTTTTGGGACCTTCGGGTTCCGGTAAATCTACGATGCTTCGCTGCATCAATGCCCTGGAAGACGCCGATTCAGGCTCAATTAAAGTTTCGGGTCAGGAAATTACCGATCGAAAAATCAATATCAATAAGGTGCGTGAACACCTCGGTATGGTATTTCAACGCTTTAACCTTTGGCCGCATAAAACCGTGCTCGAGAACGTTATGCTGGGCCAAATGGTGGTGAGCGGCAAGTCTAAAGAAGAGGCCGAAAAGCGCGCTCATGAAACGCTCGCCCGTGTGGGCTTGGCCGATAAGGCCGACCAGTATCCCGTGCGCCTCTCAGGCGGTCAGCAGCAACGCGTGGCGATTGCTCGCACGCTTGCGATGGATCCGAAGGTGATTTTGTTTGATGAACCGACATCAGCATTGGACCCGGAATTAGTGGGCGAAGTGTTGGCGGTGATGAAAAGCCTCGCCGAAGAAGGAATGACGATGATTGTGGTCACTCACGAAATTACATTTGCCCGTGAAGTCGCCGATCGGGTCATTTTCATGGATGGCGGCGTCATTGTTGAACAAGGCTCGCCCGAAGAAGTGCTCGTTAATCCGAAAGAAGCCCGTACACGCGCGTTCTTGAAGCGGGTTCTTTAACTCTTTCCCTACTTTTAATCAAAATAAAGGCCCTGACAGTTAACTCGCTGCCAGGGCTCTATTTTGTGTGCCTGGCATGGCACTTAATCTAACGGGTGAAAGTCCCGAGGGCGGTAAGTAGCGACAAGCCCATAGCTAACGGCAAGGGTGTCCACTGCGAGGTGGAATCTG
>NZ_JACJKX010000074.1 GCF_016901835.1 Parasutterella secunda | reverse complement strand
GTTCGATTATTGGCTTTTGTTGACCTCTGTTCGATAGGTACTCGATCTGTGAGAATGCCACGCCCGGTATCTTTACCGTGCCGTCGGTTGTATTTACGTTGGCGACGACGCAAGTGAGTATAAAGATCACCTCCATTTCGACGATCTTCAATAACCCATTGATAAATGGTTTCGTGACTGACTCGCTGTCCGACTTTTTT
>NZ_JACJKX010000073.1 GCF_016901835.1 Parasutterella secunda | reverse complement strand
CGGCTTTAGTCGTCAGTAGAAAACGACTTTTCCGTTCAACAAGCGTGACCAAAACCGCTCCTTTGGTCTTTTTACCCAATACTGTATCAGCCTCCCAATGACCATATTCAGTTCGATTATTGGCTTTTGTTGACCTCTGTTCGATAGGTACTCGATCTGTGAGAATGCCACGCCCGGTATCTTTACCGTGCCGTCGGTTGTA
>NZ_JACJKX010000072.1 GCF_016901835.1 Parasutterella secunda | reverse complement strand
TCTAATTGTTGCGGGGGAGTCTAAAAACACTCCGATTGCATCATTTTCGGCTCCAATCACACCTGCTGAGTTGTAAATTGTCCCCGTCATGTTTGGTGGCCAAACATTATTGGATGGATCGGCGATATCCCGATGGGAACAAACTCAGGATCCAACGTCTATGGTGCTCTATTTCAAGGGGAGAAATGGACTACTGCCGATATCTTG
>NZ_JACJKX010000071.1 GCF_016901835.1 Parasutterella secunda | reverse complement strand
GACTCCAGCACTTATGCAGTTCTTCCAGACATGAATGGTAGAGTTTTTCAGGGTACAACTACCGTTGCAGATGTTTGTAAGGCGTTGGAGGCGCAGTTACCAAACATTACAGGTGGTTTCCGTGATAATCGCTCAGACGCACTTTGGCCAACACCGGGATCTCCTAATGCCTTTTGGTCAAGTGGAAAGACCGAAGAAAGCTACGATC
>NZ_JACJKX010000008.1 GCF_016901835.1 Parasutterella secunda | reverse complement strand
TCTATCACGTGCGTAGCGACGGATACTCTGCCGGTCACGGTATCAAGGTTGAAGACTCGGATGCGACAGCGGTTGAATTCCCGATCGGTGCCAAGTTAGCCAAGAGCTTCGAAACGGCGGGCGGTATGACTGTTGCGCCGACCTTCAGCCTGGCTGTTGTGCCGACGGTGGCCGATCGCGATATCGACAGTAAAGTGAAGTTTGCCGGAGCAACCGGTCAATACAACTTCACGTTTGCCGATGACGTTCAAGTTCGTTCGCAATTGGGTGTGCAAGCTGCTAAGGATAACTTCCGCTTCGGTTTGAATGCCGGTTACGATTGGGGTAACGAAGAACGTTCCGATTTGTCCGTGCAAGCTCGTTTGAAGTATCTCTTCTAGACTGATACTTTCATCTGACTGAGCAAAAGGCCGTGGTTTGAACTGCGGCCTTTTGCGCTTTTGTTGCGTATTTACCTGATATGTGTGACGGGTCGACACAGTTTCGGTATTAAGAGTGGTTTAAGTTCAGCAGAAGGTTTTTGAATGCTACAATCTGGGCATTATGCAAGTATTGAATAACACAGAACATTCTCCGAAAAGAGCGATTAAAGAGCTCTCCGATCAATTAATCAGTCAGATTGCCGCAGGCGAAGTGATTGAGCGCCCGGCTTCTGTCTTAAAAGAACTTGTTGAAAATGCGATCGACGCTGACGCCACACGCATAGAAGTGCGGCTGGAATCGGGCGGCATCAAGCGACTATCAGTGACGGATAACGGTCGCGGTATTCCGAAAGAAGAGTTGCCCTTGGCTTTAAAACGCCATGCCACAAGCAAAATCCGCGATTTAAACGAATTGGAACACGTTTTAAGTCTTGGCTTTCGAGGGGAAGCTCTGGCTTCCATTGCCTCGGTAAGTGCCATGACCGTGACATCGCGTACCGCCGAGCAGTCCTGCGCCTACAGCATTCACGAGGGAGATGTGGGAGTAGCCGCGGGCGGCCTGGGGACCAAGGTCGATGTGGAAGATCTGTTTTTTAAAACGCCTGCGAGAAGGAAGTTTTTAAAGTCAGAGGCAACGGAAGCGGCTCATTGCAAAGTGGCGCTTGAGCGCATAGCCATTGCACATCCTACGATTGAATTTCGGCTGGTCAATAACGGAAAACCGGTTTTGGTTTTACCGGTTGAAGAAAGCCGCGCGCGTATTAACCGCATCTTGCCCGATGAGTTTGCCCGTGCCCAGCGTGAAGTGTATGCGGAGACCGCTACGGCGCGCGTTTACGGCTGGGTGGGCTTACCCACTGCGGGTCGCGCCCGCACCGATGCCCAGTACTGTTACGTCAACGGTCGATTTGTTCGCGATAAACTTTTGGCTCATGCGGTTAAAAGTGCGTACGCTGATGTGCTACACAATCAATTGCAACCTATGTATTGCCTTTTTGTGGACATTGATCCCATTAAGGTGGATGTAAATGTCCATCCTACAAAAAGCGAGTTGCGATTCCGTGACTCCCAATGGGTTCACCAATTCGTGATGCATGCCGTGCAAAATGCCCTGGCTCCCGCCTTGGCAGGATTAAGCAGTGAAGCCGAGGAGCCTTTACCTGCAGCAGTAACTCCAAGCACACAACCAAGCCCGAGTTCGAACACCTCCGGATTGAATTCGAATTTTCAATTGCGCTCTCAACCTCAGGCCGCCTACGAGCCCTCGCAGTTGAGCCGGTATTTGGATTTTTACCAGACACGAACTGAAGCGCAGCCTGCGCGACACGGCAATGTGGTGCCTGATACTGTCCAGGCTATTCGTTCGGGAAGTGATATCGGCAGTGTGGCTGAACACGAAAAAATGGCCTATCCCTTAGGGCGCGCCTTAGGACAGGTGGGGGGCGTCTTCATCATTGCCGAAAACGATCACGGGATGGTGGTCGTGGATATGCATGCGGCCCACGAGCGAATTGTCTATGAAAAACTCAAGGAGCAGATGGATGCGCAAAAATTGGCTGTCCAGCAGCTCTTGATCCCTCTGGTCTTTAGGGCGGATGCCGAAGAGATGGCAACGTTTGAAGACAATCAGTCGCTTTTGTTGTCTTTAGGGCTGGAATTGGAAGCCGCTTCTCCTACGCATCTGCGCTTGCGTTCGGTTCCCGCAGTGTTAGCGGGCGACATTGAAAAGACGGGCGAAGCGCTTATCTGTGAGTTGCTCGCTGACATTAAAAAATTCGGCGGCACAAATCTCATTGAAGAAAAGCGCAACGAGATCCTCGCTACTATGGCCTGTCACGGGGCCGTGCGTGCGCACCGCTATTTAAGTCTTGAAGAGATGAATGCGCTTTTGCGTCAGATGGAAAAAACCGAGCGCATTGATCAATGCAATCACGGGCGACCCACGTGGGTGCAAGTGAGCATGAGTGAATTGGACAAACTTTTCATGCGAGGGAAGTGATGGCCAAGGCAGTACTCTTGCTCGGACCCACGGCAAGCGGAAAAACCGCTTTGGGGGTGAAATTGGCCCATGCTCTGGATACGGAAATCATCTCTATTGATTCGGCTTTGGTCTACCGCTCAATGGATATCGGTACGGCTAAACCCACGGAGCAGGAAAAAGAAGGGATCGTGCACCACCTGATCGATATTCGCGATCCGTTTGAGAGTTACAGCGCAGCAGACTTTTTTAAAGACTGTGAACGCTTGATTGAAGAGATCAGTCAAAGAGGAAAACTGCCTTTAATTGTGGGCGGTACCATGCTTTACGCCAAAGCCCTCAAAGAGGGGCTCAATCAGATGCCTTCGAGTGACCTGACGGTGCGAGCTGAAATTGAACAAGAAGCACAAGCCCTCGGGTGGCCTGCCATGCACGAAAAACTTCGTGAGGTTGACCCCATAACCGCACAAAGACTTCATCCGACAGACTCTCAGCGTATCAGTCGCGCCCTGGAAGTCTATCGCCAGACGGGCAAACCCATTTCTTTTTATCAAAGTCAGCAAAATCAGGGTTCTGCACACACCTTTTTAACATTGGGCTTGATGCCGGCCAATCGTAAGCTTTTGCACGAGAGAATTGAAAAACGTTTTTTAATGATGATCGAGGCGGGCTTTCTCGATGAGGTGAAGGGCTTGATGGCAAGGCCTGATTTTGACCGCAATGCCCCCTCGATGAGAGCGGTAGGGTATCGGCAGGCAATTGATTATCTCTTGGGTGAGACCGACTATGAGCGCTTTGTGCAGGCAGGAGTAGCAGCCACGCGGCAACTGGCCAAGCGCCAAATGACCTGGATGCGCTCCATGCCGGATATTGAAACCTTTGATCCTTTTGACACAGATCCTTTCCCTGCCGCATTGGAAGCCATCGGGCGCTTTCAGGCAGGCTAAGAAAATCGCCACCTCGGTCGGTGGCGATCGAGTCTCATGCGTCAGTCTTTCAGGTAGTATTCAACAGTCGTAACCACTCGAACGCGCTTCATATACGGCGTGTTGCTGTCTCGGTCATAGATCGTAAATTGACCTTGCGAGGCCCGTCTGATCTTACCCAACGTGCTTTCACTGTCTTCGGCGAATTTTTGGGCCGTAGAGCGAGCGTTTTTGGTGGCCTCTTCTACCATCGCAGGCTTAATGGCGTTTAACCCGTTAAAGGAAAATTGGGTGCGATAGTTTTGAGTAAAGAGTACGCCCTTTTGAATCAACTCACTTTGATTGACCATAGCTTTGCGCACAGTACCTACATCCGTTGTGGCAACCGATACGGCCATTTCCATGCGATAGCGTTCAGGCGGTAAATTCGTGCCGTAAAAGTCCGCATGCAAATCCTGTACGCTGGGCGTGCCTTGAGAAATATCTTCCGCTTTGATGCCTTGGTTAATCAGGAATTGTCGGATTTCTTCGCTTTGCGTCTGGGCTTTTTGGTAAAGAGCGGCCAAGTCATTGCCGCTTACCCGGAAAGTCACAGGCCAAATGACGTAGTCGGCTTCAACATTTCGTTCAGCCAAGCCCTTGACCGTGACCACACGGTCGCGATCGACAAAATGATCAATACCGGCTTTTAAAGAAAAACCCACAGAGGCGATGCCGATTGCTACGCAGACGCCGGCGATTAAATTTTGTTGTACGCTCATAATCCGTTTCCCTCATGATTGAGTACTCTCAGTTCAATCATAGAGTATTACGGGCCACCCACAAAACACTTTTGCAATTTGTTCGTTTTGTTTGCTTTTCTAACAAAAACGCAGCCGAAGCTGCGTTGGAAATCAGTCCATTTGAGCGGCCTTTTGGGCAACGGCCTCTTCTTCTTTGGAGCGCGTTCGCGCAACCCAGAGCGCCAAGGCCGCAAGCGACATACCGGCAAAAAAGAGTCCCAGAGCCGTCATGCCCCAGAAGCCGTACGCAGCACGAGGAGCCATGAAGGGTTCACCGATAAATGCCATATAGTAGCCGCCGAAAAGTCCGACGCCCCAAAGCATGACACCATAGACAATCATCGGCCAGAAGGTGACTCGATAGCCTCTTAAGGCAAAAGAGCTCACACACTGCATAGCATCAAAGACGTGATAGAGAATGCCGAAAAGAATCAGCGAGTAGCCGATCCGAATAACTGTTTCATCGCTTGTGTAGAGTTGAAGTAAAAAGCCTCTTCCGAAATACAAAGACAATGCCACAACGCTTGCGACGCACACAGCGACCGTAAGGCATTTTTTAGTGGCTTTTTCAGCTACGCTCGGCCAACCGGCTCCGAGACACTGTGAAACCAGTACCGTGCAGGAAATACCGATTGCCAAGGCAAGCATGTAGCACATGCTCGTGATGTTGGCCACAATCTGGTGGGCAGAAACCGTCACGGCGCCGAAGCGGGAAATGAAAATTGCCATAAGCGTAAAGGAGCTTACTTCAAAGAAGGTTGAGAGCCCGATCGGAATACCGATTTTCAACTGTGCCCACATGGCCTTGGGATCCGGCCAATAAAAACGTTCGCATCGCATTTGACTGTAGAACGAGTCTTTTTTCCAGACCGCGATGTAAACAAAAAATGAGAGCCACGTCAGAATCGTGGAAGAAGCCGCGGCCCCTGCGCCTCCCATAGCGTCAAAGCCAAGCCAACCGTACATGAAAATGGCGTTTAAGGGCGCTTTGAGGATTAGCATCGCCACCGATACGTACATGGTGACTTTGGGTCGCGAGACGGCTGCATTTAAGGCAATAAACGCGCGTCCGCCCAGAGCTGCCGGAAGCCCGAACATGCTGATTAAAAGGTATTGGGAGGCCATGGTCTTCACCGGTCCCTGGGCTTGGGCGAGGTTGGTCCAAATCTCCGTTGCCCCCAAGAGTGGCATACCGATAAAGCAAAGAATGAGCGCAAGCCACAGACACTGAGACAGCTCAAAGCCGATTCGTTCATACTTGCGGGCACCGAAATGGTGGCCTGCAAGCGGACTCATTCCCTGCAGAATGCCTACAAGCCCCATGAAAATCATGATCATGGAGGCAAGACCCAAGGCAATGGCTGCCAAATGGTCGGCACCGAGGTGACCGGCCATAATGGTGTCAATTGTGCCGCCGCCCACAATAGCGATATTGGCAACAAAAATGGGACCGGCCAGTTTTGCGATGGCCCGTCCCGAAATATCAGGTGGGGTCAGTCGTTGAGGAAGCGGATGATTCATTCTTTCCCTGTTTCAAACAAAACGAACCGTTCGCGATCACGAGGGCGGCTATAGCGACCCAGAACGCTCGATTCATCGTAGAGATTGTCTGCAAAGGCTTCGTCGGTCGTGAAGACAAAGCGGCAGGCGTTATTTTTTGTAAGCGGCAAGCCGTAATAGACGAGCATGCTTTCTTTAACCGGATCAATGTTTTCGGCTGTGAGACAGTCTCCGGCAGAAGCGCTTGCATGATAGTCCGTGAGCGTTTCGTGCACGATCGGCTCAAAACTTCTTGCACGATCAATCACCGGTTCAAAAAGATAAACGGTGGTGACACTTAAGGCAGTGATGCCGGCAGCGGCAAGCCACGGTCCTTTCCAAGCGACAATCTGCGAGTGATTCATGCGCCAAAGAACCAGAGCCAACCAGACCAAGAACGTCACAAAGCACAGTACGAAAAGCAGCCCATGAAATGAAGAGCTGATGCCGGGAGCAAGGTTCATGATCGACTTGTACATCTTCGGCGGCATGCCCGTTTGCCAAGCAAAGAAGTAAAGCCACAAGGCAATAAGGGCGAGAGTGAAAACAGTAGCCGAGAACCAGTCGAGGATATTTTCGCGGGAACGACGGGCAGATAAAAGGCCGAATGCGCCCAAAACCGAAAGCGGAACGGTAAGCATCATCATGAAGCGATCGCCCGATACTTCGCCTGCCAACGACAACACGAATAAGCCCACAAACATCCAAAGGGGCAATTTGATATGAGTGCGATCGAGCTGTTTTCTGAAGGCATATAAGCCTAAGAGGGCAAAGGGCCAAAGAGGCCAGAGAAACCAAATGCAGTTTTCGACGATCCAATAAAGATCGGAGGACGAAATGCCGCTGATGAAAGCAAGTTGTGCCTGCCACCAAAGGGCAAACCACGCATCCACCGTTTCAATGGCAACGGCCACAGCCAGAATCGGCCAGATAAAAAAGGTTGCCGATGCGGCCACAATGATGAGTGTGGCACGGTTAATGAAAGGGGTTTCGTAGGCGTGCACTCGTGCATGGATAAACAAAGCAATGACGAGCAGAACAATGCCTGCAAACAAATTGGCTGTTAAGACTGAGGCACCGATGGTAATGCCGGTCAAGAGCGGTGCGAGAATGTCTCGGCGTAATGTCCAGGCCAATGAGAAATAAAACGCAGCAACAATGGCCAAAAGGGCGGTTTCAACGTAAAGCTGGCGGATCGGAACAAAAAGACCGAAGGTCGCCACGAACATTAAAAGAGCCGCGTCGGCTACCACGCGCCCGTAATCAATCGGGGAGGCTTGACCGCCGAAAGCAAGCACCACGGGTTGGGCTTCGGCACGGCGAGCCAAATACCAGGTGCCGTACCAGATACTCGAAGAAGCAATGGAAAACCAGACTAGAACACTCAGGCGGCTTGCACTGCCTTCTGAGAAAAGAAAACCGAACAGTTTGGCAAAAAGCGCACTGATCCAAATCGTCAGAGGACCGTCAGTCACGTATTCCGTGCCGCCGAGTGTGGGTAAAAGCCACCCTGCCGCATCGCTTTGCAGCATGGATTGAACAAGTGCAAACTCGGTTAATTCGTACGAACTCCAAAAATCGCGAGACAAAAGCCCGGGAATGATGAAAATAATTAAAAGGGCTAAAAGCGCCATGCGGGGTAATTTCCGAGCGCTCGCTGCCGAGGCAACAATCGGAGAAGGACGTTCTTCAAACATGAGTACAGGCTAATGAATTTGACTTAGCTATTGTAACGAAAAAGAGGCAGTCCATAGATCACAGACTGCCCCTTTCTGCGAGAAACTTTCTGATTGAAAATTACTTCGCAGCCTTCTTGGCGAGGTTGGCGTACTTGGCGCGGAATTTTTCCACGCGGCCGGCTTCAACGATACGCGTTTGAGCGCCCGTGTAGAACGGGTGGCTTTCAGAAGACGTATCAAGCTTAACGAGCGGATAGGTCACGCCGTCGATTTCAACCGTTTCCTTGGTTTGAGCGGTGGACTTGATGATGAACGTCTTGTTGATGGACAAATCGCAGAAGGCTACTTCGCGATATTCGGGATGAATACCTTGTTTCATTTGTAAAGTTTTCCTAAAAATATCATCGGCCGCCCTGAGTGCCTTGCGCACGCGCCTCACCGTATTGAGGTCTTACCGCGGGCATGCAACTCCACGTTCCGACAGGGAAGCCGAATTATCCAATAAATTCCGATAAATAGCAAATTTCCTCGCAACATTCGTCCGGACTCTCCTTAAACTATCTCAAAAGCTATGAGATCGATAGAAACCGATGCAAATCAAACATTTAGAAACAAAACGAGATTGATTCTCATCTAGATAATCTCTAATATAAAGGTACCAAGATTATTAACGAAGAGGAGAAAATCATGACATGCTCCAAGAAATTGAATGTGTATTTGGCCAATCTCGCTGTATGGAACGTTAAACTGCACAACCTGCACTGGAATGTGACCGGGCACCACTTCAAGCCCTTGCACGAATACACCGAATCGCTCTATGACGATGTGTTTGAGGCTTTTGATTCAGTTGCCGAAATTCTAAAGATGAAAGAGCAAACGCCTCTGTCTACACTGAAGGACTATCTTGAAGTGGCTACGATCGAGGAAGTGGCCCCGAGAGGCTTTTCCGGTCATGAGGTGATGGACATGGTGGAAAGTGACATGAAGCTCATGAACGCTTTGGCTTTGGAAATCCGTAACGATGCGGCTCAAAGCGATGACTTTGAGGTCCAGTCGATGTTCGAAGGCTTTGTGGCGGATTACTCGAAGAAACTTTGGTTTATCCGCGCTATGCGTAACCGTTCAGCATGCGGTTGCCGCAAAGAGCAATAAGCTGTTCTTTTGAACTGATTTCAGAAGGTCTTCTATGTGAAGGCCTTTTTTGCGTTCGGCGGTCTATAATCGGCGCCGTTTTCAACCAAAAGAAAGGAAAGCGCCATGGCTCAGGATACAGAGGCAGGTGCTCTCAAGCAGTGGGCGCCGGTTGTGGGGCTCACATTATCGGCTTTCATTTTTAATACGTCGGAATTCATCCCGATCGGTCTGTTAACGGATATCGCCCGTGATTTTCAGATTACCGAATCGCAAGCCGGCACAATCATTACGGTTTACGCCTGGATTGTGACGGTCTTGTCTCTACCTTTGATGCTTTTGGCCTCAAAGATCGAATTTAAAAAATTGTTGTTGGGCATTCTCGCTCTTTTTGTGATCAGTCACTTTTTATCAGCCATCGCGCCGAGTTTCATTACCTTGATGCTTTCTCGAGCAGGGGTGGCTTTTTCTCATTCTATTTTTTGGTCCATCGCTTCTCCTTTGGCGGTGCGTATTGCACCTCGCGGTAAGGCGGCGACTGCCTTAAGTCTTGTCGTTACCGGGACGGCCGTCGCAATGATTGCCGGTCTTCCTCTTGGTCGTATGGTGGGGTTGTATATGGGGTGGCGAGCCACCTTTTTCTCGATCGGTGTGGTGGCGCTCTGTGTAGCCGTCTTTTTGCTTTTTGTTTTCCCCAGAGTTCCGGCCAGTAGTCAAGGCTCTGCCGTGGCCAAGTTGCCGGCCATCCTTAAAAATCGAGCCTTAATCGGTGTCTATGTTCTCACAGCTTTGATTTTTACGGCTAATTTTACGGCTTACAGCTACATCGAACCTTTCATGGCGCAAATGGCTCATATGCCCGAAGGAGAAATTACCTTTTCGCTGACACTGTTCGGTGTGGCAGGAATCATCGCGAGTGTATTTTTCTCCCGAGGTTTTGAAAATCATCCGAAATTTTTCTTTGCAACCGGTACATTCGGCTTGGCGATTTTCTTAACACTCATGCAAGGAGCTGCTGCTCATATTTGGACCTCGATGCTTTTGTGTGTTTTCTGGGGCATCACGTTTACTATCTTCGGTCTTGTTTTTCAATCGGTTGTCATTCGGCTTGAGCCCCAGGCCACACCGATTGCCATGTCGATTTATTCGGGTATTGCCAATGTAGGAATCGGTAGCGGTGCTTTGGTGGGCGGCTGGGTTTTTGCTTGGCCGGCCTTGCCTTACATCGGATATGTCGGAGCCGCCTTTGCGTTGACGGGCGGCATCATTTGCTTTGCGATGATCCAAGACTTTTTGAAACACTGAGAAATAAAAACGGCTCTTTCCGTTCGGAAAGAGCCGCACTGATGGAAGAACTCAGAGAAATTAACCGCCTCGACGCATCAGATCGAAGAAGTCGGCGTTGCTCTTGGTTGCTTTGAGGCGTTCGAGCAAGAATTCCATGGCTTCGACTTCGTCCATGTCGCTCAAGAGCTTTCTCAAAATCCAAACTTTCTGCAACACATCGGGCTTTAACAGAAGTTCTTCACGTCGGGTGCCGGAACGAAGAACGTTGATAGCCGGATAGATACGTTTTTCAGCCAGACGGCGTTCCAAGTGCACTTCCATGTTGCCCGTGCCCTTGAATTCTTCATAAATCACATCGTCCATGCGGCTGCCGGTATCAACCAAAGCCGTAGCGATGATGGTGAGAGACCCGCCTTCTTCAAGGTTTCGGGCAGCGCCGAAGACGCGCTTGGGACGATGAAGGGCATTGGCGTCCACACCGCCCGAGAGCACACGGCCGGACGTGGGCATGACGTTATTGTAGGCGCGGGCCAAACGGGTGATGGAGTCAAGCAAAATCACCACGTCTTTCTTGCTTTCGGCCAAACGTTTGGCTTTTTCGATCACCATTTCGGTGACCTGCACGTGACGGGAGGCCGGTTCATCAAAGGTACTGGCCACCACTTCGCCCTTAACAGTGCGCTGCATTTCAGTCACTTCTTCAGGACGTTCGTCAATGAGCAACACAAAAAGGACACAGTCGGGGTGATTGGCGGTAATGGCGTGAGCAATATGCTGCATCAAAACCGTTTTACCACTCTTAGGAGAAGCAACGATCAGTGCACGTTGACCTTTACCGATCGGGGCAATCATATCGATGACACGGCCCGTTAAATTCTCATCGCCTCGGATGTCTCTCTCAAGCACCAGATGTTCGTTCGGAAAGAGCGGCGTGAGGTTTTCGAAAAGCATACGGTGCTTTAAGTTTTCGGGAGATTGACCGTTAACTTTTTCAACCTTGACCAAAGCAAAATAGCGTTCACCTTCTTTCGGAGTGCGAACCTCGCCTTCGATGGAGTCACCCGTGTGCAGGTTAAAGCGTCTGATTTGCGAAGGAGAGATATAGATATCGTCGGTGCTGGCGAGGTAAGAGGTTTCTGGACTGCGTAGGAAGCCAAAGCCGTCGGGGAGGATTTCAAGAGTACCGTCACCGAAAATCTGTTCGCCGTCTTTGGCGCGTTTTTTCAAAATGGCGAACATGAGTTCCTGTTTGCGCATGCGGTTGGCATTTTCAATGCCGAGATCAATAGCCCAGTCCAAGAGTTTGGAGACATGCAAAGATTTGAGTTCGGAAAGATGCATTTGAATCTTTTGAAAGTGTGAATTGAAAAGGCAGGGGAAAGCAGATTAGCCTTCACCGCTGTTCTGATCGTTAAATAAAAAGGATTTTTCTTCTAGATTCCGTTTCGGGCAAGGCGCCCGAAACGGATTCGGAGGGCATTCTAAACGAATTGATTCAAAAAATCTTCCAATTGAGACTGACCCATGGAGCCAACGTGTTGTTGGATGGGTTGACCGTTTTCATAAACGATCAAAGTCGGAATGGAACGGATGCCGAGTTTGGCAGCGTATTCGTTGGCTTCATCCACGTTGTACTTGCAGATGCGAAGTTTGCCGTCGAACTTTTGAGCAGCCGTTTCCAAGTGTGGAGCCAAAGCGCGGCACGGACCGCACCACGGAGCCCAGAAGTCAACGACCACGACGCCTTGAGCCGTTTCGGCTTCATAGTTGGAATCATTTAAGTGAACGATTTCGCTCATAGTGTCACCTTTTAGTTTAAATGCTGAAAATTCCCTGCAGGCTCTTTAGCCTTTCTACCCGTCGAGCATAACGGAATTTTCATCAATTTGGAATTTGAAATTGTCTATTTTCGTCATAGATTTCTTCCTGACTCCGAGACAAAAAGGACAGATTTTGAGCCGGATTATTCTTTTTGCTCATCGGTTTGAACTTGACCTGCCATCGCATGAAAACCTGCATCAACATAGATTGTTTCGGCTGTGATGCCACGAGCATAGTCAGATAGCAAGAACGCTGTGGAGCGACCGATATCGTCAATCGTGATCGTTTGACGAAGAGGCGAGACGTCACGGGCGTGAGCAAGCATTTTTTGAAAGTCCTTAATACCGCTTGCAGCAAGCGTTCGAATCGGACCGCTAGAGAGTGCGTTAACACGAATGCCCTTTGCCCCGAGGTCTGCCGCCATATAACGCGTGACTGCTTCAAGTGCGGCCTTGGCTACGCCCATCGTGTTGTAGTTGGGCACAACTTTTTCTGCACCCAAAAACGACATGCACACAAGGGAAGCATTGTGACCTTCGAGCTGAGGCAAAAAGGCTTTTCCTAAAGCTGCAAAGGAATAAGCGGAAATGTTGATGGCCGACAAAAATCCTTCTCGAGAAAGACCTTCGAGAAAAGAGCCTTCGATTGCTTCACGCGGAGCCCAAGCAATTGAATGCACGAAACCATCGAAACCTTCAGACCAAATGGCTTTAACCTGATCGGCACAAGCCTGAATGCTTTCGTCGCTTGCCACATTTAACTGAATGACGCCGACTGCGCCGAAATCGTTGGCAAAACGTTCCAAGCGTTCGCGGAAACGTTCGTTATTGTAGGTGAGAATGAGTTCAGCGCCTTCTTCATGACAGGCTTTAGCAATGCCGTAGGCGATTGAGCGAGTTGAAGAAATGCCGGTAATAAGCAATTTTTTGCCGGTCAGTAAAGCCATTTTGAAAAACCTTCAAAGTTTGAAAATTTTTACTCTACCTATCGTTTTTTGTTTGTCAATACCCTGATTTATAGGGAGAAATCCTAATTTTTCAGTTACGTTTTTTACAAATGGCACTGACATACTTTTTTCGGAAAATTTTTTGATCCTGAAAGGATGCTGCAATGAATTCTTCTGAAAAGGTCTGCCTGAAAGATTTACGTGTTCGCCTCAAAGATAAGGAATATGTGCCTTTGATGGTCGGAGGTATGGGGGTGAACATTTCTACGGCCGAAATGGTTTTGGCGGTGGAAAAATTGGGCGGTATTGCTCATTTGTCGGACGCCATGGTGATGGATCTGTGTGATCGCCTTTATGGGACGAGCTATAGCGCTGATAAGGCTAAACGCTATTACGGTTGTCAGAAAAATCCCGATAAAAGTAACAACCATTTTGATTTGAATGCACTGCGTGAGGCGACTCTGCGTTATGTAGGCGACGTCATGAGTCGGGCAACGGGCAGGGGCTTGGTGTTTATCAACTGCATGGAAAAGTTGACTTTCAATGCTCCGCACGAATCAATGGCCGTCAGACTGAATGCGGCACTGGACGCAGGAATCGATGGCATTACGCTTTCGGCCGGGTTGCATTTGATGAGTTTTAAACTCATGAGTGAAAACAAACGTTTTCGTGAAGCTTGCTTAGGCATTGTGGTTTCCTCTGTCCGGGCACTCAATCTTTTCCTTCGAAAAAATAAATCATTGAATCGCTTGCCCGATTACATCGTTGTTGAAGGTCCTCTGGCAGGCGGCCACTTGGGATTCGGTGAGGATTGGCGGGAATATTCGCTTGAGACAATTGTTAAAGAAGTCAAGGCCTATTTGGCTGAAAATCACCTTGATATCCCCGTGTTTGCTGCAGGCGGAATTTTCACCGGAGGTGATGCGGTCCGCATGATTAAAGAGGTGGGAGCCGATGGGGTTCAGGTGGCCACTCGTTTTACGATTTCAAAAGAGTCCGGTTTACCCGATGCGGTAAAGACCGCTTATCTTAATGCCCGGGAAGAAGATATTGAAGTCAACCATCTCTCAGCAACCGGTTATCTGATGCGGATGCTGAAATCCTCTCCTGCGATTAAGCAGCGAATTCCGCCCAATTGTGAACCTTATGGTTATATGCTCAACGAAGGTAAATGCCCGTATCTCAATCAGTGGTGGGATGCGATGACGAAAAAGGCGATGCCCAAGCCCGAGGAGTGGAAGTGTTGCCTGTGTACGCACATGAAGCTCTATAACGTCTGGACGTGCGGAGCCAATACTTTTCGGTTGAAAGACACCACGGTAAAGCTTGCCAACGGTCAGTGGTATTTTCCGAGCGCTGAAGAAATTTATAACGATTACGTTACAAGCACCGGTGAAGAAATTAAGCTTCCCGTTCCTCATTAATCGATAGTTGTTTTTTTGGCTATAGCGGCTCTTTTGCAAAAATGCATCAGAGCCGTTTTTGCAGACCGGTTAATTCTGGATGATGTTCGATGTGATTGGGAACGTTTAGTTTGATTTGATATTAAACGGAATATCTATAAGGCCGAAAGTCCATCCTTTAAATTCTTCTCGTCTTGCCAGATTCTCAATTTTTGACGGCAAAGGAACTTGATGGCCTTTGTCAAGTTCCATTTCAATCCAGCCGGTGATTGCTTCTTTTGCATTTTGATGAGCGGATTCGAGCGTGTCTCCAGCAGAAAAGCAGCCGGGCAAATCAGGTACGACAATACCATAAGCGTGGGCTTGGTCGCCCGGTTCTATAGCAATCGGATATTTCATCGGTTATTCTCTTTCAAAAGCAATAGCAAAATATTACGCTTGGGAAAAAGATTTTTAACGCTCCAAATAAAAATCAGACGGTCTGTTCAAATTATCGGCTCGCTAAGTAGCTGGCTTGAGTTTTTTTAGCAGAAATTTGTTAAACTGCGCCCTCGGCGGGTCCCCTCGCATGCATTCGTCGTGAACCTGGTCAGGCCGGGAACGGAGCAGCCACAGCGAAGTGAATGTAGTGCCGAGGATAAGGCTCGCCACTTCTTTTTTTGAGTGTCTATCTCGTTGATTTTAAAAGAAATTCAAAATCAAACTACTAAAGAGACTACTAACGTATTAAATCAAACTTTAGCTTTTTTTTGTGGTTTTTGCGCAACGTATATTTAAGTTGAAAGGTGAAACACGTTTGTGAATCACCTTTAGTTTTGATGTTAATGTTTAGTATCGGATGACCATTTTTGATAGTCACGCATCAATTCTTCGTAAGCTCTCAAGAGACGTCTGCAAGATTCTTGACGGTAATGGCACCAGATCTCATGTTGCTTAACAATTTCAGCAATTGAGGGCGATTTTGCCAAATATGTAATGAATGGCTCCAACGTCCCTTCCTCAAACAGGTCGACACACCAACCAATCCCATCAACTTTTGCAGCACCAATTTGATTGGCTACTTTGTTTGGGATTGAGTGTAAGGACAAGTATTGACACGAAAACAGTGAGTTGAATACTTCCGTTTGTTCAGCCACCAATGCTTGATACGCCGGGAAAGAATCTCCGACATATTCCATGAGTAATGAATAAACGCCAGTTGATACACAACCAACGCTTCCATCGTTCAATTTACGTTGGAGGTCAAATTCAACTCTAGGAAAGATATCACTCATGCGAATGATATTTTTCAAATTGAAGATGCTTTGGAGCTCTCCAATTCTTGAGCAAATAGATTCATATCCATCAGCGCTAAGACATTCACTGTCGTCAAACGGCACGAATAAGCCAATTCGATCAGACAAAAAGTCTTTGCAGACTTCTTCGCCTATCAATGTATTGAAAATAAAGAGGATTTTTTTGAAAAGAGAGAGGACTTGACGTGAATCAAGTCCTCATGGAACTAGTGAAATGGGAAGTCAGGTAAAGACATTGGATCTTTTTGATTATTTTGAAAAAATTCGATGTTTTTTCTTCTTTATATCGTGATCCATCTCGTAATTATTTCAAAGGTTCACGATTCGAAGTTCTATTATGTCCCGTCCACGTTCTGAAAATCCTAAAGAACACGTCAGCTTGGTTTGTTCCAAGCAGAAAAATGGTTGGTACTACGTCTTGGAAGTCACCAGCGTTTACGATCCCAAAATTAAAAACAGCCGCAAGATCCGCTCCCGTTTGGTCGGCAAACTCCCTCCTGGTGAAACCGATCTCAACAAGATGATTCCTACCGAATCGGGGCAGGGGCGTAAAAAGAAAAGCATCCCTGAAGCTCTGGCTGAGCTCAAGGATTCCCGCAGCCCTCTCTATGTCGTCTATCCCTTGGATTTAACCCTGCTGGTTGTTGTGTTAGTCGCCATGGCCGGCTACACCTCTTGCTATCAAATCGCTCAATACTGGGCCAGCAACCGAGCGGTTTTGAAAAAATATTTTGATGATTTTCCCGATCGGGACATCTCTCATGACACGGTCAGACGGTTGATTAAGTTAATTGGTAAACAACAATCCGAGCAATTGATTAAACGATTTACCGAGCAGTTGCTCAACCCCATTAAACATCGTGTTGTCTCGCTTGACGGGCAATCGGTTAAAGCGTCTAAAACGCTGCTTCAACCCCGCGGTCAATACGTTTTAAACGTTTATGACTCCGATGATCAACTTTGTCTGGAACAAAGAGTGATCGGAGAAAAGGAAAATGAGATCACCCATGCGGCCGACTTGATCGATTCTTTGGATATTAAAGGCACCGTAGTGACTTGTGACGCCCTGAATACACAAACGAAGTTGGTGCAAAAAATCGTGCAAAAGGGGGCTGATTATTGTGTGGCGGTCAAAGATAATCAACAGACATTGTTCGATCTTGTCAAGGCATGGTTTAGAACAGAACCGTCACAGCTCATCAAAGACAATCAAACCCTCGATAGCGATCACTGTCGCATTGAAACCCGTCGCATCCAGGTTCTACCCGGGTCATTAATGGATGGGCCGATATATCAGGACGTTTTGAAGAAGTGGCCGGGCCTTGATGATGGTTGCATGATCAAGTTAGCGACAGAAACGGTAATTAAAAACACAGGCGAGATCCGCTACGATGAGCGCTATTTCATTTCGTCGTTGCATTTTGATGAGCAATACATTGCTCAATTGCTACTAAAGACCATAAGAAGTCATTGGGCCATCGAAAACAATCTGCACTGGGTGTTGGATGTCACCTTTGATCAAGATCGAATGCATTGTCGCAATGCGGATTACTTGGCCGGACGAGCGGTGCTGTCGAAATTGGCCTACAACATCATTAGCAAGGCTCAAGCCAACGAAGAGATGCAAACCGGGAAAAAGTCTGCGACGAAACCGCAGTGGTTAGTCCGATTCAATAACGCGGATTTCGCTGTTGAGTGCTTATCAAAATAACGAACAAGAGATAATTCGCGGGCTGGCGTATGCATCACCCCTGTAACTTTTTCTTTACAAAAGATAGAATTAAGTTACAATTCGCAATAACGATTCTCATTCTCATTATAGGGAAAGCAAATGTCAACGCAAAAATCTTCGTCTCCCAAACGGTTTCCTAAGCGGAAAACTTTAGTGCTGGCACTGTCAGCAGTCATTCCATTGGTGGGTTTTAGCGCTCAGATTCAAGCGCAAGAATCTTCGGAAGTTGAAAAGCAATCTGATAAGTATCGTGCAGAGCCTGTCGTGGTAGTGGCCACTCGCACAGCGAAAACGCTAAACGAAGCGCCTTCTTCCGTGGAAGTGGTCACCTCTGAGACGATGGATAGAGAGGGCATCAGTACGATAGCGGAGTCTTTGCTTGACATCCCTAATGTTGATGTGGTTTCCCCGGAAAGTCCGGTGTACTCCAGTATTTCAATCCGCGGATCGGATAGAGACCAGATTACTTACTTGATTGATGGAGTTCGACAAGATAACTACACGATGAGCGGTAATCGTCCCGCCTTTATTTTCGTAGATCCAGAAATGGTTAAACAGGTTGAAGTGAGAAGAGGGGGCGGCAGTTCCTTGTACGGCAACGGCGGTATTGGCGGGACCTTGTCGGTCACAACAAAAACAGCACAAGACTTGTTAAAACCGGGTCAATCCTATGGCGCCAAGCTCAAAACCGGCTATAACAGCGCATCGCGGGAATGGAATCGATCCGCTTTTGTTTACGGTCAGCATGGTATCTACGATGCCGTTATTGGTTACTCAAGACGTGACGGTTCTAAGATTTCATTATCAAATACTGGTAGACGCTCAGCTACCGAAAGAGATTCACAATATGACGCTGTCATGGCTAAATTAACTGTTTCACCTAGTCAAGATAACCGTTTTACCTTTGGGTACTCGTACGATAAACCTCAACAATGGTCCGGTCCGGCCAATGACCGGATGTTTTATGAGCTTAAACAGCATCGGGTAACGGGCTCTTGGGATTATCGAAACGGGGATTGGATTGACCTTAAAGTAAATCTGCAATACTCCAAGATGGACAACTCTTACGATAACCGCACATACAATCCGGAAGCCTACTTTAGCGATGAATTTGAGTCCTATAGCGGTAATGTGCAGAACACATCCATTTTTGAGTTGGGCGGAACACACGTCTTAACCTATGGTTTTGATGTTTCCCAAACAAAACAGCATTCAAAAAATGCCTCTGGTCTCTCGGATGAAAGCCGTCCGGATTCTGAAGGACTGGATGCCGGGGTATTTATTCAGGATGAATATTCACTCAATGATTATTTAACGATCACGCCTGTTGTACGATTCTCTTATTATGATCGTACCCCCAAGAGCGGTCAAAAAGACAAGTACGGATTAGAAGGACAGACAGACTCCAAGGTTACGCCGGGGGTCACATTTACGGTCACGCCGACAGATGAATTATCCGTTTATTTCTCCGCACAGACAGGTTATCGTCCGCCGTTCCTTGATGAATTGTATACAGCCATGGATTATGCCGATTACGGCATGTACTCTGTGGTATTGCCTAATTCGAACGTCAAACCAGAAGAGTCATTGAATCTTGAATTGGGTGTGAATGGCGATTTTAAAAATGTATTTGCTCAAGAAGATAAGTTGAGCTTCAGAGCAAGTGTTTTTCGCGATAAGATCAAAAATCTCATTGTGGCAGGCTTGACCGGTGATATGGAAGTGACGCCGGGTGGAGATATGATTCTCTACTACTCCATTGACAATGTGGGTTCCGCTCTCAAAAAAGGTTTTGAACTATCGGCCGATTATTTGATCGGAAACTTTGACTTCCATGCCTCTTATGGTTATTTGCATGCAGAGGATGAGGATACAGGAGAAAAAATCGCAGGCATCACTCCTCAACAAGCCGCTTTCAGAGCGGGATATACGTATCATCCTTGGGATTTAAATGCATGGTACCGTTTGCGTGCTTACAAGGGTGGTAAGAGCAGTGAAGAAACTGTCTATGGCTCCGGAGAATATAAGGACTATGCCGGTTTTGCAACGCACTCCATTGGTGCTTCCTGGACTCCTGAAATTCCCGGTTTCGCGGATATTGCCATTAACTTCGCTGTGGATAATATCGGCAATAAGAAATACAGATATTTGAACGGCGGTTATGGTTATTCTCGTACTTATCGTACTTGGATTTCCGCTACATTCTAATTTCAAAATTGGGGGAAACTTTCTTTTCAGATAGTTTTCCCTCATCTTTCTGTTTAACGATCGGGTTGTTTGCAATTGTCTTTCGGTCTTAAATCGCTCCTGATTCATTGCTTTTTTAATCGGAAACAATGGCGATTATGGGCATTATTGTGTTTCGTAATCGGTGCATATGTTTTCAACATTAACTTAGCTATTGAACTCAATAACTGGAACGGTCGTTTTTACAATGCTCTGCAGGTAGTTGACAAAGAGGCGATTTATCGGGCACTTTTCGATTTTATTTGGCTGTGTGCGACGATTATTGTTGTTCTGGTAACCGCCAACTATGCTCAAAATCGTCTGGCATTGGCTGCTAGACGTGATCTTACGGCTATTTTTCTTAAGAACTGGCTTTCAAAAGAAGGAACGATCTACCACCTTCAACAATCAAGGACTGAACCGGATAATCCTGATCAACGTATTGCAGAAGATATTAAAGAACTAATCAATTTGTCATTGTCATTAGCAATCAGTTTATTTAATGCTCTGCTGACAATCGGCAGTTTTTCGGTCATCTTATGGAATCTTTCCGGATCTATTTCTGTGTTCGGCTACAAAATTCCCGGCTATATGTTTTGGGTGTGTCTGGTTTATACAGCATTGGAAACGCTTTTTACGCACTTAATTGGCCGAAAACTTAAAAATCTAAATTATGAAGGTCAAAGACGAGAGGCAGACTTCAGAGCGGCTTTGCTTGAAAAACGACGTTTTGCCCAAGCTGTAGCCGGAGCCCGGGCGGCAGAGGCTGACTGCGCACAGTTACAGCATCGTTTTACCGTCTTATTGAATGTCTTGATATCGTTGGTTAAAAAACGCAGAGACTTAGACTTCTTCTCCGTAGGCGTAGGTCAGGTAACACATCTGACTCCGATTTTTTTCTCTTTACCCAGTTTATTCACCGGCGTCATCCAGTTAGGCGGATTGATGCAAATTCGAAGTGCCTTTGTCGATGTTGCCCGTTCCCTGTCCTGGATTGCCATGTCTTATCCGGAATTAGCGCGTTTGGTTGCTGTTTACGAACGTCTAAATCAATTGCAAAATCGCATGCACGATGTTGAGCAAAGGGTAGAAGAAATAAACTCCAAATTCGATTGGAAAAACAACGAAGGTTTGTCTGTCGATATTAAATTGCCCATTATTGGAAAATGTTTGGCCTATGTTCATATGAGCATCCCATCAGGTACCCTAGCTATTCTTAGCGGTCCATCGGGTAGTGGAAAAAGCACTTTGATCAAAACCATAGCGGGCTTTAATAAGTCCTTTACCGGTCAAATCCGGTCTTCGGAAAATTATCTTTGGATTTCTCAATTGGGGTATATGTTTCATGGCTCCTTACGGGCCAATTTATCTTATCCGTTATTGCCTGAAACTTTAAATAACGATTTAGCCAAGAAAATTCTCAATCGGGTTGGATTAGCTAATTTGTTTAACCAGATTGACGAGACCGATGATTGGACATCCAGACTCAGTAACGGAGAGCAGCAACGGATAATGCTCGCCAGAGCATTGATCGCGAAGCCTAAGGTTCTCTTGTTGGACGAAACCACGTCTGCTTTAGATGATCTCTCTGCCCAACAAATGCTCGATTGCATAAAAACCGATTTGCCTCAGACTTCGGTCATATTGGTCACTCATCAACAGCAATTAAAAAACAAAGCCGATTTAATTTTTGAAATGGAACAATTTTATGTCTCAGATTCCAAACTTCTACATCCCGTTCCCTCGTTATGAAAATGCTGTGTTCATTGGGGATACGGCTATTGAGACTTTGTCATCGATGAAAATTTATGCCAAAGGCTTAATTGGATCCGATATTCCTAATATGCACACCTATCATCCATATGAGAAACACTTGGAATGTACGGCTTGTGTACTCAATGACAGAAGAATTTTGACAAAAGCTTTGGAAAAGCAATCAATGGACTATGTTCTGCTCGAAGACAACGGGCGCCCAGAATTAAATCCGGTTGTTTTAAAGACTGGACTTCAAGAAATTGGCATTAAAACCTTGGTCTTAGATGTTACCGGCAGTCCCCAAGAGATTTTACAGAGAGCAGGGGAATTGTTTGGCGAACAAGCCCGTGCCCGGAGAGCTATTAAACTCTTTGATGAAAAATATCGATTGATTAATGACCGGCTATGCACACCAATCAGAAAAGCACTGATTCTCTTATCAGTCCGACACCCATTTACCGATGAACTTTACCATTTTGCACTTTCTGCTCAATCAGAACTTAGTCAGTTTATCGTTCCGCTAAACGTAAAAAATGTGCTTACCGATGACAGGCCATCAAGTCCAATGCAAGGGGTAATTGATTTTGATGAGATATCTTCGCAAACATTAACGAACTTAAATCCGGATTTTATTGCTTTGTGCGGTGACGCCTCTGGTGGCATGTTGGCGTTAAATCAAAGAATTCATCGAGAGGGTTTCTATTGCCAAGCTATCCGAAATATGAACATATTCTCTCTACCCTATTATTGCGATGCGATGAAGTGCCAACAACCGTGGATTATGCAAAAATGGATTGAGTGCCTTGATCCTAAGAATTAAAGGAAACAGACTGTTGAAATTATTATTTTGAACAATCTCACTGTTACAGCTGACGGGATTGGAGCCAAGGCTCCGAGTGCACCAACGGCCACCTCTCCCAACCAATCCGCTACCTCACAATCACCCAGTGCTGGGTTATCTAAAGTTCGGTCGTCAGCTAGAGTCAGTGTATCAAAAGTTATCAGAAGTAGATATTTGGAGCAAAAGAAAACCCGCCGTGTTACTAACCAGCGACTTTGAGACTGGTTTGTTTCAGCGATTTTGAGACAAATTTCCGTACTATTTCGACTCCTTTCGTTTCTCCAAAGAAGGGATGTACTTCGTGTTTCGCAATAAAAAGGAGTCAAGTCTCATAATACCTGTTCTTGAGCAACTCAATAATGGTTCACTACATTTGGCTCAGGCATAAATGTTGTTATCAATCAGCATAGCCACTTTGTATCGTTAACTACGGTCTTTTCGACTCAAAAATTTCAATTTTTTTAACCCATAAAAATAAAGACAGAGCACATCGCGACAAATTCCCTGCTGAGTTTAAGAGTAGGGGTATTAAGGACATTAAAAAGCGCAACAGAGATTTTCAACTAGCAATATCTACAACGTGATGGGTTATGTCTAAATCGCCCACGCTCCAGTTTCACTCTCTACAACGGTGAAGACACCGCTTGGAATAGTTTATTTGGATTGATGACAGCTCTCATCGTTGGTTTGGGGACGATGGTCCAAAAGTTCGTTTGTTTAGATTTATAGACAATGTCATTGGAGAGATCACATTAGTTCGATAGTTCAGTCGGTGACCAGATCTGGAGATGGGTAGGGTATTGCAGTACTGCTCAACAATTTTTTTAGTTAATGTAACAGCTTTTTTAGGCATAATTTTTCCCGATGAATAGTCTACTTAGTCCTGTTTGGAATTTAGCAGTGTTTGAGACAGGTGCTATTAACGGTTGGGACAAGGTGAAAATTACGCATTGGGACAATTCAATTACGGCGCTGTGATGTGTTTGTTTTTCCCGAGCCTTGCGCGAGCTCGTGAGCAGAGTTATCCACAATTCACCGCAGCGCTCATCCTCAATAATGGGCCGTACCAAGGTGAATTTGTGGGTAACTCGTCACAGACTTAATTATTTGTTTTTATCAATGGCTCCGTATTTTTCCAAAGACCTCATTGAAATGCCTGTCATTTCAATTCTGTGAGCATTTCGTACAAGGCGATCGAGAATAGAATCAGAGTAAGTTGGATCTTGGATATATTCAGCCCAGGCTTTGACCGGCATCACACTGGTAATCATCGTGCTGCCATTTCCGCACCGACTCTCTATTATTTCAAGTAAGTCGGAGCGATTAATGGCATCCAATTGCCCAAAGCCCCAATCGTCAAGGACCAACAAGTCTATACGTCCGAGTTCTCGCATTTTTCGGCGTGTTTCACTTTCCAAATCACGATTTTTACTGAGTTCTTTCAGCAAAAGAGGCAATCGGTAAAATCGCGCTGTTAGTCCTGCTCGACAAGCAGCATTTGTTAACGCTCCGGCTATCCAGGTTTTACCGCAACCTGTTTTGCCGGTGATGATGCAGTTTTGATGTTTACGTATCCAATCGCAAGAACCAAGTTGCGAGAGTTTCGCTTTATTGAGACCTCGATCGATTGAATAATCAATCCCGCTCATGCAAGCATCACGGTATCGGCAATTAGCTTGTTTGATCCGCCTATTTAGAGCACTTTCATCTCGTCTAGCTATTTCTGCTTCAAACAGGTGTTTCAACAAATCCATGTGTGACATCGATGAGGTTTCTACATCGTCAAGCATCTCTTGAGCATGTTCGTACATGGCGGCTAATTTCAGTCGCAGAAACATGGGTTTTAATTCTTCAATAGTTGTGGTCATAGGTGGGTTCCCTTTATTCATAGTCGTTTCTGACGTTTTCGTGGGCCGCAGTCAGGTATTGTGGGTCGGGTTCTGAGTAGTTCATTTCCCGATTGTGACGTTCAGCAAATGCAAATTTTTCACACCAAGCTTTAACGTTGTGATATCGGATTTCTCCAATCTCCAGCGATCGATCTAGAGCCTGAGTAAGTTCATGAGCCGTATAGGTCTTAAGTAATTTAAAAATGGCACCACTGATGCGTGCCCCGGAAAACTCACTGTGTGACCAAAGTGATTCAATGAATCGAAGAGCTAAAGTCCGTGGTATTCCACGATTGGCGAAAGCATTTATCCAGTCCTGTTTAGAGCGTCGATAATGTTTTTCCTCATCAGTCAAGTGTTCAGGTAGTAAATGAGTTTTGGAGCCATTCATGTTGTAGCAACGAACATGCACTCCAACGACTTCTGTTGTGTCATTGTCGTAAATTTCGAGTTTATCTCTGCAAAGCCGAACACAAACTTTTTTATGAGTGTACTGAGCCGGAACGCTGTAACGATGACCTCCATCACAATGAAGACGGATGCAATGAGCTTTATCAACCGTCAATATTCTCCAATCGGATCTTTCATATTTTTGCTGAGGCAGCGGTTGAAGAAGATGCTTTTCATCGGTTAAAAAACGACTCATGCGAGAGCCATTCAAACCGTAACGTCGGAATGGTTGACGGTTGATTTCATCGACTTTTTGACGAATCAGTTCATTAAGATCATCCAAATCTCGAGCAAGAGGATAACCATCCAAACTCAGGGCAGCAATAATCCAACGCTCAGAATCGTTGACTGCTGCTTCAACACGGTTCTTTTCCTGAGGTTTGGCTGGTTTACAGGACCAAGGCTGCATTCGGTAATAGTGGCATAGTGAGTCGATTGCTATCTGAGGAATACCTTCTCTCCAGTCTGTTTTTTTGATTAATGCCTTGGCATTGTCCATGACTAGAACGAAGGGGCTGCCTCCAAAGTATTCCAAGGCATCAGTGATACCGTCAATCCAGCTGTTTTGTCTTTCATTATCAAATGCCTCTGCAAAAAGCATACAACTGTAAGGTAAAGAAGCGACAAAAAGTTTTGAAGAATGAATTTCTCCATAGGGATCAACCCATTGCAATTTGTCCCCGGCGAAATCGATTTCAAGTTTTTCAGCCGGTCTATTGTCAACGTTTCCTCCTATCGAAGTGATACCGTTGCGTTGCTTCCATTCGTTATACCGACGGCAAAATGAAGAGTAGGTATAAATTTCTCCTAACCCCTCAGAACACTGAGCGTAATCCTGATACAGAAGAATGAGTGTGACCGATTTTTGTTGAAGTTTTTTGTGGATACGAGACCAATCCGGTTCAATTTGTGATGAAGATTGAGGAACATAAAAGAACGCTTTTAACTCTTCGTCACTCATCTTCAGTGCATCTTGAGTAGAAAGCCCATTTTGACTTAAACGCTCGGAGATACGGGCGATGGTACTTTTTGAGGAACCGTAAAGGTTTTGGATTTTTCGATAACTCAGGCCCTGTTGCAGACCGTTCAGGATATCGGTAATGATATGAATTGGTACAGGTTTCATTTAAGGCTCTCCTTTAAAAATTAGCCTTAAATGATTATCAACTTGCTATGAATTTATTGTCCCAATGTGTAGGAATTTCTTTTTTCGACTACTGTCCCAATCTCTAATAATTCAGGTGTCCCGATGTGTGCGAGCGCCTGTCCCACGACTTAATATATTCCACTGTTTTATCATCGTTATAAACTGCTATCCAGACTACTAACGCTACTTGTTTTTTGCTGATTCAACTTAGATGAAGTTTTTGCTTAATTTTTATAACTAGTTGAAAAACAAATGAAAAATATTTTTACCTTTTTCAAGTTAGTAGCACTTAAAAGTTTCGCCATTTCTTTTTTCTGCAAACAACTTTTCTTAGAAGGCCTTTCCGCGTTGATCCGCGTACAAAATCGGTTCTTCAATAACGAGGCATACTCTGAAGTGAGTTCCTGTTTCAGAATCCAACAGTTGTAATTTCCAACCGCATCGGTCGCAAATGCGTTTGGCAATAGACAGTCCCATGCCGCTGCCGGGTGCTTTATTGGTAGCACGGACTTTAGGCATAAAGACTTTATCGTGCATTTCTTTCGGGATACCGATACCGGTGTCAATCACTTCAAAGCCGTCAGCGAGTTCCCGGACAATTACTTCACCCGATTCTGTATAAAGAATCGCGTTTTTAACGAGATTATTAACCACTGTGCTCAAAAGAACAGGGGAGTAGTGGCCTGGGCAGGTGGCTGCACTTTGAACACTGAGGCGCAATTTTTTAGCCTCTGCTGTCTTTTTCAAATTGTCGGCAATCTCACCGATGACATCATAAACGCGGTCGGTGTTGGAACTTTTTTGAAAATCGTCCCCACGGGCCAGTTGCAAAAAGACAGCTAAAAGCTCTTCGATGGATTTGGCGGCTTTGAGAATTTTTCCGACCTGTTCATTTTGTTTATCCGTCAAAGGGTAGAGCTGCATCAGTTCGGCAGTGGTTTCGATAACGGTAAGCGGGGTTCTCAGCTCATGGCTGATATCAGAAGTGAAAAGTTTTTCACGGCTCAGTGCTTCGTGGAAACGCTTGAGTGCCCGGTCACAGATTTTTGCGAGCTCACCGATTTCGTCGTCGGTAATTTCACTTGCTAACGACCGATATTGCTGAGATTCTGCCATTTGACGCACTTCGTTTGAGAGGCTTTCAATCGGCGCCATGATCTTTTTACGAATCCACCAATAGCCGAATCCCAAGCAGAATAGGAAAATAAGCGTTGCGCAACCGGCGATCAAAATCTTGAATATTTGTTCGCTGCGCTCGAAATCGTATTGATCTCGAATCAAAACATAGGAGTGACCGTTTACAGTGATTTTGTAAAGAAAGGCGAAATCTCGACTGTTGACTATTTCCTGATAACCGTCAGGGACTAGGGTGTACTGCTCAGGGATTGGCTTTAATTGAGGGGCATTGCCGTAAAACTGCATAGAATTCGGTAAAGCAACATCCTCACCCGCCTCAATTTCACTGACAAGAATACTGAGCTCATCTTTGAGGATATCACTCACAAGGTTATCTTCCATAAGCTCTGTGGACTCGTGCATGGCAACGGAGAACAAACCGATAATCAAAATGGTTTGTGCCATCCAACCCAGAAGAATGCGCTGAGCTAATCCGAAACGTTTGAGAATTTTCATTTTTTGCCTTAACTGAGTGACCAACCAAGCCCCGGGTGAGTTTTTATCAAAGCGGTGTCAAACGGTTTATCTACCGCACGGCGCAAGAGATAGAGATTGGCTCGAAGACTGTCAGAGTCGGGTGGTGACCCGTTCCAAACGACTGTTTCCAAGCGTGAACGACTGACAACGGCAGGGCTTTTTGTCATCAGTTCCCTGAGAATGGACAAACACGTGGGGTTGAGCTTAATGGGTGTTTCGCCCCGTGAAACCTGAAGGGTTTTGAGGTTAAAAACGAGGTCGGCAACCTGAAGGACATCTTTTTGATCGCCGTAACTACGTCGCAACAATGCTTCAACGCGTGCAGCAAGTTCTTTTAACGCAAAAGGTTTGATCAGATAGTCGTCAGCGCCTACTTCCAATCCTCTCACCCGATCATCAATACTGTCACGTGCCGTAAGCATCAAAATCGGAATCTTATTGCCATCCCGGCGCAGCAGCTGACAGATAGACAAACCGTCGATTAAAGGCAAACCGATATCGAGTACACACAGACTGTAAGAGCCCGATTTCAACCGGTCAAGTGCATCGGCCCCGTTAAGAGCCGTTTCAACGGTAAAACCCTTGATGACCAGATAATCACGAACGTTGTAGAGAATATCGACATTGTCATCAACAACTAATATGGGTAAAGACACTGCGACCTCACATTTGAAATGACTTTTCTGTCATTGAGTCTGCACTTCAGAAAGAATGCTTGCAACCAACTTAAAAGCAAATATCCCGTTGATTGATGGCCATCAACCGATTTGACGGGATTTTGACACCATTTTAACGCTGATTTGTCTAGTGATGCCCGATAGTTTTAACTGTGTATTTTTCATTAAATTCAGTAGAAACATGAATTCAGAAGTTCGCTCTTACAATCCGTGGATCTGGTTGATTCTGCCGCTTTGGTGTTTGGCGTTTTTAGTTCTTTTTCCGCCGCATCAGTTTGACGTAGCTGTCAGCCGCTTATTATGGATTGACGGGAATTGGTCTTGGCACGGTAACACTTTTTTTTCCCAAGTGTTGCACAAAGGAGCCAAGGCCGTTCCCATTGCGATTGCGCTTTACGTCATCTATCGCATGATCCGTTTGTGGGTGCAGAAGGCGGAAAACAATTGGCAGGAGAAATTCGTTCGCTATAGCTATATCTTTTTCGCTATGCTCGTGAGCGTTATCTTGTGTTGGTGGTTCAAAAAAACAACGGGGGTGAGTTGTCCTTGGAATGTAGTGGAATTCGACGGCACAAGAGCCATCGCGGATCCGGACTGGTCTATTGTTACTAGACAGGGCAACTGTTGGCCGGGTGGACATGTAGGAACCGGTTTTTGCCTCTTTGCTCTGTATTTTGCTTTGCGAGATCGCTTTAAAGCCGCTTCGCATTGGGTGCTGGCAGCTGTGCTGGTATTCGGATTGATTTGTTCGGCTGCTCGAACGATGCAAGGAGCGCATTTTGTCTCGCACAATGTGGTCACCATGCTGATTGACTGGATCGTTTGTGCGACGATCTATGTTTTGGTTTATGACAGAAAAAATATTTTCCTGCGTTTTAAAAATATCAAACCTGCCGCAACTTATGCCCACACACTTATCGGTACGGCTTTATTTTGGACGCTTTACCTCGATGTGCCGTTTTGGCGAGCTCTTTTTGTGTCCGCCGGTAGTGACCCTCAAGTCATTTCTCAGACACTCTTTTTAGCCGCTGTGCTCGCTTTAAGTTTTTTCTTCGTGGCTTTGGCTGTGATTGAATTGTTAGGGCTTTTGCCGAGAAGACTTTTTCAACTCATGCTGATTATTTTGGGCTTATCCGGTGTGACGGCATTGATTGCCTCACTTTTATACGGCACGACGATGACGCCCGATATGCTTCGCAATTTCTTGCAGACCGATGCTCGCGAAGCCTCGATGTATTTTTCAGTTTCAACCGTTCTTTTATTTGTTTTCCTTTTTGCACCGGTGTTGCTTTTAATTACGACGGCAGATCGTGGCAAGGTACTTTTAGCCGAGCGCTTTAAGCGATTAGGCCTGTCGGCGTTGTTTTTGTTGATCGGTGTATTGATTTTGGTGAGCCAATTGCAGCCCTTTTCGGCTCTCATGCGAAATGATAAGAGCCTGCGTTACATGATTGCGCCCTTTAACACGGTTTATTCGACAGCTTCGACTCTGCTCAGAGATCAGAATACCGATGCCAAACGCGTTCGCGTGGTAGTGGATCCTAATCCTCATGCGAGTGTGAGCCCTGCTCGTGCAACGCTTTTTGTGTTGGTGATCGGTGAGACTGCGCGCTCGGCCAATTGGCAATTAGCCGGTTACGACAAGCCTACCAATCCCATGCTCTCCACGATGGATATTCTCAATATTCCGAAAGTTGAAGCTTGCGGCACGAGTACGGACGTGTCGTTACCTTGCATGTTAAGTCGTGTGGGTCGAAGAGATTATGACCGTGATCGCATTTTGTCCGAAGAAGCCCTGCCGTCGCTCTTGCAACGCTCTGGGCTGAATGTGACCTGGATTGACAACCAATCCGGCAGCAAAGGAACTAGCGATGGGGTGAAAACCATCCGTTTATCGGATGACAAAGCGCTTTGCGGGGGCAATGAATGCAAGGACATGGCCTTTGTTGAAGATCTGAAGAAGCGGCTCAAAACGATCCGTCCGGGTGACCGTCAGGTTTTGATTTTGCACCAGATGGGCTCGCACGGCCCCGCCTATGATCTTCGCTCTGACGACAGCGATAAGGTGTTCGGCAAGGTCTGCACGGATCCGAGTTTCAGAAGCTGCAGCGCAGAAGAAATTGTCAGTGCCTATGACGCCAGTATTCGTTATACCGATCGGGTACTTGCCGGTTTAATTAATGAAATGAAAGCTCACTCAGAGGTCAATACAGCATTTATATACATATCCGATCACGGTGAAAGTTTGGGTGAAAACGGACTCTTTTTGCATGGAGCGCCGTACCAGATTTCGCCTGACGTACAGAAAGTGGTACCGATGGTAATGTGGTTGTCCTCGGGCTTTAAGATTGACTACGGTGTCTCTGAAGAAGCTCTGCAAAAGAATGTGACCTCACAAACCGTCACACATGACCATCTTTATCACACTGTGCTCGGTCTACTGAAGGTGAAGTCTTCGACCTATGAAGCACAGTGGGATTTATCCGCACAGGAGAGAAGATAGGCATCCGTATTTTCTCCTTGTTTTGGGCTCGGTTCGAAAGGATCGGGCTTTTTTTTCAGGCTCAGAAAAGACAATGCTTGAAAACAGACAAGCTTTTTGACGCGGATTAAACAGGACTTTGACTCGGTTTTGACAGTTTCCGACCAATAATGAAATCGTGGTTAAAGGATTGAAAAAGGGAGGCGTGATGTTCTCTTTCTTAACGCTTCTTTCCACAAGAGTTGTCAAAATATTATTATGAGCACTTATTACGATAAGTCGCACACATGATTAATACGTCTCTTTTCACACTTTTTCTAGTCACTTCTGCTTTTGCAGTGGCCACTCCGGGCCCCGGAGTGCTTATGACGCTCACCAGTTCCATCCGCTATGGGCTTCGCACAGCCGTTTGGGTGATTTTGGGGACATCCACCGGAACCGTCGTCATGTCGATGATTTCCTCAACGGGATTGGGCATTTTGATTGCAACGTCTCCCGCAGCTTACGAGACGATTAAGGCTTTGGGGGCTCTCTATATGGTGTATTTGGGCGTGCGACTTTTTAAAGCGAAACCTTTCAGTTTTGATCTTGCCTCAAAAGAAAAAGCAATGAGCGTAACCGTTAAGCAAAAAGGGACTCTTTGGCTTCAGGGTATTACGCTTCAGATGACCAACCCCATGCTCATCATGTTCTTTGTCTCGCTTTTTCCGCAATTCATTGATCATGAGCTTGCCTTTGTGCCGCAGGTTGTTGTAATGACCGTGACCTACTTTTGTACGGTTTTCTGTATCCATTTTTGCTACGGATGGATTGCTTCCAATTTCAGGCGTCTTTTGTCAACGCCTAAAGCCGCTAAGGTCATCAACTGTGTGGGAGGCGCCTTTTTCCTATTTTTGGCTGCGCGAGTGTTTGTCGATATGCTTCAATAGTATGCGCTCAGAAAGTGCGGGCATTTTTTCGCTAAACTACACCTGTTTGAAATTTCCATTGATGAGTAAAGAAGATGTTTGAAATTCGATGTGCAGAAGAAAAGGATTGTGAGTTGATTTTGCAGTTTATCCGCCGCCTGGCAGACTACGAAAAGCTCCTGCATGAAGTGACCGCCACGGTTGACGATGTGCGCCGTGAGCTTTTTAGCGCAACCCCTTCGGCTCATGCTCTCATTGCTTACGAAGACGACAAACCTGTGGGCTTTGCACTCTACTTTTATAATTTCTCGACCTTTTTAACTCGTCGCGGTTTATATCTGGAAGATATCTTCATTGAGCCTGACTATCGGGGAAAAGGATACGGCAAGGCGCTTTTACGCTACTTGGCTCAGAAGGCGGTGAAGGAAAAGTGCGGTCGCTTTGAATGGGTAGTGCTCGAGTGGAATAAGCCCGCCATCGGATTTTATGAGAAAATGGGCGCCAAACTGATGACAGACTGGCGACTGTGTCGTTTAACGGGTGAGGCGCTTGAGCGTTTCGCTAAAGGTTCTTAAGTTATGGCTTCTCAGGTATTGGCCCGCAAATGGCGGCCTCATGATTTTGAAAGTGTAGTGGGACAAGAGCCCGTGGTTCAGGCGCTTACGCACGCTTTGCGTGAAAACAGGCTTCACCACGCTTATCTTTTTACCGGTACGCGCGGTGTCGGGAAAACGACTCTGTCACGCATCCTCGCTAAAAGCCTTAACTGTGTGGGACCGGACGGCAAGGGCGGTGTGACGGACCATCCGTGCGGCGTCTGCGAGGCTTGTCGAGCGATCGATGAAGGGCGTTTTGTCGATTACATCGAAATGGACGCGGCGAGCAATCGTTCTGTCGAGGAAATGACAGCGCTTCTTGAGCAGGCGATGTATGCACCCACCAATGCCCGCTACAAGGTCTACATGATTGACGAAGTGCATCAGCTCACGTCGCACGCCTTTAACGCGATGTTAAAAACGCTCGAAGAGCCGCCTGAGTACGTGAAATTCATTCTGGCGACAACCGATCCGCAGAAAGTGCCCGTTACGGTTTTGTCGCGCTGCCTGCAATTTAATCTTAAGAATGTCTCGCCTCAGACCGTAGCCGATCACATGGCTCACATTCTGCAAGAAGAAAAAATCCAGGCCGAACCCGCCGCACTGAAACTCTTGGGAGTGGGAGCCAGAGGCTCCATGCGAGACGGCTTGAGCCTCTTGGATCAGGCGATTGCATTTGCCGGTGACAAGCCCATCACGCTTGAGAGCGTGCGCGAAATGCTCGGCATGATGGATAGCGACGTGCTCTTAAAGCTTTTGGTGTATTTGGCCGAAGGAAAGGCGCACGAGATGATGCAAGTGGCTCAGGATATGTCCTTGCGCAGCCTCTCCTTTAGCCAGGCCATTCGTGATTTGGCAGCACTTTTACACAAAATTGCCCTCGCGCAGTTTGATGCGGCAAGTCTTGCCTCCGACGATATGGATCGTGAAGCGGTGATGACGCTTGCGAAAACTTTCACGCCGCAAGAGGTGCAGCTTTACTATCAGATTGCGTTAAATGCACGCGCCGACATGAATTTGGCCCCTGATGAGTATGCCGGTTTTACGATGGCGCTTTTGCGAATGCTCGCTTTTAAACCTGCAGGCAGCGTGTCGGTGAAGTTACCCGAACGCTTTAAGCCTGAGGTGACCAAGGCGCCTCAAGAGCCTCAATCGGCGACTGAACCCGTTGTTTCAGCTTCTCCGGTCAAAGAAAAACCTGTTGAGCAAACCGCCTCAACACCGACTCAGCCTCAAGTCGAGCATGATCCTGCGCCATGGGAGGATGCTCCCGTGGGGGAGCCTGATTCGGGCAGTACGGTCAAAGCGACTGCCCGGGAAGAAAAGCCTTCGGTTAAACCGGTTGAGACAAAACCGGTCGCAGTCCAAGACGATGATGATGTGCCGTATGTGGATTCCTATGACGAGTATGCCTCGCAGATGGAGCCCACAATCGATGACTACGGTTTTGCCGAGCCCGTGCAGGAGTTGCCCGAAGAAGATTCTCAGGCCGGGCATGAGGACTTTGAAAGTCGCTACGACTTTGCAGAGGACTACGATCAGATTCCGGAATTTACCGAGATCGGTCGGAAGTGGTTTGAAAAGTTGCGTTACACCTATCCGGCGACCTATGCTCGCGATATTTTGGAGCGTAGCGAATGTGTCTCTATTGAAGACGACCTGATTACGCTTCGTATTGATCCCTTGTACGAGAATCGACTCAAAAACCAAAAAGCCATGCTTTTGGTGCAAAGAATCGTCGATCCGTTGTTCGGCCGCCGGATGCGCTTTAAGTTTGAATTGGAAACGCCTCGTTCGAGAACGATCAGCCAGGAGCGTGCGCGCTTGAAAAAAGAACAAAAAGAGGCTGAGGAAGCCGAAAAAAGAAAGAATAAATATGTGACAATTACCGATGATGCCGAAAGGAAAGCGGCGATTGAGTCACTTAAAAAGACCCCTTTGGCCCGAACGGTGATGCGGCGCTTTAATGCGCGAATTGATCCGATGTCGGTCAAAAAGAAGATTTCTTAACTGTTACCCGAAAGAAAGGATAAACAACTATGCGTGGAAACATGGGAGCGTTGCTCAAACAAGCTGCTCGAGTACAGGAAAACATCAAGCGTTTGCAGCATGAATTGGATCACTTGGAAGTGACGGGCAGCGCAAGCGGCAATCTCGTGCAGGTGACGATGACCTGCAAGCACTCGCTCAAATCCGTGAAGGTTGATCCGAGTCTGTTGCAGGAAGACGTGGATATGGTCGAAGATCTCATCTTCATGGCCACGAAAGACTGCCTCGATAAGATCGAACAGATCACCAAGGAAAAGATGGCAGCAGCGACTGCCGGTATGCCCTTGCCTCCGGGAATGTCCTTTTAAGGATCCGTTCGGATGACGTCGCTCAGTCCCAGCTTGGATGAATTGGTCGATGCATTAAGAAGGTTGCCGGGGTTAGGACCTCGGTCGGCCTCTCGCATCGCCGAGCATCTTTTGAGCCAAGATCGCGAGCGAGCGCTGAAGCTTGTCAGTGCGCTTGACCGGGCTGTGAAAAACGTCAAACACTGTGAACTCTGCAATACGCTCACAGACGATGCCGTGTGTCCTATTTGTGCGGATACGAGTCGCGATCACAGCAAAATCTGTGTGGTGGAAAGCCCTGCCGATCAACGTGTCATTGAAGAGACGATGACCTATCGGGGACTTTACTTTGTGCTCATGGGACTGATTTCTCCGGTCAAGGGAGTCGGTGCAGAGGATTTGCGCTTGGCTAAGCTCTGGGAAAGACTCAAAAGTGATCCGGCGGTGCGGGAAGTCTTGATTGCGACGCCCTATACGCCCGAAGGGGATGCAACGGCGCATTTTATTGCTAAGGCTGTGGCCTCGGTTGCACCTCAAGTGCGGGTAACCAGGCTTGCTCGGGGAATTCCGGCAGGCGTAGAGTTGGAATACACGGACGCCAATACAATAGCGGGAGCGATTTTTGCTCGACGCTAAACTCATGACGAGGAAGAAACTATGGCTAAAGAACACGTGAAGGCTGCGCTTGTCGAGGCGCGTCAGGCGCTTGATGCACTGATCGCTGCCGATCAAACGCAAGAGGCGATTGTTCAGGCTTCAGAATTGATGGCCGAGACCATCCGTCGGGGAGGAAAAATTCTTTCCTGCGGCAACGGTGGTTCCCTTTGTGATTCCATGCATTTTGCCGAGGAAATGACCGGACGATTCAGAAGTGACCGTCCCGGTTATGCCGCCATTGCGATTGCGGACGCTTCACACATGAGCTGCGTCGGTAATGACTACGGTTACCGAGCCGTTTTCTCCCGCTATGTGGAAGCGGTGGGTAGGCCCGGTGATGTGCTTTTAGCCATTACCACTTCAGGCACCAGTGCCAATGTGATTGATGCGGTTGAAGCCGCTCATAAAAACGGTATGAAAGTGGTGGGTCTTACCGGAAAATTTGACAGTCCCCTGGCACAAAAAGCCGATGTCGCGATTGTGACGCCCGCCGGACGTTGGGCCGATCGGGTTCAGGAGTTGCACATTAAGTGCATTCACATTTTGATTGAATTGGTGGAACGACAACTCGCTCCTGAGAACTACAAATAGAGAAGTTTTCTACACTTTTTTAGACAAATCTCTAAAAGTTGAAGTAAACTACACAATATTGGGGAATTCCCCGTTTTGTGTAGTTTACTTCTTTTTTTATGAAAAATTTTATCATTGCTAATACTCTGACTCTTAACGAAATCGGAGAGGTTATCCGCAAGCGTCGGAAAGCCCTTGGATACACTTTAGAAGAAATTGAAAAGGCGACAAAAATCAGTCGTAAGACGTTAATTAAATTGGAAAAAGGCGGCGATGTCCGATATTCAACTTTGATCACAGTTTTAAGTATTTTGGGCTTAACGTTGGATTGGTCGAATCAAACAAAATTCTTACTACAAGATCGTTCAGAGGTTGAGGGAAATGACTGGTTCTAAGTGTTTTCTTTTGCTCGGAAAGAATGTTGTGGGTGAGATTAATCCTGACTCGTCAGAAGGCAATGATTTTTTCCGATACTCTGAAAATTGGAAAAAAGAAGGATTCGCTCTGTCTCCGACTTTGCCGTTGAATGGGAAAATCAAAAAAACGGATTTTCTTCTCTTTTTGGAAAACTTTTTGCCCGAAGGGCGTGCACTGGAGCATCTGAGCCGATTAAACAATATTTCCAAAAATAATGTCTTGGCGCTTTGTTTAGCTATCGGAAATGATTTGGCGGGAGCGCTGAGATTGAGTTTGACAGACAATGTCCCTGATGTTGCCGAACAGATTCGCCCGATAACCTTTGAAGAAATCGTTCAAAAATTGGATTTTCCCGACACACACCCGATTGACATTTGGGATGGGAAGCCTAGGTTATCGGTAGCAGGAATGCAGGCAAAGATTAACGTTCTGAAAGTGGAGAATAACTACGCGCTCGTCAATGGAGAGCGACTTTGCTCAACGCATATTCTGAAATTTGAGTCCGCTCAAAAGCATTTGTTACTTAACGAATTTTTGACCACGAAGCTCGCGAAATCATTGGGTTTTGCGGTTGCAGAGCTGAACCTAAAACGTATCGGCTCACATCGAGTATTAGAGGTAACTCGTTTTGACAGAGCGTACAGAAATGAGCAGGTGCTGCGTCGTCCCATGATTGATGCCTGTCAGGCTTTGGGCTTATCTTCTAGCTTGAAGTATGAGCAAAATTTCGGAACGGGTCGAGATGTTGCACATATTCGGGATGGTGCGAGTTTTAAAAAGCTCTTTTCTTTGACGCGTTTTGCCACCGATCCCTTGCGCATGATGGATAATTTTTTGCATTGGATGCTCTTTAATGTTGTGATCGGCAATTGTGATGCACATGGGAAAAATTTCAGTTTCTTTGTCGGAAAGGATGGATTAACTCCAACGCCTTGGTACGATCTGGTCAGCGTTTGTCAGATTCCTCAGGTTCAACAGTCACTAGCGATGTCAATCGGTGACGAATTTGAGTTGGAACATTTGCACGCTTTGCAGATTTTGTACGAAGCGCAATCCTGTGGCTTGGATTTTGAGGATGTTTGCCGAGCACTGACTCATGTGTTGGATTCAATAGACGAAGAATTGGATCGTATGGAGTTGTCTGACGACTTTGATGAAGAAGAAAAAAAGTATATTGTCGAATACCGAAGCAATATTTCAGCAAGGTTAAGAAATTGGCGCAAAGAACTTGAACTGATGCCAAAAATAGCATCAAATAAAAGTCTGTTTTAAGGTGCATTTTGCGGTAGAATTGTCCCCGTCTGAAACGAATGCCTGAGCTTGATGGAAAGGCTCGGGCTTCTTTGTTCTCTATTGAAAAGTAAACGAGAAAATACTATGGCGATTCCCATTACAGTACGTGGTGCCGAATTGTTAAAGGCCGAATTAAAGCGATTAAAGAGCGTGGAGCGTCCGGCAGTCGTCCAGGCTATTAAGGAAGCCCGTGAAAAGGGCGATTTGTCTGAAAACGCAGAATACGATGCCGCCAAGGAACTTCAAGGCCACATTGAAGGACGTATTGCCGAATTGGAAGGAAAGCTTTCTTCTTTGCAGGTGATCGATCCTAAAGAACTCGATGCCGGAGGCCGCATTGTTTTCGGTGCGACGGTTGAGTTGGAAAATCAAGATACCGGTGAAGTGGTGACCTATCAGATCGTGGGCGACGATGAAGGCGACATCAAGCGCAATTTGGTTTCGATTTCAAGTCCCATTGCGCGTGCCCTGATCGGTAAATATGAAGGCGATGAAACGATTGTGCACGCCCCGGGCGGCGATCGTGCCTATGACATTTTGGCGGTCAAGTACATCTGATCGTCCTTTTTAGTTGGAAAACAAAAGGCTCGGTCCTATTTAAGGTGCCGAGCCTTCGTTGATTAAAGATTGGCGTAAGCCTTTTTAGTTGTACGGCCCTTGGCTTGAGCGCGGGTCTTACGATGAGCGGTGGGTCCTCCTCTCATACCGCGACGGGCTTCGGCCATTTTACGACGCTTGGCGCGTTCGGCTTCTTCTTTTTGTTTTTCCGGGTTCGGACGCCACAAAACAAGAAGCTTGCCGATCATTTGAATGCGTGCTGCGTTTAAGCGATCAGCGATTTCGTTGTAAATCGCTTCGCGTTCTTCACGCTCGTCGCCGGGCACACGGATTTTGATGAGTTCATGCGCCAAGAGCGCACGATCGATTTCTTTTAACACCGCGTCCGTTAAGCCATTGGCGCCCAAAAGGACCACGGGATCGAGCCCATGGGCTTGTCCACGAAGGGCCAGACGAGTGTCGCGGTCAAGTAGAAGTTCAGCCATAATACGGTATTGAAGTAAGCAAATAATTTAAAAAACGGTGAATTCTATAAGAAAATCATGCCAGTAGCAACAAAGAAACTGAGATCGAACCGCGCTTGGATTGAGCGCCACATCAATGACCCCTTTGTAAAACGCTCTCGCCAGGAGGGTTATCGGGCCCGTTCGGTCTATAAGCTCATCGAGCTCAATGATAAAGAAAAATTGATTCGCCCGGGAATGTGTGTGGTCGATCTGGGAGCGGCGCCGGGCAGTTGGACTCAGGTGGTTCGTGAAAAATTGGCCGGCAAAGACGGAGAGGTTCGCGGCACCATTATCGCCATGGATATTTTGCCCATGGATCCGATCGACGGGGTGACGTTTCTGCAGGGCGATTTTCGTGAGCAGGAAGTGGCCGATAAGCTCACGGAAATCATCGGTGACAAACAGGTTGATCTGGTGCTCTCTGACATGGCCCCCAACCTTTCGGGGATTGCGGCAGCCGATGCCGCACGGAGCTTGCTGTTAAATGAACTTGCACTCGAATTTTGTCTAGAACACCTCAAAGACAACGGCGTGTTTGTCACGAAGGTTTTCCAAGGCAGCGGTTTTTCTCAGTATGTTGAAACGCTTAAAAAGCACTTTAAAACGGTGCTCACGAGAAAACCGGAAGCAAGCCGTGACACCTCGGCTGAGGTTTACATGGTTGCCAAACACATTAAGAAGCGTTAGATCAGCTTTTTGTTGTAAAAAGGCGAAAAAAACATTTCCATGTCAACCAATTATCGGTATTCTTAACAATCCGGAATTTGGTTGTGTACACAAGGCGAAGGAGCCTGTAAATTGAATAAGAATTTCTTTAATCGTATTGGTGTTTGGATTATTTTGGCGCTGGTGTTTTTCACAGTGTTTCGGCAGTTTGAGCCCGAAACAGCACCGACGGCCACTTCGACAAGTTATACGCAATTCATGGAAGATGCCAAGGCCGGCAAAATTGCCCGAGTGGACATCAAGGGCCGTGAAATCACGGTCACGCCTGTTGAAGGACAAAAGTATGTGATCACGAGTCCGGGTGACTTGTGGATGGTCGATGACTTGAGAAAAGACGGTGTGCAGGTTTACGGCACGCCCGAAGAAGAGCCGTCTTTCTGGATGACGGTATTGATTTCGTGGTTCCCGATGCTGCTTTTGATCGGTGTGTGGATTTTCTTCATGCGCCAGATGCAGGGTGGCGGCAAGGGCGGCGCGTTCAGTTTCGGTAAAAGCAAAGCGCGCAAGCTCGACACAACCAACAATAAGGTGACCTTTGCCGATGTGGCTGGCTGCGATGAAGCCAAAGAAGAAGTGCAGGAAGTGGTGGACTTCCTTAGAGATCCCTCTAAGTTCCAACGCTTGGGCGGACGTATTCCTCGCGGCATTTTGCTTGTGGGTAGCCCCGGTACCGGTAAGACGTTGCTTGCCAAGGCAATTGCAGGCGAAGCTAAGGTGCCCTTTTTCTCCATTTCCGGTTCTGACTTCGTGGAAATGTTTGTGGGTGTCGGTGCGGCTCGTGTGCGTGACATGTTTGAGAACGCAAAGAAAAACGCCCCCTGCATTATCTTTATCGATGAAATTGATGCCGTAGGTCGTCAGCGTGGTGCTGGTTTAGGCGGCGGCAACGATGAACGCGAACAGACGCTCAACCAAATGCTCGTGGAAATGGACGGTTTTGAAACCGGCACGAACGTTATTGTGATTGCCGCAACGAACCGCCCCGATGTGCTCGATCCCGCCCTGTTGCGTCCGGGTCGTTTTGACCGTCAGGTCGTGGTGCCGTTGCCTGATGTGCGCGGTCGTGAGCAAATTCTCAATGTGCACATCAAGAAGGTTCCTGTGGGCCGCGATGTGGATCCGGAAGTCATCGCTCGCGGTACGCCCGGCATGAGCGGGGCGGACTTGGCTAACCTTGTGAACGAGGCTGCACTTTTTGCCGCCCGACGTGACGCCAAGGTTGTTGAGATGGTGGACTTTGAGCAAGCCAAAGACAAGATCCTCATGGGTGCTGAGCGCCGCAGTATGGTGATGAGCGAAGACGAAAAGCGTACGACCGCTTATCACGAGTCTGGTCACGCTGTGGTCGCCTGGATGTTGCCTAAGAGCGATCCGCTTCACAAGGTAACGATTGTGCCGCGTGGCCGTGCGTTGGGCGTGACGATGCAGTTGCCTGAAAAAGACCGCTTCAATTACGATGATGTGTATCTCACGTCTCGCTTAGCGATCATGTTCGGCGGACGTGCAGCCGAAGAAGTGTTCCTCAATCAAAAGACGACGGGTGCTTCCAATGACTTTGAACGCGCCACGCAGATGGCTCGTGACATGGTGACGCGCTACGGCATGAGTGATGCGTTGGGTGTGATGGTTTACGCGGAAAATGAGGGCGAAGTGTTCCTCGGTCGCTCGGTGACCCGCACGACGCACGTCTCTGAAGCCACGATGCAAAAAATCGACGCTGAAGTTCGTCGGATTTTGGAAGAACAATACGCTCGCGCCCGCGATATCCTCAAGGCCAACCGTGACCGTGTGGAAGTGATGGTGCAGTGCCTCATGAAGTGGGAAACGCTCGATGAGGATCAGATTGCCGATATCATGCAAGGTCGCGAAGTGCGTCCTCCGAGACCGGGTGCTTCGGCTAAAGCCGATCAAGAGCGTCGTGAGCAAGGGGAGGTTAAACCTGTAGAAAACTCTCCTCAGGAATCTCAAGTTCAGCCTCAGGATCAGGATGAGCAAAAGCGAGAGGAATAATTAAAAAAGTATTGCAAAGCCGGGAAAATTTTTCTCGGCTTTGTTATTGAAGGCGCGGAAAGGTTCAAAACGATGTTATTGGGGTTATTTTTTGCTGTTTTGGCTTGTGCCATTTGGGGCCTCATTTACATTTTTCCGCTTATTTTGCCCGACTACAATCCGGTACTCATTGCCTCGGCGCGTTTTGCCGTATACGGTTTGGCTTGCTTGGTTTTTGTCCCTATCCAATGGCAGCAACTTAAAAAACTCACCCCGGGCGATTGGTTTTTAGCCATGAGGCTCGCCTTTTTCGGGAGTTTCGTTTATTACTGGTCGCTCGTGATGGGAGTGACGCTCGCAGGCGCTCCTGTGACCGGCATGCTCATGTGTTTGATTCCGGTCTTTGTTGCACTTGTTTCCAACCTGAGAAATAAGAAAAAAGCAGCAAGTGTCGCCTGGTCACGCCTGAGCATACCTTTGGCGTTGATTCTCGTCGGTATGGTCGTGGCCAATTGGACAGAGTTTTACTACGCCGTTCATGAACAGTCTGCCTCACCTCTGCAATTTTGGACGGGTGTGGGCTTCGGGGTTCTTTCCCTTTTATTGTGGACCTGGTACCCGATTCGCAATGCCGAATGGTTGCTTGCCAATCACTCCAAGGGGCCGAAAGTATGGGCTACAGCTCAAGGGCTGGCGATTTTGCCTTTTACACTGATCGGTTTTTTAGTGGTGAGTTATTGTCTTCAGCCGGCTGAGGTCGGCCTTTTGGGGCCTGAACCTTTGAAGTTTGCACTTGTCATGCTGGTAGCCGGTGTGGTTTGCTCCTGGGTAGGCGCAGCTTGTTGGAATGCAATGAGTGAGCGTTTACCCACTGCATTGGGCGGGCAACTCATTGTCTTTGAGACGATTTTTTCAGTGATTTACGCCCTGATGTGGCGAGGGACTTGGCCCACGCTTTCTATGGTCATCGGTATGGTGATTATGCTTTTAGGGGTGCTGGCTGCATTGCGCGTATTCAGAAACGTGCGAGCCTGACGTGCTTTTGACATAATTTCAGCTCATTTGAAGATTTGGGGATTTCGTAATGACGACTTTTCTTTGGCATGACTACGAAACATTCGGTTTAAGTCCGAGTTTGGATCGCCCGGCGCAGTTTGCCGCTATTCGCACGGATGACAACCTCAATAGGCTAGAAGAGCCGATTTGTCTTTACTGCAAACCGCCGATGGACACGATGCCCAGTCCGCAAAGCATTGCCATTACCGGTATCCTCCCTCAGTATTGTGCCGAGCACGGACTCCCCGAGGCTGAATTTGCCCGTGAGATCCATCATGCCATGATTCGTGAGAACACGATCAGTGTGGGCTACAACTCCATGCGTTTTGACGATGAGGTGACGCGTTTTACCTTCTGGCGCAATTTCATCAGTCCCTATGATCGTGAGTTTGATCACGGTTGCTCCCGATTTGACCTTTTCCCGTTGGTGGTGGCCACGTGGGCCCTAAGACCCCAAGGAATCAATTGGCCGATGACTGATGACGGGACTCGTCCTTCTTTCAGACTGGAAAAACTCTCTCAAGCCAACGGTCTCACTCATGAACACGCTCACGATGCATTAAGTGACGTTGAGGCCACCATCGAGATGGCAAAGCTTATTCGTGCAAAACAGCCGAAGCTTTGGGATTTTGCTCTTCGCAATCGATTTAAAAATTCAATCCTTCAGATGATTCGAAGCGGAAAGCCGTTACTTTGGGTCAGTCCTATTCATGGTGCTGAGCGCGGTTATATTCGCCTGGTGCGTGTGCTCGGGGCACTGCCCGGTCGAGCCAACCATGTGCTGATGTGGGACTTGTCCGTGGATCCGTCAGAACTTCTGATATTGAGTGCCGAGGATATTCGGGAACGGGTATTTGTTAAAGAAGAGGATCTTCCTGCGGGTAAAAGCCGACTGCCCATTTTCATCTGCAAAATCAATCAGGCTCCCTTCATTGTCAATCATTGGGGCGTATTGAGTGATGAGCGGGCAAAAGAATTTGGCATTGATAAGCTCGCTGCCCTTCAAAATGATGAACGTCTCGTACCCCACATCGATCAATTGCAAGGGTTGTGGGCAGAGGCTTTTGAAGAAGAACAGTCAGAGTCGGTTGAGCCCGTTGATGTCGATGCCGGTCTTTATAGCGGAGGCTTTGCATCCTTTAACGATAAAAAACTCATCTCAATGGTTAATCGTCTCGAACCTGATGCGCTTGCTCAATGGGTGCATGACGGACGTTTAGCATTTGAAGATCATCGCTATGATGAGATGCTTTTGCGGTTTCGGGCAAGAAACTGGCCGCAGACTTTAAGTGATGAAGAGGCTCGGAAGTGGAAACACTTGCGTGAAGACCGTTTGATGAACGGAGCGGGCGGAGCGCGAACGCTTGAAGTTTTTGCCGAAGAGCTTGAAGCCTATGCCGACAGCTTCGGAGAGGAAATCGATGAACGAACCGAAGAGATTTGCGGAGCGCTCTACGATTGGATGGAAGTGGTGAGCAACTCTCTTGATTCAGATTAGATTTTTAGGCGCCGCATATTGTATTTAGAAAAATGTTAAGCGGCGCCTGTTTTCAAATGTCCCAAATGCTCTGAACGGTGATTCTCGGAGCAATGTTGTATGCAGCTTCGGGTAAGGCAATGATTGCAGCTGGCCCGAGAGAGATATTGAATTTTTCCAACGCCCGAATCCACTTGGTATCGTGGGTGTCGGGCGTTTTCTTCATTTTAATTTCCACCGGATAATAAAGACCATCGGAATGAATCAGCAGATCAATTTCCATACCGGAGCTGTCCCGATAAAAGTAGAAGTCTGGTTTTTTCCCGTTGTGGCAATAACTTTTTAAAATTTCCGTGATGACAAAGGTTTCGAAAAGTGCACCGTTGTAGATATGGTTTTGCATTTCCTGAGGAGAAGAAATGCCCAGAAGTGCGGCCGCTAATCCGGTATCGGCTAAGTACACTTTAGGACTTTTGACAATTTGCTTGTTGATATTGCCGCTGAACGCCGGAAGCAGGTAAATGAGTCCCGAAGCTTCAGCAATCGAGAGCCAACGTTTAATGGTGGGCATCCCGACATCGCACATTTGAGCGAGTATTTGAATGCGTAATTCTTGGCCCGTTCGAGCGGCCAATGCCTTTAAAAACTTTCGGAATTCGAGAGTTTTTTCAACGCCTGTAAGTGCCGCAACATCCCTTGAGAGATATAAGTCAATTAAAGAATCGAAAAACCATTGTCTTTCCGTGTGATCCAGGTTAAGTACTTCAGGCCAGGCTCCCTGAAAAATCATTTCCCAGGTTTCTGAAGTGTCAAATTTGGGAAGTGTCCCCACGTGTCCCGGGACAAAAGGCTTTTGCTCAAGTCCCAGACCTAAACGCTCGTACACTGACAACGGATACAGATCAAACGCAATCAACCGACCGGGAAGGGCATCGGAGACTTGGTGCATCAAATGCAGGCGCTGAGAGCCACTTAACCAATATTGTCCTTTATCGTTTTGGGCATCCACTTTTTCTTTAAGAGGACGAAAAAGTGAGGGAGCCAGTTGAATTTCGTCGACAATGGCCGGGGCTTGATTGCGCTCGAAAAATGAGGAAGGATCTTCGTTAGCCATTAAACGTTGAGCGGTATTATCGAGCGTTATATAGCGGCGATTCTCACCGGCAATCATTTTGAGGAGAGTGCTTTTCCCAACTTGGCGAAGCCCGGATAGCATCACGACTTTGAAGTGTTCGGATGCTTTTTCAATAATCGGTTCAAGAGTACGGCGAAGATAAGTCATGTTTAAACACAATAAAGAAGAACTACTATTTTTATAGAGTATTTTATTTTTTGTGTCAATAAAATTAACTATGTATGGATAATAATATTTGCTATGCATGGTAGATTTTATTGAATATTTTGATTCTTAGAATTATTGAGAAGTTTTGTCTTTTCCTGAAAAAAGTTGATACCTAGGGCTACGGGTAAAACCTGTCAACCAATTTCAGACAGGTCAGATGGGCAATTCTTTAGACATATAATCATTTAAGGTAAATTTTATTAACGTTAAACGTGTTAACGTAAATCAGATTTATGTTAAAATCCCACAAAAAGCAGGAGTTATCTATGCGTTTTTATGGAAGAAATGAAGAAATTTTGGCACTTCAATCATTTTTGGAAACCGTGAGAAGACAAAACGTTTCGCAGATGGTGAGTGTCATTGGCAGGCGTCGTGTCGGAAAGACCACACTGATTCTGAAAGCTTTTGAGAATGAGGCCGTTCCATTTTTGTACTTATTTGTTTCCCGACGAGTATCTGAGGCTGATTTGGTTCAGGCATGGCTCACTGAAATCTGTCGAGTCTTTAAGCTTGAATTTGCTCCGAATTTAAGCTCTGCCTCAGAGGTTATACGTTTTGTCATGTCATTGGCAAAAGATACACCGTGTGTTTGCGTCATAGATGAGTGCCAGGAACTAAAGACAGTTCAGCCTTCCTTTTTCTCGCAATTGCAGCACGTTTGGGATCTGAATAAAGACAAATCGAAGCTGTTGCTGATTATGAGCGGCTCGATCATTTCGGCTATGGAGGAGCTTTTTAACGCTTCAAGCCAGCCGTTGTACGGACGCTCCAGCGGTCAGCTTTTGGTTCAGCCTTTTTTACCTTCAGTGATCAAAGAAATTGTTCTCACCGAAAACCCTAAAGCCAAGCCGATGGATTTGTTGGCAGTGTATGCAATGACGGGAGGTGTGGCGAGATATCTGGAAATTCTCGCTGATGAGCAGTGCCTGACTTTAGATAAAGCCATTCAATTTATTTTCTCGCCTCAAGGTGGTTGGTTAAGATCGGAAGGAACGATTTTTCTGGCCAATGAGTACCGAGCGGATGCTTTAACTTACTCTCAGATTCTGAGAGCTATTGCTAACGGTGCTACAAAGTGGAACGAAATTCAAAGTCTATCTGAGCTTCAAATATCGGCCTATATGAGGCGATTAGAGAATTTTCGACTCATTTCAAAGCGATATCCGATTTTTGAAAAACCGACATCTCGAAAAGCGCGCTATAGCATCGCCGATTCGTACATGCGGTTTTGGTTGGAATTTGTTGATCCGGTGCCTCTTCGTGCTTTGGCTGAAGCCTCCCGCTGGTCGATGTTAATTAATTACTGCCAAAGCAAGTTTTCGGATTTCTTAGGACTTTCTCTGGAGAGTTGGTTCAGATCCAGCTATTTGGAAAAAGGTCCTTGGTTTGAAGTCGGCAGTTGGTGGGATCGAACAGGCGAATATGAAATTGATTTAGTTGCAGTGGATCCTTCAGAAAAAAGGATTGAATTCGGAGAGGCGAAACTTAATTCTGAAAAATTTAATTCAATTAAATTAAGCGGTAAAGTCAGTAGTTTCCTTGAAGCACATCCACAATACAGCGATTGGACGATTTCGATGAAGGGCCTTTTTCCGGATGACATCCTTTAGAGAAGCGAAGTGCTTTAAGTTTTAGCACTTCGCTGCCACTCAATTAATACGTATATTTTTCAGCGCCTTCCCAAGCCGGTGTATAGGCACCTTTATAAGCCTTCATTAGTGTTGCGGCCGTCTCTTGCGTTTGGTGAGCCTTGACCACCTTCTGATAGACGGGGTCATCTTTGTCGGCTTCCCGAGCCACGATCACATTGACAAGCTGAGCAACCTGAGGGTTGGTTTGCGGGTTTAAATCTTCGGAAAAGATGGCATCAGTCGTTGCATCAAGCCCGGCTATGAAAGCATTGCCGCCGTTAATAACCGCTGCTGCGACATCGGGTAGGAGTCTTGCGAGGATACCCGATTCTGCTTCTCGGATTTTAATTTTGACTTTGTATTCGGTGATATCGAGTTTGGTGGGCACATAGCCTTTGGCAGGATCCACTTTAATTAAGCCCGCCGCCTCTAAAAGTTTCAGTGCACGACCGCCATTAGTCAGATCGGAGGGAATAGCAATAATGTCCCCGTCTTTAATGTCTTTTAGCGATTGAATTTTTTCTTTGTTGTTGTAGATTCTGAGCGGCGTAACGATAGTGTCGCCGATCGCGGTAATTTTGTAGCCGTTTCGTTCAATATCGTTGGCTAAAAACGCTTTGTGCTGAAAGGCATTGAGATCAATTTCGCCGTCAGCCAAGGCACGGTTAGGCGTAGCGTAGTCGCTGTACTTAATGAGCTTGACGTGAATGTTTTCGGGCGCAAGAAGTTCGTTGACCGTTTCCCAATGCGCTACATAGTCTCCCACGACGCCGACCTTAACTTCGCGAATCTCCTGGGCGCTGGTATTGGATACCAGACCTAAAGAGAACGCAGCCGTGCAGCCGAGGGCTGTTAAAGACTTCAAAAAGGTACGTTTATTCATGATGAGTGTCTCCTGACAGTTAGTGAGAAGTTTTTCGAATAATCCATTGGCCGAAACATTGAACGACAGTGATAACAGCCAAAATAATGATGACGGTGAGCCAAATCATGTCTCGGTAGCCCATTTGGTAGCCGTAACGGATGGCAAAATCGCCCAGGCCGCCTGCGCCGATGGCGCCCGCAATTGCCGTGATGCCGATAAAGCTCACAAACGTGATGAGGGTGACGCGTGTGATGCCGGGAATGGACTCACGCAAGTAGACACCGAATACGATTTGGGGAACGGAAAAGCCCATGGCAAGACTCGCTTCAATCAGTCCTTCATCCAAATCACTTAAAACCTGTTCGATCTGGCGGGCGAAAAAGGGGACGGTGCCGAAAACCAACGCCACAAAGGAACCCGTGACACCGGAACCCGTACCGACTAAAAAGCGGCTCAATGGGATCAGTAATACGATCAGAATAATGAAGGGAATGGAGCGGATAATGTCGATACTTTTATCAAGCAAGTAAAAGATCCATGGTTTTTCCCAAAGGCCGCCTCGGCGGGTAATGACTAATAAAACACCGATGGCTACGCCCAGCACCCAGGCAATGGTGCCTGAAACGGCGACCATCGTGGCGGTTTGCCAGAAGCACTCAAGTAACTCCGGCCCGAGTCGATCAAGATGAGGCAGAAAATAGTGGATCCAATCGTTCATCTTAAAACCTCCACAATGACTTTTTGCTCAATTAAAAATTGCTTGGCATCCTCAATGCGTTCACTTTCGCCGTCGATCGCTACGCCGAGCTTTCCTACGATGCAATCTTTGAAGTAGTCGATATTGCCGTAGATGATGTTGGCTTTAACTTCAAAGCGCCGATAGAGCTCACTCATTAGCGGTTCGCCCGCAACGGCTCCGCGGTAAGTCAGAAACCAAACCGGTTGAGTGGGCTTAATGCCGGTGATGGCGCTGTTGAGTTTGACAAGATCACTGAAGGCTTCAAACTTATCGGCAGCTTGAATGAAACTTTTCGTAATGGGCGCTTGAGGAGAGCTGAACACATCGACAATATCGCCTTCTTCAACCACGCTACCCTTTTGCATCACCGCGACCCGATCGCAAATTTCTTTGATGACTTCCATTTGATGCGTGATGACAACGATAGTGAGCTTCAATCTGGCATTGACTTCTTTGAGTAATTGCAAAATGGAATGTGTGGTTTGAGGATCAAGAGCGCTTGTGGCTTCGTCGCAGAGCAGGACTTTAGGGTCGTTGGCCAACGCTCGGGCGATAGCTACGCGTTGCTTTTGTCCGCCGGACAATTGTGAGGGATAGCTTTGCGCTTTATCGGTAAGGCCCACCAGGTCAAGCAGGGAATTGATTTTGGCTCTCCGTTCTTTCTCGGTGAGTCGAGTAAGTTTGAGCGGCAATTCAATATTTTCAAAGACCGTTCGCGAAGGCATGAGATTGAAGTGTTGAAAAATCATGCCGATCTTTTGGCGCATTTCGCGCAATCGGCGACCCTCAAAGTGTGTGATGTCTTCGCCTTCAATAACAACGCGACCTTTTTCGGGTTTTTCCAATAAGTTAATGCAGCGAACAAGAGTGGATTTGCCGGCGCCGGAAAAGCCGATGATGCCGAAAATCTCACCTTCGCGAATTTGCAGAGAAACATCTTTGACTGCTTCTACGGTCTTGCCGTTGAGTTCAAAGGTTTTTGAAATATGTTCAAGTTCAATCATCCGTAATCCTTCGGTCACACCGGATGCAGACGCATCAAACTTGTTTTTGTCGTCATTCAACCGCTTAAAGGTCGGAGTCTCAATACCAAAAATTTTGGTGTGACGTTTAATTAATTTTCAAATGAGTTGGGGCTGAAACATCGTTCGTATTGAGACCTTCCGAACGATATTTTTTGCGGAGCGCGGTGCTCCGAAGGTCCTTAGAGCACCATCGTCATCATGCACATTCGCATTTCGAATTCACTGCCGACAACAGACACGGCCGTCGAAGCGGTCGGGCTGCTAGGCTTGTGTTCAAAAGCGATGTCCATGTTTGATTCCTATGCTCTAAAAATTGAAATCTCGAAAGAGATGGAGATAGCTTAGAAGAAAACAGATGTCCTTTCAATAAGGGATTTGACGATTGATGAGCGCTTTTGCTTAGTTCTTCGAAATTTTCTTTCAGAAAGAAAAAAGCTCTGCCGGAAATTTCCATGCAGAGCTTTGATGTCGATCTAACGTCAATTATTTTTTCATTTTATTTTCTTTTAAACCCACCGAGAGGTTAAAGACCGGATGCTCGGGCTTGTGATCGATTCGATCAGCCACAAAGTAGCCCGTGCGTTCCAATTGGAACTTTTCATCGGGTTGGGCTGTTGCCAGTGCCGGTTCAATATAACCTTCAACCACTTTGAGGCTATCAGGATTTAAAAGCGTACGGTAGTCAGCATCGACTGCATCGGGCTGCGCCACGGCAAAGAGTCGGTCATAGAGACGGAACTCGGCCTTAACGGCAGTCTTTGCATCGACAAAGTGAATCGCAGCCTTGGTCTTAACGGCTTCAGAGCCCGCGCTGCCGCTTTTCGTTTCAGGCAGATAGCGGCAGTGAACGGCGATGACCTTGCCGTTTTCATCCTTATCAACCGAGGTCGGTACCACAACGTAGGCATAGCGCAGACGAACCGGTTTGGCTTCAGAGCCGTCAGCAGGAATCGTCAGACGGCGATAGCCCTTGGGCGGCACTTCGGCAAAATCGCTTTCATCAATCCAGAGTTCACGAGAGAAAGTGAGTTCGCGCGTGCCCAATTCCGGCTTTTGCGGATGGTTCGGAGCCGTGAGCGTTTCGGTTTGATTTTCAGGATAGTTGTCGATAATGAGCTTTAAGGGATGCACCACACCGATACGGCGCATAGCGCGGCCTTCGAGATCTTCACGCAGACAGGCTTCGAGAACCGAGTAGTCGATTAAGCCGCCTGCCACACGGGAGACGCCGCAACGTTCGGCAAAAAGCTGAATGGCTTCGGGGGTGTAGCCTCTGCGGCGCAAGCCGAAAATTGTCGGCATACGCGGATCATCCCAACCGCTCACGAGGTTTTCTTTGACGAGTTGGATGAGTTTGCGCTTACTCACCACCACGTGCGAGAGGTTCAGACGATTAAATTCATATTGGTGCGATAGCAAGAAGAAGTTCGGGCGCACCACATCAAGCGCGGCTTGCAAAAGCGGCGTGTAGTGTTCGGGCTGAGTCAAGAGCAAAGCCCAGAAAGATTCTGCGCGGATGCCCATGAGCTTTTCCGGTCCCAGATTGTCACTCCAGGCATCGAGAATTTCAGCCAACGCTTTTTCCGGAGCACTCAAGCCGAGTTTATTGCGATGCTGGTAGCAAGCACGCATGAATGCGAGGGCTCGGGGATCTTCGCCCTTACTCATTTGCAAAAGAATAGCCTTGGCTTCTTCAAATTGCGGTCCGCGCAAAACGGGGATGGAGCGTTCAAGCGCCCAATCGTAGAACGCGCGTTGGTCTTCGAATTCAAGCGTGCAAATGGAGTGGGTGATGTTTTCAAGCGTATCTTCGATTGGGTGAGCAAAGGTGTACATCGGGTAGATGCACCACTTGTTGCCCGTGCGATGGTGTTCGGCAAAGCGGATACGATAGATTGCCGGGTCACGCAGGTTGATGTTGGGGCTTGCCATATCAATCTTGGCACGAACCACCATGGAACCTTCGGCGTGCTTACCGTCGCGCATTTCGCGGAAAAGACGAAGGTTTTCTTCAATCGGGCGGTCACGATAGGGGGAGTTCTTTCCCGGTTCGGTCAAAGTGCCGCGATTGGCATGCATTTCTTCAGGGGTTTGTTCGTCGACGTAGGCAAAGCCGGTCTTCACGAGGTGCTCTGCGCAGTCGTACATCCACTGGAAGTAGTCGCTTGCGAAGTAGAGATTATTTTCTTCGCCGTGCTTCCAATCAAAGCCCAACCATTGCACCGACTCTTTAATGGAGTCGACGTACTCCTGGTCTTCCTTGACCGGATTGGTATCGTCAAAGCGCATGTGGCAGTAGCCGCCGTAGTCACGAGCCAAACCGAAATTCAGGCAGATACTCTTGGCGTGACCAATATGCAGATAGCCATTGGGTTCGGGCGGAAAACGCGTACGGATTCGGGCCGGATCTTCCTGACCGTTTTGGGCCTGCTCTGCATAAGGAGCAGGATGGCCGCACCACAAACGGGGGCGGTTGGCGTTACGAGCCAAGTCTTCATCAATGATATTTCGAATAAAGTTGGTGACCTGTGCACCGTTTTCTTTGTTTTCCGTCGTGGACATATGATTGTCTCAAAAAATATAGCGAAATGAAGTCTTTAATTTTAAAGCCTTTCACAGTATTTGGCGAATTCCGACAAGCACTCTTTGACAAAGAACACAGGGAGGAAGAATGTTTGCAACGAATCTGAATATCGGTCAACTTGATCAGTTCAAACCAAGAAAAAAACAAAAAAGGCACAGACAGCGCCTGCACCTTTTTGCGTTCAATGTTAAGCGATCAACGTCCCATTTTTTGAATATGAATAATTTGCTCGCTTTTAGTGCTGCAACAATCGGAGGTTTTCTTGCGGCCCGTATGGCACGATGAGCACCCGCAGCCGCAGTCGCCGCTTGAGCGATTCTTCATTTTGAAAACAATCACCCAAATGACTGCCAGGACAATCAATATCAAAAGCAACCAACTGATACCGTTCATGATTCAACCTTATTGAAAACCATTCTCAGTTAATATCCTAGCACCAATCCGATGAGCCGAACAATAAAAGCGACAATCCAGGCGATCACGCATTGAAAAAGTGCTACGCCGACAGCCCACTGGCCGCCCAATTCTCGTTTAATCGTCGCAATTGAAGCCACACACGGGGTATAGAGCAGGCAAAACACCAACAGTGCTAAGGCTGTCAGAGTGCTTAAAGCAGCGGTGAGTGCTTCGGTGGAACCGAACAGAACGGAGAGGCTACTCACGACACTTTCCTTAGCCATAAAGCCACCGATCAATGCAGTCGTAATGCGCCAATCGTCAAAGCCCAGGGGCGCGAAAATGGGGGAAATCCAGCCCGCCACAACCGCCAGGATACTGCTTTGAGAGTTCTCAACCGGATTGAGTTGAAAGTCAAAAGTCTGTAAGAACCAAATGACAATCGTTGCCACAAAAATCACGGTAAAGGCACGCTGTAAAAAGTCCTTGGCTTTGTCCCAGAGCAAGAGCATCACGTTTTTAGCGCCGGGTAGCCGATAGTTGGGCAACTCCATCACAAAGGGCACTGCTTCGCCCTTAAAGACCGTGTTTTTCATAAGGTAGCCCAAAATGACAGCTACGATAATCCCCAACACGTAAAGACTAATCATGATAAGTGCACCTTCGCCCGGGAAAAAGGCCGCGACGAAAAATGCGTAGATGGGCAATTTTGCCGAGCAGCTCATAAAGGGGGTGAGCAAAATCGTCATCTTTCGGTCTCGCTCTGAAGGGAGCGTGCGGCTAGCCATGACGCCCGGAACCGTACAGCCGAAACCGATTAACATCGGCACAATGCTTCGGCCGGACAGGCCGATTCGTCTTAAAAGCGTGTCCATCACAAACGCTACGCGCGCCATGTAACCGCTGTCTTCGAGAAAGGACAGGAAGAAAAAGAGGACGACGATGGTAGGCAGAAAACTCAAGACACTACCCACGCCATTGAAGATGGCATCAATGATGAGCGAATGGATGGAGGCATTGACGTTTAAAGCAGTGAGTGCTGCATCGGTCTGTTCCGTAGCCAAGCCGATTGCCCAATCCAGTGCGTCGCTTAACCATACGCCGATCACGTTAAATGTGAGCCAGAAGACCAGTGCCATGATGGCAATAAAGGCCGGAATGGCCGTCAAGCGACCGGTCAAAATCTCGTCAATGGCAAGACTTCTGATGTGCTCACGACTGATTCTGGGTTTGACCACGGTTTGTGCGCAGACCTTGTCGATAAAAGAAAAGCGCATATCGGCAATGGCTGCAGCCCGGTCCAGACCGCGTTCGGCTTCAAGCTGCTTGATAATGTGAGCGATGGTGCGCTTTTCATTGATGTCCAGATCGAGCTGATCCATGATGAGCGCGTCGCCTTCTGCGATTTTGCTTGCCGCAAAACGAAGCGGAATATTGGCCTTTTGTGCATGGTCTTCGATGATATGCATGATGCTGTGAAGACACCGGTGCACGGCGCCGCCATGGTCACTTGAGTCACAAAAGTCCTGAACTGTCGGGGGTTCCTGGTACTTCGCTACGTGAATCGCGTGGTCAATTAATTCTTCAATGCCTTCGCCGCGGCTTGCTGAAATCGGCACGACCGGCATCCCAAGGAGTGCCTCCATTTCGTTCACACGCACCGAGCCTCCGTTAGCCCACACCTCATCCATCATGTTCAGAGCCAAAACCATGGGGCGGCCCAACTCCATTAACTGCATCGTCAGATACAGGTTTCTTTCAATGTTGGTCGCATCCACAATGTTGATGATGGCATCGGGATTTTCTTTGAGAATAAATTCACGCGAGACGATTTCTTCGTTCGTGTAAGGCGAAAGAGAATAAATGCCCGGCAAGTCCGTGACCAGGGTTTCAGAGTGCCCGATGATACTGCCATCTTTACGATCGACCGTTACGCCGGGGAAATTGCCGACGTGTTGATTGGAACCGGTAAGCTTATTAAAAAGGGTGGTTTTGCCGCAGTTTTGATTACCCGCAAGCGCAAAGGTGAGAACTTTTCCTTCAGGTAACGGCTTTTCGGTTTTCTTTTCGTGAAATTTACCGCCTTCACCGTAACCAGGGTGCGAAATTTCCTCAACCGCTTGGGTTTGAGACTTAATCGGTTCCGGCTCACGAATATTGGTAATAGTGATCGCCTGAGCCTCCGCTACTCGAAGGGTCAGTTCATAACTTCTGATACGGACTTCAATCGGATCGCCCATGGGGGCGCGTTTAACCATCGTAACGGTGGCCTGGGGGATTAATCCCATATCCAGAAAGTGTTGACGCAGGGCGCCTGAGGCACCGACGGATTCAACGGTCGCACTGCGACCGATCGGCAAATCATTCAAAGTAACGGGCATCTTGGAATTCTTTCTTATTTTTCGCGCGGTTAGCGTTTTTGAGCAAACGCATTTTAGTGCAAATACTGCTGTGGTGTACTGCTTTGACCATCAGGAGAACCTTCCGGCGACAAAAACATTCAAAAGATAAGTTAATAACTGTTTGAAATTATTATGTTATTTGGATAATTTGTCGGCCAAGCATCAGTTTGAAATTTTTCGAGCAGAACTATTAAACTTTTCAAAGCCATCATGCAAGGCAAAACGCAATACTTGAAAGGAATCAATTGCAATGGGCAGTGTTTTAAGAGCAAAGGCTTTAGCGGCAGACGAGGAATTTATTCCGTCCGAGAAGGCGCCTTTGCTTTTGAACTTTAACGAAAATTCGCTTGGCATGTCAGATTTGGCCAAAGAGGCAGTGATTCGGTGTCTCGATGGTGCATTTCGCTATCCTGATGCGTTGCGCTCGGAGCTTGCTGAGGCGATTGCGGCTAAATTTGATTTGAATGAAAGGCAGGTTGTTTTAGGAAATGGATCATCCGAAATCATTCAAGCGACGATTGAAGCCTTCAGCTTTGCGGCACAAAAACGTGTCGAGCCCGTGCAGCTCATCGTACCCGATCCGACATTTGATTTTGCAGAGCTTTACGCCTCATCCTTAGGAATCAGTGTCGTCAAAGTTCCTTTAACTCAAGGATCTTTGGCTATTGATCTGGAAGCCATGAAGGCTCAAGCCGATGGCTTTGATGGTTTTTCTATTGTCTACCTCTGCAATCCGAATAATCCGACCGCAACGATTACGCAGGCTTCGGTTTTGAATCCTTGGTTGCATCAGGAAAACAGCCGTACGGCTTTTATCGTTGATGAGGCGTATGCAGAATTTGTGACGGATCCGGCTTTTAGAAGTGCCGTAGAAAACGTCAAAACAGGTTCACCAAATGTAGTGGTAACAAGGACTTTCTCAAAGATTTATGCGATGGCTGGTCTGCGCGTGGGCTATGGTTTAGCCGATGCAAAAACGGCGGCCATGATCAGAAACTTTGTCTCGATTGACAATCTCAACGTTGCGGGTGCCGTGGCAGCCCTGGCAAGCTTAAAGGACGAAGCATTTTTCGAAAGAAGTCTTCAAAGCACGAATCTCGCCAGAAAAATCGTGACGGATACACTGGACGAATTGGGCATCCGTTACCTTCCTTCTGAAGCGAATTTCATTTTCCACAAAATCAAAGGTGAACATCAGCTCTACAAAGAACGGATGGCTCAGGCACACGTTTTTGTCGGTCGAGAGTTTGCGCCGGCAGTTGGCTACAGTCGGGTCACGTTGGGAACACCGCAAGAAATGAGAGCTTTTGTTCGTGTACTGAAAAGCTTTCGACAGAAAGACTGGATTTGAGCTTTGGCCGCTATTGATTCGGTTTGTTGTTTAACAATTCTTCAGCATCAACCAGGCGGAGTCCTTCTTCCGAATTTTGTGCCAGTTGTTTCAATTCGGGAGAAAAACCCGAGAGTGAAAAGAGCACGAAGTATTTTTCATCGAAATGAAGCTCTTCAGCTTTTTGTTTCAAAGCAAAGTAATCTCGCAAAGTCATTGGAGAATTTTTGAATTTACACTCACCGAACAGTCCGCTGTTTCCATCAAAAGATGTTGCTAAAAGATCGATTTCAGAGGACTTATTCCACCAACGACCGATATTTCTAGCCAGAAACGGCAAGTCATTTTTTGCGTTTTGAGCCCACAAATATTGCCGACAGATATCTTCGAAAGGAAATGAGGCAACCTCATTGAGCTCAGGCTCAATCAAGTGTTCCCATAGTTGCTCCGCCCCTCCCATCGTTAATAGATCAAGATTGGACCAAACGTAGCGATACCAAAAACTGATGAACGGATCCCCAAGTCGATATAACCCTCTTTGCCTGATCGTCTTCTGTTTAACAGGTATGTCAATGGAAAATTCTCGTCTGATAAACCCCATTTCTTCAAGGCTACTCAAAAATCTAGGGAGATTGGCAGAAAGGATTTCCGTTTTGGAAACTATTTCAGAAAATTTTGTCGCCCCACAAGCTACCGCGGTCAGTATGTCGTTGTACCGGGAAGGATCTCGGCATTCTTGGTGAATGAGAGTAGCAGGATAATCCCACAGCCGGCCGCTAGGGCTCAGAATTGTTTCAATGATATTTTTTTTGAGTGAGTTGCTGTCATCAAAACAGCTTAAACAATAGGGAGAGCCGCCTAAAACAGCGTATGAAAGAATTTTGTCGCGGGTACTGAAGTTAGGAAAAAATTCCATGGCTTCCGAATAACCCATGTTACTTAATTTAATGGTACGAGTGGCTCGTCCATACAGAGGACTCTTTTCTCCCAAAACCTCTTTTTCCATGAACGACATGGAACTGCCGCAAAGAACGATCATCAGATTTTTCTGACTTAATTTGTGATCCCATAAGTGCTGAAGCAATGATGCAAGAGATGGATTGCCTTGCACCATATAAGGAAACTCATCCAAAATCAGGAGGAATTTTTCCTTGCCGGCCAGTTCAGAACATTGCTCAAAGGCTGTCTCCCAAGTTTCAAAACTTGAAACATACCGCCCTAATGGCGCTCCCGCAGCAATGACACGTCGACTGAAATCTTGTAATTGAATCGGATCGCTGACTTGTTTGGCAGAGTAATACAACGAAGGCTTGTCTTGACAGAATTTCGACAGCAAAGAAGTCTTTCCGATGCGGCGGCGCCCATAAAGTACAACAAGCTCAGCCTGATCGGATTGGTAGGCAGTTTCTAATGTGTTGAGTTCCTGAACACGTCCGAAGAATTTGAACATAATCTACTATCACATAAAAATACTATTTTTGAATAATAGTATTATATGGTAATAGTAAATAACAAACTACTTTAAAAAACTGCCTACTGAACTGACGACTATCTTAATGCGGCAGGCGTTTGATCAAAACAGAGGTGTCGCTTCGACCGTCACCCTTGGCTTGAAGTTCACCGTAGAACTGATCAATTAAGGCAACCGTGGGCAGGCTTGAACCGTTTTTCTTGGCTTCAGCCAGGCATAGCCCCAGGTCTTTTCGCATCCAATCGATGGCAAAACCGAAATTAAATTGCCCGTCAATCATCGTGCCGCCACGGTTATCCATCTGCCAGCTCTGCGCAGCGCCTTTGCCGATCACATCAAGCACGAGTTTCATATCCAGTCCGGCATTAAGTCCGAAAGCGATGGATTCGGATAGTGACTGAACAATACCGGCGATGCAAATTTGATTGCACATCTTTGCGAGTTGCCCGCAGCCTACTTCGCCAATGCGGGTCACGGCTTGCGCAAACGCCATAACGGTGGGGCGAGCCGCATCAAAGGTTTTTTCATCGGCTCCGCACATCACGGTAAGGACGCCGTTGATGGCTCCGGCCTGACCGCCTGAGACCGGTGCGTCCATGAAGTCAAGCCCCAACTCGCGGGCTTTGTTTGCCATTTCACGGGCCACTTGAGCGCTGTCGGTCGTGCAGTCAACTAAAACAGCACCCTTTTTCATGCCGGCAAAGGCGCCCGTTTCACCCAAAAGCACACTTCTGAGGTCATCGTCGTTTCCTACACAGGTAAACACATAATCAGCCCCTTGAGCCGCCTCTTTCGGGGTTGCTGCAGCTTTTCCCGTGTACTCAGTTACCCATTTTTGAGCTTTGGCACCCGTGCGGTTATAAACCGTCACGCGGTGGCCGGCCTGCGCAAGGTGTCCTGCCATCGGATAGCCCATGGTGCCCAAACCGATAAACGCAACCGTTTTGGCTTCGCACTTTTCGTAAATCTTTCCCATTTTCGGCTCCTTGATAGAGAAAGCGCTCGAGCTTTTTTGTGCTCAAGCGCTTGAAACTATGCCCGGTGATTAACGAACGCCACGTTCTTTAATGGTGGCTTCGGCAATCTGCACGCACTTACGGGCAAGCGTGGCTGTCGGGTCAACGATGGCGACCTTTTTACCCGCCACTTCAAAATCGTCCTGTTCATGGAAGATCAAGGGCAATTCCGTGCAGCCCAAAATGAGCACGTTGCAGTCGTAAGTCTTCACAAGGTACTCGGCTCCGCGATACAGATCATCGTAGCATTCGCCCGTTGTGTAGCCGGCCTTAGCACCTTTGGGACCGTAGATGGCTTTCATGACGCTGGCCTGATGGTCTTCGTCAGGCGTAAACATCTTCATGCCCATCTTGTCGGCTTTCTGACCATAGATACCTGTAGCAATGGTGCCGCTTGTGGCCATGAGGCCCACTCGGGCGTCTTTACCGAACTTGGCCTGAATTTCATCGAGCATGGTCTGCTGCATGTCGATAAAGGGAACGTCTAAGTGGCGAAGCAGACGAGGCAAGAAGGCGTGCGCCGTGTTGCAAGGAATGATGATGTAGTCGCAGCCGTCCTTTTGCAGGCGCTTGGCACAGTTATACATGGCGATTGTAGGATCAGGGCCGCCGTTTAAGAGGCAGGCCGTACGGTCATCAATCTGCGGATTTTGTTCGATTACGACCTTGAAGTGTTCCTGGTCGGTCTTTGCGGGCGTAGCCTTCACGATCTTGTCATAGAGGTCAACCGTGGCGGCCGGTCCCAAACCGCCGATCAAACCCAGCTTAAAGGGTTTGGGAAGTTTTTCCGTGCTGTGGGCAAGCGCCGCCTTGGCAAAGGCTTCAAAAACGTCCATGACGGGTAAACCCATCTCCTGGAGGGCGGGCGTATTGATGGCAAACTGCGTGCAGTTGGGGATGATGACTTCAGCGCCGCTTTCAATTAAGCGACGGCAGATGGCTGCGAGTTCTTGGGCAGCTTCATCGCTTGCCCCTTCGGCACGAATCTTTTCACGCAAAACATCGAGCGCTTTGTTCTCCTCCTCGGTGGGCAAGACCATCTTTAAGTGAGAGGACAGTTCACAGGCACCGGTGGCGCAGTCACCGGCATTGCCCGCATCCAACACACCCATGACAGGGGCCTTTTCGCCCATTTGGCTCATCAAAGCAGCTTTCATATCCAGAATCGGCGTTTGAATTTCGCGCTGGATTTCATGGATGTAGGAGCCACACTTGAAATCGGGCACGAGAATCAGATCGGCACCCATTTCCGCGAGCAATTCGGCTTCATTGAAAATAAAGATCTTTCTGTCGCTGACAGCAAAGACCGGATTGGGATCGATTTTGAAATTGTCTTCGGTCATGATGACGCTTACGTCATCGTCGCCCAAAGCCAATAGGCGGGTCTTCACTTCCATGGCGGCGCGGCGGTTTAAACCCGCCACGATACCGAGAGTTTTCTTTTGATTCATCAATCGTACCTCTTCATCAAAAACAGTTAAAAACTTGCGAGCACACACAAACCCAACGGTTCGAAATTTCTCGCTCCGCTACCCTGAGTGTAATACAATCCGAAAGAGTCTACGGATTAATTTTTTCGACACAAAAGACGGCTTTTCAGAGATGGCTAAACAAAAAGAAAAAATATTGGTAACGGGCGGAGCAGGGTTTATCGGTTCGCACTTTGTGGATGCGGCTCTAGCCTCCGGGTACTCGGTTCTTACAGTCGATAAACTTGACTATTGCGGCAATCTCTTAAATCTGCAAAAAGCTCTAGACAATAAAAGCCATCGATTTATTCAAGCCGATGTGGGAGATGCCCAAGCGATGGCGCAGGCTCTTAAAAGCTTCAAACCTCATGTGGTGGTGCATCTGGCAGCCCAAACGCATGTAGACCGCTCTATTGACGATCCCCAGTGTTTTGTCGATAACAACGTAACGGCCACTCAACGTCTTTTGGAAGTGTGTCGTCAATACTGGAAGGCGCTTCGCGGGGAGAAAAAAGAGCGTTTTCGCTTTATTTATGTCTCCACCGATGAAGTGTACGGGTCGCTTAACGCCGGTGATGCACCTTTTTCACTACAAAGCCCCTATCGCCCCAGCAGTCCCTATGCGGCAAGTAAAGCGGCTGGCGAAATGATTGCTCTGAGTTACTGGCGCACATTCGGCTTTCCTACGGTGGTTGAGCATGCCTGCAATAACTACGGTCCTCGTCAATACCCGGAAAAACTTTTACCCTTGATGATCGATCGGGCCCGAAGCGGATTGACGCTTCCCGTTTACGGCGACGGGCAGAATATCCGCGAATGGATGTACGTGACCGATCATGCCCGGGCACTTTTAAAGATCGTGGAAAAAGGCGAGGCCGGTCGCACCTACAATATCGGCACGGGAGAAGAAGTGCCCAACATTAAACTCGTCCGAGCCTTGTGTACGTTGATGGATTCGGCCTGCCCGGGACTGCTCCCCTTTGAAGAGGCGATTACTTTTGTGAACGACCGCCCGGGGCACGATTTCCGCTATGCGATGGATAGCCGTGAGAGCGCGGCTGCACTTGACTTTAAACCGAGTGTGAGATTAATTGACGGGCTGCACAAAACGCTTTACTGGTATTTGGAAAACGATGAGTGGCTCAATAGTGTGAAGTCCGGTTGCTATCCCGAATGGACCAAACGATACGGAAAATAACCATGCGAATTGAAAAAACGGACTTTGAGGGATTGTTGCGTATTTTCCCCGAGGTGCATCGTGATGATCGGGGGCTTTTTGCCGAGTTGTGGCAGGCTGCGCGCTACGAGGATCTGTGGCCGGAATTATCTTTTGTGCAGGACAATTTTTCTGTTTCCAAAAAAGGAACGCTCAGAGGATTGCATTTTCAAAAAAAGCACCCGCAAGGCAAACTCATCACGGTGCTCGAAGGCGAAATTTTCGATGTGGCCTTGGATTTACGGCCGAGCTCGAAAACATTCGGACGTGTGTATACGGTCAGCCTCTCAGCCGATGATCTCAGCCAAGTCTATATCCCTGAAGGTATGGCGCACGGTTTTTTGACGTTGTCGCCTGTAGCGCGTGTTTTCTACCGCTGCACGGATTTTTACTACCCGGACGATGAAGCGGGAATTTTGTTTAGCGATGCCAATTTGGGTATCCGCTGGCCTGAAGTCGGTGAATTAACCGTGTCAGAAAAAGACCGGCGGGCGCAGACTTTTTTTGAGTGGCGGCAAAGCGTAGGTCTTTGAGATTTTTTCTGCTCTTTTTTGGCACAATAGTGCCTTTTCTTTGATAGTGGCGAATTTGAAATGGTGAGCTATATTGACAAACTCAATCCCGAACAAAAATCAGCTGTAACGCTGCCGGCTCAAAGTGCTTTGATTCTGGCCGGTGCCGGTTCCGGCAAGACGCGAGTATTGACCACTCGCATTGCTTGGCTCATTGAAGAGCGTATGGCAAGCCCCATGGAAATTCTTGCGGTCACTTTTACCAATAAGGCCGCTAAAGAAATGCTCACCCGTATTCAGGCCTCAATTCCTGTGAATACACGCGGCATGTGGGTGGGGACTTTCCACGGCTTGTGTAACCGCCTTTTGCGCAAGCACTACAAGGAAGCAGGTTTGCCGCAAACGTTTCAGATTCTCGATCAGACCGATCAGCTCTCGGCCATTAAGCGCCTGATGAAAGCGCACGGGATCAGCGCCGATGAGTATCCGCCTCGTGATGTGCAAAACTATATCGGCAGCGCTAAAGAAGAGGGGCTGCGCGCTAAAGACATGACTGCCGAATTCGGCAAAAAGGAAAATTTCGCCAAAATCTACAAACTCTATGAAGAGCAGTGCGAGCGCGAGGGCGTGGCCGATTTCGGTGAGTTGCTTTTAAGAAGTTATGAGTTGTTGGCACGAAATGAACTCATCCGCCGTCACTATCAGGATCGTTTCCGTTTTATTTTGGTTGACGAGTTTCAGGACACGAACCGTCTGCAATATAAGTGGTTAAAGCTTCTCGGAGGCTTTTCGCCTGCCGGTGTTCGTGAGTTTGACGGCAACTGCGTGTTTGCTGTGGGCGATGATGACCAGTCGATTTACGCCTTCCGAGGTGCGCACGTTGGCAATATGACTGATTTTCAGAGAGACTTTCAGATTCGCCACCTCATTAAACTTGAGCAGAATTACCGCTCTTTCGGTCATATTCTCAATGCCGCCAATGAGTTGATCGCTCACAACGATGACCGTTTAGGCAAAGACTTGTGGACCGATTCCGGCGACGGGGAGCGCATACGCGTTTTCCGCGCAAGCGACGATCGCGACGAGGCACAGTACTGCGTGCAGGAAATTCGAGAAGCGATTGCCCGCGGCGTGAAAAAGCATGAAATCGCTATTTTGTATCGCTCCAATGCACAAAGTCGGATCATTGAACAAACCTTAGTGGCTTCCGGTATTCCCTATCGCGTGTATGGCGGCCTTCGCTTTTTTGACCGCGCTGAAATCAAACACGCCTTGGCCTATTTGCGTTTGATTGAAAATCCCAAGGATGACACGGCCTTTTTACGCGTAGTGAATTTCCCGATGCGCGGGATTGGCGCCAAGAGCGTGGAGACCCTGCAGCAAAAAGCTATTGAGGCCAATGTGAGTCTTTATGAAGCTGCGCAGACTCTAGAGGGTGCTGCCGGCACCAAGCTTCGCGCCTTTACCGAACTCATTGATGCCATGCGCTTTGAGTACTCGTGTTTGCCATTACCGGAAATGATTGCGGCGGTGGTGGATCGTTCAGGCCTTACCGATCAATACAAAAAAGAGAGAGAGGGTCAGGAGCGGCTTGAGAACTTGGAAGAATTGCAAAGTGCGGCTCAGGCCTATCTCAAAGAAGAAGGAATCAGCGTCGATGCCCGAAGCGATGAGGTAGAGGCCGATGGGGCAGACGATGAGATGACCTCTCTTGCGGGCTTTTTGTCTCATGCGGCGCTTGAGGCGGGAGACAATCAAGCTCAGAAAGGCGAAGAAGCCGTTCAATTGATGACCGTGCATGCGGCTAAGGGCTTGGAATTTGACGTGGTCTTTATCACCGGACTGGAAGAAGGCCTTTTCCCGCATGCCAACAGTGCTAATGATCCTAAAGGCATGGCTGAAGAGCGGCGCCTTATGTACGTGGCCATTACGCGAGCAAGAAAAAATCTTCACCTGACCTTTGCCTTGTCGCGAATGCTTCGCGGTCAATACATGGACTCTGGTCCGAGTCAATTTTTAAATGAAATTGATGAGGAGCATCTGCTCTTCCTTTACGATCGCAGACGTTCGATGGCCATTGAAGATGAGGACCAGTCCTTAAGTTGGGACGACGGCTATTCATCTTCTCGCTCATCAAGACGATCAAGCGGTTATCGCTCGGGCGGATACGGCTCTTCGCGCTACGGATCCTCTTCAGGTTTTAGCCGAGGCACGTACAGCGCCGGCACGGGTTTTGCCCGCGCGAAGATGGATCCGGCCGTGAAGAAAATGGCAGCCAAAGCCGAATTCAAGGGCTTTTCAATCGGCAACCGTGTGCGCCACGCGCGATTTGGTGAGGGATCGGTTGTGGGGTTGACCGGACTGGGTAACGATGCTCGGATTCGGGTTCAGTTTGATGAGGTAGGAACAAAAGAATTGTTGTTGTCCTTGGCAAAACTCACAAAGATATAGGTTGACATAGCGGACCAACTTCGAAAAAAAGAAAAAGTTTTATTGTAGGGCTTGCAAAGTTAAAAATCCTCTGATAATATACGCAACTCGCAACAGGCACGTAGCTCAGTTGGTTAGAGCATCACCTTGACATGGTGGGGGTCGTTGGTTCGAGTCCAATCGTGCCTACCAAAATTTTTGAAAAAGGAATCTGGTTTCAGGTTCCTTTTTTGTTTTCGTGCGCCTGGCGGCGCACTGTCTTTCGCTCATTCGGCGTGCCGCACAAGTGCTTCTTTCGTGACTTTTTCAACAAAATCAAAAATACCGCTTTCTACTCGATCTGCGTAGCGTTTCCGAAAATTTTTGGAGACGATGCCGTTCAGATCCAAACATCCGTTAATCAGGTGGTGCAGGATCGTTTCTCGAATGTCGTACCTTTGACTCACCGCCCGATGAATTTCGTCGAAACACATTAAGTAGTTAACCTCTTGGCGCAGGTGTTTGTCCAACGCTTCTTGTGCCATTTCCAGCCCGAATTCTGCGCAGGAAGTTGCGTCCCAGTAGCGGTAGATCGCCGGACTTCCTTTGAATCGAAAGTCGAAGTCATGATCGGTAATCCACATGACTGACCACAAAGCTCGACTGGGTTTTGAGAATTCTTCCAATGTGTTCAGGTATTTTTCTTCCGACGATTTCATTGCAACTGAGACGGGCAACAACTGCCCTTTTTGCAATTGCCCGGACGAACACAGTTGCCGATGAAAGAGAAAGCGCGAAAGTCTGCCGTTTCCATCCATAAACGGATGCAAAAACACGAATCCAAAAGACGTAACAGAAGCCGCAATAACAGGGTCGACTTGTTTCGGAAGTTGATTGGCCATATCTAAGAACGCGGCCATTAAGTCTTCCAGGCATTCCGGACTCGGGGGAACGTAGGAGACGCCCAGGGCGCCACGTCCGCCGTTTGAGAGCCAATTTTGTTCCGTGCGATAGGAAAAGGCCATATCGAAAGGATTGGAAATGACCTGATTCTGGAGGTCACACAGATAGTCTTCTGTTAATGGAGTATTGTCATGGGCGTGCTCTAACAGTCTGACAAAGCGTTCAGATTTGCTCATGTCAGGCTTTTCGCCTTCGATTGCATAACTGCTTTCCGTTTCACTTAAATAGGCCCACTGCAGAGCGCGATCAGCATTGACTCTGCCGATTTGAGTCAAATAATCCCGCACACGATCCAACACGTTATTTTCTAGGGCAGCTTGAATTTTTTCAGTTTTTTCCACCGTCGGACAATAATGTAAATTGCCCAATCCGTTGAAAATAACACGCCACTTCGTATTTTTAATTCCGCAGCCGGTGACATATCGATTCTCATTAAATAGTTTGATATAGCGAGTATTGGCGGGAATCGTGACGGGCAGTTCTTTGCCATTGAAAAATTCCCATAAATAGCCCAATTTCCGCTGATAACTCCCGGACAGTTTTGAACTGATGGAATTTAATAGTGATTCTTCTGAGATGTGACGCAACGCCTCAGACAATATCTGCAAATTAATGCCTTCGTGTTTGAGGGCAAAAAGGACATGTCCGACCAAATCGTCCGGTTGCAGTCGATATCGACTCGGGACTAGCAATATGGCATCTTTGCGGATCAAACTGGTGACGGATGCACTCAGTTCAGCGGCAACCTTCGGCTCAAAAACAGCTAATTGCAGTTTAGACTTCAAAAAGCTGTATCCAATTTTTTTGTCATTTGACTGAAAATCGGTTGAAAAAATCATAGACAACTCAAAAAAAGTTAATTTTTAAAATATTTATAAATATTTTATTCAATTTGCAGAAATATCTTGAATTTTTATTCAAATTAAGAAAATCCATAAAATTTTGCTCAAAATTTGAAATTGAGAGTCTTTTATGACAATGGTGATAAAAATCTCCGTTACAGTATGCTAATTTTCGATATTTTTAGCCGTTTATAACGGAGATTTTTATAGTTTTAAGGTGTGAGGAATTAATATTTTGAAGTGTTCTTCAAAAAACAAAAAGTAAGAAATGTCCCAAGATTTTTTAATTTCAGGCGTCAGTCTTCGTTAAAAACAGTCTGTCTGGTCTTTTGCCACTGAGGTAAAACCGTGACCAATAAAAGAATGCACGCGATAGCGAGCAATACTGCTGAAATAGGACTTGTTAAGAATACAGAGGGATCCCCTCTGGACAGGAGCATGGCGCGCCTGAGGTTTTCTTCCATCATCGGGCCGAGAACAAATCCGAGGATAAGGGGAGCAGGTTCACAACGAAGTTGGTAAAAGACGTACCCCAAAATCGCAAAGGCACTCATTAACACAATATCGTAGACGTTGTAATTGATGGAATAAACCCCGATTGCACAGACAGCGATAATGGCAGGATACAAAAGGCGGTAGGGGATTTTAAGCATCTGTACCCAAAGGCCTGCAAGCGGCAGATTTAAAACCACCAAAAAGAGGTTTCCGATCCACATGGAAACGATCAGTCCCCAGAAAAGCTCCGGATTGGTGTGCATGACTTGCGGGCCCGGGGTAATGTTTTGAATGATTAAAGCACCCATTAAAAGAGCCATCACCGCATTAGAAGGAATTCCTAAAGTAAGCATAGGAATGAAACTCGTTTGTGCGCCCGCGTTATTGGCGGCCTCAGGCCCCGCTACTGCACGGATGTTGCCTTCGCCTACCTTCGGTTCGTTATCTTTTTTGATTCGTTTTTCAACCGTGTAGGCCGCAAAAGAAGAAAGCATGGCGCCGCCCCCCGGTAAAAGTCCCAGGAGACTACCTAAAACCGTGCCGCGAGCCATGGCGCCCGCGCTTTCGGTAAGGTCTTTTTTATCGGGCCAAGGTGACGAAATGGGTATGGTGTGATAAGAAGGGCTTGCGACCATGACCTGCAGGTTTTTAACGATTTCAGCCACGCCGTAAAACCCCATGGAAATCACGGCAAAGTCAATTCCGTCCTGAAGAGTAAGTGTATCGAGCGTGAAGCGCAGCTCCCCGGTATTGATGTCGGTGCCCACCAATCCTAATAAAAGTCCGGTGATGACCATGGCAATGGCCTTTAAGATGTCGCCGTTGGAAAGCGCAACGGCGCCGACTAAACCCAGTACCATAAGGCTGAAGTATTCAGCGGCACCGAAATAAAGTGCGACCTCGGAAAGTACGGGGCTTGCCATGGCAATCAAAAGCGTGGCTACGCAGCCGGCGGCAAAACTTGCAAGCGCCGCCACGCCCAGTGCACTGCCCGCACGACCTTTGCGTGCTAATTGATGACCGTCAATGCAGGTAACAAGAGAGGCCGCTTCTCCGGGAATGTTCATAAGAATAGCGGTGGTGGAGCCTCCGTATTGGCTGCCGTAATAGATGCCTGCAAGCATGATCACGGCAGCAGTCGGGTCAAGGGCGTAAGTAAGCGGCAACAAAAGCGCAAGAGTCGCCACGGGTCCCAGTCCCGGGAGGACTCCCACCAATGTGCCGATCAGTACCCCTAAAAAGCAGTAGCCGACATTGGCAAGCGTCAGAGCGCTTTGAAAACCGATGAGAAGGTGGTTGATGAGGTCGGTCACGCTTACCACCCTTGAGGCCAGAGGTTAATTTCCAAACCGATGCCTCCCACAAAGATAGCGATCATCAAAAGATCGATCACCAGCGTTAATGCGAGTGCTTCTTTAATGGTGCGCTCCTGCCAAGCAAATGATGAAATAAAAACCAACAGGGAAAGTGAAGCCAGAAGGCCGGCGGGTTCAAGCAGGAAGGCAAAAAGTAAAAGCGCTGTCGTCAAAATCAGGACTTCTTTGAGGGCAAAGCGGTAGATCACTTCATGAGGACGCTTTTTTGAAAAAGTTCCTTTGAGACTGATGAGTAAACCTAAAAAGATCAGGGCATAGCCCAAAAGCCTCGGGAAGTAGCCCGAAGCCATGCGAGAAGCTTCTCCCATGGGTAAGTCGCTGCCGGCCAGAACAAAGCTCAAGCCAATCGCAGCAAAAAATAATCCCCCGATTGTGTCGCGGGACAGACGAGCATTAAACATCGGTTAAATACGAAGCGTTTTGAGAAACGAGAGGTATTTTACCTGCTCCGACTCAATCCATTTTGCATAGGCTCGGTGGTCTAAAAGTCTGACGGGACCGGCCGAGCGTTCAAACCGCTCGCGGGTTTTCGCGTCGCTTAAGATTTTTTGAATTTCAAGGAAAATGTCTTCTCTGACTTTTTCAGGTGTTGACTTGGGAGCGACTAAGCCGAACCAAGTGGAGACATCACAGTCAATGCCAAGTGACTTTAAGGTTGGAGCTTTTATTTCAGGCAACGCTTCGCCTTGTGTTTGAGCGAGCACTCGAAGTCTGCCGTCTGCGATGGCCGCTCGGGCGCTGCCGAAATTATCAAACATCAGATCCGTCTCACCCGAGAGAACGGAAAGTTGAGCTGCCATCGCTCCCGCATAGGGTACGTGCGTGGTATTCAGAGACTGCGAGGCAAGAATGGCATTGACAATGTGGCCGGCTGAGCCCGTGCCGCCCGAGGCGCAATTAAGTTTCCCAGGGTTGGCCTTAATGTAGTCAAAGAGGTCAGCTGCATTGTTGATACCGATTTTTGCCATGGTTTTTTCGGTCATGACAAGTACATTGGGGGCGTCACTTAAAAGACAAACGGGCGCAAAGTCTTGCGGCCGGTAGGGTAAATCGTTAAATAAAAGGGGATTGACCACTAAAGTGGCGAGCGCCCCGATTGCCAGTGTTTTGCCGTCAGCATCGGCCGCTTTGACTTCCAACATGCCTCGGGCACCGGCCGCGCCCGGGCGATTATCCACAATCACGCGTCCGTGAGTTTTCTTTAATGCTTCGGCCAGAATACGCGCGGCTGCATCAAGGGGGCCGCCTGCCGGATAGGGCACGACTATTTTCGTGCTCCTGGGGCGGGCCAGTGCGGGCGTACTCAGAGCGGCTAAAGCCAATGAAAAAATTCTGCGTGTGAGCATAGTCGAAAGAAATGAAAACACTTCTCTAATTGTAGAGTCGAAAAAACAAAATGTTTGACTCAGACTCTCAGTTGAAGTAACTTTCGGAGTAAGAGTTTTGGATTTTAACCATGCCGTTGCTTTCGAATTTTTTTAGTACGGCCGCAGGCCTCTTGGTGCGTCGCTGGGAGGCGGCACAGATGGATGCACTGCTTGCTGAGTGCTCGGGCGACAACGCCCTGCAGCTAGGGGCGCCTTACGGGTCGCTCTTGAGAAATGCGCCGCATGAGAGCCGGATTTTGGCAGTGCAACGCTCATTTCCCGACAATGTCGGCGAGTGTGCAAAACTTCGCCTCAATTACGAGAACCTTCCTTTCAGAGAAGCAAGCTTTGATTTGGTCGTCTGCGCTCACGCAAGCGAATGGGTGACCGATTCCGGACAATTTTTCAATGAGATTTTCCGAGTTTTGGCTCCCGAGGGCCGTCTCATTGTCTTAAGTTTTAACCCTTGGGGACCGTGGTGCGTTCGCAAAAAAGACAAACTTATTAACCTCAGCGCAGACATTCATTTCAAGCCCTTGAGTGTGGCAGAGGTCAAAAGTCAGTGTCAGCCCCATGCCATTGTGGATCGGGGGCGCTTCGGTGTGTACTGCCCTTCATTGAGTGACAATCCTCAGAAGCTTGCCCGATGGGGGTGGTGCGAGAAAGCAGGGGATCGCTGGTGGCCTGCTCTGTCTAATGTCTATATGCTGAGCGCCATCAAAAAAGAAGAAAAACCGAGCCTCATCGGTAAACTCATGCCGCAGGGCGCTATGCTCAAAAAAGGTTGGGGCGGACAGACGGTCGCTACAAGAAATCAGGTTCAACAGTGATGCCCTACCATGCATAGACGCAAACCTGATTTTCTAATGGCTACAATACGTCTTTTCAACAAAAGACATACCCATGGATAAAGAACGTAAATTACACCTGTGGACAGACGGCGCGTGCAAAGGCAATCCCGGCCCGGGCGGTTGGGGCGCTTACCTTGTGTGGGGTGAGAAAACGCTTGAACTCTGCGGCGGCGAGAGAGAAACCACCAACAATCAGATGGAATTAACGGCCGTGATCGAAGCGTTGTCGGCCGTCAAACGCCCTGTTCCGATGGTTTTACACTTAGACAGTCAATACGTTAAAAACGGTATTCTTGAATGGATGCCCAATTGGAAACGTCGGGGTTGGAAGACTGCAGCCGGCAAACCCGTGAAAAATGTCGAATTGTGGCAAAAGCTCGATGAATTGGTGAGCTCTCACGATATTGAGTGGCGCTGGGTAAAGGGACACGCAGGTGAACCCGGCAATGAAAAAGCTGATGAATTGGCCAATCGCGGTGTTCCTCGTTAAAAAAGGATTTTTTGAAAATGGCTCAAACATATCACCGTCAGGTGGCACTTGATACCGAAACGACCGGTATGGATATTGAAGCAGGAAACCGCTTGATTTCCATCGGTTGTGTGGAAATTGTCGGCCGCTCCATTACGAAAAGAACGTTCTACAAACTCATTGACCCGGAGCGAGAGGTTGAAGAGGGCGCTGCCAAAGTTCACGGCTACACGTGGGATAAGTTAAAGGGTAAGCCTTACTTTATTGATATTGTGGACGATTTTCTGGCCTTCATTAAAGGCAGTCAGCTCATCATTCATAACGCTGCGTTTGACGTGGCCTACCTCAACATGGAATTGGCGCGCCTGGGCAAGGGCCCGATAACCGACTACTGCGAAGGTGTGTTGGATACGCTTCCCTTAGCCAAATCACTTCGTCCGGGGCAGCGCGTGAGTTTGGACGCATTGTGCTCAGCCTATGGGATTAACAATACCGACCGTACGCTTCACGGTGCCTTAATTGACGCCAAGCTTCTCGCTCAGGTTTATTTGGCCATGACCCGAGGCCAGGAGTCGCTCGATATCTCCTCGGTTGACATGAAGAGTCTGCCGCCGATGCCTGATGTCAGCAAGCTTCGTGTGGTCAAAGCGAGCGCTGAGGAAGAGGCACTGCATTTGAAAACACTTCAAGCGATTGATAAAGAAAGTAAAGGTAATCTGGTTTGGAAAACCGAGGCTGATACTGAGCAATCTGCAAGTTAAACATTTGTCAAAAAAACGCTATTGAAGACAAAAATGTGTCAAAAATAGGTTAAAGAGCACTATTTGTTACAAAATCAAGCTGTTGAGACTGTATTTATCCTAATGTGAGAACGAAATCCTTAAGGTAACATTAACCAGTTCAATTAATGAAACCGGTTCTCAAGAATGCATTTGAAGTCTGTTGTAGTGATATCCGTTATGGCCGCACTTACTTTAGCAGGGTGCGGCGAAAAGAAAACCACCGCCGAAAGGCCCCCGGTAGAAGTTGCAACGATGACAGCGGTGCCCACCACGGCCATACGTTGGATAGATACGTTCGGGCAAACCGAGGGGGCTGAAGAAGTAGAGGTTCGTGCTCAGGTCTCGGGTGTTCTTCGTAAGCTTAATTTCAAAGAAGGGGAAGTGGTGAAAGCCGGCCAAACCTTGTTTGAAATTGAAAAAGATCCCTATGAAGCGCAACTCAGACAAGCCAAAGCCCAGACTCAACAGGCTAAGACAGAACTCATCAAAGCCCGGCGTGATGCCAAACGTGCTTCGGAGTTAATTAAAGTCAACGCCGTGAGCCGCCAGGAGTACGACGATGCCCAAAGTGCCTTGGGCATTGCCAAAAGTGCGCTGGCTCTTGCGCAAGCCCAAGAGGAAAACGCCCGGATTGATCTCTCGCACGCCATGGTGCCCGCACCGGTAGACGGTATTGCCGGGAAAAGTGAAGTCAATATCGGTTCTCTGATTACGGCCGGAACCACACTTTTAACTTCCATTACTCAACCTCAGTCGCTTCGCGTCTCTTTTGCAATCGGTGATAAAGCTCTTCAGGGAGCCGTACTTAAAAAAGATAATCTCGTGCGGGTGTTTTTACCCGATTCCACTGAGTTTCTACCGGCAAAACTTGACTTTATCAGTCAACAGGTCGATGCCGATCGGGGAACTTTACGGCTTCGTGCGGTGTTGCCGGCGACCGATAAATTGTTGCCCGGCCAGTACGTGCAGGTCCGACTGATGTTGGGCGAATATCAAAACGCCTACCTTGTGCCCCAAGGGGTTGTCAGACAAAAGTCCGACGGAACGTACGCCGTTTATGTGATCCAGGATGGAACGGCTCAGGAGCGCGGAGTGGAACTCGGCAATTGGGAAGGTAAGGATTGGATTGTCACGAAGGGTCTCAATCCCGGTGACAAAGTGATTACCAATCAGATTTTGCGCCTCAGAGACGGTATTCGCGTCACCGAAAAAACGCCCTCTGATCAGCCGCAACTGCAATCAGAGTCTGCCAAACCGTAGTCGGGGATCAAGATGCTGTCTCAATTGTGTATCCGTCGTCCGATTCTTGCCTCCGTGATGTCGATTCTGATCGTGCTCGCGGGGCTTGTGGCCGTGCGTATTCTGCCGCTTTCTCAATACCCGGATATTTCGCCTCCGAGTGTCTCGATTTCGACAAGCTACGAAGGAGCCGATGCTCAGACTCTGGCTCGTACGATTGCTGCACCGATCGAAGATCAGCTCTCGGGCATTGAAGGGTTGCAGTACTACACGACTTCCCTTCGCTCCAATGGCGATGTGCGCATTTCCTGTACCTTTGAAGTGGGCATCGATCCAAACGATGCCATGCTTGAAATCAATAACCGTGTGAGAACGGCTGAAAGACGACTGCCGGAGTCCGTGCGGCAAAACGGCGTCACGGTGAGAAAGCGCTCGGAAGAAACGCTTTTGATGATGGCGTTGACGTCACCCGACCGCTCGATGAACCCTACGCAGATGGCTGACTACGCCACGCTTAATATCGTCGATGACTTAAAGCGTATCCCGGGCGTGGGCGACGTGAGCATCTTCGGTAACGTGCAAGGCGCTATGCGCATTTGGCTCAATCCCGACAAGATGGCGCTTTTGGGCGTCACAGTGGGTGATGTGGAAAATGCCGTTGATATTCAGAACTATCAGTATGCAGCCGGTCGCGTGGGCGCCGCACCCACAACGCCCGAGCAACAGCTTTTTTACACGGTGACCACCGAAGGTCAACTCCTGACGGCTGAAGAGTTCGGCAACATCACGATTCGCTCAGATGGCCCCGAGGGCATTATTCGCTTAAAGGATATCGCCCGGGTGGAGGTGGGTAAGCGAAGCTACGACTCATACAATCTTTTAAACAATGAACCCGCTATTACGGTAGCCGTTTATCTGCAGACGGGCGCTAACGCCATGAGTACGGCTGAGCTTGTCAAAGAGCGTATTGCAGAATTAGCGCAACATTATCCCAAAGGCCGTATCACCCACACGGTAACCGACGATACGACGATTTTCGTCTCGGCTTCGTTAAGCGAAGTGGGTAAGACCTTGATTGAAGCCGGTCTATTGGTGCTGCTCGTAGTGTATGTGTTTTTGCAAAGTTGGCGCGCCACATTAATTCCCATGATTGCCGTACCGGTATCACTGATCGGTACGATGGTGGGGCTGTGGGCTTTTGACTTTTCACTTAATACGCTCACGCTTTTTGCCATGACGCTTGCCATCGGTATCGTGGTGGACGACGCCATTGTGGTGCTGGAAAACGTTGAACGTATTATGGTCTCAGAGGGGGTATCGGCCAGAACGGCAGCCAAGCGCGCCATGAAAGAAGTGGCAGGCGCCTTGGTGGCTATTGTTTTGGTACTCTCGGCTGTGTTTGTGCCGGTGGCCTTTTTGGGTGGCATGGCAGGCGAACTCTACCGTCAGTTTGCCGTCACGATTACGATTTCGGTGGCAATTTCCGGTTTTGTGGCGTTGACTCTTACGCCCGCACTTTGTGCGATTTTGCTCAAACCCCGAAAGAAAGACCCGTCGGGCTTTTTCAAGCGTTTCAATCATGGCTTGGGTCGTGTGACCAAACTCTTTCAGCGCGTGGTGGGTTTGGCGCTTCATCACAGAGTGGCAAGCGGTGTGGTACTCATTGCGGTGATTGCCGCCTGCTGGCAGATGGTGCAGATTACGCCGACCTCATTTGTGCCGCGCGAAGACCAAGGCGTGGTGCGCTTGAGTTTGTCCTTGCCCGAAGGGGCATCACAGTCCAGAACCGAGCGCGTCTCCGATGAACTGCAAAGGAAAATGGGTCAGATTGAAGGCGTGGAATCCGTTTTGACGCTGACCGGTTTTGATACGGTCGCAAACGACACGCGTCAAAATGCCGCGACCTTTGTGCTGAAGTTAAAACTTTGGGATGAACGGCAAAATACCGCCAATGATGTGGTGAGAATTCTCACGAAGATGGCAGAAGACATTACCGAAGGGCGGGCAACGGCTTCAACCCCCGCACCGATTCGCGGCCTGGGGTCTTCGGGCGGCTTCTCGGGCTTTTTGCAGTCTAGAGAAAGCGACGATCCGGTGCAGTTGCAGCAAGTAGCCGATAACTTTATCGACGAGTTGCAACGCTCGCCCGTCTTAACCGGTCTGCGCCATACCGCCATGGCCGAATCGCCCATGCTTTTAGTCAAAGTCGATGAAGCCAAAGCGCTTGCGATGGGGGTATCGATTTCGGATATTTACGATACGCTTGCAGCCTTCATGGGCAGCACCTACATCAATGACTTTACCCGCAACGGTAAGATCAACCGCGTGATCATGCAGGCCGATGCCCCTTATCGTATGAAACCCGATGACTTGGGGCGCTCGTGGGTGCGAAATAATGAAGGCGAAATGATCCCGATGTCAACGCTCATTTCTTGGGAAAGAACGTCGGGCGCAGAAACCATGTCGAGAATGAACGGGTATCTCGCTGCGCGCTTTATGGGTGAAGCAGTGGCAGGAGTCAGCTCCGGTGAAGCTATTGCCGAGGTTGAACGCATTGCCAATGAAGTACTCCCAGAAGGCTATGCTATCGGTTGGACGGGGCAAGCCTTCCAAGAAAAACGCCTGGGCGCTTCGGCTTCGACCGCTTTCATTTTCGGCATCATTGTGGTGTTTTTGATTTTGGCCGCGCAGTATGAACGGTGGTCCTTGCCGATTGCGGTTGTGCTTGCCGTGCCGTTTGCCGTCTTGGGAGCGTTGATTGCCACGTATTGTCGGGGCTTATCAAACGATATTTATTTCCAGATCGGTTTGTTGGTTCTGGTGGGGCTGTCGGCTAAAAATGCCATTTTGATTGTGGAATTTGCGGCTCAGAAGTTGGAGCAGGGTAAGAGTGTCTTTGATGCAGCTCTTGAAGCAGCTTCCCTTCGTTTGCGTCCGATTTTGATGACGTCCTTTGCCTTTATTCTAGGTGTGGTACCGCTTGCGTTGGCCACAGGCCCAGGTGCCGCAGCTCGCCAGTCGATGGGCACTGGTGTGTTGGGCGGCATGTTGGTTGCGACGTTTATCGCCATTATCTTTGTGCCGGTGTATTTCACGTGGTTTGTTTCCAAGAAACCCGTGCGGCGTGAAGAAGATGACGATGAAGCGGCTTCGCCCTTTTTGAGTCATCCGGAAAAGTCCGATGAACCTGAACAAAAAAATAAGAATTAGGAATTTTCAGAATCGGATTGACTGAAGTCTCTTATAGCCGAAAGTCAGAAGAGGTGCGCATCTTTCGCACCTCTTTTGCCTTAGAAACTATTTTAGTCGGAAAATGATTACGTCTGAAGATCCGATTGACGTTGTTTATCTTCGGTGCGATGGTAGCGATCCTGCTTTTGCAGCCAAGAAAAAAACAATTATTGGCTAAGATGGGATTGCCCTGGGATGAGTCGAACTTTGGCGAGTTACGATACATTGACAATAACGAGTTGAAATATTCTCTAAGGTCGGTTGATCGGTACATTCCTTGGATCAACCACATTTATGTGGTCACCGATAATCAGCGTCCTTCTTGGCTTTGCGAAAATGACAAACTGACGGTCGTCGATCAAACTTTTTGAGTATCATGGAGCTATGTTGTCAGGATTAATTGACCTGGAGTACAGAGCATATGACGAAAACAGACATCATTCGTGATGGGCTACGACTGAATTTTGAGCGGCATTTTTGTCAATCTGAAAAAATTATTCTTAGTAAACGAGCCTTTCAACAATTGCTCGATGAAATTGAGCAACAACCTACATCGGAAACTCAAAAAAGAAGAAAAGAAATCAAAAAATACATTATGTGGTAATAGTGCGTTTTAGAACCTTATTCGTTGTTCATCGAATCTGAAGATTATATTCTGGCAGATTTAAATCTGGCAGATTATAATCTGCTAATAAAAACAGAGGATTAGCAATGAGAGAAATGCATTTTTTCGGTCGTGCAGGTGAACTTGAATCGCTTGAAGATGCTTTTTACAGTCAAAGAGCTGAAATGGCGATTATTTATGGTAGCCGACGTGTCGGTAAAACTGCACTCATTCAAAAATTTTGTCAGGGTAAAAACGTTTTTTTCTACACGGCCAGAGCATGGAAAGATCCGTATCAGTTAGAGCAATTTTCTCAGGCGGTCGGAAAGTTTTGTTGTAATCCCAATCAACGATTTCTTGATTGGGCGGGAGCCTTTAAAGCTTTAGCCTCAGGGGATTCAGCAAACCGTAAAGTGATCGTGATTGATGAATTTCAGTACATTGCCAAGGAACGACCTTCGATTCTTTCTGAATTGCAAGTGCTCTGGGATGAAGAGCTGTCGCAGCAAAATATCTTGTTAATTCTGTGCGGCAGTGCAGTGTCGTTTATCGCCAAAGAGGTTCTTGGAGAAAAAAATCCGCTTTACGGCCGTGCAGGAACCATCATGAAAGTGCGCCCACTGCCTTTTCAAACCGTTGCGGAATTTGTACCCTCCTACAGTGCCGATGACATTTTCCGTGGGTATGCCTCTTTAGGCGGTATTCCGTACTTTTGGCAAGGACTCGACCCCAGGCGATCCATGACAGAAAACCTCGCGGCTAACCTTTTGCGGGCCAATGGTTTTCTCAATGATGAAGCCCAGTCTGTTTTAAGGCAAGAGTTCCGAGATCCGGCAACCTACAACGCCATTCTCCAAAGCATTGCTTTCGGAGCGACTTCTCGAAGTGAAATCGCTCAAAAAAGTTTGGTGGATTCCCGTACCTTGAGCAAATATCTGGCTGTGTTGGAGGATATGGATTTCGTTAAGAAGGAATTTTCGGTTTTCAGTGGTCCGGGAGACTTGGGTAATGCCTCCAGAGGTCTTTATCGTATCGCAGATCCCTACATCAAATTTTGGTTTCGCTTTTTAACCAACAATCCGACACTGATCATGACTCGAAAAGAGGCTCTGTCAGAATGGGAAGCCGGCGTTGAACCGTCTTTCGCAGAATTTGCTTCCGAAGCGTTTGAGGAGGTCTGTAAACAATATCTGATGCGTTTGGGCTTGGCAGGAAAACTACCCTTGCGCTTAGCTTATTTTGGCCGTTGGTGGAAGGACAGCACTGAAATAGATCTGGTCGGAGCCGATCACAATCGTCAACATTGTCTGCTTGGTGAGTGTAAATACAGAAATCAAAAAATCGGGGTAAAAGTGTTGAGATCACTTCAAGCGAAGTGCAGTCAATTGCCTGTTGCCGACGGTGCCACTTTTGATTTTTGGATTTTTTCCAGCAGCGGTTTTGAAGATGCTTTGCTTAAAATGGCTTCAAAAGACCCTTGCGTGCATCTGGTCGGAATGGACGAGTTGTTGCATTAAAGAATTCTTCAGAGCGAAACCGAAAAAGTTAACCCATCCTTTTGCGTTCGGTGTTAACTTTTTCGGAGCGGTTTTTCTCTGTTAAGGCGTAATGTTTTTCCAGGAATCCTTGTCAAACATCGAGCCTTTTACCTCCCAGAATTGTTCGGTACGGTATTCATTGGCGGTCTGTCCGTCGGGGACAAAGGTGTAGCGAACATCTCTGTTCACACGCACGGGCCCCGTATTCTCAACGTCTGCAAAGATAAATTTCATCGTATCCAAAATACCCAGATGATCGTCAGAAATCTTCATCGGATCGTTCGGGTTGCCGTTTTTGGGTTTGATGAGCAGCAATGAGCTTGGGCGACCGATAACGCCGTGCGCTTTGATGACCGGATTTAATTCCGGGACGCTTCCCGAGCTGTGGTCCGAGACCACCACGATCGTGGTGTTATCGAAAATGCCTTCGGCGCGCATCCAATCAAACCAGCGCCCGAGGGTTGTGAGCGAACAGACTTCAGCGGCCATTTGACCTTCGGGGATGCCGTCGGCGCGGGTACCCGGGGTTTCATGATCGAGCACTTTGCAGGAGCCGGGTTCGGTAAACCAAGGATAGTGACTTAACTCCGAGTCAATGAACTTAAAAGTGTTCTTTTGCGCACGAGTATTGGATACCTCAGGTAGGAGCTCAAAAAGCGCCAGGTCACGGTAGAGGTTATAGACAAGCGCGGCGGTACTCTCACCCATCAGTCGTTCAATCCAGCGGCCGTCTTTATAGATGAAGTTTTTCAAGCTCCACGGTACGGCATTGAAAACACTCACAGCGATTAAGAACGTGTCGCTGTTGCCGCGGTCAATCGTGAGATTATTTTGTGCGGTAAAGCGTCTGATGTAGCTCTCACCGATGTTGCGGATTAAAAGCGGTTGATGCGCCGTGTATTTAGCCAGCCGATTTCGTTCGGTCCAGTTGCGTTCGTACAAAACCGCATCGTACGTGTCTCCGAATCGGTTTAAGGTATCGGCAAAACCGCGGTTGATTTTCTCAGCCAGAGACAGATCGGTTTCTTTATTAAGTTGCCACGGCGTACAGGCTTCTCCGCACACGATCGAAGGCAGACTCGAAAGCGTGGAGGGGCCCGAAGAGATCGCTTCACGATACCAGGTAAAGCCACGGTATTGGTCGTTGAGCGCCGGGTTTTCAGCGAGAATTCGATCGAGGTGGCGGCCCGCAAAGGCATCGAGCATCACCACAACGACGTTGTGTCCCGTTTTGGTAAACCCAAAGAGTCTGTCGTTGTATTCGGGCAATTCCACACTTTGCTCATTTTCAGCGTCGCGCGTCCAGGCTTCTTGAGACGATTTGAGCATCACCACAGTGTTTAAAAGACCGCCTACGGTACAGAGCACAAGAAGCGTTTTCACCCAAGCGACTTTTCCTTTTCGAATGAGGAAAACGAAAAGCGCAGTAAAGACTGTGATAACGGCCAAATCCACCACGACGTTAAACGTTCGGAATAAGGGATCGGTGTTGGCAATAATGAATGCTTGGATCGTGCCTACGTTTAACGGTAAGAGGAAAGCGTAGACCGTCATCAAAAGCGCAATGAAAGCCAAGGTGTAACCCGCGCAGTCCGCGTAACCCGTTAGGTGCGAAAGTTTGGTAATACACCAGAGGAACACGCCCGAAATACACATGCAGGCTAAAAGGAGCGCCAACACCTCTTCGATTCTGGAAAAGCCTTCAGGAGCAGTTGTATAAGCCTGAACCGGGAGGTAAAAGCTTAAAAGAATCACAAGCCAAATGGCGGCCGGCGTTAGAAGGGCTGCGGGTTTAACCGATGTGGGATAAAGAAGTTTTCCAAGTCCCACTTTGAGATTCGTAAGAATCAGGCTGACAGCAAGGAACGTGATCCCGGCGCTTAACGAGAAGTAACGGCGGTGTGAGCCCAGGAAATTCCACTTGCTCCACGTGTACATCTCGTAGTAGATGAAAAAGAGTACGAGAACGAGGGCAATCGGATGCTTCCAGATTTTAAGGCGCACGCCTTCAACGAGGCTCAAAAGGGCAAGGAGCACAAAAGCGTAGTCCGAGACGCTGCTCAACGTCATCTTCGCGCCGTCTCCGAGTTGAGTGATTTGATTGCTGCTTAAGACGGCTAAAAGCGTTGCGAAAGCCCAGAGATAAACGAGATACCCATCCATCCAGCCGTGAGCCTGACGTGAGTCTGTCTCACGGGTAAAAGCAAAGGCACGGCGAGTGAGAGCGCAAACACTCTTCCAGAGACCCGCAAGCTTCCTGCTGAAATGGTGCACAAGGTCATAGACAATGTTTTTACCGAGCGAGAAGATGTTGTTAAACGTCCAGTAGAGCACCAGGCCGCTTGCGGCGTTATAAAGCAGAACTAAGAAGAGCGCTGCCATGCCGTAGAGCTGATACTTATCGCGCTTGGAAAGATTTTTTGTATAAATAAGGGCGCTTGCGATATTGATGACGGTCATCAATATCGGCATAAAGTTAATCGCAAAGCCTCCGATGGAGAAGATCTCATCGGGCTTGGACAGATCGGTGAGCCCCATGAAGCTCACCCCTTGCAGGGGTTCAAAGTGGCTCAAAAAATGATAAGCCGCAAAGAAAAATGGGATCTGCAGGAAAAAGCCGATACTCGAGCGCAAAGTAAGCAACGGCGAGTAGCCTGCCTGACGATGCATCGTCGTGATCATCGCAAAGCGCTCCTGACCCTTGTAGGCGCGCTTAATCATCGCTTCTTTTTCTTCAAAGCTCTTTCTTAATGCCCGCTCATCTTCCTGCCAACTTTCTGCCTTCATGTAGATCGGCAAAATGACAATGTTGACGATGAGACTCATCACGATGATGGCCCAGCCCCACTGCTGAGTAATATCAAATCCCCAAAGGAGCGCTTTGTGCATCCAGAATTCAAGCGGGGCAATAAAAAGGGTATACAAAAAGTCGAGCATTTTTACTTTCTATCCGCATGAACTTGGTGAGCCAAATCAATTAAAGCGTCGGCAATGGGTTCGCCTGCATGACCAAAGTTGACAACATTTTCGTTGCGAATAGCCTCAATAGCTTCGGCCATGTCTTCGTGTCTGGCCAATAAAGACTGAACCGTTGCAGGGATGTCTTTTTCGTCTCCCGGCATGATGCGTTTGCCGAGCTTATCGAGTGCCTGCATTTCCCAGGCTTCGTGCGGGATTTCCCAAGCTTCAAAGCCGTCTTTCATGGGACCGGCTCCGACGGAAATAACCGGACGCAGGAAAATAAAGGCAAAGTCGAAAATGACGCCCGAGACATCGGAAATCATGAGCTGAGCGCGACTTAAGCTCTTAAACCCATCGGGATTGCGATCCCACTCGATGTTGTCAAAACTTTTGAGCTCGTCGGCCAGTTTTTCCATCAACGCTTTATCCGAAATAAAGCTTTGCGGGTGTGGGCGCAAAATGACGTGATAACCCGCTTGGGCCAAGAGTTTCGGGATCATCGAACCCGTGCGAGTAAGTAGCCCGTTTTTGCCCCAGGTCGGAGCGATCAAAATGGTATTGTCTTCAGGCTTTAAGTCAGCCGTTTTTCGGGCAAGCATCCCGTCAAAATACGGGCAGCCTAAAAGGGGAAGGTCTTTGGCGGGCGTTTTACGAAGGTTTTCCAATGCTCTCAAGCTTTTTGCCTGAGCGGGTCCTGAACAGTAAAACGCATCGTAGTAATCGAAGCTATAGAACTTGTAGGTGTGAATGTCGCCTGCGGCATGCACGATATGAACATACTTTTTCACACCCGCGGAACGGCGGATTTGCAATACATCAACGCCGGGCGTCGTGAGCACAAACACATCGGCTTCTAAAAAGCCCAAAGCTGTGTAGGCGGTCTGACCCTTGCCGATGAATTTTGCGTGTACCCATTTGTCAAGGCCGCTTTTGAAAACCGGATCCTTTTCGTCACTCGTTAAATAGGTGACCCGGGTTTCTTTTTTAGCCAGGGCTTCAAGTACCGGTTTAAAGGTTGACCAGTAGGCGGCTGATTCTGCATAAAAGACGATCGAATTATTTTTAAGATCGTCTTTTTTACCGTTGAGCTTAAAAAAGGCTGCACGGATCATCCCGGGGAGCTTACGGATTAAAAAGTAGGCGCTTGATGTGAGGCCGATTAAAACCGAGAGCAGCATACTGCCTGTGCCCGGGTCAAGGTAGGCCCAGGCATTGACCGGCGCGTACACAAGCGCAGCTATTGAGAGAATTTTGAAAAATTTATCCATAGTTTCAATCTGTTAATGAATCCATTTCGTCATAACGAGCCTTACGCCCAGCGCCGAGAAAAATATAAGCGTCGACATGGCTGCGCCTTCTGATATAAATCCGCTGTCAATCATCTGAATAGCAGCAACCGCTGCAGGCATAGTCTGCGGAGTATAGAGGAAAACGACAGCCGAGATGGTAGTCAGTGTCGAGGCAAAAAAATAGCAAAAAACTTCCCGAAAGCCGGTTTTGGCCAACGGTAACGTCACACGCCTTAAAACCGAGAGTACGCCTACGCCTAGGCTTTGCCCCACCGTTTCATACCGCGAGTCGATTGTCTCCAAAGTATGCGTGGCGGTGAGGTGGCTCACCGTGAAAAGGTGAATGATGCAGTTAAAGACTAAGAGCACCATGGCGCCGACGGTTCCTGAAAAGAAAGAAACCCCGGCATACGTAATCGCAAAGGCAAGGCCCAAAACGGTACCCGGAATACAAAGAGAAAAGGTTGCCAAGGTGGTGTAAAGGGTTGATAGGCTCTGCGCAATACAGTTAAGCCTTGTTTTGATGACGGCACCCGTAAAAGCTAAAAGAGTACCGATAACGGCCACCAAGCTCGCAAGCACCACGCTGTTAAACCACGGTCTGATTCCGTAGGTTGAATTATGAAAAGCGTAGTTATCTAACGTGAGGGCCGGCACGTAGGGCCAGAACGTCACAAAAGAGCCGTAAATGACAATCGCAATGGTAGCCACTTCATAAAGAATCGCGCACCAGGCAAGAATCCGAAAAACGCTGAAAATCCCTTCTCGCTTAGCACGAAGGGGTTTGATGGTTTGTGAGGTTAAAGTCGCATCGGTATTGCGCGAAGTGAAGTAAAAAGCGAGAGCCGCCGGAGCAAAAAGCCAAAGGCTTAAAAAGGCCGCAGCGGGCATATTTTGTGTGCCGATCGCGAGATTGTAGATTTCGGTTGCGAGCATAGGGAAGTTACCGCCTAAAAGTTTCGGTACACCGAAATCGGTGATCGTGAGCACAAAAGCGATTAAAAAAGCGTTGATAAAGGCCTTTTTGCAATGAGGGAGCAAAATTTTTCTCATGCAGGTGAGCGTATCGGCTCCCAGGCTTTTTGCTGCATCGATTAGCCTTGTATCAAAGCGCTCAAGGGCGAGCATAAGCTGCATTGTGGTGTGCGGTAGCACAAAAACGAGAGCACCCAAAAAAATCCCCACGGCCCCATAAAGCGAAGTTTGAACGATCAGACCGTTATACCCGAATAAGTAAATTAACCCGATAGCAGGCATAACGGAAGGCGCAAAAAGTGCGCAGGGAAAAAGCGTTTTCATCCAAAAGGCGGCCCGAGAGTTTTCACTGACAATACAAAAGGCGATGAAAAAGCCAGCCAGGCAAGCGATGAGAGCCACGCCTGTTCCCATGAGTATGGTATTGATGAGGCACTTAAAGAAATAGCCCGAGAAAAAGCTCGAGAAAGACTCAGCCTCAAAAAGGGTCGCAGTGAGGTTAAGGGCAGGCAGCAGTACGCCTGATGCCAAAAAAGCGATCAGAAGAACAAAAATGATAAGAGCCGTCTTTTTGAGCCTCATCATTTACTCCAAACACACCACCGCTCACGTGGCAGAGAGACAGCGTAAAGGGCGCCGGTTTTCATTTCATCGGCAACCGGGTTGGTTCTCGCTACAAGCGCCGTGATGTGCGTCTTAAAGTCATTCAAGAGAAAGTGCGCGCTGACAAAGTCGCCTGCAAATTCCTGAGCGACTAACTCGCCCGTAAACGTAAAGGGGCGAGAAAGAGCCGATTCGGTAGCTTGGGCGACACCGACATCGGCAAAACGGATACCGGTGAGTTGCCCCTCGTTGATCCCCGCCATTTCAATAAGATTCATGCCGCCCGCAAAGGTCGCGACAAAAGCGCTTTTCGGTCGGTCATAGATTTCGGCGGGAGCACCTGCCTGTTCAATACGGCCGTTATTTAAGATGATGAGATAGTCCGATAGCGCTAAAGCTTCCGTGCGGTCGTGCGTGACCATCACGCAGGTGACGCCGGCTTTTTTCTGAATCTCACGAAGTTCTCGTCCGATGCGTGAGCGGTTGGCGGGATCAAGCGCTGAGAGCGGTTCATCCAAAAGTAAAAAACGGGGATTGATCGCAAGCGCTCGGGCAATCGCCACGCGCTGCTGCTGACCGCCTGAGAGTTCAGCCGGGTAGCGATTTTCAAGACCGGCAAGATGCGTTAAGTCGAGTAACCGGGCGAGCTTTTCGTCTTTTTCTTTTGCCGTAAGGTTATTTTTGACTCCAAAAAGAATGTTTTCTCTAACGGTCAGATTGGGAAAAAGGGCGTAGTGCTGAAACACAATGCCCACGCGGCGCTTCTCTAATGGCAAATCGGTGAGATTTTCACCGTGATAGAAAATTTCGCCATCACTTGCCTCTTCCAATCCCGCCAATATCATCAAAAGAGTGGTTTTGCCGCTGCCCGAAGGCCCCAGAATGCAGGTAAATGATCCTTCGTTGATGCTCACATCAATATCTTTTAACACTTCGGTCTGACCGAAAGTTTTGTAAAGATGTCGGATCTCTAGAGAATCATTCATGGCGCATCCTTTTTTACTTGTGAGCAATACGTTGCCAACGGGTCAGTAAATTGCTTTTTTCTGAGTCGGCGCGATTAAAGTCAAGCGGCAAAAAGCGATTGGCAATGCTTCGTCCCTTTTCGGTTGAGAATTGATCAATGGCGGCTATGCCGCTAAAGGACGCAGCGATTTGTGCCACTGCTTCGGAAGCACAAAAATCGAGAAACTTTTTGGCCGCTTCGGGATGTTTGGAACCTTTTGGCAGCGCACTGCCTTCGGCATCCCATGCTATGCCTTCCGTGGGTTCAATGGTTTGAACGGGAATGGAAAAGCGCATGAAGGGTCGAATAAAAGCTTCGGACGTGAGAGCAATGGGCACTTCCCCTTGAGCGATCATGGCCGCAGGACGGGCGCCCGAGGCCGTATAAAAGAGAATGTTTTCGTGCAGCCTTTGCACATAATCCCAACCTTTATCGCCCATGCCTTGAATCCAGCCTGCTAAAAACATATAGCCCGTGCTCGAGGCAACGGGGCTTGGCATGACTATTTTGCCTCTGTAGCGGGGATCGGTGAGATCAAGCCAACTTGTAGGAATCGGTAAATTTTCTTTTTTTAAGAGTTCGGTATTCACACAGATCGATCCGCCCCAGGCGTTGATGCCGAACCAGGAGAAGTCTGCTGCACGCATCTTGGGGTTGATCTTTTCACCATTAATGGGTTTATAAGTAGAGAGAATGCCGGCAGCACGAAGTTTTTCCAGGGAAATGGCAGACAGTCCCAAAATCACGTCGGCTTTAGGGTTATTTTTTTCAGCCAGAAGTCTCGCGGTAATGGGGCCAGCCGAGTCCCTCACGTAGGTCACTTCGATTGCGGGGTGTAATTTTTCAAAGGCATCTTTGTAGACAGCGAGAAATTCCGGTTCCACCGCTGTATACACCAAGAGTTCTTCGCGAGCGAAGACCGGGCTCGTAACCCAAAGGATGGCCACGAAGAATCCGAAAAGGCCCTTGAGCAAAGTGCTCATTCGAGACGAAATTCCTTTTTGATCGATTCAATTAAGAATCGAGCTACCTTGTCGCTTGCCTTTGAGGGTTTGGCATCCGTGTTCATCTCAATTAAGGAATCCAACACGCGTTCGCGAAGAATCGACGAGCTGATGCCTTCGGTGCGCGGGAAGATCACGAGTTTTTCCTGAGGGATGTGGTTGGAATTGTCGTGTCCGTGAACCAGAAGGTCGCAGTTTTGCTCTTTCATGTATTTGTAAGAAATGAGCCAGGGGCTCGGTACTACTTCTTTGACGTAGCGGATTGATTCGAGAATTTCTTTTCGTTCTTCAAAATTGAGTTCCGGCGTATAGCCCTTCGTGCGCTTGATTTCATCGTCGGTTGTGAGCGCTACGACAACGTCACCGATTTCGGCTGCTTTTTTCAAAAGACGGATGTGTCCGTGATGAATCAACGTGGCGGACATGTCCACCATCACGCGCGGGCGTTTTTGTTCTGACATAAGAATAACCACCAGAATTTTAAATTTTTAGTCTTTAAATGATAGGACTAATCCTTGTTTTTGGCGTAAAAAAGTCGTCAAAAACACGTAGAAAGCGAGAACCCAGGCTAGTAAAACGAAACAGGGGAGGCTAAATTTTTCAACAATGCCACCACACTCCAAGCTGTTGAGGTACTTGATCTCGGATTGGCGGGATCGGGTTTGCCGGCAATGGTGACTTCAGCACGCATGAGCTTATTTTTAAGAACAATGCGGTGAATGTTTTCGCTGCTTAAAGGATCACTCGTAATCCGTACGGTTGCCTCTCTAAGAGTGTCTGAAGCTAAAGCGGCTGCTACGGCCACGTTGACATTTTTGGGGAAACCGTTGATGGCATCTTCGACAGAGCCTTCAAAAATAACCGTCTTTTTGTCTGTCGGTAGGGATTGTCCCTGAAGGTACGGAGCACCTTCTAAACTTCGCGGGGCTTTGGTATTGCCGATCGTGACCTCTGCATCACCCATTAAGGCGAAGGTTTGCATGAGATCAAGCGCTCCGATTGCGCCGTTGGGAAGATAAACCTTGCGGTTCATGCCTCGGGCAGTATCGGTGAGACGGTGACGGAAATCATCGTCAGCTAAAGCGCCGATTGAGGCGATGACCAAATCCGAGCCGTTTTTTAAAACGTCAATAGCGTAGTCTTTGATAGCTTCTCGTCCGGCAAATTCCACCACGATGTCGGGTTTTTCCGCTAAGAGTTCAGTTAAGTCAGTACAAGCTTTGGCGTTTAAATCTTTGGTCAAACGCTCTGCGTGTTCAAAGTGTCTCGCCATCACGGCAACGATTCGATAATCATCCGAGAGCAGTTTTTGGGTTTGGGTGCAAAAAATTCGAGACAGGGCCCCTGCGCCGATAACAGCAATCTTTTTGACCATGTTGAAATGTCCTTAACCGAAATCGTGTTGAAGCTTTGATTTTTTAAGCCAATAACTATAGTAAGACGGTAAAAACTTATTGACATCAATGCCGTAAGACTGAGCCAACACCTGAGCAATCTTAGGCGCATTCATAAATTCAGGCTTCGTCTCGGGCATGGCATCAATTGTGATGATAAAGGAGGACAGAAGCCTGCCTAGATCGCGAATAATCCATTTGGCAGGAGTATGAGAATCAAAAACGAGCGCGGAATCTAAGTCCCAAAATCCCATTGAGTCTCCCTGCACGTAAAAGTTGGCAAGCTTAATGTCACCGTGGGTGATGCCCGCATCATGAAGACTGCGAAGAAGTTTCCCTGCCCTTTGAAGTAAATCGAAGCTGTTGGGTTGTCGACGCACGACTTCCGTTGCCGTATGGGCATCTTTGAGCGCTTCAGTGATGATGTAGGAGTCGGAAATGAGTTGCAGCGTCCGCCTTTCTCCCACGGCATAGACTTTCGGGGTGCCGATACCGGCTTCGTCAATTTTTTTAGCAACAACCGCTGTCCAATAGCTTCTCGAAGGCTGAATAAAATAACGGAAACGCAGTCCGAACGCTTTTTGATGAAAGCGTACGTGCTTGGCAAAAAACGTTTCGCCATTGACACTGAAAAGGCTTGCCGTGGATTTTTTAGAGTATTTCTGGCGATTGCCGGTTTCGATGATGTCATCAAGATTCGGGGCAATGGATAAAAGCGCTGCCTGATGCTCACAGGGTAAAACGTGATACTCAAGGTCTTTGATTCTGACCGATTGTGTGCCGGACTTGGCATCCAACAGAGAGGTTAATTCCGGACTCCAGCGTGTATACATGAGTTCTTTCTCAAATTTATTGCTAAAAAGATTATCTTACTCGCACGTGGCTTAAAACTCGATCCAGTAAGGCGTGTGATCACTGGGTTTGGTCCACTTGCGGGGCGCTTTATCAATGTCGACGCTTTTGATTTTGTTTTTTAAAGCGTCGGAGACCAGAATATGGTCAATTCTTAAACCGTGGTTTTTCTGGAAACCCAGCATTCGATAATCCCACCACGTGTAACGCTTTTCAGGCTGATCAAAGAGTCGGAAAGAGTCCGAAAGTCCCAGTGCTAATAAATTTTGAAAGGCCTTACGCTCTTGGGGAGAAACTAAAATATTGCCTTCCCATCCTTTGGGGTCCCAGACGTCACGATCATCAGGCGCAATATTGAAGTCTCCCAAGAGTGCCAATTGCGAGTATCGGGTCAGTTCATTTTTTAGCCACTCGGTGAGCGAATCAAGCCAGGCAAGTTTATAGGCAAACTTTTCAGAGCCGACTTCTGCACCATTGGGAAAGTACCCGCAGACAATGCGTAATGTGTCAGCACCGTCTTTAAACGTTGCGGCAATGAGTCGCTTTTGCTCATCGGGAAAATCCGGGATATTTTTTTGTACGTCTATAGGAGCGGAAAACTTATCCCGACGGTAGACAATTGCCACACCGTTATAGGTCTTCTGCCCTGACCAGACCGCTTCGAACCCTTCTTGTTTTAAGGCTTCGATCGGGAAAAGGTCATCGGTCATTTTGAGCTCTTGCAGGCACAAAATATCCGTCCCGGACTGCTTTAACCAGTCCAAAACATGAGGCAGTCTCATTTTGAGCGAGTTGACGTTCCAGGTGGCAATTCTCATGACAGTCCTTATTTAGCGAAAGGCTTAATACCGCTGTGGCGCAGTAAAGCATCGATTCTCGGAGCCCTACCTCTGAAGGCAATGAAGGATTCCATAGCCGGGCGGGAGCTGCCCACGGCAAGCACTTCATCGAGCCACTTTTTGCCGGTTTGGGGATTAAGAATTCCGGTTTCTTCAAATAAGGAGAAGGCGTCACTGCTTAAAACCTCAGCCCACTTGTAGCTGTAGTAGCCTGCAGCGTAGCCGCCCGCAAAAATATGACTGAAAGAGTTGGCAAAGCGGTTGTAGGCAGGCTGTTGAGTCACGGCGACTTCTTTGCGCACGTTATTTAACAGATCCAGGATACTGTCTTTTTGAGCATTAAATTGTGTGTGAAGCAGCATGTCAAAAAGACCGAATTCCAGTTGACGAACCATCGCCATGGCGCTTTGGAAGTTCTTTGCTGCCAGCATCTTCTCAAAGAGTTGACGGGGAAGCTTTTCTCCCGTTTGAACGTGGCTCGTTAAGCTTTCCAACACGGTCCAATCCCAGGCGAAATTTTCCATAAATTGGCTCGGGCATTCGACCGCATCCCATTCCACTCCGTTGATGCCGCTTGCAGCAGGCTCTTCAATGCGACTTAACATGTGGTGCAAACCGTGGCCGAATTCATGAAAAAGCGTGAGCACATCGTCGTGCGTAAGAAGCGCGGGTTTATCACCCACGGGTTTGGCAAAATTGCACACGAGATACGCCACAGGCGTTTGCAACTCTCCGTAGAGACGATTTCTCGTACGGTCATTGTCCATCCAGGCGCCGCCCCGTTTGTTGGGACGGGCATAGAGATCCATGTAAAACTGAGCGATCTTTTCGCCTTGCTCATTTTCAATACGGAAAAATTGTACGTCTGGGTGCCAGACAGGGGCCGTGTCTTTAACAATCTGAATGTTAAAGAGCGTTTGCACAAGGCCGAAAAGACCCTTAAAGACGGCGGGCAGTGTGAAGTATTGCTTCACCTCTTGGTCAGAGAATGAGTACTGGGCTTCACGCAGTTTTTCGCTTGCGTAAGGCAGATCCCAACTCTGGGGATCTTCAATACCCAATTTTTCCTTGGCAAAAGTCTTCACTTCTGCCATGTCGGTCTTAGCCTGCGGCAGGCTCTTTTGGGCCAAGTCGCGAAGGAAAGAGATGACCTGCTCGGGGGAGTCGGCCATTTTGGTGGCTAGCGAAACCTCACCATAGTTTTTATAACCCAAGAGTTTGGCTTCTTCTTCACGCAGTTGCACGATACGACGCATAACGTCGTTATTGTTAAATTTGCCTTCGAAGTCAAATTCTGAGGCACGCGTGACATAAGCGTGATAAAGCGTTTCGCGAAGTTTTCTGTTTTGGGCGTATTGCAAAACTGCGAGGTAATGGGGCACTTGTAATGTGATGCGATAGCCTTTTTGGCCTGCCGCTTCTGCGGTTTCCTTAAAGGAAGCGATGTCATCAGCGGGAATGCCTGCAAGCTCTTTTTCGTCTTCAACCAAAAGCCCGTAGGCGTTTGTGGCGTCCAGTAAGTTTTCAGAGAACTTCTGACTTTCTTGAGCAAGTGTTTCTTTAACCTTTTTGAGTTCTGCCTTTTTGTCTTCGGGCAGGAAAGCACCGGCAAGCTTAAAGTCAATTAATTCTTCATTAATAATGCGCTGACGTACGGAAGAAAGCTTTTTAAATTCACTGCTTTCTTTAATGGCTTTGTACTTTTGCGAGAGGTTACTTTGAGACAACCCGATCCAAAATTGCGTGACAATGGGAAGCGCTTCGTTATAAGCCTTACGCAATTCAGGTTCATCGCAAACGCTCATCAAGTGACTCACGGCACCCCAGGCACGAGAAAGAGCTAGCGTTTTTTTCTCCAAAGGAGAAATCACATCGTCCCATGTAGCAGGCGTTGAATCTTGAGTGACGACAGCGAGTGTTTTTTGTGCGTCATCAATCAGCGCTTTCATGCCGGGGACGACATGTTCGGGTTTGATAGCGGGAAAGTCAATTAAATCAGTGATAGATAAAAGGGGATTGGTACTCATCTTTGTAGCCTATTTGAAAAACAGAACAATATTACAGCGTTTTAGTTCTCTTCTTATAATGAGGCCATAAGTTTTACAGAATTTCCTGAAATTGCTTACCTTTAAATGAATCAACCTAACCCACAGTCGTTTTCTCGTCCTAAATATCGCCCGGACGTTGATGGTATGCGTGCATTAGCTATTTTGTCAGTGCTGATTTTTCATGCTTATCCTTCAAGTTTGCCCGGAGGGTTTGTTGGGGTTGATATTTTCTTTGTGATTTCTGGTTACTTGATTTCGAGCATTATCTTTAGAGGTCTAACGCTCGGAACATTCAGTTTCTTTGATTTTTATGCCAGACGTGTCAGAAGAATTTTTCCGGCGGTAACAGTAGTTATTCTCGGTAGTTTCCTATTAGGTTTCTTTTTCTTAACACCATACGAACTTGAAGACTTAGTCAGAGAATCGCCCTATGCAGCCTTCTTTTTGGAAAATTGGCGATTATATGTGACGACAGGTGGGTACTGGGAAACGGCCACAGAACTGAAACCCTTCATGCATTTTTGGTCTCTGGGTGTTGAAGAGCAGTACTACATTTTTTATCCGTTGATTTGCTTTTTACTCTGGAAAGTCAGTGCCAAACGGTTTTTAGCCAGTCTGGTGTTCATGCTTTTGGTTTCCTTAGGCCTCTGTTTATACGATACGGCTAATGAACCTGTCAGAGCTTTTTATTCGTTACATACCCGTTTTTGGGAATTGCTGATTGGTGGTGTACTGGCTTATGTGGAATTGAAGTGGCCTGATTACAAGGAAAAAATAAAGTGTCAGGGGGTGGGCATTGATAATGTTTTTTCTGTCACAGGTCTTTTATTAATTATTTTTGCTATAGCGTTTTTTGAAGAAGGAAAGGATTTTCCGGGTTGGCGGGCTTTGTTCCCGACAGTGGGTTCGGTTTTACTCATTGCGGCTGGTACTAATGCTTATCTGAACAAGTACGTGTTTTCCAATAAAGTGGCGGTCTTTATTGGTTTAATCAGTTATCCGCTTTACCTGTGGCATTGGCCCTTTATTTGTATTTTCAGAAATAACCTTGCGGGTGAGTTGCCGACGGGTTGGTTGATGGTAACGTTGATAAGTTTAAGTTTTTTAATGGCCTATCTGACTTATACGTTGATTGAGCGACCGATGCGTAGTAAGAAAGCCTCGTGGAAGTTAGTTCTTGTTCTCATAATGATATTGCTTGTTGCTAGTATGGGTTCTAAGGAACTTGTGCGGAAAGTTGACGCAGTTGACAAATTGTTATTTGCGGGAGTACCAGAGAATATTCAAAAGGCAAGGGAAGATATCCCCAAAAATGATTTTCATACTGATTCGTGTTTGCAAAAGTTTGGTCATGAACAATATTTTTGTAAACAGGTTGGAGATAATCCTAGTGTACTCATTGTTGGAGACTCACACGCAAGATTGTTGTGGAAACATTTAAAGCATTTAGATGAACCGTATGATTATTACTTTGTTGCAAATGATGGAAGTTTAATTTTTCAGGATTGTTACCCAGAAAATAGAAGTGCATATACGGTAGATGCCGTAAACAAGATCTGGGAAACATTGGAAAAGTCTCCAGAAATAAAGGTTGTGGTTATTCGAGGATATTGGGAAGCTTATTTTGCTTTGCCAATACATTTCTCACCGAAAAGTTTTGAAACTCGAGAGCAAAACCTTAAGTTTTATTGGAATCAAACATTTCGACGACTAGCAGAAATGCATAAGAAAGTTGTTTTAGTACTGGATAACCCTACGGTTCCGGAAACAGTAATGCAAAGGTGCATGCCACTGCAGAGAGTATCTCTACTCCCTGCAATGCCAGAGTGCAAATACTCCCGGTATGATCTTAGCCAAGATTACTTGAATGCAAAAAAGATTCTTTTAGATGAGGCAAAAAATTGGTCGAACGTTTCTTTATTGGATATTGAGGATATTTTCTGCTCATCAGAAAGTTGTAAAGTTATTGAGCAAGGTCGTATTTTGTACAAAGACGACGATCATTTATCGGCAGAAGGAAACGCTCTTACTTGGCCATTGATTAGAGACAAAATACTTTCCAAGACAAAAGGTCTATAAGGAGGAGTATGTAAAAAAATCTGTGTCTAAGGATTTTCATTAAACTGAGCGGGCATGCCCGCAAAAGGAAACCTTATGACACAAAAGAAAAAAGCCCCATCGGATTTCGACTCATTCATTGAATCGTATGTTCTCGACAAAATGCAACAACGCGGTGGGGCAGCCCTGACCAGCGAAGATCTATCTGATTTCATTAAAAAGTGCGGCCAGAAATTCCTTGAGAGTACGCTCAAAGGCGAGCTTGACTATCATCTTAAAAACAACGTATTGGACGTTAATAACCTAAATTTTCATGAGGTATATCCTAATTAGAGCATTGAAGGCCAAGCTTTAGTGTTCATCGGGATATCAAACAAGGTGAAAATTTCTCTTTGCGTTTTCGTCGGCCGT
>NZ_JACJKX010000070.1 GCF_016901835.1 Parasutterella secunda | reverse complement strand
TCTAATTGTTGCGGGGGAGTCTAAAAACACTCCGATTGCATCATTTTCGGCTCCAATCACACCTGCTGAGTTGTAAATTGTCCCCGTCATGTTTGGTGGCCAAACATTACAGGTGGTTTCCGTGATAATCGCTCAGACGCACTTTGGCCAACACCGGGATCTCCTAATGCCTTTTGGTCAAGTGGAAAGACCGAAGAAAGCTACGATC
>NZ_JACJKX010000069.1 GCF_016901835.1 Parasutterella secunda | reverse complement strand
GACTCCAGCACTTATGCAGTTCTTCCAGACATGAATGGTAGAGTTTTTCAGGGTACAACTACCGTTGCAGATGTTTGTAAGGCGTTGGAGGCGCAGTTACCAAACATTATTGGATGGATCGGCGATATCCCGATGGGAACAAACTCAGGATCCAACGTCTATGGTGCTCTATTTCAAGGGGAGAAATGGACTACTGCCGATATCTTGC
>NZ_JACJKX010000068.1 GCF_016901835.1 Parasutterella secunda | reverse complement strand
TGCTAAATCTATTGCATTCCTTAGGGAGGAACTAAAGTGATAGATTTTCAAGCATTGAGAAATAAAATTCTCGATAAAGCTATTCGTGGTGAATTAGTTCCTCAGTTAGGGAGCGAACCAGAGGTTGTAGAAATCGGTGAGCCTCAGAGTGAAGTGCCGTTTACTATTCCCGAGAAGTGGAAGTGGGTTCGTTTGTTGGATGTGGCGCA
>NZ_JACJKX010000067.1 GCF_016901835.1 Parasutterella secunda | reverse complement strand
CCATTTCACCATCGATTGGAAGGGACCGGTTGCCGATCCGCCTGCTGTCCAGTTATCAGGAGCATAGCCTGCTACGTTTGTAGTCCCTTGGATGTTTGGTCGCCAAACATTATTGGATGGATCGGCGATATCCCGATGGGAACAAACTCAGGATCCAACGTCTATGGTGCTCTATTTCAAGGGGAGAAATGGACTACTGCCGATATCTTG
>NZ_JACJKX010000066.1 GCF_016901835.1 Parasutterella secunda | reverse complement strand
TAATTTTATCTTGTGCTTGTTTAACGGCTTGCTCGGTCACGTTATTGAGAGACTTTCCTTTTGGGAAATATTGCCGCAAAAGTCCATTCGCATTTTCATTGCTGCCTCGTTCCCAACTGTGATAAGGAGTCGCGAAGTAAGTCTTACAGTTGAGTTGAGAACTAACCGACTTATGCAGAGCAAACTCCTTGCCATTATCAAACGTGATGCTG
>NZ_JACJKX010000065.1 GCF_016901835.1 Parasutterella secunda | reverse complement strand
GTCGTCGCCAACGTAAATACAACCGACGGCACGGTAAAGATACCGGGCGTGGCATTCTCACAGATCGAGTACCTATCGAACAGAGGTCAACAAAAGCCAATAATCGAACCGAATATGGTCATTGGGAGGCTGATACAGTATTGGGTAAAAAGACCAAAGGAGCGGTTTTGGTCACGCTTGTTGAACGGAAAAGTCGTTTTCTACTGACGACTAAAGCCG
>NZ_JACJKX010000064.1 GCF_016901835.1 Parasutterella secunda | reverse complement strand
ATTGGGAGGCTGATACAGTATTGGGTAAAAAGACCAAAGGAGCGGTTTTGGTCACGCTTGTTGAACGGAAAAGTCGTTTTCTACTGACGACTAAAGCCGCCAGTAAATCCGCTGAAGATGTTACGCAGGCGATATTGAAAGCGGTCCAACCCTACCGGGCGATTTTCCGCAGCATCACGTTTGATAATGGCAAGGAGTTTGCTCTGCATAAGTCGGTTA
>NZ_JACJKX010000063.1 GCF_016901835.1 Parasutterella secunda | reverse complement strand
TTCAGCTGATTTACTGGCGGCTTTAGTCGTCAGTAGAAAACGACTTTTCCGTTCAACAAGCGTGACCAAAACCGCTCCTTTGGTCTTTTTACCCAATACTGTATCAGCCCCCCAATGACCATATTCAGTTCGATTATTGGCTTTTGTTGACCTCTGTTCGATAGGTACTCGATCTGTGAGAATGCCACGCCCGGTATCTTTACCGTGCCGTCGGTTGTA
>NZ_JACJKX010000062.1 GCF_016901835.1 Parasutterella secunda | reverse complement strand
ACTCGTAATCGACCGATAGTGAACCAGTACCGTGAGGGAAAGGCGAAAAGAACCCCGGGAGGGGAGTGAAATAGAATCTGAAACCGCATACATACAAACAGTAGGAGCCGCAAGGTGACTGCGTACCTTTTGCATAATGGGTCAGCGACTTACGTTCAGTAGCGAGCTTAACCGAGTAGGGGAGGCGTAGCGAAAGCGAGTTCGAATAGAGCGAGTAGTTGC
>NZ_JACJKX010000061.1 GCF_016901835.1 Parasutterella secunda | reverse complement strand
GCAACTACTCGCTCTATTCGAACTCGCTTTCGCTACGCCTCCCCTACTCGGTTAAGCTCGCTACTGAACGTAAGTCGCTGACCCATTATGCAAAAGGTACGCAGTCACCCCGAAGGGCTCCTACTGTTTGTATGTATGCGGTTTCAGATTCTATTTCACTCCCCTCCCGGGGTTCTTTTCGCCTTTCCCTCACGGTACTGGTTCACTATCGGTCGATTACGAGT
>NZ_JACJKX010000007.1 GCF_016901835.1 Parasutterella secunda | reverse complement strand
GAACCCGCACCGACGGGTTTCTCCTCGGGGGAACTCTTCAAAAAGGAATCGCTTCCTTTTCCAGCGCACGGCCGTTCCGGCCGTATCGGTGTTTGTCTGATTCTGAGAGTCTAACCCAATGACGCAAGTTTCGCGCGGCTGCTTCATCCCGATCATGCTCGTGACCACACTGCGCACAGCGCCACTCACGTTCCTTCAATGTCAACCTCTCTTTCTTGGCCCCACACTCCGGACACCGTTTACTGGACGGGTACCATCGTCCCGCCACAATCAGGTTCTTTCCGACCGCTTTCAACTTGTATTGAAGCGTTCGGTAGAAGTTGCCAATCCCAACATCAGATACCGCTCGAGCCAGGTGATGGTTCTTAACCATCCCTTTTAAATTCAGATCTTCAATCACATAGGTTGTCACTTGACTATCGTTGACTAACCGATGAGTGATTTGATCGATCCAGTTCTTGCGGCAATGGCGAATTCTCTCATGAGTGCGTACTAACTCTTTTCTCACCTTCTCATAGCGTTTTGAGACGGTGACTTCCTTAACCTTTTCTCCTTTTTCATTTTCCTTAACGTTGACGATACGCAGGCATCGAGCCAATCGCTTTTGTTGTTTTTTAAGTTGCTCCGAATATTTTTTCAAAAACGTCGGGTTATCAATTTTTTCTGTTCCGCCCTGACTGGCTACAGTAAAGGCCGTTTTAATACCGGCATCAATGCCTGCTGTACGTTCAAAATTAACCGTATCCGGTACAACTTTGGGTTGTGCATCATCAACCAAAACACTGGCGTAGTACTTCCCTGAGGCTTCCCGAACAACCGTCACCGTTTTGACCGTACCGGTGAATCGCCGATGCAAAATAGCTTTGACGGGACCGATTTTGGGGAAAACAATATGACCTTTTGTTCCCACATCAGGAAATTGAACTTTGCAATGTTGAGGACAGTGAAAAGACTGCCTGCCGGAATGTTTGCTTTTAAAACGAGGGGGTTGTGCTCGTTTTTCAAAAAAAAATTGACAAAGGCGCGCTCGGCGTTGCGGGCTGCCATTTGAAGCGATTGTGAATTGACATCTTTGAGCCAGGGGTACTGTTTTTTCAGATCGACCAAACGAACAATGAAATCATGGCACCGCATGGTCTTACCGGTTTGTTTGTAACAATCATCAGCCTCAGAGAGGTAACGGTTGAAAACCCAACGGGTGCAACCGAAGTGGTCAATCAGAGATTGACGCTGCAGGCTGTTTGGATAGATCCTAAATTGATACGATACAAATGACATGACTGAATCGTATCATAACTAGATCTCAACAATCACCATATTTAAAGCACTTTGTTGATTTATGGCAATCCTTTTAGATTGTTGTCTTATATCTACCGCGTGAATGAACCCTGCCCCATAAAGTAGACCAGTTACAGTTACTGATTTTGGGTTATTTGCTGCCGATATTCACTCGGTGTTAGATAACCCAATTTCTTCTTGTCCTTTAGCTCAAATTTCAAATAGCCCATTATCTGACACCTGCTTTGATGCTCCAGGAATTGTTCAAATGTCAGGTAGTACCGGTGCTGCCGCTTTGGCACCGCGAACCGTGGGACATCCATTTGGCTTATTTAAAAACTGTGGGGCAACGTCCTGAAATCAGAACGTTGTCCACATTGATTTGGTGACACTTCAATGCAGTGACGATGGAGCATTGGAGTTTTTGGTACAAGCATTTCGGAATCCAGAAGGTTAACTAGGGATTTTGAAGAAAAGAGCTTGACCATTAAAAGGCGGCAACTGAACTATTCGTCTTAATTACCGCCATTTTGAATAATTAATCGCAGGACTCATAGCACTGTTGTAATCACAACGATCCAACAAGGAATTGTAAAGATGGCTGCCAATGTATGCGCAGTTGTAATCCCGGCAACGAGTGGGCCGTTGCCTCTCATGCTCGTGGTCATCACATAGCAAGACTGGGCTGTAGGAAGCATTGCAAAAATCATAAGCGCACCCGATGCTGCAGGGGCTAAGTCGAAAATCAAGCAGAATATAAGTGCAACGGCCGGTGTAGCCACAAGGCGTTCAACCGTGTTGGCGGATATGAGTTTCCAATCATTTTTCATGCCGCTTAATCGCAAGCCGGCACCGATACATAAAAGACCCATAGCAAGAGAAGCATTACCGAGAGACTTGAAAAAGGTCATTGCCACTTCTGGCACCGGAAGGGATGCGAGATTAACAATAAGTCCCAATGTCGTCGCAATGATCAGAGGATTGGTCACGATCGCTTCGATCGTTTTAAGAAGGACATTACATTCCCCTGAAGTCTGGTCTCTTTTGGCTACGGCGCTCGCGAGTGCTGCCACAGCGATGGAGTTGCTGATCGGGACCCAAAAGGCAATCAACAAACTCATTAGGGCTAATCCTTCTTGGCCGAAAAGACGGGAAACAAGGGCAAAACCGACATAAGTATTAAAACGAAATCCACAATGAAAAGCCGATGCATGAGTAACCGGATCGGCCTTGATCAGAAAACGGATCAGGTAAGACATCACAACCGCACACATCATGGCACTGATCGCCACAACCAGATAGAGTCCGGCTTCGCCCAGAGTCAGATTGGAAGTAGCTACCGATGTAAATAACAAAGGCGGAAAAAGAACGTAGAAAACAATTTTTTCTGCACCTTTCCAAAACGTTTCTCCAAATACCCCATCGTGGAAAAATTTCATCAACAGGAAACCGAGCAGGATCACCAGGAAATCGGGGAGAATGAGTAAAACGGTCAACATAGTAACCTTCCATTAAATACGTCAGAGACCAGTATAAAACTTGGAGAATATTAATAAAAGCGAATATTATGTATGAAAAACATTCAAAAATAGAATATTAAAATGTCAATCGTTAAATATCGTGCCTTTCTCACAGCAGTTGAGTGCGGTAGCTTCACCGAAGCGGCCAAGCGTCTTTTTTATACCCAATCAGCAGTCAGTCGAATGGTGGCAGATCTCGAAAATCAGTGGGGCGTTTCCCTGTTGAATCGAAAAAAATCCGGGGTCACGTTAACCACTGCCGGAAAAATGTTGTTGCCTTTCATTCGGCAGGTTTATGCGGATGAAATGCGTTTGAGTGGTGTGCTTCAGGATATGACGGGCTTAAAAAGCGGTCTGGTTCGATTGGGAACCGTTACCGCAGTGGCCAATGAGTGGCTTCCGTCTGTACTGAAGCGTTTTATGGCCTTTGCTCCCGGAATTGAATATGAGGTTTTAATCGGCAACGGTGACATCATCAGTCAATGGCTGAAGGAAGACCGAATCGATATAGGACTGTTCACACCGAAAGTCGGAGATAACTTAAATGCCAGACTTCTTCATTTGGACGAATTGCGGGTCATTTTTCCTAAAGGTCATCCCTTGAGTCAATATTCGAAAATTCCGCTTAAAGCCTTGGTCGATTATCCGTACATTCTGCATGGGGCAAGTTGGTGCAAGCAGTTGGAAGAAGGATTAGAGCAGAATAAACAGAAAATCCCTATTCGATATACAACGGTGGGAGCAACCTCAATCGTTAATTTGGTTAGGGAAGGGATCGGCGTGAGTATTTTGCCCGAACTGCTTTTGGAAAACGACAAGCACAAAGTACAAAGCCGTCCTCTGGATCCTTCAGTCTTTCGAAAAATTTTCTTGGTCACGCACGGAGAGCCGACCATGCCGGCCGTGAAGACTTTCATTGCAGAATTGCCGCGACTGCTGTCGCCAACATCAAAAAAGTCTGAAAACAACTGAAATCAAATCAGATTCTCGACGGATTTTGAGAATTTCTTCTCGTCAAAAAAACAAGGCGCAGAAGAAGTTTTCTGCGCCTCGTCTTCAGTGCCACTCGTTAGTATTCAAAAGTTCCCTTTTGAACAATTTCTCCGTTACGCATCATGACATGATTGCGGGATACAACTGTCGTCAATTCCATGGCATCGTTGAAAAGACAAGCATTAGCGCAACTGCCCACCTCAATTACTCCCTGATCCGGCAGACCTAAAGCGGCACCGACGTTAGAAGAAATAAACGTGATGGCGTCTTCAATCGGCATATGGTGTTCGGCTATCAATCGTTTGACTTCAGTTAAGTTACCGGCTACACCGCCGACTCCTAAACCGATCATTTCTCCCTTGTCATTGAAGCGTGGAACAGAGCCGTGACCGTCCGTAGACAAAGTGATGTGAGTGGGATCCACGCCTGCATCAAGCGCAGCCATCACGGCTTCGGCAGGATGGTCAAAGCAGCAACTCGCGCCAGTTGTGATATCCATGTAACCGCCGGCTTTTGCAAATTCCACAGCGGCGTCAAACACGTGGCGAATACGACCACAGTGCGTCGGGCGAATGTGCTTAATCGGAAAGCCCCGAGAGACAATTTCTTTGTACATGTCAAAGCTGCCCGGAATATTGCCCGTGTGAATATGAAGGAAACCCGTTTTACCGGCAATCATGCCGCCCACACGAATTTCAGCCAACAATGCGAGCACTTCCTGAACCGTCGGGAAAGAGGAGCGGTGGTCACCCAGAGCGATTTTCACGCCGAGGCATTCCGGAACAAGAAACATGTCTTGAGAGACAGAACCGGACAGCGTTGTGGGCGGGAACTTGTAGTTGGACGTGTACATCCAGGCAGACACCCCTTCAGATTTTAAGGCTCTCACCTTAGCTAACAGATTTTCGATTGAGCGGGTCACAAAATCCGTACCTGAAACACCCACAACACTGGTTGTGCCGCTTGCAACCAGTTCCGAGAGCATGATTTCAGGGGTACGCGTTACGGGACCACCTTCACCGCCGCCACCCGTGACGTGAATGTGTTGATCGAAAAAGCCCGGGGTCATGATTTGCCCCTTGGCATCGATTACCTCGGTGTCAGGAAGAGTGGAAGGAAGATCTTTACCGATGGCCACAACTTTTTCAGCCACCATCAGAACATCCTGTACGCCCTGATCTTTCGGGCTGAAGACATGCGCATTCTTAATCAATAAAGCCATATGAACACCTCACCGAAAAATTATTGGAGAAAAATTCTCCGCTAATCATAACGCCGCTACAGGAAAACAGAGAGGATTGAAAAGGTGAAATTTGAGTAAGAAAAGAAAAGGGGACGATCTTAACAACCGTCCCCTCAAGCTCAATTAATTAGAGAGCTTACTTGCGTTCAGCGATCAACGTGAAGAAGCGTTCTGCGACCTTGATATGCTTTTCAATCGTATTGATTTCAAGATATTCGCGATCGCAGTGCATTTCACCGCCGACAGGGCCGAGGCCGTCCAAGGTGGGAACGCCCATGGAAGCCGTCGTGTTACCGTCGGAGGCGCCGCCGGCCTTCATCCAGGCAATGTCATAACCTTCAAGCTTGGCAGCTTCTTCAATGAGGCTTGCCATGGCTTGCGTGGCTTCGCTCAAGGGCATAGCAGCGTGATGATTCTTTTCAACGATTTCCTGCGTAACACCTTCCACCCAGGTTTGTTGAGCCAATTGCATGATCTTGGCATTGACTTCGTCGTAGTCGGCATCGTTCCAGACGCGCAGATCCAATTCGGTTTCAGCCAAATCCGGTACAACATTGGCAGCCGTACCGCCGCGAACCACACCGAAATTGAGCGTAATACCACGATCCCAATCGGCCAATTCCTTCACGGCAGCAATGAACTTCACCATGGCGAAGACAGCATCGCGACCGCGTTCCGGGCAGTTGCCGGCGTGAGCGGAAACACCGTGGAAAGTGATCTTGTAGGTGCTCGAGCCTTTACGAGCGCAAACCAATTCACCGCCTTCACGAGCCGGTTCAAAAATCAAGGCACGATCAGACTTCGAAGCGCATTCCTTCAACCAGTCGTGAGAGCTCACGGAACCGGTTTCTTCATCGGGGTTACAAGCCACGAGAATGGAGAGCTTATCGAGCGTTTCCTTCGGAAGATTCTTCAAAGCATAGAAAATCGTCATGCAACCGGCTTTGCAGTCCAAGACACCAGGGCCATAGGCGCGATCACCCTTGATGGACATGGGACGCACGGCAACAGTACCGGCGGGGAACACCGTATCCAAGTGAGCGTTCAGCATGACATCGTAGTGGGTAGCATCGGGCTTATTCGTAGCAAAAAGACCGGGACCGACCTTGTCGCCCAAGTCAACGAGTTTGGCGGTAAAGCCAATGCCTTCGTACATGCCCTTGAACGTTTCAGCCACTTGCTTAACGCCATCGATGCAGGCGGTGCCGGCATCCACGTTAACGACCTTTTCCAAGTCCTTCAAAAATTCTTGAACCATCGGAAATTTCCTTTCTAAATTTGTTATGAACCGATCAAAATTGATGTTTGATCGACCAAGTTCATTGTACTGTTTGTGTCTGAAAATATGAATAAGGGAGATTAACAAAAATCAATCTCCCTTTCAGATGCGATTAAAGTTGCATCACTAGACGATGATGTTCATTACAAACATACCGATGAAAGCGTTGATAATGGCAACGCCCATCAACACGGGGATCATGGAGCCGCGCGTACCGATAACGCCCAAGCAACGACCCATGTATTGCAATTGAGAACCCATCAAGTAGATACCGGGAGCCAAAATGGCGCAGTCGGTCACGGACAAGGAGCCTTGATCAAACAAAGCAGCGGCCACACCGACACCACCACCCATGGACATCCAACCGGCGATCAACACGGCAGCGGCTTCACCGGGAAGACCGAAAAGGCCCATCAACGGACGGAAAATATCGCCCAAGATCGGCAAAAGACCGGCCACGTTCAACACGCGAATGATCACGAAAGCCATTAACACATTCGGGATCGTGGAGTGGGTAGCAATACCCCAACCTTGAATGGCACCCTTGACGAATACGTCGGTAACCATCGGCTTGCTGTTTTCGCTAGACATACTTTATATCCTCCAATCCTGAATTAAGCGGCCTTCTTCTTCTTGGCCATGAAGATCTTCAAGAAGCGAACAATGTTGGCGCCAACAACCTTCATGACGAGCATGATGCCCAAGCACAAAGCGATGGAAGCGGGAACAGTGTTACCAGCGGAGTCAGTCAAGCTCAACAACACGACACCTGCACCGAGGAAGTTGGTGATCGTGGCATCAGCAGACAATTGGAACATGGCGAATACGTCAGCTTCGTCTTCGGTGATTTCACCCTTGTCCAACAACTGACGGGTCAAAGCAGCACCACCGTCGGTCGATTGCAAGGAAGCGATCAAAGCCAAAGAGCAGGAACCCGGAATACCCATCAACGGACGGAGAATCGGGGTCAAGAGTTGACGAGCAGCGGTCAAAGCGCCGTAGTGGTCGCAGACCGTGATCATGGCCAAGGCGAACATAACGGTCGGAACCAAGGTCAAGGCGAAGCAGAAGCCGTCAATGGCACCCGTACCACCCACACCGCGGAACATACCGGTAGCCGTCTTGATAGCGTCGCCGTTCAGTGTCACATTGGTAACAACCTTACCGAAGGCACCGTTCAACGTGGAGAAGTCGAAAATAGCCCACCAGTGATTACCAGCGCAGACACCGGAGAAAAAGACGACGGCGAAAATCAAAGAGATATAACCGCCAATACCGGCCTTTTCTTCCTTAGTCTTATTTTCTTGTTCAGACATAGGATTGATCCTTATTGTTAACAATATGTAAAGAAATGGATGTCTTTAAACATCCGCGTTACAGATAGTAAAGTATTTAACATCTTCGTGTGTAAGTAGTTTCCCTTATTTTTGGGGCTCAGAATGGTAAATCTAGGGGGAATACCTGATTAAGACACACAAAATACAGCTTTGACCGGAGCCGATTTTGCTATTTTCTAAGATTGGCTTAAGAGTTGAGAAAATTTTTCCATTAAAATAAAACGTTCACTTTTATTAATTAGCAGGCGGACTCCGTTGCCTGTATCGGAACGGATGACCGGGGAGTAGAGCGATGTCTTTAAATGACCCGCATTGGGGCCGAGGCGGCTCGGACGAAAAAGAAGAAAAAAAGAGCGTCTCAGAAAATGAAATGAGAGATAACGACGATCGTGCCCAAGATAATAAGGAACGCCAGGAGGCCGAACCTGGTAATCGCTCGCCGAAAAACGGTCAGGGTGATGACTTGGATCGTCTCTGGGATGAATTTAACCGTGCTTTAGGCGGTATGTTGGGTCAACGAAACGACGATCGGTCCGAGGGCGAGCGTCGTCAAAGCAGTGCCTTTAACGAACCGGAACAACCTCGCCGCGATTCAAACGGTCAATGTCCTCAGGATCAGTTTAAAAAGCAGTTTGAATCCTTTAAACACATGCAGCCGCCTAAATTTATAAGTAAGAAACCCGGCGGACGGGGTTTAGCCTTTGCCGCAGTTGTGGTGGTGGGTCTTTGGGCTGCTACCGGGTTTTACATTGTGCCCGAAGGTCAGTCGGGTATCGTGACCACCTTCGGTCGATATACCGAAACGACCATGCCGGGTTTCCGCTGGCACATTCCTTTCCCCATTCAACAAGCCGATATTGTTGACGTGAGCAGTGTCCGTACTGTAGCCATCGGAGCCATGGGTCGCGCCAACCGCGAGGCCGAAGCATTGATGCTCACCGACGATGAAAATATCGTTGACCTGCGCTTTAACGTTCAATACCGTATTAAGTCCGGCGACGGCGCCATGAATTACATCTTCCGATCCCGCGATCCGGATGAGTCGGTCAGACAATCGGCTGAAAGCGCCATGCGTGAAGTGGTCGGTCGTAAGAAGATGGACAGCGTGCTTTTTGAAAGCAAGCAGGAAATCGCTGAAGATGTCAAAAAGATCATGCAGGAAATGCTCGATCGTTATCACACCGGTATCGAGGTGATGAGCGTGGCCATTCAAAATGCTCAGCCGCCTCAGCCCGTACAAGCGGCTTTCGATGATGCGGTGAAGGCCGGCCAAGACCGTGAACGCCAGATCAATGAAGGTCAGGCTTACGCCAATGACGTCATTCCGAAGGCCAGAGGTATGGCTGCCCGCCTTGCCCAGGAAGCCGAAGGTTATAAAGCCCGCGTGGTGGAAACGGCCAAGGGTGATGCCGATCGTTTCGCTCAAGTGTTGACTCAGTACGAAAAAGCTCCGCGAGTGACGCGTGATCGTATGTATGTGGACATGATGCAGCAGGTGATGCAGTCGACCACAAAGGTCTATGTGGATACGCAGGACGGCAACAATTTGCTGTACTTGCCGTTTGATAAGCTCATGGAGCAAAACGCTGCCTCAGCTGCAACCCCTGCAGCGGCTACCGGTCCTGCTCCCGCAGCCGTAACGCAACAGCCTGCTTCCTCCGGCAGTCGAGCAGCATCGACTCAGAGCTCTTCGCGCAATATTCGTGACCGAATTCGCTAACAGGAAGATAGGAGAAACAAATGAATAAATTATCGACTGCTGTCTTCGTTGGCGTGGCGGCCGTAGTTGCAGCAAATTTCTGCCTTTATACGGTAAACGAACGTGAGCACGCACTGGTGTTTGCTCTGGGTGAACTCAAAGAAGTGGTCTCGGAGCCGGGGCTGCATGTGAAATTGCCGCCGCCTTTCCAGAACGTTGTGTATTTGGACAAGCGTATTCTGACGTTGGACGCACCGACCGCCGACTTGGTGCAGACCAGTGAAAAGAAAAACTTAATGATTGACTCTTTTGTTAAGTGGCGTATCGCTGACCCTCGTCGATACTGGGTGTCCTTCCAAGGAAATGAACGGGCTGCTGAAGATCGGATTTCGGCATTGCTTCGTGACGCGTTAAACCAAACGGTTAATAAACGGACGGTTAACGGCATCACGAGCCGCGAGCGTGATGTGGCCATGCTTGAGATTCGCACGGGTCTTCAGGAACGTGTCCGTGACGTGGGAGTCGAAGTGGTGGATGTGCGCTTAAAGCGCGTGGACTTTACGCCTGAGATTTCCGAATCGGTCTACCGTCGTATGGAAGCCGAACGTAAGCGCGTGGCAGCCGAAGAGCGCTCGACCGGTGCGGCAGAAGCCGAAAAGATTCGTGCCGATGCCGATCGCCAACGAGCGGTGATTTTGGCTCAGGCCTACAATCAGGCCCAACAGATCAAGGGTGAGGGCGATGCAATCGCCAACGCCACCTATGCCGAAGCCTTCTCGAAAAACGCAGAATTTGCTCGTTTCTACCGCAATATCGAAGCGTATCGAGCCAGTTTTGCCAATAAGAAGGATGTCATGGTGATCGATCCCTCGGCGGACTTCTTCAAATACATGAAAGAGCCTGAGGCGAAGTAAAAATGACCTGGCAGACTTGGGTGTTGGCTTTGGCACTGGTTTGCATTATCGAGGGGTTGATTCCCTTTGCTGCTCCTGATAAGTGGCTCGAGTCCGTTCAGGAGATCGGCCGAATCGGCAAACCGGAAGTGATCCGAAAGATCGGCTTAGGTTTGTTGCTGATTGGAGTAGGCGTAATTTGGCTTGTGACAGCCTGATGCTTAAGCCCGAATGACTTTTTTCTGCCAAAAAAAGATCCCCATTTCCTGAGTCAGGAGTGGGGATCGGCTTATCTGAGGTTAATTTTTACTGACGCTTTTCACGAATGAACTCATCAGGTCTGTCTCGCCATGATGAGCGGAAGGGGTTGATGTCAATGCCACCGCGTCTTGTAAAACAGGCATAGACCTCAAGCATCTGAGGATTAAATGCCTGGCGTAAGTCGTGGTAGATCTGCTCGACACATTGTTCATGAAAACCTTTGTGGCAACGGTAGGAAATGAGGTACTGCAAAAGTCCGCTCGGATCAATTTCATTTCCGCGGTAGGAAATCATGACGCTTGCGAGATCGGGTTGACCGGTTACCGGGCACAGAGAGCGAAAAACCGTGGTGTAGAAGGTCTCTTCAACGATTTTGTCTGAATGCGGGACAAATCGTAAATAGGACGGATCGGTTTCATAAGCGCATACCGGAGCATCGGTCGGCAATTGCAAAGCATCCAGACAAATTCCCGGCATCGTACGAAGAGTTTCGTGATACTGACTGAGGGGTTGAAGTTTTACTTCAACAGTTGCTCCCAGCCTGTCGGACAAATCTTCACTGAAATGCCTTTTAACCTCTTCGATGTCCTTCATACGTGTCATGGCAAAGGAGCCCGCGTAGAGTTTGAGGGATTTCGATTCGATGATACTGTGAGAATCGGCGGGAACGTAGAGCTCTCCCACGGCAGTTTGAGGAATACCTTGATCGTTAAGCCAAGACAGTTCATACAAGCGCCAGATATCGGCGCCTCGAAAATCGTGGTCACCGATTGCGTCGCGTCCGAGACTGCGTTTGATCGGTTGCAGCAGATCGGGATTGTAGCGGTCGCTGTAGACGGTCTCTTTACCTAATAAGGTGTTCTTAGGTTCGGGCATTAAAATCGGCATAACAGGTCCTATTTGGTAAACAGCTCTAAAGAGCCGAACATTTTGCTTAATCGTTCTTCGTCAAAAGGAAGGTACTCGGCTACGGTGAATCCGACGATATCTGAAGAACGACTGATTGTCTGAAGTATCTGACTGAGTTGATCCGGACGCATTTTGCCGCCGCCCGAGCCGTCTCCAACCAATTCAGGATTAGCAAAATAGGTCGAATGGAAATATTGAGGATTGAGCACATCAATATCAAGGTGCACCAGGATGTGATCGAACTTTTCGGTAAACGTTGCAATTTCTTCACCGGTGAGAAATTTTTCAGTCTGAATTTTGTAGTTCACACCGAGCTCATCGAGAAATTGCGCCTGATAATCATGCAGCCCCTGCAGACCGACATACAAAAGTTCATTGGGTTTAAAGGGCGGATTTTTAAGCATTTCGACCATGCTTTTCTCACCTTTACCCAATAAAGCACCGAGTACCATGGCGTGAGCGTTGGGGTAGCCGTCTTTGGCCATGGAAACATCCGGATGCGCATCAATCCAGATAATGCCGGCATCGGGATAAAGACCGTGCAGGTAATCAAACGGAGCTTGAGATACCAGACAGTTGCCGCCGATGGTAATGATTTTCTGAGGCCGGTTTTCTTCAATGACTTTTTGTGCAGCACGAATGCCTGAGAGCACTTCGTTTTTGCCGGCTATGCCGTCTTGAATGGTTCGGGGCTGCCCGTCGGGTCGGGCCACTTCAACCTTCACCAAAGGTTGATTGGAATTGGCAGGCAAAATGTGTTGTAAAAGATTGGCACCGAAGTAATACGTTTCAAGTCCTCCGCTGAGCCAATCAGGATACAGTAAGCGAATGGTTTTCATTTTTAGATCATTGTGAAGAAGCCGAAAAATTATACGTTAGTTCAAAACTTGCTCGTCAGAGGACTACAAAAAATTCTGAAACTCGGCGATAATAAGACGGTTGCGTGCGTAATGAACAGGTTCATTACCGCTTTCAAGTTTTCATTGCTTATTTCGGGGATAAAACAATGGCTAAGAATGTTGTCGTGGTCGGCGCCCAGTGGGGCGACGAAGGTAAAGGCAAGATTGTTGACTGGCTTACTGAAAAAGTCGATGGCGTTGTCCGTTTCAACGGCGGTCACAATGCGGGTCACACTTTGGTGATCAACGGTCACAAAACAATTCTTCGTTTGATTCCGTCGGGCATTATGCATCCGACGATGACCTGCTATCTTGGCAACGGTATCGTTTTTTGTCCGGAAGCCTTTTTCGGTGAAATCGAACAGTTAAGAAATCATGGCTGCGAAGCCGAGCATCGTATTCGTGTCTCGGGCAACGCTCCCTTGGTGATGCCTTATCACATCGCTTTGGATCACGCCCGTGAAGCCGCCGCCGGTGCCAAGAAGATCGGTACGACCGGCCGCGGTATCGGCCCCACGTATGAAGATAAAGTGGCCCGCCGCGGTGTCCGTGTGGCTGACCTCTTTAATGAAAAATTCTTCATTGAACGTGTGCGTGATGTGATGGAATATCACAACTTCGAGTTGACGCAGTTACTCGGCGCTCAAGCTTTGGATATCAATAAAGTTATTGATGAAACGCTTGCGTACGCCCCGCGTATCAAACCGATGTTGACCGACGTGTCCTACACGATCAATAAGCTCATGGACGAAGGTAAGTCCTTCCTCTTTGAGGGCGCTCAAGGTTCCATGCTCGATATTGACCACGGTACCTATCCCTATGTGACGAGCTCCAACACGGTGGCCGGCGCCGTCTGTTCCGGTGCCGGTGTCGGTGCTCACCGCATTGACTATGTGTTGGGTATTACCAAAGCGTATTGCACCCGAGTCGGTGAAGGTCCTTTCCCGACAGAGCTTGACAATGAAATCGGTCAGCACTTGAGAGACAAGGGCTACGAATACGGTGCCGTGACCGGTCGTCCGCGTCGCTGCGGTTGGTTTGACGGGGCTGCCATGCGTCGTGCCGTCCAAATTAACGGTTTGCGCGGCTTGGCTGTCATGAAGTTGGACGTTTTGGACGGACTCGAGACGGTTCGTCTCGGTGTGGGTTACAAGTATCAAGGCGAAGAAGTGGAAGTGATGCCCTACGGAGCCGAAGCTTGTGCTCAATGTGAAGTCATCTATGAAGACTTCCCGGGTTGGAAAGAAAGCACGTTCGGTGTGACGCGTTGGGAAGATTTGCCTGAGACGGCCAAGCGTTACTTGCAACGCTTGTCTGAAGTGGCAGGCTGCCCGATCGCTGTGGTCTCAACCGGTCCGGATCGTTCACAAACGATCATGTTGGACAATCCGTTTGCCAAATAACATTAACCTTTAGAGGACTGAGGGCGGCACAAAGCCGCCCTTTCAAATTTATGAGTGACCTTTTCGTTACCCAAGAACAATACGACGACTTAATCGAGAAGCTTATCCTGAAGGTAGCCGATGACGGCTATCGGTTCGATACGGTTTTGTGTCTCGCCCGAGGCGGGATGCGCATCGGGGATATTTTCTCGCGTGTGCACGATATGCCCTTGGCTATTTTGGCGACGAGCTCTTACCGCCAGGCGGCCGGTACGCAACAGGGCCAATTGGACATCGCTCAATTCATCACCAAAACCGGTGGCGAGATTGCCGGACGGTTGTTGTTGGTCGATGACATGGTCGATTCCGGTAAAACGATTGTTCAGGTGGCCGAACATCTGAAAAAACAATATCCTGCCATTACGGAAATCCGAGTGGCTGTTTTGTGGTGGAAGTCTCATTCGGTTTGTAAGCCTGATTATTGGTGTGATTACCTTGAGGATAATCCCTGGATTCACCAACCCTTTGAACGCTACGATGCCATGGGTATTGACCGATTGCGTGAAATCAGTCGGGACAAAAATTAATCAAGTGTTTTTTTCTCAAAAAAGACCTGTGCAACACAAAGACGGGTCTTTTTTGTTGAAAGTTCAACGAATTGAAGCATTGATTCAAATTGCTTAAAATGACGAAAATTTTTTAAATGACCTCCATCAACTGAAATTTGTCATGGATATCACCGCTGCTCTCGAGGCCTTTTATAACAAGGTAGATCTTCTCTATTTAACCGACGTGATCGGTATTGTCGCTTTTGCTTTTGCCGGTATTTTGATCGGGATTCGCATGAAGTGTGACCCGGTCGGTGTTTTTGTCTTGGCTTTTTCCACCGCTTTCGGCGGCGGGATTATGCGTGATCTGTTGATTGACCGTCGTCCGATGTATTGGATTGCCAATCAGGAGCTCGTCTGGCTTGTGCTCTTTATGGCCATCTTTACGCCGATGCTTTTCCGCTTTTATAAAAAGCACCTCTCGTACGACATTTTTGTCTGGAGCGACGCTATCGGTTTGGGCTTTTTCTCTGCGGTAGGGACAAGCCACGGTGTCAACCTCGGCGTGCCTTATCTGCCCGCTGTGTTGTGCGGTGTGGCTACCGGTGTTTTCGGCGGTCTTTGCCGTGATGCCTTCCTCAATATCAAGCCCTCCTTAATTTATGACCACCAGCCCTATGGGTCCGTGGCCTTTGCGGGTTGCTGGCTCTACATTGCCATGATTGAATTGGGCTTTGACAACACGTTAAGTATCTGGGGGGGTTCGCTCTTTATCTGCTTCTTCCGTATGTGGTGTTACTATCGCTCCTGGCGCATCGCCTACCACGATGAGTTCATTCACCAGGATCCGTCTCCGGAAACCGATCGCGATCGCCGCCGTTAAACGTTTGAGTTTGCTACGCTGTGCGAAGTGCCGTAAAGCCTGAGCACAGCCCGGGCGTCTGGACAAGGCGCCTTTTTTGTTTTTAAAATCAAAATCTTTGTAATCGATTATTTAGGAAATATCCGTGCGTTTGCGCCAAATACGCATCAGCGGGTTTAAGTCTTTCGCTGACCTCACCGTTATTGAAGTACCTTCATCCATCGTCGGGATTGTGGGCCCGAACGGCTGCGGCAAATCCAATGTGATTGAGGCCGTACGCTGGGCTTTGGGTGAAGGTAAAGCCAGTGACTTGCGCTGCAAGAGCATGAGTGAGCTCATCTTTGCCGGCTCCGATAACAGAAAACCCGCCGGCCGCGCGATGGTGGAACTGGTCTTTGACAATAGCGACGGAACGCTTCAAGGCCCTTGGGGAGCTTATGCGGATATTTCTGTGAAGCGCGTTTTAACGCGCGACAATACGAGCTCGTACCTTATCAACAATCAGCAGGTCCGAGCCACCGATGTGCGTGATCTTTTTATGGGAACCGGGTTGGGGGCCAACTCCTACGCCATCATCAGTCAAGGTATGGTGACGGAATTTGCCAAAGATTCGCCCGAAAAGCGTCGCGAATATCTCGAAGAAGCGGCCGGCGTTTCCAAATACAAAAAACGCCGCAAAGAGGCTGAATCCAAACTTGCCAGCACCCGAGCCAATCTGGACCGCGTCAGTGACCTGCAGGTGACTCGTCGCGAGTCGTTAAAGCGTCTGCAAGAAGAAGCTGAGGTCGCTAAACACTATCAGGCCCTCAACACGAAACGTCAGGCGCAGGAGTCGCTTTGGTGGTTTGCCCAGATGGTAGAGGCGCAAAATGCAATCGATCGCATCAATGCGCAAATTGCTCAGGCGCAGACCAAAGTCGGTGAAAACGACAGTGAATCGGCTAAGCTTCGTGAAAGACTTCAGACTTTACGCTCGCAATTTAATGAGGCCAACATTATGGTGCTCGGTAAAACGCAGTCATTGGCTGAGGTTGATAAGCAGATTTCAGCGGTGGAAGGCAATATCCGTTCCATTATCGAGCGTCGTGCCTTAATGAAAACGCAACTGGAGAGCTACCGCTCGATGTTGCAGGCCCGTACCAATGAAGTCACCGTACAGGGCGAAAAGATTCATACGCTCACGCTTGAACGCGAAGAAAAGGAAGAGCTTGTTGCCAGTGCCAATGAGCGCGAGGCGGTGCTTGAGGAAAAGAAAAATCTTTCCGAAGACATCGCCATGCAAAAGCACCAGGACTATGAAGCGCTTCAGAAAGAAGCGCAGAAAATCGAAAACGAATCCCGAAGTCTGTCTTTGGAAATGGCTACACTGTCCAAAACCAAAGAAGAGTTAACGCTTCGCCTGGAAAAATTCAAACGTGAAGCCGCACAGACTGAAGCGCCCGATATGGTGCGTTTTGAGTCGATCAAGGAAGAGCTCGCTATTGTTCGAGAAGACAGCGCAGCACTTAAAGAACAACGTGAAGAGTCTCAGGCAGAACTTGAAGAGACTCGTGCCGAATTGGCTGAGTTGCAAAAAACGATTCACGAAAAAGAGCAGCGTCAGGCAGCACTGACGGCAAAACTTGCCACTCTTAAAGAGTTGGAAGAAAAGTCTCTCACGGCAGATAAACTCTCCGAGTGGCTGTCTCGGCAGGGACTTTCGGGTCTGGCTCGGTTATTTGAAAAGCTTCAGCCTCAAAGCGGCTGGGCCCGTGCATTGGAAGCCGTGCTTCGGGAACGCGTCAACGCTTTGGGAATCACAAATTTATCCATGGCTGCCGGTTTTGAAATGGCCGCCCCTCCCGCCAAACTGACCTTTTATTCGACGCTTTTACCGACGGAGGCTATCGAAACGCCTGCGGGGTTAACGTGCCTCATTGAAAAGCTTCATTTTGACAAGCATAACGAAGAAACCCGTGCGGCCCTGTCTCGGTGGTTGTCTCACTATTTTGTGGCGGAAAATGTCCGTCAGGCGGTCTCTCAAGTCAATCTTTTACCGCCGGGTTGCCATTTTGTGACGCCGCAAGGTCACATCGTCGATCAGGTGAGCGTGAATTTCTGGGCCGATGACTCAACCGGTCTTTTATCGCGTCGGGCGGAAATTTCTGCTCTTGAAGAGGAAAACCAGACGCTTCGTCAAGAGCTCGAGAGCCTTCACGAACAGTTGGGGCAGATTCATATTCAGGTTTCCCGAGCCGGTGATCAACTTCGCAGCGCTACGACACACTTTGAAAGCGTGAGAACAAAAGAAAGTGAATTGGCACTTGAAGTGACGCGGATGACCGCCGCCATTGAAGCCTATAGAAATCGCAGCGAGGAATTGAGCGAATGGATTGAGGAAGCTCAAGCGCAGCTTGAAGAGACAAGCGCAGCGATCGAAGAGGCAGAAGAGCGGTTTTCGGCAATGGATGAAGAGGTGGCGCAACGTCAGCAAAAGTCCGAAGACGCCCGCCAGGCTTGGGAGATGGCTCGTCAGCAAGCCAAACAGGCTGAGCAGGAATTCAATGTTTTTGCCTACACGCAGCGTGAAATAGAGATGACGCTCAAGAATCTTTCCGAGCGCATAGGCGAAGCACAGCGAGCGCAGCTTGTGGCTCAGAATGAGCAGGTTGAACTCAAAGAGAAAATTCAAGAGGTGACGGCACGTTTGGAAGAACTCGATGAAGACAGTGAAAAAGCGGGTCTTCAGGAACTTCTGGCAAAACGTGAGGTGGCCCAGGCTGCGGTTGAGGCGGTTAAAGAAAAGCTCACGCAAATTGAAGCGAGTGTGGCCCAAGCCGAAAAATCATTGGAGGCTTTCGAAGACGCTAAACGCCGAGAACAAAACCGCATGGGCGACTTGATTGCCAAACGCGGTCAACACGAGGTGGAATATGGGACAGTCAAAAGCCGTCTGGAAGAATTGGATTTTGATGAGCAGGCGCTTCGTACCCGCTATGAACTTGAGCGCCCGAAACTCAATGCCTTGCGCCAGGAGGTCGAACAGATTGCGCGGGACATGGCGCAGTTGGGGGCCGTGAACCACGCCGCTCTTGAGCAATTGACTGCACAGCAAGCCGAAGTCGATCGAATCGATCGCGAAGTGCTTGACCTTGAACAGGCCATTGCGACCATTGAAGCGGCGATCAAAAAGATTGACCACGAGACCCGTGCTCTCCTGACCGATACCTTCAATCGGGTCAATGAGGCTTTCAATCAGAAGTTCACCCAACTTTTCAACGGTGGTCATGCACGATTGGAAATGACAAGCGATGATGCGCTTGAAGCGGGGATTGAAATGTTTGCCAATCCTCCCGGTAAACACAATCACTCTATCCGCCAACTCTCCGGGGGCGAATTGACGCTTACGGCTACAGCGCTCGTGTTTGCATTCTTTACCCTAAATCCGGCACCGTTTTGCCTTTTGGACGAAATCGATGCCCCGCTTGATGAGGCCAACCAGGAGCGTTTATCGAGATTGGTCGGTGCCATGAGTGAAAACACACAATTTATGATGATTACACACCATCGGGTGACGATGGAACACACCAATCAATTGATCGGGGTCACGATGAAGGAACCCGGCGTATCCCGTGTGGTGAGCGTTGATATTGCCGAGGCCAGTCAATACGCACAAAAGCCTCAAAACCGGTGATTTTTAGGACTTAAAAGTCTTCTTTTAGCGTCAATTGGAAAATTTTTCCTTCAAAGCTGAAAAGACCCTCAGCCTTGCTCTAAAATAACAGACTGTACTCTCAGTCTGAAGGGCTGAAAAAACACAATTGTGCTTGTGCGCGGGCGTTGCGCGTTGAGGTTGTTTTTATGAATGAAACGGTTCTTTTTTTGGTGATCGGGGCGGCCATCATTCTGGTCGGATTGTTCTTATGGTCCCGAATGGAAGCCAAGAAAAACAGAGAGGGGAAAGTCGGTCTGAGTAACTTGCCCAAAAACGGCATGTACAACAATCCTCCCAAACGCCAAGCCAACCAACAGGAATTGATTCGTAATCTCAATAACGGTACGGTGGGGTTTGAAGTTGAAAGCGTGACTGATCACGCGGGCGACGAGCGCTCAGGTGTTGCTTTGACTCCTTCAATGCCTGATAACGAGACCGAGAAACCTAAAGCGACCTGGCAGGAAATAGCCGATACAACGGCCACTGCCGCCCAAACCTCAGAGGTCTCACAACCCAATGAGCAAACGTCGCCGGTATTGCCCGAAGTGCCCGTGCAGACTAAAAAGCCTGAATCGGCTGCTCCTAAAGAGCCCAAACAGGAAAATCTCTTTACGAATCTGGTAACCGAAGAAACCAAAGAGACGGCGGAGCCTGAAGCCCCGGCTCCCAGCACCTTCCCGAAAGAGGGTTTGGCGCATTTCCGTCATGACGAGGTCACTGAAACCGTGGGCTGGGTGCAGTCCAATAAGCCGGTTGACGGTAAAAAGATGATGGAAATGGTAGCGAGTCTGCAAAAGCTTAACCTTCCGCTTCGAATTTACGTTTGTCGGTCCGATAACAAGCGTTGGTATCAACCGAGCGCCGTCGGCCGCTACAGTGAATTGGCGGTGGTGCTTTTATTGGCTAATCGTCAGGGTTGCATCAATGAGATGGATGCGAGCCGCTTTGCCAGTGCCGTGCAGCAGATCGGCATTGCCCTGGAAGCCGACAGCGATACGGAAGCCTCGCACGAGATCGTCAAGCGAGCTCAAAAGCTCTACAAAGATGTCATGCGACTGGACGTGCAGCTTAATTTTGTGATGGCTTCCAAGGAACCCCTCAATCCCAATGATGTGGCAGAAGCTGCCCGTTTGGCCGGCTTCACGCAGCTCAATCCCATGCGTTATTTCCTGGGGACTGCCAAGCGTATTGCCGAAGCGACGATTTTCCTGCATCAGGATGATTTTGATCGCCGTTACCTCACCATTGCGTTGGATGCACCGCTGGCTTCGCCCGATTCCAACCCTTTGCGTACGCTTTTCTCTGTTTCCAACGATTTGTGTGCACGACTGAATCTGCAACTGCAGGATTCGCGTGACCGACCGATTAACACGGAATCGGCCCAATCCATTAATCATCAATTGAAAAAATATTATCAGGAGATGATTAAGGCCAATATTGAACCCGGCAGCCCTCGCGCACGGGTGCTTTTTACCAGAGACTGATTCTTTGAACGAAAGAGCGACCGTGAGGCCGCTCTTTTTAACCCCATGAAAAAAACATTTACCGATACAACGTTAAGTCTGTTTGATACGGACCCCGATACCGTGTCGCCGCAGCCGGTTGATGAAGCGACTGTTGCGGCCGACATGCGCTCGCTTGAAAAGAATTTGGAGCGTTGGAATTACGAGTACTACGTCTTGGATGCACCGAGCGTGCCCGACAGCGAATACGACAAAGCCTTTCGACAATTAAGCGAGCTCGAAAAAAAGTATCCGCACTTAAAGTCCAAGGCCTCGCCCACGGAGCGAGTGGGCGGTGCCGCGAGAAGCGATCTCGTCAAAATCACGCACGCTGTTCCGATGCTCTCCATTCATACGGAAACGGACTTTGAGGCTGAAGGCGCTAAAGCGTTTGATGAGCGGGTCAGAAAAGGGTTGCAATTAGCTGAGAACGATCCCGATGTGCAATACGACGTGGAGCTCAAATTTGACGGCTTGGCGATGAATCTTCGCTATGAAAACGGCGTGTTGGTCTCGGCTGCCACTCGAGGCGACGGCCTTGTCGGTGAAGACGTAACGGCCAATGTGAAAACGATCCGAACGATTCCTCTGCAGCTGCCCGACGATGTTCCTCCCGTTTTGGAAGTGCGCGGTGAAGTGATCATGCACAAGGCTGATTTTGAGCGACTCAATGATGAGCAACGCTTAGAGGAATTAAAGCCTTTTGTTAATCCGAGAAATGCAGCCGCAGGATGCTTGCGTCAGCTCGATCCCAAGGTAACCGCCAAGCGAAAACTTTCCTTTTATGCCTATGGGGTGGGGGAGGTGAGCCGAGTGATTGCCACGACGCATAGCGGCATTTTGGATAAACTCGAAAGTTGGGGATTCCCGGTTGCCAAAGAGCGCCGCGTGGTCTACGGTTGGAAGGCCCTTGCGCAATTTCATGATTGGGTCAAAGAGATTCGCCCGACATTACCCTTTGAAATCGACGGCGTGGTCTATAAAGTCAATCAGATTGCCCAGCAAAATGAGTTGGGTTTTATTTCTCGGGAACCGCGATGGGCCTGTGCGCATAAGTATCCGCCCGAAGAAGCGCTCACGGTGCTCGAAGACATTGATGTGCAGGTGGGCAGAACCGGGAAACTCACCCCGGTGGCTCGACTTAAACCCGTTTTTGTGGGCGGCGTCACCGTTTCGAACGCTACGCTTCACAACGAAGACTTTATTGCAGAATTGGGTTTGAAAATAGGGGATACGGTTGTCGTGCGACGCGCTGGCGACGTGATTCCTGAAATCGTTCGGGTTTTACCCGAAAGACGCAAGGGAACCGAAAGAGATTTTGTCATGCCGCAGCGATGCCCCGTTTGCGGATCGGAAACCTTCAGGGATGAAGAGGAAAAAGATACCCGGTGCACGGGCGGACTATTTTGCCCGGCTCAAAGACGCGAGTCGCTCGTGCACTTTGCTTCGCGCCTGGCTTTAAATATTGACGGACTGGGTGAAAAGGTGATCGATCAGTTGCTTGAGGCCGATCTTATTCGAACGCCTGCGGATCTTTATCGCCTCACCGAAGACAAACTTTTGTCCTTGGAGCGTTTCGGTAAGAAAAGCGCAGCCAATTTGCTGCAGGCTCTGCAAAAGAGTAAAGAAACGACTCTTGCCCGATTCATTTACGCTTTGGGCATTCGGCACGTCGGTGAAAGTACGGCCCGAGACCTTGCTTCTCACTTCAGAAGTTTGCAATCGATAAGAGAGGCGGATGCCCCCTCGCTTTTGGCGGTCAATGATGTGGGAGACGTGATCGCTCAATCGATTATTCACTTTTTTGAAGAACCTCATAATGGCAATGTCATTGATGAGCTAATTGAGCTTGGCGTACATTGGCCGACTCCTGAAGCCGTGGCACAGAATGCCGCCGTTTCCGGCAAAACCTTTGTTCTGACCGGAACGCTTCCCTCAATGAGTCGGGAAGAAGCCAAAGCGCTTTTGCTTGCGCAGGGCGCCAAGGTGGCTTCAAGCGTGAGTAAAAAGACCGATTACGTTGTGGCAGGCTCCGAAGCAGGCAGTAAATTGGAAAAAGCTCAGGCCCTTGGCGTGACGGTTATCGATCAGGCACAAATGTTGGAATTGTTGAAAGGTGAGTAAATATGTTGGGATTGGTATTCGGCAGTGGTTTTGAAAATTTCGTTCTTCAAAATGCCCGAACGCAGAAAGTCACGACGCCCTTCGGTGAGGCGGAGTTTGATATCGGCATTTTTTGTAATAAAACGATTGTTGTATTGCATCGTCACGGAAAAGATCATCGTTATGCACCGCATCAAATTCCGGCCCGTGCACAGATGTGGGCACTTCATGAGGCGGGCGTCACCGATATCATCGCCGTGGGATCGGTTGGCGGCATGTCAGCTGAGAATGCGCCCGGTCACTTTACGGTTCCCGATCAGCTTATCGATTACACAAGCGGCCGTGAAAGCACGTACTGGGGAGAAGCCCCCATCGCGACCTCTCACGTTGATTTCACCCAACCTTTTGATGAAGGACTGCGAGGGAAAATTCTCGATGCTGCACAAACTTGCAAGGTCTATGTGCATAATCGGGGAACCTATGCCTGCACGCAAGGGCCGCGATTGGAAACCGCAGCCGAAGTTCGTCGCATGATCATGGACGGCTGTGATTTGGTGGGGATGACTGCGATGCCCGAAGCCGTCTTGGCTCGTGAATTAGGAATGCGTTATGCATTGATTTGTTTCAGCGTCAATTGGGCGGCCGGTCTTGTTGATAATCGCCTTGATTTTGAAGCCATCAAACTTAATATGGGCCGATCGGTGTCAACGCTTGAACGAATCTTGGCCGAGTGCGTGGCCGCTTACGATTTTGTTTAAAAATATCCCTCGGAAAAATGATTATGAAAACTGAAGCCATAAAAAAATCCGTTTTGCTCCTAGCCGGACTTTTTTGTTCTGCGCCGGTATGGGCCGGAGAAATCTCTGCCTCAATGGTGCCGGATTTGGTCAAAAGCACTTTTGAAAAACATTTTCCCGAGGCCTCGGTCACCGAGTGGGATTGGGATGAGGATACCCATTCCTATGAGGTTGATGCACGCCACGGTCGCCTTGAGATTGAAGCGCACATTTCTGAAAAAGGTGAATTGATTCGTTCAAAAGAAGATGTGACAGTCGATGCGATTGCGCAGAATGTTCTTAAAGAGGTGCACGAAAAGTGGCCTCGTGCAGAGGTTTTGGGGGCCAACAAAATCACTACGCCCAAAGGTGTCGTCTGGGATGTCGGCATCAAGGTGAGAAATCGCCACCACAACATCAAAATCGAAGAAAAATAGACCGGAAAGCCGAAGTCAATATTTTTGAACTTCGGCTTTTTCCTACAGGTTAGGCGTCAGAACTTCCATCAGATCGCGTTCAATAGCAACGGTCGTCGGAATATCCTTGAGAGCTTCTCCATCAATTAAGAATACGTCTTCTACCCGCTCGCCCATGGTCATGATTTTGGCAGTTTGAAGATTGACATGATATTTATTTAATATTGTTGCAATATCAAACAACAATCCGATTCGATCCATGCAGGTCACGGATAAGAGCCAATTTCGGCCCGTTTCATCCGCTTCAATATTGACAATCGGCTGTAGGGGGAAGTGACGCGAACGGCGAGAGAGTTTCCCCGGTTTGGTTTTTGGCAACTCTTTCGGATGAGTAAGCCACTCAGTCAGTTCCGGTTCAAGCTCTCGAGCGAGTTGATTGATGTCGCGCGAACCGTTGTCGCTTACTACAAACGTATTGAAGGCTTTGTGATCCAGTGTGGTGTAGATTCGGGCATCAAGAACGGAGAAGCGCTTTTTTTGTAAAAACCCCAGAATGCTCGCAAAAAGACCGGCACGGTCAGGCGTGTAGACAAGAATTTCGATACCCGCATTTTGTGCCAATACGCGTGTAGCCACAAAGGGGCTTTCGGTCGGGAAAAACTTGGCTAGCGAAACAGTTTGCCAGGCAATACTTTCGGCCGTATGCCGCAGGTAGTACTGAAGGGTGAGCGTTTTCCAGATGGCTTCAATCTGCTCGGGCTTGACTCCGGCTTCAACAATGAGTTTTCCCGCCTCTTTTTGCCGTTGCAGCAAAAGTGATTGTCGATCGGGCGCCCCGCCCTGACGAACCAAGGGCAGCGTCTGCCAATACAAATCCTGCAGCAGTTGACTTTTCCATTGAGTCCAGACCTTGGGGCCCGTCGCGCGGATGTCGCAGACGGTCAGAAGGAATAGGCCGTTGAGTCTGTCTTCGGTTTGCACCACTTCGGCAAAGCGTTTGATGACATCGGGGTCTGACAGGTCCTGTTTTTGTGCAACCAAACTCATCGTGAGATGCTCACGGACCAGAAAAATGAGGTAATCGGTCGTTTCCTGATCAATTTCAAAGCGCTCGCAAAACGCTTTGAGAATATCGGCTCCGATTTTCTCGTGATGACCACCCAGGCCCTTGCCGATATCGTGAAAAAGGGCTGCCAACACCAACCGCCAATTGTCTTTCATCGACTGCATCAGACGCGTGCAGATCGGATACTCATGAGCGTATTCACTGCGGGAGAAGTAGCGGATGTTGCGCACTACACGCATTGTGTGTTGGTCAACGGTGTAGGTGTGAAAGAGATCGTGCTGCATCTGACCGACAATGTGTCGGAATTCCGGTAAAAACAACTCCAGAATGCCCCATTGATTCAAGTCAAGTAAGGCGTGGCTTACGCCGTGCGGCATTTTGATAATCTGCAGGAACATGCTTTTATTGGCGTGATCCTGTCTGAAATGCTCATCTATGAGCTCTCTTGCACTCATGAGTTCACGCAAAAGCGAGACACTGAGGCGTTTTAAAGGCGCGGAACTTTCAAGCAGGTAGAACGCACGCAAAATAGCATTGGGGTCATCTTTAAAAGCCCCGTCGTGCGTGATATCGAGCGTATAGCCTCGGGCAATAAAAGTGCGGTCGATGACGTTTTCTTTCACATAGCCTTCGTCAAAGAACTTGTCTTCGAACATCTGCATGAAAATGTCCGATAACTGCATCACGGATTTCGCCGTGAGATAGTAGCGCTTCATGAGGGCTTCACCGGCCAGTTGATGCTCGGTGTCTTTGTAGCCGGCAGCCTTTGCCACTCGGTTTTGGAGGTCAAAAATCAAACGGTCCTCGTGCCGTTTGGCCATGAGGTGCAGGTAAATGCGAAAGGTTTTGAGGGCGTGATGCGCCTCTTTGAGTTTGTCGGCTTCCTGAGCCGAGAGCGTGCCGGCGGCAAGCATCTCCTCCGGGGTTGAGCCCATGCCTGCGGCGTGCGAACACCAGAAAAGCACGTGCAGGTCACGCAGTCCGCCGGGACTTTCCTTGACGTTGGGTTCCAATGAATAGGGAGTGTCCTCGTATTTTTGATGGCGTTGACGCAATTCGAGCGATTTGGCACGGTAAAAACCCGCCGCATCCATTTGTCTGAAAAATTCTTTTTGAAGTTCAGCAAATAAGGAGGCGTTGCCTGTGATCAGACGCGCTTCCAAAATAGCCGTTTGAACCGTGATATCACGACTGCTCTCATTGAGGGCATTGTCAACTGTGCGTACGCTTGAGCCGACCGTCAATCCCATATCCCAAAGCCGCATCAGAAAATGCTCGATTTTCTCACCTTCTTTTTGATCGGGATCGTGGTCACACAAAACCATGACATCGAGATCGGAGTAGGGGAAAAGTTCTTTTCGACCGTAACCGCCTAAAGCGACCAAGGCGTAGTCACCGCTTAAGTTTTCCTCTCTGGCAATTTCTCGAATGCACTGATCGGCTGCGGCCGTGTGGGCCGAGAGGTAGCTCGTCACACGGCCATCTGTCATGAATTTTTCGGCGAGTTCAGCCGAGAGTTTTTTAAAGTTTTCGATAAAGTCGGCCATGGTTTCCGGCGCCCAGTATTTAAGAACGTATTCTTCCCATTTTAAAGGCTTCAAAAAGACATTGTTTTGTCAATTGACTCATCCGCCTTGGTATTGCCTTTACCCAAAACGGAGGATTCTCAAGCGATTTTCCGTTTGTTAGCATGATTGACCGTATTGCAGTTTGCTCATTTGCACGGGTAAAAACTTTTTTGGCTCGTTGCAGACATATTTAATAAAGAGGAATCTCATCATGCGTCGGGTTGTTGTGACGGGTTTAGGGGGCGTGTGCCCTATCGGCAACGATATTGAAACGATTTGGAAAAATGCGCTTGCGGGTAAAAGCGGCGTAGGAGCAGTGACTCGTTTTGATGCGACAGAATTCGGCTGCCGGATTGCCGCGGAAGTCAAGGACTTTGATGTGACGCCTTACATGCCGGCTAAGGAAGCCAGGCGTTTTGACCGCTTTATTCATTTCGGGATTGCCGCGGCTTTTCAAGCCATCAAAGACAGCGGTCTTGATCCCGAAAAAGAAAATCTGCGACGCATCGGCTGCGCCGTGGGTTCGGGCATCGGCGGCATTCCGATGATTATGGACAATCACGAAACTCTGCTCGATCGGGGGCCCAGACGCGTCTCGCCTTTTCTGATTCCGGGCTGCATCATTAACATGGTTTCCGGTCAATTGGCAATTATGACCGGGTTTAAGGGGCCCAATATGGCTCACGTCAGTGCTTGCTCTACGGGACTGCACAGCATAGGCGAAGCCGCCTGGATGATTAAAAGAGGGGATGCGGACGTGATGATTGCGGGAGGCACCGATGCGCCCATTTGCGGTTTGCCGATGGCAGGTTTTGACAGCATGCATGCCATGTCTCGCAGAAACGATGAACCGCAAAAAGCGTCGCGTCCCTTTGATAAAGATCGTGACGGGTTTGTGTTCGGTGAAGGAGCGGGGGTCTTGGTTCTCGAAGAGTATGAACATGCGCTAGCCCGAGGCGCAAAGATCTACGCCGAACTCGTGGGTTACGGTTTGACGGCAGATGCGCATCACATCACGACGCCCAACACTGAAGGACCGGCTTATTGCATGCGTATGGCAATCGCTCAGGCGGGAATCAATCCCCGGGACATTGATTATCTTAATGCTCACGGCACGTCTACCGTGTTAGGAGACGTCAACGAAACCAAGGCGATTAAAGAAGTGTTCGGTGAGCACGCCAAAAATCTTCTTATCAGCTCTTCGAAATCCATGATCGGTCACCTTTTCGGGGGCGCAGGCGGCATGGAATCGGTTCTCACCGTTTTGGCTTTGCATCATCAGGTGGTAGCCCCGACCATTAATCTTGACAATCCTGATCCCGAGTGTGATCTGGATTATTGCGCGAATACCGCTCGGGAAAAAACGATTCGGTACGCGATGAAAAATTCGTTTGGTTTCGGCGGAACAAACGGCAGTCTGATTTTTAAAAAATTGGATTGACGATCTTCGCCCTGATAAAAGGAAGGCCGCTCGGTGTGATTCCTGCGGCCTTTTTGCCATTTAGCGCTTGATGTAATCGGGGATCGGCGGGTAGCCGTCTGAGAGAGTTAAGACTTCGTAGCCCGTGTCGGTCACAAGCACCGTGTGCTCCCACTGAGCCGATAAACTGCGGTCGGCGGTGACCACTGTCCAGCCGTCATTGAGCTCAGAGATGTGGCGGCGCCCGGCATTGAGCATCGGTTCAACCGTGAAAATCATGCCGGGTTTCATAATGATGCGATTGTCCTGAGTGTTGTAGTGGCACACAAAGGGATCTTCGTGGAAGTTGCGGCCCACGCCGTGTCCGCCGTATTCGTGAACGACCGACAACCCCTCTTCTCGGGCAACCTTTTCACAGGCGATGCCGACATCGTTTAAGGGGCGGCCCGGTGCAATAGCGGCAATGCCTCGCCACATGCACTCGTACGTGGCTTCAACCAAGTGGCGGGCCGAAACGGAGACTTTATTGCCGACAAAGAACATGCGGCTGGTGTCACCGTAGAAGCCGTCCAGAATAACCGTGACGTCAATATTGACGATGTCGCCTTTTTTTAAAGTCTTTTCAGACGGAATGCCGTGGCAGACCACGTGATTGACGGAAATGCAGGTTGAGCCCGGATAGGGTGTGAAGCCTTTGGGGGCGTAGCCGAGACAGGCCGATTTGGCGCCGTGCGCGAGCATGAAATCATTCATGCGATTGTCCAAATCAATGGTTTTGACGCCGGGCAGTACAAAAGGTTCAATATAATCAAGGACTTCACTAGCCAATCGACAGGCTTTGCGCATACCTTCGATTTCTTCGGGAGTTTTAATGACAATAGCCATGGTATGTTGATGATTACTTGTTCAAAATATTGAGAAAATTTGCTTTTTTCAAGCCGATTTCGCATATAATAGCGAGCTGTGCGAAAAAAGCTACTTTTTGTAGTGAAATTTTCGTGTCGAGAAGCGGTTTTTTCAGCTTTCCGTCCGCTTGCTCGGCTTTTTTATTTTCGGGAAGCTCTAATAGCGCAGCGCGTCATCTAACGGTTGTTTTGCTCATTAACTGTAATCGGTTTGATCAAGACCGATCGGTATGCAAAATAGCGGCGCGTTGTCAGTTTAAAACCTTAGAAGGAACAAATTATCATGGTTAGCATGCGCGAAATGCTCGAAGCTGGTTGCCACTTCGGTCACCAAACTCGTTTCTGGAATCCGAAGATGGGTCAATACATTTTCGGCGCCCGCAACAAGATTCACATCATCAACCTCGAAAAGACGGTTGTGAAGTTTGAACAAGCCCTTAAGTTCGCTCGCGAACTCTCTGCCAAGGGCGGCAAGGTTCTTTTTGTTGACACCAAGCGCGGCGGTCGTGACACGATCGTTGCTGAAGCTCAACGCGCCGGTTGCTGCTATGTTGATCAACGCTGGTTGGGCGGCACGCTCACCAACTTCAAGACCGTGAAGCTCACGATCAAGCGTTTGAAGGACATGGAAGACACGATCGCCAACGGCGGCTTGGAAAAGATGACCAAGAAGGAAGCCTTGGACTTCACCCGTGAAGTTGAAAAGCTCAACCGTTCCATCGGCGGTATCAAGGAAATGACCACGTTGCCCGATGCTTTGTTCATCGTTGACGTCGGCTACCACAAGATCGCCGTTCAGGAAGCCAACAAGTTGGGTATCCCCGTGATCGGTGTTGTGGACACGAACTGCAGCCCGCTCGGCATCGACTATGTTATCCCGGGTAACGATGACTCGGCCAAGGCCGTTTCCATCTATGCCTCCGGAATGGCTGACGCCATTTTGGCCGGTCGCCAAGAAAGCGAAGAAAGCTTGAAGGAAGTCGCCGGTGAAGAAGAATTCGTTGAAGTTGCTGAAGAAGCCTAATAAACTTCAATAGTTGTTCTTTTTCGGGGCGAGGATTTATTCGGTAAAGCCTCGCCCCTTTTTGAAATTCACAAACCAAACTCTACTGGAGAAATACATGGCCGTTATTACTGCCGCTATGGTTAAAGAATTGCGCGTCAAGACCGACGCTCCGATGATGGAATGCAAAAAGGCTTTGACCGAAGCCGAAGGCGACATGGCTCGCGCTGAAGAAATTTTGCGTGTGAAGCTCGGCAACAAGGCTAGCAAAGCCGCTGCCCGTATCGCTGCCGAAGGTGTGGTGAGCATCTACATCTCCGAAGACGGCAAGATCGGTTCCATCTTCGAAGTGAACTCCGAAACGGACTTCGTTGCCAAGAACCCCGAATTCCAACAAATGGCTGCTGATGCTGCCCGCATGGTTGCTGAAAAGAACCCGGCTGACATCGCCGCTTTGGGTGCTTTGGAAGTCAACGGTCAAACCCTCGAAGCCACGCGTACGGCTTTGGTCGGTAAGATCGGCGAAAACATGACCTTCCGTCGCTTCAAGCGTATCGAAGCTCAAGGCAAGCTCCACCAATACGTGCACGGCGGCTCCAAGATCGGTGTGCTCGTTGACATGGTCGGCGGCAATGACGAAGTCGGTCACGACGTCGCCATGCACATCGCTGCTTTGAAGCCGAAGGCTTTGGATGCCAATGGTGTTGATCCCGAATTGTTGGCTACGGAACGTCGCGTGGCTATCGAAAAGGCTCGCGAAGCCGGCAAGCCCGAAGCCATGCTCGAACGCATCGCTGAAGGTACGGTTCAGAAGTACTTGAAGGAAGTGACGCTTTTGTCTCAACCGTTCGTTAAGAACGACAAGATGAGCGTGGCCGAATTGCTCAAGCAAAACGGTGCTTCCATCGCCTCTTTCGTGCTCTTCGTTGTCGGCGAAGGTATTGAAAAGAAGCAAAGCGACTTTGCTGCTGAAGTGGCCGAACAAATGGCTGCTGCTCAAAAGGCCTAATTTCGACTTTTGAGTGAGGCTCCTCGTGATCCGATCCGGGTTGCGGGGAGTTTTTTTTTAACGGTTAATCAAGATTGTCTCCGATGCGCAGAACCAACATTTCTTCCACTCGAATTACAGCCAATCAGGTTTTGAAGTTGTTTTTGATGGATCCTTTAGATCGATACGACAGTCATTTGTACGGCAGTATTTCCTTATTTAAGTGGTCTGTTGCCGGTTACAAAAATGCTTTAGATGAGCTGCTTGTCAATCGTTTTATTATTCGTCGTGTCAACGATTACGGATGGGAGAAATATTTTCTAACGGCTTTAGGTTTACGGGAACTTTTGCGTAATACTACGCTCCGTGAGTATTTACCTGATGTTCCGTAAAGCCCCGCCATTAATGGCGGGGATATAAGGAACGCCAATGATAATTGGCAATTAGTTTAAACAAAATAGAGTTCAAAACTTTGTAAAATGTCGTTTCATGTTGTTCCGCCAAGGTTTTCTTTTCAAACTTAAACCTAACGGCCGTCAAGCACGCTTAATGTCACGCTTTGCCGGCTGCTGCCGCTTTGTTTATAACAAAGGTTTAAGTTGGGCCAAAGAACAATATGAGAAGAAAACCGGTCAATATCCCACCTACAAAAATCTTTCTGCTTTATTGCCTGATTGGAAAAAAGATCCTGACATGCTATGGCTCTCAGAGTGCTACTCTCAGTGCCTTCAGCAGTCAATGAAAGATCTTGCCCGAGCGTATTCAAACTTCTTTTCAGGTCATGCGGGTTTTCCGGTCTTTCACAGGAAGTTCGGATCATCGGACGGATTTCGCTATCCGCAGGGATTCAAAATCGATGAGACAGGAAAACAGATCTACCTGCCCGGTATCGGTTTTGTGAAATACAGACGCAGCCGATATATCGAAGGCAAATCAAAAAATATCACCGTCATTCGCAAAGCTGACGGCTGGTATGTCTCGATTCAAACCGAGTATGAAAAAGATATCCCCAAGCATAACGGCGATGAAGTCGGGATGGATATGGGAGTGGTGTGGTTTTGCACCCTCTCGGACGGAACACAGATTACCCCGTGCAATGCGTTAAAAAAGCACTTAAAGAAATTGGCGCAGTTGCAAAGGGCGTTATCAAGAAAGGAGAAATACAGCAGCAATTGGAAAAAAGCCCAACAGGAAGTCGCAAAGTTTCACCAGCGAATCGGCAATATTCGTCAGGACTTTATCAATAAAGTGGCGTTGGATCTGAGCAAAAAGCACGCTGTGATCTATCGAGAGGACTTAAAGATAAAGAATATGACATCGAGTGCCGCCGGGACATTGGACGATCCCGGTCACAATGTGGCGCAGAAATCGGGATTAAACCGAGCGATACTGGATCAAGCCTGGGGGAAGTTTTTCCAACGACTGCATTGGAAGTGTGAGCAAAGGGGTGGAATCGTCATCAAGGTGGCGCCTCAGTATACTTCCCGAACTTGTCCGCAATGTGGGTATGAGTCAAAAGAGAACCGAAAGAGTCAGGCGAATTTTATATGCGTGACTTGTGGGTATCAGGGCAATGCCGACATAGTGGGAGCAAGAAATATAAAGGTGCGCGGGCAGCGCATGTCAGCCTGTGGGGAGTTCGGTGAAGTAGGCCGTGCTCGAGTGAATCGGCGGATGGAATCAATCCATTGCGCGGGTCAGCAGCAGGAACCCATCGAAGTGATCATCGGCGAGAGCCGATGACACAGTAGGGAATCCCCGCCGTTGACGGAGGGGAGGATGTCAATTCACACTTAGCATTGATTAAACAACGTTTGGATCAGTTGGATATTGACTACTTATATTTGGATGGTTCAACACCGGCAGCACAACGTCAAAAGCTGGTTGAAACGTTTCAAAAGGGAGAAATGTCTCTTTTCCTCATCAGCTTGAAGGCAGGGGGTAGCGGATTAAATCTGACCGCTGCCGGCTACATAATCCATTTGGATCCTTGGTGGAATCCGGCCGTTGAAGACCAAGCTACCGACAGAGCCTATCGGATCGGTCAGAAAAATCCGGTCACCATTTATAAGCTTATTGCTAAGGACACGATTGAAGAGAAAATCCTTGAGTTGCATGAGACAAAAAAATCGTTAGCGGACGCGCTCCTCGAAGGTACGGATTTATCCAATCGTCTAAGTCGAGAAGAAATTTTAAGATTATTGTCATCACAAGGATAACCTTTTGGGAGGTTTTGGGTAGTCTGCGGATGATTTTTTCGCAAAAGGTTGCTTTTGTTGCATTTATGCAAGCCAAGAGCACGCCTTTTCATTACAATGGGCACTAACGCGTAGGTATTGGTGCGCTTGTAGCTTTGTGACTGCATGCGCGGCTTGTCGTGCGCTTGTAGATTGTCACTAATTTCAGGAGTTCTCTAAATGACGGAACAATCACCTGTGAAATATAAGCGAGTGCTTTTGAAGTTGTCCGGTGAGTCCTTGATGGGGCCGGACGCTTTCGGCATCAATCGCGAAACCATTCAATCAACGGTTGAAGACATCAAAGAAGCTTACGACATGGGCGTGCAGATCGGCATCGTCGTGGGCGGCGGCAACATCTTCCGCGGTGTGGCCTTGGGTTCGACCGGGATGGAGCGCACGCAGGGTGACCACATGGGGATGTTGGCGACTCTCATGAATGCTTTGGCGCTGCAGGACGCTTTGCGTAAAAACGGTGTTGAAGCCCGCGTTCAAAGTGCATTGAATATTGAACGTATTGCCGAGTCCTATATTCGTGGTAAGGCTCTTCGCCATCTCGAAAAGGGCCGTATTGTGATTTTTGCTGCGGGTACCGGTAATCCCTATTTCACGACCGATACAACGGCCGCTTTGCGTGGTGCTGAAATCGGTGCCGATATCGTTTTGAAAGCCACGATGGTCGACGGCATCTATTCGGCTGACCCCAAGAAGGTGCCCGATGCCACGTTCTATAAGACGATTACCTTCGATGAAGTGATCAAGCGCGATCTCAAGGTGATGGATGCAACCGCTTTTGCCTTGTGCCGTGAACAGAATCTTCCGATCAAGGTCTTCAATATCCGCAAGAAAGGATCCATTGCCAGGGTCTGCCGCGGTGAAGATGAAGGTACCTTGGTCTATAACCCCTAATCAGTGACGATGATTGTCAATGGAGTGATTTTTTATGTCAATCAGTGAAATTCAAAAACAAACCGAATACAAGATGAACCGTACGGTGGAAACCTTGCGCGAAGATTTCATCAAGATCCGTACGGGCCGTGCTTCGACCGGTTTGCTCGATCATGTGATGGTCGACTATTACGGAACGATGACCCCGATTAATCAGGTTGCTCAGGTGGGTGTGGCCGATGCCCGTACGCTGACGGTTCAACCGTGGGAAAAGAGCATGGTTGCTCCCGTGGAAAAGGCCATCCGTTCTTCTGATTTGGGTTTGAATCCGGCCACCTCCGGCATGCTTATCCGTGTGCCGTTGCCGCCCCTTACCGAAGAACGTCGTCGTGAATTGACGAAGGTCGTTCGTCACTTGGGTGAAGAAGCCAAGGTAGCCGTGCGCAATTTGCGTCGTGACGCCAACGAGCAGATCAAGAAGCTCACCAAGGCCAAGGAAATTTCCGAGGATGATGAGTCCCGCGCCGAAAAGGAAATCCAGAAGTTGACCGACAACTTCGTGGTAGCCATTGATAAGTGCGTGGCTGAAAAAGAAAAAGAAGTGATGACGGTTTAATGCCTTAACCGCCGCAATGACTGTTGTGACTCAAAAGGGCGGCGGGGCTCCGAGCCACGTCGCCATTATTATGGACGGGAACGGCCGCTGGGCTCAGCGCCGTTTCCTGCCGCGCGCCGAAGGTCATCGCCGCGGCGTGCAAAGCGTGCGCCGCGTTATCGAAGCCGCGGCCAAGCGCGGTGTGCGCTATCTGACCTTGTTTGCCTTTTCCAGTGAGAACTGGAAGCGACCGGCCGATGAAGTCAACGCTTTGATGAGACTTTTTGCCACCGCTCTCAAAAAAGAAGCTCAAGCGATGCTTGAACACGGTGTCAGACTTCGTGTGGCAGGGGATTTGACGGCATTTTCCCCGGAAATTCAAGAAAGCATTCGACAAAGCGAAGCCATCACCTCGTATTGTGAAACGATGATTTTGACGGTCTGTGCCAACTATGGCGGCCGCTGGGACATTGTGGAGGCTTTCCGCAACATTGTGCGAAAAGAGCCGACGATTGCAACACATCCTGAGCGCATCACCGAAGCGCTTGTAGACGAGAATCTCGCCTTTGACTGGGCACCTCCTGTCGACTTGATGATTCGCACGGGCGGTGAGCAGCGCATCAGCAATTTCATTTTGTGGCAGGCCGCTTACGCCGAGCTTTTTGCCTCGGCAACGCTTTGGCCTGATTTTGACGAAAAGGACCTCGACGAGGCTCTTAATTGGTACGCCGGCCGCCAACGCCGTTTCGGCATGACCGGTGAACAGATCCAAGCCCTCGAACACGGAGAGTGACGATGCTCAAGCAACGAGTAATCACGGCTATTGTTTTATTACTGATTCTGATTGTCTCCTACTTAATGGGGCCGGTGGTTTTTGCCGGTGTCATGGCCGTGGGGTTCATTCTGGCGCAATGGGAATGGCTTAAACTCTCAGGGCTGAGCTCAGTGGCAAGCGGCGTTCTGGCCTTGATCGTCGGTGGGACGGTAAGCGGCACGGCTTATCTTGCCTATCTTGATCTTCAGATGATTCATGAAGCGGCGCGTGAGTACCAGATGCTTTATGCCAATCTCTCGGGCATCTTTGTGATGTATCTGGCTGTGATCACGCTTTTGTGGGTCGGCATTTCCATTCGAGTCTATTTTGCCCGCCAAACCGGTCTTCCCGTCAATCGGGTGGTGGTGGGCATCACCGGTGTGTTTTTCCCGCCTGCGGCCTGGTTGGGCTTTGTGGCAATGTACGCCTCATTCGGTATTTCCATGGTGATTTCACTTCTGGCTATCGTCTGGGTGGCTGACATCATGGCTTACTTCACCGGCATGGCTTTCGGTAAACACCGTATGTCTCCGGCCATCAGTCCCAAAAAGAGCTGGGAGGGGGTTGCTGGCGGCATGTTAAGCGTGATCGTCCTCGGGCTGATTTTTGCCTGGTTTGTGCCGGGCGTCAAAACAGTGCCCGGCGTCATCGTTGAGTCCATGGGGGCGGTGGCTTGGCTTATCGTTGCCTTTGTGTTGGTGAGCTTATCCATCGTCGGCGATCTTTTCGAAAGCGCTCTGAAGCGTCAGGCAGGCATTAAGGATTCCAGTAATCTTCTGCCCGGCCACGGCGGCTTTTACGATCGGCTCGATGCCATGATGCCGACATTGCCCGCAGGCTTTTTACTCTGCGTCTTAATTGCTTCGGGCACACTCGGTTAATTACACGTTTTTTCACTATTCCTATGCAAAATATCGCCATTTTCGGTGCAACGGGGTCGATCGGGGGATCGACCCTCGATGTTTTATCGCACTATCCGGATCGCTACAACGTTTTTGCTTTAACAGCCAACAGCCGCTTGGATGAACTCGTCAAGCTTTGTGAACAATTCAAACCCCGTATTGCGGTGACCGCCGACGAAACGAAGAAGTCGGAATTGGCTGCAAAGTTGGCTGAGCGAGGACTCAAGAGCATTGAGGTTTGGGCTGGTCAAGACGATTTAGTAAAGCTTGCCGCTTTGCCCGAAGTGGATGTCGCCGTCTTAGCTATTGTGGGCGCGGCGGGATTAGCGCCCACTTTCTCGGCCGCTCGCGCTGGCAAACGTTTGCTTTTAGCCAATAAGGAAAGTGTTGTCTGCGGCGGCGCACTTTTGATGCAGACGATTCGTGAGAGTGGCGCCGAACTTTTGCCCGTTGACAGTGAACACAATGCGATCTTTCAGTGTCTGGCTTCGGCTTCCGATGCCCAAAGAAGCAAGGCTCGCATTATTCTTACGGCCTCAGGCGGCCCCTTCAGAAAGAGAATGGATTTAAGCGGCGTGACGCCTGAGGACGCGGTGGCACACCCGACCTGGAACATGGGTCAAAAAATCAGTGTTGACAGTGCCACTTTGATGAATAAGGGCTTGGAAGTAATCGAAGCGTCCTGGCTTTTCGGTTTCCCGGCCGATCGTATTGATGTGGTCATTCATCCTCAAAGTCTTATTCACTCGATGGTGGAATACGCTGACGGCTGTATTCTCGCGCAAATGGGTGCACCCGATATGCGCACGCCGATTGCCTATTCGCTCGGATGGCCTGAACGCCTCGACGGTTTTGCCAAGCGAGTTGATTTTGCTGCATTAGGTTCGGTCACTTTTGAAGCACCCGATACCAAACGCTTTCCGCAATTAAGTTACGCCTATGAAGCGCTTCGCAGCGGAGGCTGCGCCAGCATTGTATTAAACGCGGCCAATGAAATTGCCGTTGAGGCCTTTTTAGCCCGTCGAATTGGATTCACGGATATTGCCCGCGCTTGCAGGGAGATGATGGATACGTTGGTGATGCCGGCGCCGAGAAGTTTAGAAGAGGTGCTCGACGCCGATCATTTGGCTCGCGTGAAAACTCGTGAGGTGATTGCCCGATGGTAACGGCTGTTGTTGCGTTTATCGTTGCCTTAGGCATTCTGATTACTTTTCACGAGCTGGGCCATTACCTTGTGGCACGGCTTTGCGGCGTGAAGGTCTTGAAATTCAGCTTCGGCTTCGGGCCGGTGCTTTTTTCCAAACGCATGGGTAAGGATCAGACCGAGTGGTGTCTGTCGGCGCTGCCTTTGGGCGGTTATGTGTCCATGCTCGATGAGCGCCAGGAAGGCTGCACGGCCAAGCCTCACGAACTTCACCGCGCGTTTAACCGTCAGTCCGTTTATAAGCGTTTTGCAATTGTGGCGGCAGGGCCCCTTGCCAATATTATTCTTGCCGTTCTTTTTTATGCGATCATCGCCTGGAGCGGACAGCCTGAAATCCGACCGGTCATGGATACTCCGACGCCATACTCGCAGGCCGCGCAACTCAATATCGAACGTCTGGACCGGATCGTCAGAGTCGGTGATAACGATGTGGAGGGGCTTGAGGATTTCAATTGGGCCGTTCTGGAGCATATCGGAGAAAGCGATGTCCCGGTGGTGCTCGATCGTTCGGGCAGCCGCTATACGGTTTACTTTGATCTGAAAGATCTCAAGATTGATGAAGACAGTGCGAGTCCTTTTGCCCAATTGGGAATCAACATCCGTTACGGTGATCCGATTCTTTTTAATATCCAGAAAGATTCCCCGGCCTCGCAAGCGGGCATTCACGAAAAGGATATCGTTTTAAGCGCGGACGGTCGCTACGGGCTTTCGGTTCAGGAGCTCGTCACCTATATTCGTGAGGTGGGCGAGGAGCCCATCGTGCTTACGCTTAAAAACGAAAAGGGTGACGTGCGGGAAGTGACCGTGACGCCGCAGATTCGCCTTGTGGATAATGAAAAAGGGGTGAAGGAAGAACGTGCGGTGATCGGCGTTAATGTCGGCATCATGCCTGATCTCATTTGGTTATCCAAGGGTCCGATCGATGGATTGGTCGCGGGCTTGGAGCGTACGGCTTCCATTACCAAAACCACGTATAAAGCCGTGGTGCAGATGGTGACGGGGGAGGCGAGCACGAAAAACCTCACCGGACCTGTGACGATCGCTGACTATGCGGGTAAAACCGCTCAAATGGGTTGGCGCGTGTATTTATCGTTTCTTGCCATGATTTCCGTCAGTCTGGGGCTCTTGAATTTACTGCCGATACCGTTGTTGGACGGCGGTCACCTCCTGTATTATTTGATGGAAATTCTCAGAGGACGGCCTTTGCCGGAAACGGTAATGCAGGCCGGCCAGAAAGTGGGATTGTTAATTGTTGTTGCATTGGGGGTTTTAGCTCTTTCCAATGACTTTATAAGGCTGATACAATAGGCCATCCGAGCAAATCGTTAGATTTAAAATGCATTTGAAGTCTTCCCTTTTGCGCGCCTCCGTCGCGACGGCGCTCATGTCTATCGCAGGGACCGTTTTCGCAGCGGGCTCTGATTTTGTTATTCAAGATATCCGAATTGAAGGTATCGCCCGTACCGAACCCGGCACGGTGCTCTCGCATTTGCCCTTCCAGGTAGGCGACGAGTTCACGGACGCCAAGGGTAACACGGCCATTCACTCGCTCTACGGCTCCGGTCTTTTCCGTGATGTGCGCTTGGAGCGTGACGGCAATGTGTTGGTTGTGCAGGTGCAGGAACGACCCGCTGTGGCTTCGATCAGCACGCAGGGTATCCATGCCTTTGATAACGCAGCTATTGAACAGAGCTTGCGCGATGTCGGTATGGCCGAAGGCCGAATTTTTGACCACGCCACCTTGGATCGTGCTGACCAGGAAATGCGCCGGCAATACCTGGCTCGCGGCTACTACGGCGTGGATGTCAAGACGACTGTGACGCCTCTTGACCGTAACCGCGTGCGTATCTCGATCGTCGTTGACGAAGGGGAAGCAGCCAGCATTGAATCCATCCGTTTTGTGGGCAACCGCATCATGGATGATGAAACGCTTCAGGAACAGATGCAGTTGACGAAGTCCGGTTGGATGAGCTGGTACACGAAGAGCAATCTCTACTCTCGTGAAAAACTCGCAGCCGACATCGAAGCGATTCGTTCCTACTACATGAATAACGGCTATATCGATTTTAAGGTCGATAGCGTTCAGGTTTCGATCGCTCCGAATAAGAAAGACATTTTCATCACGATCAACATGACCGAAGGCGAGCAGTATCACATCACCGGCGTGGAATTGACCGGAGACTTGTTGGGTCTGCAAAGTGAGCTTGAGCAGTTGATCGAAATTGAACCGGGCACGATCTATAACGCCGAAGTCATCAATAATGCTTCAACGGCCATTACCGATAAGCTTTCGAGCTTGGGTTATGCCTTTGCATCGGCTCGCCCGAATCCTGTGGTGACGGGTGAAAATGAAGCCAAGGTGGTCTACACCATTGACCCGGGCCGTCGTGCTTATGTTCGCCATGTGAACATTTCCGGCAACAGCAAGACTCAGGATGAAGTGATCCGTCGTGAAGTCCGCCAGTACGAAGCCTCTTGGTTTGACAGCGAAAAGGTGAAGCTCTCTCGTGACCGTATTGACCGTTTGGGCTTCTTTGATTCCGTGACGGTGGATCCGAAGCCGGTCCCCGGTACGCGCGACCAGGTTGACTTGGAAGTGGTCGTGAAGGAACGCCCGACAGGCAGCATCAACTTGGGTGCCGGTTTCTCCACGAGTGACGGTGTGATTTTGTCAGCCGGTTTTGCTCAGAACAATATCTTCGGTACCGGTAAAGCCGTGAGCGCGGAAGTGAATACTTCTGACAGTACCCGTACCTACGCTTTGTCTTTGACTGAACCGTATGTCACCCCTGAAGGCATCTCCCGCTCGATCGATATATATGATCGCCGAGTCGATATGGATGAGTTGGATTTGGCCGACGATTTGGAATACGAAACCCGTGGTGCGTCCGTGAGCTGGGGTATTCCGTTTACAGAATTTGACCGTGTGTATTTGGGTGCCAAGATCGAAAATACACTCGTGGATGCCGGTGACAGAGCTCCGAGACGTTATAAGCAATACGTAGATGATTTTGGTGACTCTCCGAAGTCTGTGGCGGCCACCATCGGTTGGTCGCGCGATAGCCGCGATAACGCTTTGGCACCGACTCGCGGTACCTATCAGCGCTTATCAGGCGAAGTGACGCTTCCGGTGATGGATCTTCGCTACTATCGTGCAAGCTACCAGTTGCAACACTACTGGCCGATGACGCGCGACTTGACGCTGGCCTTTAACGGCGAAATCGGCTACGGCGACAGCTGGGGCGGCAAAGAATACCCGTTCTTTAAGAACTTCTACGCTGGCGGTATCGGTAGTGTCCGTGGCTATGAAAATTCGAGCTTAGGTCCGAAGGATAATTCCAGTGGTGGAGAAGGCGATAGTGCCGGTGGTAATGCTTCGCTTAACTTCTCCTTTGAAATGTTGATGCCTTTGCCGGGTGCTGACCGTACGCTTCGCTGGTTTACCTTCTTTGACGGCGGTTGGGTCTGGGGCGATTCCTACGGACAAAATGGTCGTGTAGATGACAAGATGAGTATTTCTTTGTCTGATCTGCGTTACTCCGTTGGTGTCGGCGTAGCCTGGATTTCGCCGTTAGGCCCGTTGAAGTTCAGTATCGCAGCGCCGATTAATGATAAAGACGGCGACGATATCGAACGCTTCCAGTTCCAGATCGGTACCGGCTTCTAACGTCTGTACCGTTTGACGAGCGGAGAGTGAAAATTCGGGGGAAAGGGGTTTTATCGGACCGCCTTTCCCTTGAGCGTACATGGAGTGCATGAAAATATGCTCAAAAAGTTGGTGCTTACGTTGGGTTTGGCGTTAGCAGTAGTGGCTCAGTCGGCTGCGGCCGACACCAAGATCGGTGTGGTCAATCCCGATCGTATTCTTCGGGAAAGTGCGGCTGCACACGAAGCTCAAGTAAAGCTTGAAAAAGAATTCGCAAGCCGTGAAAAATCGCTTTCTGTCTCGGCAAGGGCGTTGAAAGCCGACGTGGAAAAATTCCAAAAACGCGTGGCGAAAATGTCCAATACCGAACGCATGGCCGAAGAGCGAAAACTTGCCGATCGTGAGCGTTCCCTGCAGCGCCGTGAACGTGAATTGCGTGAAGATTTAAATCGTCGCAGAAATGAAGAACTGCAATCCATTCTGATGCGCAGCAACGATATCATTCGCGACATCGCCCGAAAGGGCAAGTATGACCTGATCGTTCAGGAGGCCGTGTACGTCGGCCCCAATGTGGACATTACCGATCAGGTGATCAAAGCTTTAGGAAAATAAAATCATGACCCAAAGAACTGCTTATCCGATCGTGGCTTTGGTTGAAGCCGTGCGTCGTCAGAGCGCCGGACGTCTGGCGCAGGAATTGGTGGGACCTTTCGAAGGGGTCTGCGTGCGCAGTATCGGTGCGTTAAGTCATGCCAAACCCGATGAAGTGGCCTTTTTGGCCAATTCTAAATATATCGGTGAAGTCAAAGACTGTCAGGCCGGGGTCGTTGTCCTTCGTCAGGAAGATAAAGAAAAGATTTATGGCGAAGAATGCCCCCGTGCGATGGTGATTACGCCTGATCCCTATGCGTGGTTTGCCTTTGCACTTCAAGTTGTGGAGAAACTTGAATCCAAATTTGCAAGCGGCATTCATCCGCATGCTTCCGTGGCCATTACTGCTAAAGTGGATCCGACGGCCCGTGTTGACGCCGGAGCCGTCATTGAAGATCATGCCGTGATCGGCGCTCGGGCTTGGATCGGTGCCAATTGCGTGGTGGGCCTGGGCTCGGTGATCGGTGAAGACACGAGACTGCACCCTAATGTGACGGTTGATCATCACTGTACGATCGGTGCACGCTGCATTTTGCAGTCAGGCTGCGTCATCGGCGGCGACGGTTTCGGATTTGCTCCCTTTAACGGGGAATGGGTCAAAATTCCCCAGATCGGCAGTGTCCGCATTGAAGACGATGTGGAAATCGGTGCCAATACGGCGGTTGACCGCGGCGCACTCGATGATACGGTGATCGGCAAGGGCACGAAGATCGATAACCTCATTCAGATTGCCCACAACTGCCGAATCGGCGAGCACTGCGTGATGGCCGGTGCGGCCAGTATGGCAGGATCCACCACTTTAGGCGATCACGTGACCGTGGGGGGCGCAGCCAACATCAACGGTCATATTACGATTCCGAGCGGCGTGACGGTGGGACCGGCCACGACCGTGGTTTCTTTCCCGGACGATGTGAAGCTTATGATGGGCTTTTTCCCTGCAATGCCCAACCGTGACTTTGAACGCTCGGCTGTGTTGATTAAACAATTGCCTCAAATGCGCAAACGTCTGCGTGCGCTCGAAGAGGCTTTAGCCAAACTTGACAATTCCAATGAAGGTAAGTGAACAAAATGAAATACAACATTCAAGATATTCTGAAGTATCTTCCGCACCGCTATCCGTTTTTGCTGATTGACCGTGTGGAAAGTGTTTCCGAAGATTTGACGACGGCTGTTGTGATTAAAAACATCACCGCCAACGAACCTCAGTTCCAAGGCCACTTCCCGGAATGCCCGGTGATGCCCGGTGTATTGATCATCGAATCGATGGCTCAGGCCTGCGCCGTGTTGGCTTTGGCTCGCTTGACCGAAGAGCAGCGCAATGACGGTTCGCTCTATTTCTTTGCCGGTATCGACAATGCCCGCTTTAAGAAGGTAGTGCAGCCGGGTGATCAATTGCGCATTCACTGCCACTTTATCAAGGATCGTGCCGGTATCGGTAAGTTTGAAGCAACGGCCATGGTGGACGATCAGGTTGCCTGTGTGGCCACGATGATGTGCGCTCGTCGCAAGATGGATTGACCGACTCCGTGAGTCAACAAGCCGCGAGGCCGGCGGATGCCGTTTGTTGCCGGCCATGATTAACAACCGAGATAAGGCGAGCCATTATGGCAAAAATTCATCATTTTTCTTTAGTTGACCCCTCTGCGGAATTGGCCGATGACGTGGTCGTCGGACCGTTTTGCGTGATCGGACCGAAAGTGAAAATCGGTGCGGGTACCGAACTCATTTCGCATGTGAATATCTTGGGCAATACGCAAATCGGTGAACGCAATCGTATTTTCCCCAATGCCAGTGTCGGCTGCGAACCTCAGGATAAAAAATACAAAGGTGAGGATACGCGTTTGATTATCGGCGATGACAACGTCATTCGTGAGCATGTCACCATTGCGACCGGTACGGTCCAGGATCACGGCATTACCGTTGTCGGTAACCGCAATCTTTTTATGGCTAACGTTCACATCGCTCACGATTGCATCATCGGCGACGATACGATTTTGGCCAATAACGTCGGATTGGCTGGCCACAGCATCGTGGCCAATCGTGCGATCATCGGCGGGCAGGCAGGCGTGCATCAATTCTGCCGAATCGGTGAAGGCGCGATGGTGGGCGGCGGCTCCATTCTTGTGATGGATGTGCCTCCCTTTGTCATCTGTAACGGCAATCCCGCCGAACCGCACGGTTTAAATATCGTCGGTTTGCGTCGTGCAGGGTACGATTTGAAAGCCCTCAACGCTTTTAAGGCTGCTTACAAGGTGATTTACCGTGACGGCTTGCGTATTGCTGAAGCCGTGCAAGCGCTTGATGTGATTATCGCCAACAATCCTCAGGTGAGCCGCGAGCTCAAGCTCATGCGTGACTTCATCGCCTCGAGTGAACGCGGTATTATCCGTCCGAAGAACGACTGATGGCTCGTGATCTGGTCTGGCTCGCCGGAGAAACCTCCGGCGACTTTATCGCCTCTTTGGTGCTGCCGCAGGTCGCCCACCGTTATCCCGATGAAAAAATGTACGGGATCGGCGGCGATCGGATGATTGCGGCAGGACTCGATGCTTGGCATCACAGCCGGGCGCTTTCTGTTCGCGGCTACGTCGAAGTGATTAAAAAGCTTCCCTCACTTTTAAAGTTAAGAAGCGAGATGAAGCGCCGTGTGGCGCAACTTGCCCCCCGTGCTTTTATCGGCGTGGATGCACCGGACTTTAATCTCGCCATTGAGGAATATTTGAGACGCGAAGGGATTAAAACCATTCACTTTGTCTGCCCTTCAATTTGGGCGTGGCGCCCCGAGCGTATTCATCAGATCAAGCGGGCAGTCGATCACATGCTGCTTATTTTCCCCTTTGAGAAAAAGCTCATGGATGAGGCCGGAATTGAGTCGACCTACATCGGACACCCCTTGGCTCGGGAAATCCCGATGGAGCCTGATAAGGATGCGGCTCGTGAAAAATTGGGGATTGATCCCACGGGACCGGTTTTCGCGGTCTTACCGGGATCGCGTCAGGCAGAAGTCGCCTGGTGCGGACCGCACTTTTTCGGCGCCTGCGAAAAAGTTCTCGAATTTGATAAACGAAGCCTCTTTTTAGTGCCGGCGGCTGATCGGGCCAGAGAAAGCCAGATTAAAGAAGTTCTCAAAAATTTCCCTAAAGCGCAGGCGGTAACCCGCATCATTGCCTCGGATAGTCACACGGTTATGCAGGCAAGTGATGCCGTTTTGGTAGCATCGGGTACGGCTACGCTTGAAGCGGCCTTGTTTAAGCGTCCCATGGTGGTGGGTTACGCCATGCCGGGACTCACCGGTATTCTCATGCAGAAAAAAGGCATCATTGATTTCGTGAGTCTTCCGAATATTTTGGCAGGCGAACGCCTGGTGCCCGAATTGCTTCAGTACTACTGTCGCGCCGAAACTTTGGCCTATGCCCTTTGGCGTGAGTATGAACGCCGAAACGACGCGCGTCTGATGGATCGTTTTACGCAAATGCATGAGTCCCTTTTACGCGATACTCCTCAATTAGCGGCCGATGCGATCGCTCAGGTTTGCGGTCAATAACCATGCAAAATTCCTGTCTTGATCTCTTTTCTATTGACCAATTTACGCATGTAGCGGGTGTCGACGAAGTCGGACGGGGGTGCCTTGCAGGACCCGTTGTGGCCGCAGCGGTGATTTTGGATCCCGCCAATCCCATTGAAGGGTTGCGAGACAGTAAAAAGCTTGCTCCCCACAGGCGAGAAGAGTTGGCCGAAGAGATTAAAGCCAAGGCGCTTGCTTGGTCGGTCGCAGAGATGGGGCCTGAGGTGATTGACGAAATCAATATCCTGCAGGCGACGCTTCGCGCCATGAAACTCGCTGTTGAGCGATTGTCGGTTGAACCCGATTTTGTGCGTGTTGACGGCAATAAACTCCCTCGTTGGAAGTGGCTCAGTGAAGCCATTGTTAAAGGCGATGATTTGGTGCCTGAAATTTCTGCCGCTTCCATCATTGCCAAAACCACCCGCGATGCCTATATGATCAAAATGGCTGAGCGTTATCCCCAGTACGGTTTTGAGCATAATGTGGGCTATGGGACAGAGGTGCATATTGAGGCTTTGCATCGTTTCGGACCGACTCCGATTCACAGAAAAACATTTGCCCCCGTCACGGAGGTTATTGATGCGTTATCAAACCATTCAAAGTGATGCAAACGCGAAATTCAAGCGTTGGAAAAAACTCGCTGACAATACCCGTTTTATTAAAAAGGAAGGAGCGACCTTAGCCGAAGGTGCTCATTTGGTGCTCACTCTTTCTGAAAGAAAAATTAAACCGGCAGCTTTAATTTTCAGGGCCTCCGGTGTGAGCGACGAGGTTGGCGACGTTGTCCGACGTTGGTCTGATGAAGGTGTGGACTGTTACGTTCTGGACAATAAACTCTACGATCAGATTTCACCCGTGGAGCATGGAGCTGGCGTCATTGCCGAAGTGAGGATTAAAGAAGAACCGTTACCTCAGAATGCCGACTGTGACGTCCTTTATCTTGACGGCGTGCAGGATCCGGGTAACGTCGGCACGCTGATTCGTACGGCCGTCGCCGCAGGCGTCACGGTTATTGCAGCAAGCCGCGACAGTGCCTCCCTTTGGTCACCCAAGGCGCTCAGAGCGGGGATGGGGGCGCATTTTGCCGCACGACTTTATGAAAACGTGGACGTGACGGATTTAGCCGGGGCTTTTGATGCAACACGCTTGGCCGCCGACGCCCGCGGGGGCTCAGATCTTTACGAGACGCCCAATTGGGAAGCGCATCACACCGTTTGGATGATGGGTGCTGAAGGGCCGGGCTTGAGTGAAGCCGCTTTATCGGTTGCCGATAAACGGCTTTATATTCCGATTATCAAAGATTGTGAGTCGCTTAACGTCGGGGCTGCGGCAGCGGTTTGTCTTTTCGAGCAAAGACGGCGCCGACTTCAGGCGAAAACGCTAAAATAACAGTCTTTGAACTCTTTGGGTGCTCTTCTTGAAAGTTTTCAATTGCGTTTGCGAATTCGGTCATCGGTTTGAGGGTTGGTTTGATTCGGTCGAAAGTCTCGACGAACAAATCAAGGCTCATCTCGTGGCGTGTCCTTATTGCGATACGACCAATGTCAAACGGGTGCCGACCGCCTCTTATGTGTTGGCTTCGCGCGATAAAGCCAAAACGGAAATGTCCGACAGGGAACTTGAGGCTGAAATTCGCAGCAAGGTTTACAGCGCTGCCCGTACCCTTTTAAAGGACAGTGAAAACGTAGGGGAACGTTTTGCAGAAGAGGCTCGCGCCGTGCATCAGGGTAAAGCGCCGCAACGTCGAATTCACGGGCGCTGTACCGTTGAAGAAGCCGAAGAACTTCTCGATGAAGGGATCGGTGTATTGCCTCTGCCCGAAGGCGTCGTGCATGAGAATAATTAAGTTAGCAGGTGAATGAAAAATGGCATTATTCGGTCAATTGAGTAAACCGGTCAAACAATTGCCTTTGATTGATGTGAGTAACCCCGATATCGTGATGGAGCTTCTGGAAGAATTGGCCATCACGGTCTCAACGAGTCAATGGATCAAGGAAAATGAACCGTATCATCCGGAGGCAGCCGATATTCACGATCAGGCTAAGGATGTGTACGAAGACTTATTGGGCATTTTCCAAGGTAGGGTCAAAGACAAACGCATCAATAAGAAAGTTCATTGGGCAGGTGACCCCCTGCGTGAACACTTGGCGCGTCATGAGGGCGAAGGGGAAGACGACGTGATCGTTCGTGCGCTCGGGCGTTTTTTAGAGGCGTTTCTTGAGCATGCCCGAGCCCCGCAGCAGGGTAAAGAACCCATTTCGCGAAAAGAATATTATGCTTTCATGAGCGGCTGGGCCCATTATTTTGCAGGCCTTGCTCCCGATGAAACCCCTCCTGTGGATAAGTCTGAAGAGGAGTAATCCATGCCCGATATGGCCCAAATTAAAAAGACCATTCGTCTGATTCTCAACATTTTGTTCGTGATTGTTGTCGTAGCCGCCATTATTGCCGGCTGGGGCAAAGAGGTGGATGATCCGGATGCATGGTTCCCGGAATGGGTAGAAGAAAAGGATGATTCTGCCGCTCAAGCGCCTGCCGCACCGGCTCAAGCGCCCAAAGATCAGGCAGCCGGCCGCCGCTAAGATTTTGCCTCTAACTCTTTGTTGTATAGAGAAGACAATTAATCTTTTTTGGGCAGATTAAAAGCCTACAATGACATATATCTCTTTTGATTTTACAAGGAGTACATGTTATGGCATTTTCTGCCCCTCCCCAAACCAAACGCTTTCGCACATCATTGATTGCGGCAGCGGTATTAGCTTCATTTAGCTTAGTTTCCCATTCAGCTTTAGCTCAACAAAGACCCGGTGATGCAGTTGATTTAACCAATTGGACTGCAGTGAAGATTTACGACGAGGGCGATTCTCACGACGTCTTAGCCAATCAAGTCCTTCTAACCGGTGATAATCTTTCTCCCACACTTTCTATTGATCAAAGCTTCACCCAATCTGATTTGGATGAAATTCGAGCTACCAATGGCTTTGAGAATTTCGGTGTGCTTTTTGCAGATGGAGATGACAGTCACCAGGATGTGACATTTATTTCCGGCGTGCACAGCATAGATCAGGATCAAACGATTACGGCCAATAATGCCAGTATCAGTGTGAGTGTGTCCGGTCTTTCCCAACCGAACTATCTGGAAGTGTTGGGCTTTAATCACGCAGGCGGCGTTCTCCACTTCACGGGCAGTCAGACGTTGATTTCTGCCACGGCCGACATGCAGCGTGATGAACATGGCGAATCGGCTGTGTACGGTTACCTTTTAGAAAATCCGATCGCTGATGCTCAACATAAACGTCAAGCCGTCTTTTCGGCTGATGAGACTCTGATTTCTGCCTCGTCGACCCATGCAAACGGTGTGGATGTCTACGGCGTCTTGTTATCAGCCGACGCAGTTGATGCGCCGGAAATGGAGTTTGAGCGTGGTAATGCCACGATTTCGGTCAATAATGTCGCTCAAGATCGTGCCTCATATGCCCTTTTCATGCATTACTCCGATAAGGATAATGCGGATACCTTTGCAACCGTAAGCGTTAGCGAAGGCGCTTCATTAACGATCAATGCCCAAGGTGACGATGTTGCGGGTATTTTTGCCGATAACGGTACTTTTGTCTCCAACGGTACATTGTCTGTCAATGCTCAGGGTATCGGAGAGAATCGAGCCACTGCGGTTTATGTGACGGGTAATGCGAATTTGACCTTTACCGGTGAGTCTACTCTCTCTGCACAATCTGAAGCCGGTGATGCTTACGCCCTTTATGTGGAACACACCTTGACACCTCCTGACGGTCAACAAACAAGCGACGATCAGGGAGCCTATCCGACAACTGAAAACTTCGGTGTTACCTTCGCTAAAGGCAGTAAGAGCACACTGAACGGTGCTGTTTTTGTTGATGACAAGATGGCAATTGCCGTTGACGGCGAAATGACGATCAACGGTGCGGTGGATATTTCCGGCAACGTGACCGGGATGGGTGCCATTGCCATTAACGGTAACGGACAGGAAGTGAAATTTAATGCTGCAACCGCTGCAAGTGGCGAGCACGCCCAATTCAGCACAGGCAGTTTGGCTATCAGCAATGCTACGGTCACGAACTCTCTTGTCATGGACGTGGCCGATTCGATCACGCTTGAAAACGTGACGCTGACCAATGATGAAAACGGCGATATCGAAGCTGAAGGCAAGGTCGTTTTAGGTGCAGGCACGACTTTGATTAACTACGGTCATTTCGGAAGCGATGATTGGGTTGTTCAAACCGGTGCTAAGTATCTCGAAAGCCTGCACGATGATGTCTTTGACGCCGACGGCAATGCTTTGCTTACTGAAGGTCGATTTGAATTGGCAGGCGGCATCTTAGGTGCAATCGACGATGAAGACTTTATGACGGGTGTGATCATTCGTCCCGATGCCGGTGAGACCGAAGCGTCTGTGCCCTCGCAATTTGTTGTTTCTGCCGGTGATTACTCCTGGAAGAAGGTGGTTGTCGATCGCCCGGTCGTTAACAACACTCTGGCTTTGCAAGTCACGGGCGGCAGTGTTTCAACTCAAGTTCTTCAAGCCACTCAAGGTAATGCTTCTGTAACGGGTGGTACGCTGCACGCAGATCAACTGGTCTCTGACGGAACCTTCACGATGTCTGTCGGCGAAGGTGGTGACTTTACTGTCGGAAAGTTTGTCGGTCGTCAGGGTGGTCAATTCAGCTTGTCTGCCGGGACGATGCAAGCCCAAGAAATCAGTCTTGCTGACGGTGCTTCGTTAACGATCGCTAAGGGAACCATGCTGACCACGTCATCCGCTCAAGTCTTTACGACGGGTTTGGGTGAAAATGGTACGGAAGCGAAGGTCGGCGGTTTGAAGGACGGTTTGGCCATAAAAGGTTCTCTTACGATCAACGATGCTAAGTGGAATTTAGCTTATTCAAATACGGCTTACGAAGCCATCAACAGTCCGGTTAGTACGGTTACCTTCACCGGTACGCTTGTTGATAATGAAGGCAATGAGCGTACGGAAGTCGGACTTGATGAAATCGGTGATAATCCTTTCTCGTCCACGAGTGTTGATTTGACGGTTCCTGCTGATCAAGAAGGTGGAGAGGCGACTGTTGATAAGACGGTTGGCGTGAAGTCTTTGGTTGTCGAATCCGGTAAGGCCGTTTCTGTTGCACAAAACAACACCCTGACCCTTTTCGGTACGAGTGGTCAATCCCTGGAACTCGTCACTTTCGGTGAAGATGCGGGTGAAAAATCCATTCAATTAAGCGGTAATCTGCAGTTGGGTGGCGCAGCCGTTGAAAACGCACAAGGGACGATTTCCCACGAAGTGGAGATGGCTGAAAACAGTCAATTAGTGGTCGACGCCGGTACGTTTGAAATCAATACGGTTTCCGGTAGCGGTATGATCGCAGTCGGCAATCAAAATGCAGCCGGTAACCTAACGGTCGGCACGCTTGATCACAAAGGCATGATCTTTATTGATCCGGCATGGGTCGATGGTCAGCCGATGTCTGAGGGCTCTTTCCTCACTGTTGAACAGGTATCCGGTGATGGTTTGAAGGCTGATGTAATCGTCGGTCAAAATTCAACTTTTGTCTACGGGGCTGATAAACAGGCTGCAGTTGAAGCTTTCGATGCAACGAAACTGCAATACGGCAAGGATGCAATTCAAGCCGTGATGTACATCGGTGCGCCATTGAAAGTGACCACGGGTTCCATTTATCTTAACGGGAAACTCGACAACATGCCGACTCAGGGCTATGAAGGCTTGCCGCAAGGTGGTGGCGTTAAGCTTGCTGCCGGTACATTGGCGATGTTTAACGTAGCCGGTTTGACCGATAAAACGTTTGCTCTGGAAGCTGTCGGAACGGTTGAAATTGATAAAGAGGCGAAGATCTCTTTGGTCAATGCTGAAATCACCGATACCGGTATCGGTGTGATTAAGGCTGGAGCCGTTGAGGGTGTGACGGCAGAAAACATCAACAATGTGATCGTTAATGCCAATGCTCTGATGGATGTGACGTTGGCCTTAAACGGCAATCAGATCACCTACACGGCTGAACGTTTGGCAGCCGGTGCCGATACCCTTGTCGGTACGGAATTGGCCGATCTTTTGAACACCTGGCAGGATGCAGGCCTGTCGTATGAAGAAGGAACTGAATCGGTCGATCGCGGCACGAAGTTCCTTTCACGCCTGGCTTACCATACTCAGTTCGGCGTACAAACCGAGGCTCAAGCTGTTGAAATCAGTAACCAAGCGGCAGCCCTGGCTGCTACATCAGGCGTTTACAACGCTGCTTTGGATGCTTCTGAACTCATGAATCGTTCGCTCGATCGTCGTATGACGCTCACCGGTAACTTTGATCGCACCGATGGTGTGACGGTTTGGGCCGATGTCTTGGGTGGTTTCAACCAAGCCAAGGATCTGTATGGCAACGGCGGCTACGACATGGATCTCTACGGGGCTGTGCTCGGCGCTGATACCGTGGCTCCGTGCGGCGCTATCGTCGGTGCGGCTGTAACGGTCGGTAAGGGTGACGGCGGCTCCAAGGACGCAGCTATTGATGTAGACAATGATGTCGATTTCGTCGGTGTGTCGCTCTACGGCAGCCACCGTATGGGTAACTTCAACAGTAAGATCGATATCGGCTATATGCACACCAAGTCCGATTTGTCCGCTACCGCTTTCGGTATGGACATCGGCGAAGAGGTGAAGGCTGATGCATGGACTTTAGGTTTGGGCGGCGAATACCTCTACAAACTCGGTTCTATCGATATCGTTCCGCATGCGGGGCTTCGTTGGACGCGTCTTGATGTTGACGGTTACACCGGTGCTTTGAAGACGGAATCCGACACGATGGACATCTTTACGGTGCCGTTGGGTGTGGCCTTCTCGGGCAATGTCAATGTCGGCTCATGGAGCGTAGCGCCGATGGCTGATATCTCGGTTGTACCGAGCTTCGGTGACGATGAAGCCACAAGCAAAGTTCGTTGGAGTACGGCTACGGAAACCATCAAGACTCAAGTAATTGACGACGCACCGGTTCAAATGACGTTGGGTGTTAATGCTCAAACGGGCAATTGGACGGTCGGCGCCTCTTATGAGTTGGATGTAGGCGGTGATGAACGCATGAACAATGCCTTCTCAATCCGCGCTCGTTACGCCTTCTGATTCTTTGACTTAGTGGGCTAGAAGCCAGGGACGTTGCGAATCATCGCAACGTCCCTTTTTGCATGTGCGCCCGGCAGGGCGCACTGCTGGTGGTGCAAGTCCACCGTTTCACCCGACGTGGGGTAAGAAGTAGCGACTCGGTAAGGGCGTCTTGGTAACAAGAGGTCTGGAGGAAACCGATAGCAAAACACTGACCTGATGAACAAGAAGCAGATATGAGGCATATTGGGTGGGTGAGAAGTCGTGCTTCTTCAAAGCCCAAATACACGTACGGAACCCAATATGTATATCTGACAGGTATAAGTGTGAAAGCAGTGCGTCATACCCGGGGAGGTCCATCAAAGTGCCGTAAGGTAACCGACATCGTAAGGTGAAGGGATGCTTTGATGGAAGTCAGCCGAGGCCATAGTAGGGGTAACCTGAAGGGCCGAACATTTAAGTGCAAGTAGACTTCGGAGGGTGCGCCAGTTCGGCGTTAAATACACAGTTAGGTGGAAATCCTAACCTGACAAAGCCTAGCAAGCAGTCAGTACGTAGCCTTGGAATCGAGACCGTGAGGTGAGGTTTAAGCGTAGGCAACGGAGTACGAGAGCCGCAATGCGAAAGCGTGAAGCCATCGAGTCCCGTTAAGTCAAAAAATGGATGCCAATGTGGATCTTCCGCCACAGTAGGCAGCAATGCCCCATCGTTAATGCGAGATGACGGCAGTATCCATCGGGGCCATAGGGCGTGGCGAGCGTGCATAAGGTGTATTTTGCGTACCTGGGAGATCTGTTGTTTTCCTCAAAGAAGGTAAAACCCTGACAAGGTCAACAAAACTAAGGAGGGGTTGAAGAAACAACAGAAGTCGGACCGTCTCATAGTAGTGATGAAACCTGTGAAAGCAGGCGGAGCGAAGGGGACGGCAAATCAACATTAGACGGAGGTTGAACATGTTGGATACTGGAGATCCGTCAGAAGACATGGACCATAAACCAAAGTCTATAAGGGAAATATCGCTGAAATATGAAAAGTTATCGACACTGATAAATCGAGTGGATCTAGCTCATCTTTGGCAAGCACATGATGAACAAAGTCAAAGGAAGTCTCCGGGAGTAGACAAGGTGACCAAGGAGCTCTATGCAGAGCATCTAATGAGTAACCTTGAAAACCTCGTGGACCGAATGAAGCGCTTTGAATACATTCCCCTGCCGGTCAAAAGGGTCTATATCCCCAAATTCAACGGCAAGTTAAGACCGTTAGGCTTGCCGAGCTATGAAGACCGACTGGTGCAAAAGGTGATGGCCGATATACTGATTGAGCTCTACGAGCCGCGTTTTCTAGACTGTTCCTACGGGTTCAGACCAGGGCGAAGTGCGCATGACGTAATCAGATATATAGACAGCACTGTCATGCATCAGGGAGTGAATTATGTGCTGGAAGCCGATATCAAAGGATTTTTTGATAACCTGGATCAAGATTGGCTGATGAAGTTTCTTCAACATGATATTTCGGACAAGAATTTCCTGAGATATATCAAGAGGTTCTTGAAAGCAGGCATTATGGATGAAGGGCAGATTCTGGAAAGTGATAAAGGGGCACCGCAAGGCGGTCTGATATCGCCAATACTTTCGAATGTTTACTTGCATTATGTACTGGATCTCTGGGTAGAGAAAGTAGTGAAAAGGAGAACAAAAGGACGAGTTTACTACTGTCGTTTTGCTGACGATTTCCTCCTAATGACTCAGAGAAAAGACGATGCAGAAAACATCATGGAATGGCTCAAGGAACGATTCAATCAATTCGGTCTGGAACTTGCTGAAGATAAAACACGTATCTTGCCGTTTGGGCGTTTTTCTAAAACAAAAGATAAGTTCGATTTCCTAGGCTTTACTTTTGTCAATGGGAAAACTCGAACAGGCAGTTATAGGGTAGCTATCATCAGCAGTAGGAAGAAGCTAAAGGTCAAACGGTTGGCAGTGAAAGAGTGGCTAAAGAAACGAATCAATCAGCCAATGGTTGAGACGTTGAAGTTGATCAATCTGAAGCTACAAGGACATTACAACTACTATGGCATCAATGGAAACATGAAAGCCATAGTAGGTTTCATGTGGTGCGTACACCGTATGACACTGCTGATGCTCAGACGTAGGGGACAGAAAAGACCAATGACAAAGCAACGATTTGCTGAGTTATGGGATCGCTTCATTAAGCCACCACGGATAACTAAAACTATTTGGCAATACTAACCGATGTTGATTTGAAGAGCCGTATGCGGGAAAACTGCACGTACGGTTCTGTGAGGGAGGGAAGTCCCCTCAGGTTGTATGGACTATCCCTCTACTCGACTCTCATGATCAATAAATTATCCAGCACACAGTGTCGGAACAGGACTCTTCCGAGAGCAGACGGAATCTGTGATCGGTCGCTGGCCCCTGTCCAAAAGGAGTTTTGATTATGACGAACCGAGAGTGGACGAAAGCAGATCCTGAATGGTGCCGAATCGAAACAGTCATGCACGGCATGATCATCGAGGAAGCCATCCAGAAAGTCATAGCGAATCACGGAAGCGCGGGTGTAGACCACGTGACTGTCGATGAGTTAAGAGACCACTGGAAACAACACGGAGGAACAATCCGCCAGAAAATCATCAATGGAACCTATATTCCGCTTCCTGTAAAACGGGTCGACATTCCCAAACCCAATGGGGGTACAAGAATGCTCGGCATTCCTTCGATCATTGACCGAGTGATACAACAGGCGCTAGTCAACGTCCTAACACCGATGTTTGATCCGCAATTCAGTGACAACAGTTACGGTTTCCGTCAGGGTCGCAGTGCTCAGATGGCTGTACTGAAAGCACAGGAATACATCAAACAAGGCTATAAATGGGTGGTTGAATTGGATCTGTCCAAGTTCTTTGACAGAGTCAATCATGACATTCTAATGAGCCGTATCGCTAAGGTAGTTGACGATAAGAAGATCCTGAAACTGATTCGTCAGTATTTAAACGCCGGAATCATGGAGAACGGATTAGTCAAGCCCAGATCAGAAGGGGTACCTCAGGGTGGCCCCCTAAGTCCGCTTTTGTCGAACATTATGCTGACGGAGCTTGATCGTGAATTGGAAAAACGGGGACATAAGTTCTGCCGATATGCTGACGACTGCAACATCTATGTGAAGTCCGAAGAGGCGGCAAAGCGAGTGCTCGAAAGTGTGACGAAATATTTGGAGGGAGGGCTCAAATTACGGGTAAACCGTGATAAGAGCGGTACCTTTCGTCCATACGAGTCAGTCTTTCTTGGGTACACATTCCACCGATACGTCCAGCACGTATTATCGTGGCGCCGAAATCAGTCAAACGGTTAAAAGAAAAGCTGAAGGTTATCTACAGACGGAGTAGAGGCACATCATTGAGCTTCGCCATTGAAAAGCTTACACAGCTACTGAGGGGGTGGCGGAACTACTTCAGTTTAGATACTCGAAAAGAGTTCTTTGAAAAGCTGGACATCAATATCCGAACTCACCTGAGATGCTTGATATGGCGAGCCTGGAAAAAGCCTGGAACAAGGCAAAAGGAGCTGCGCAGAAGAGGGTTGGATGAGCAAAACGCCTGGAAATCGGCCTATAACGGCAAAGGACCATGGTGGAACGCCAGAGCCCCACACATGCGGATATGTATCCCGAACGCCTTGTTCGTACGGTTGGGATTGTATTCCCTGAAACTTCAGGGGATTGCTTGAATGAAACGCCGTATGCGGAACCGCACGTACGGTGTTGTGGGAGGTGACGGGCTATATCCCGTCACCTACCCGATGACTCTTAATAAATCCTGCATGGCGGCGCATTCTTCAGAAGTTAAATCAAAATAATTTGCAACATGACGCTTAGGGATAATAAGAGAATGTCCCGGGTTCACTGGAAAGCCGTCATAAAATGCGACAGCGAGATCATTCTCGGCAATGATCTCTTTGTCTTTGCTTAAATTACAAAAAATGCATTGACAATCTTTCATAATGACTTTACCTTGTTGTAAACTGTAGTATACACAAACTACAATGCCGTAAAGTACAGAGCTTCACTGAATCAACTTGATTTCGCAAGACTGAAGTTTCTTGCCGATGGATCGAGCCTTATTAGAAATTTGGGTGCGAATAAATGATAAAAGAAAAGTTGCTTCCTTTTGACATTCAAAATTATTTGGAAGATGAAAGAGATAGTCTTCTTTATCTTCAAGCGTGTTTCATGGAAGATTCGGGCGACGGAAAACTTATTAAAAAGGCGCTTGGAGATATTGCTCGAGCTCGAGGAATTAGTCAACTTGCCAAAAAAGCCGGTATGACTCGTGCAGGTCTGTATAAGGCTTTGAGCGATGAAGGAGACCCAAAGCTTTCTACCTTCCTTCATATTCTTAAAGCACTCGATATCAATATCAAGCCGGTTTCGGCTTGAGATGCTATTCGGAACAGACAAAAACCCAATATGCCTCGGGTATTGCGCTTGTGTTACTCGGTGGCCTAAAACCGGAGGCAAGAATATTGGTTCCGTTCGTTGATGCTGCTAGAGTTTTTTTGAAGATCTTAACGAGTCCCGCAAGCTCTTTCATTTAACTGCCAGAAATCCAGTGCCCGGTACGCTTCAATGCGAGCTTTTTCCTCAGCCGTTGCTTCTCGCATTTGGGTGTAATCCGTAAAGAATTCTTTTTCGCTATCGGCCCACGGATAAAAAAGGATCGGACCTTTAAGCGTATAGACTCCTTTTTCATCAGCCCAAAGCGTCAGGTTGTAGCCGAATGCGCGTTGCGGATCATCAGCAGGCGCGAGCATATTGCGCCCGCCCACGGTCCGATAGGTCGCATCCGACAGGCTCAATGCGTAAAGTGTCGGGAAAATGTCTTTGTGCGATCCCACACGTTTGGCATCAAAGTGAATATCAACTGCTGACTTCACGTTATCGGAAGCCCAGACGTAAAAGGGGATGGCGACATCTTTAAAAGGTCCGTCTTCAAGGAGTGGCTTCATCCCGAGCATGCGATGGTCTGCCGTCGCGCCGATCACCATGGCTCGATTGTTCAGAGACTTAAGCTCGGAAATCGTTTTTCCCAAAGCATCGGCACTGGCCTGATAAGTCTGCATGATGGTCAGAAGCGACTCATCGTAATCATCGTGATAGTAGTGTTGATTGATGACTTCGGGTACCTCAATGGGCTTCGGAGTGTAACCCGCCGGCACATGATAGGGCGGGTGGTTGGAGGTAGATAACACCACGACAAATACCGGTTCTTTGGAGTTTTTCACAAGATCGGCAGCAAACTCAAACGCATAGTGGTCATCGACACCCCATTCGGTGGTGGAGGTGAGGTTGAAGTGATCCATTAAGTGCGTCTGGTCATAAACTTCGTCAACGTATTGACGCGGGAGGTACTCCTTCATGTTTTCCCAAGCGGTGGTGCCGGAGGTGACAAAAACCGTTCGGTAACCCTGCTTTTTGTACACTTCAAAGGGCGTACCCGGCAAACTCACATTGCGAATCGAAGACGTGCTCACCTGAGAGACAGGACTTAAAAAGAGAAGCTGAGCAACCGACTGAATAGTGTGAAGGTCAGCGGAGGTAAAGCGCTTGAACACGTAATCGGACTTGAAGTGTTCCCGCAACGATCCCATCAGGTCAACTTTACCCGGCACGTCGTAACTCATCATGTTAAAGCCCATGCTTTCCATGATGAAAAACACAACGTTTGGTTTAAGCTCCGCTAATTGTTCGTTGTGATCTGTTTTTTGAGTAAGTGAGCCGATTTGAGCAGCGGCCATAAGACGCTCGCCTCGCTCAAGAGAGACGGGTTCAAACGTCATTGAATTTTTTCTGTCCTGATTGGCGTAATAAAGAGCCATCGGGGCATTTAAGACCAACTCATTGATCTGTTTGACAACAGAGACCTGAGCATTATTGCGTCGCAGCGGATAACGAGAGGTGAGTGACCCGCGGGCGAGAAAGACAAAAGCGACAATACCGACCACAATGAGTGCGCAGGCCTTCAGAACTGAGAGCTGATCCCAGATCGTGGATCGGCTCATAGCAGCAAAAAGCTTTGCCCAAACCCAGGTCATGAAAATGGTGAGGGCAATAACGGCCAGCGAATTGGAAATAATCGGATAGTCCTGCCAAACGGTCGTCATCACTGCCTGCGGTTCTTCATGCAGGAAGTTAAAAACAAAGATGTCAATTGCCGTGTGGAAAGTGCGGATGTAGTGGAAATTGCAAACGGATAAAAGCGCTACGGCAAAAAAGGCAAACGCACTCCAAACCGTCAGTGCTTTGGTTAATGGTTTCCAGGTGGCTTTAAAGTAAAACAGCAACAAAGACAGAAGAAGCGGAACGATCGCAAGCGTTGTGCCGGTTCGGGCATCAAAGCGAAGGCCTAAAAAACGCATGCGCCAGACGTCGTCGGATTGAATCATCTCGGCGGGCACTTCGGCTACGACCATCAGCCAATAGTAAAGCTCACGGATAGCGGCCATGAAGACAATGGCAATCGCCGCCAATGTAAAGCATTGCGTAAAAATCAGCAGAAAACGTCCTAAAGTATTTTGCGGACGGGTAATTTCAGGAAAGAAGGCCATTTTTCAAATACTTATTACTGATGCCGCCATTGTAATGAGAGCCGGCCGATCATGTAAGTCAATTTAACAAATGGAAACGGGCGCCGTGAAAGCGCCCGATACAATCAATGGGTTTGTGTTTGCTCCGGATGAGCAAGCATCTCATGCGCATCCGAGTAATAAATACTCATCGGCGCATTCATCACGATGAAATTGACCATCGGATATTCGCTGATGAGTGCATGGCGCGGTGTGAGCGGATCGCTCGTGGTGATCGAAGATTGCACAGATGTCCACATCAGGCCGAAAAAGCACGTCAGGCACAAAAGCCAATTGGTCCAATTTTCGTTTTTCCAAAGCGAAGAGGTACTGAAAATAGTCGTGAATCGCTGCCAAAGACCAAGAAAGATCCCGGTCACAACAACGGTAATCAGACAATCAAAGAAAATGGGGAAATCCGAACTGTAGGCCCACAGGTGACTCAACGGTGCATCAAAAAAGGCACTCAATTGTGCAGCTGTTAAGGGCAGCCCGGTGGCACCCAGTACGTGAATGTTGGCAATCGTGGTCACAATCAGATAAAAGGCGCAGAGGGTAAACCACGTGCCCAATATCTTCATGCAGAGCTTGAAAAAGGCAGGCCCCAGGAGACCGAAGATCGCCACAAAGACGCCCGGCAGCATCATGTAGTAGGCAAACTGGGCATCAAAGCGCAATCCCACGGCCCACATATCAACGTATTGTTCACGGGGCACCACTGCATCAAGACTTGTCTGAGTGATAAAGACGTCCATATACACTTCGCGGAAAACGAAGTTGAGCACAATCACTAAAAGCGCAAAAATCGCCTCACTCATCAACAGCACCAACACCCGGGCAAAGGGGTGTTCAGGGCAGTCAGCCGCAGCCAGTGCTTTAATGGTTCGGGTGGGACCCGCAGGTTTTCTTTTCAGAATAGATTTGTAGTTCAGCATGATTTCATTAGACAACAGCTTCTATGGCTTCGGAGAGTTCCAACCAGCGCGCTTCCAGTTCTTCGACTTTGGCGCTGATTTCTCCGCGGCGTTTGAGGGCATCGGCCACTTCATCCTGATCGCCCTGAGTATAAAACTCGGAATCGGCCAATTTTGCGTCAAGCGCTTTGAGTTCATCGCTTAACGGATTGAGTTCTTTTTCAACCTGAGCGAGTTCTTTTTGAAGGGGTTTCTTCAAATTGGCGATACGCTGACGCTCAAGGGCGGCCTGTTGGCGGGCTTCCTTTTTATTAACAGAAGGTGCGGCTGCCTCATTTTTAACTTTTTCGGCGGCAAGAGAAGCCTTGCGGCTTTCCAAAACCAGCTTGGCATAGTCATCGAGGTCACCGTCGAATTCGCTCACCTTTCCTTCGTGCACGAGCATCAAGCGTTCGGTCGTCGCGGCGAGCAAATGCCGATCGTGAGAAACAAGGAGCACGGATCCCTCAAAGGAGGAAAGTGCCATCGTGAGCGCCTCACGCGTTTGCATATCCAGATGGTTCGTCGGTTCGTCCAGGACGATAAGATTGGGTTTGTCCCAAGCTAAAAGCGCCAGCGCAAGTCTTGCCTTTTCGCCGCCTGAGAAAGGTTTGACAGGGGCGTTGACCATATCGCCGCTAAATCGAAAACGGCCTAAAAAGTCACGCAAGACCTGTTCTCGCTCTTCGGGTGCTTTATGACGCAGATGCTGCAGGGGCGTTTCATCTTCTCGGAGTTGTTCCAACTGGTGCTGGGCAAAGTAGCCGATTTGAAGACCTTGACCGAACCGGAATTCTCCCTTCATGGGCATGAGCTCTTGGCAAATGCCTTTGATCAGAGTTGATTTACCGGCACCGTTTACGCCCAGCACACCGATACGTTCACCGGCGCGGATGGAAAATTTCACATCCCTGAGAATGAGTTTATCGGTGTAGCCGAGACTGACTTCCTGAGCCTCAACCAAATGTTCGGGGAGTCTTTCAGGCTTTAAAAACTCAAAACGCCACTCGCGCGTAGCGCGCACGGGCTCAACAGCTTTGAGTCTTTCAAGCATTTTGATGCGCGATTGCGCTTGGCGTGCTTTACTGGCCTTGTAGCGGAAGCGATCAATATAGCTTTGCAGGTGAGCGCTTTCGCGTTCGTAGGCTTTGGCTGCAGCATCCTGTGCCCGAAGTCTTTCGATACGCAAAGCTTCAAAGGCGCTGTAGTTGCCGGAGTAACGTCTGATGGTCGCGTCTTCAATACTCCAGATGGTGCCCACACAACGATCGAGGAACTCACGGTCGTGGCTGATGATGAGTGTCGTGGCGTGCTGGCGCTTAAGCCACGCTTCAAGCCAAATGACGCTGTCCAAATCCAAGTGGTTCGTCGGTTCGTCCAAAAGCAGAAGTTCAGCCGGACACATGAGCGCTCGGGCCAGGGCCAGGCGGTTTCGCCAACCGCCCGAAAAATCCTTGACCCGATGGCCGGTCATCTCTTCGGTAAAGCCCAGGCCGTGAAGAATAATTTTGGCCTGCGCCACAATGGCGCCTTCATTGAGTTCGGCTAACGTAGCATGAGCCTGCGCTGCGCTCATGTCATCATGAGCTTCTGCAAGGGCTTTTTTGGCGGCAACCAGGGGCGCATGGCCGGACAAAACCCAATCAATCGCGACTTCGTCCACGGTATCGATGTCTTGGGCGACGTGACCGATATTTTCAGGGGCCGGCGCAGTAATGTCGCCTGCTTCAATCGGGACTTCGCCCAAAATGGCACCCAAGAGGCTTGATTTTCCGCAGCCGTTTTCACCGACCAAGCCGATGCGTTCGCCGGGATTAGCCAAAAGTGTGGCGTGCGAATACAGCACTCGCACGCCTCGCATGAGACTGACGTCTTGGAGTCTAAGCATTACGGAAGTTCATCCTTTCGCAATAGGTACACCATGGCATCTTCATTTTCGGTAGCAAGCCACGTAAAGGGAACCTTCGGATAGGCTGCTTCACAGGCATCTTTACCGTCACCCACTTCAACGACCATCACCCCTTTATTGGTTAAATGGGCTTTCGCATCGGTCATCAAACGACGGACAATATCCAGGCCGTCATCGCCTGCGCCTAAAGCCAGAGCCGGTTCATGACGGTATTCGGCGGGCAGATTATCCATCGCTTCCTGCGTCACGTAGGGAGGATTACTGATGATGACATCGTATTGACGGTCACCCAATTCATTGAAGAGATCGCTCTTGATGAGTTCGATGCGATCCTGCATGCCGTAGCGCTCGACATTGATTTTGGCCACATCGAGTGCGTCCTGGCTGATATCCACACAATCGACCTTGGCGTTGGGGAACACTTCAGCGGCCAAAATACCGAGGCAGCCCGAACCCGTGCAAAGATCGAGCACGCGGGTGACGTTATCAGCATTGGAAACCCAGGGCGCCAATTCGTCTTTTAAAAGCTCGGCGATATACGAGCGGGGAATGATCACGCGTTCATCGCAGTAGAAGGGATGCTCGGTCAACCAGGCTTCCTGCAAAAGGTAAGGGGTCGGGATCTTTTCAACCGCACGCTTTTCAATCCGATCAAGGAGCATCTTCAGTTCGGCGTTTGATACCCTTGCATCCCAGAAACGGTCGGAGTCTTCGAAATTGAGTCTCAGTGAGCGCAAAACCAGAAAATAAGCTTCTTCATAGGTGTCCGCACAACCGTGTCCGCAGAAAATATTGTTGATTTCAAATTGCGTCATGGCATAGCGGATGACGTCGCGAATGGTTTGCAGACGGCACTGGTAAACATCGTGATCGGTAATCATAAAAAATCCCGTGAAAAATCAATCATCAAAACAAACCTGTATTCTAACCCAGATTAGCTCGGATCGTTCAGAGACGGCACGTGCTTTTTCAAATGAAAAGAGGCAAATTGAAGGTTAAAAAATCTGGCAAAAAAACTGGAACTACTTTTTAACGGTGATAGTTTTGTTTTGAGAAACGAACAAAACCGAATCAAATTGCCTGAATAGATCGGCTTTGCCGCTTTCAAAATTGCGGTGCATTTGAGTGATGACCTCAGGCGAAATGATTTTGTCCGAGCGTTTTTGGATGCGGCGCTTGAGCTCTTTTGCCTCGGGCGGCTCAAAAACAATGGCAACGGTCTGATAACCGTGGCTCTGTAACTCGGCGATAAGTTTTTCGCGCTCAAGTGTTGAAACGTTTGTTTTGTCTATCAAAAATGAACGCTTCGCTTGGATCAAAGCATTTTGTTTTTCATCAATATTGAGGCCTGCCTGTTGGGCGACTTCAGCCCATTTGCTGTAGTCGCCGTGGGCGAGTTCGAGCACTTCCTCATCAAAAGAGATTCGCGCCAATTGACTAAGCCAAGCGTGTTCGGACACAAAAGTGGATTTGCCCGAATACGGAATCCCGATTAAAACTACACAAAGCGGCTTTTCTTCTAGAGCCATAGCCGGTATCAATCACAGTACCGCCGCAAAGCTGCGGGCGACGTAGGCCACATTTTTCCGATTTAAGCCGCAGACGCAGATTCGGCCGTTGCGAACAGCGTAAATACCGAATTCCGAAGAGAGACGATCGACCTGCTCAGGCGTTAAACCGGTAAAAGAGAACATCCCGGCTTGCTCCGTCACAAAGGAAAAATCGCGCTTGGCACCGATTGCTCGCATTTCATCGGCTAAAGCCTGACGCATGGCAAGGATTCGATTTCGCATGCCGGCTAACTCTTTTTCCCAGTGGGCAAATTTGTCCGGGTCGCTTAAGACTCGTTCGACAATCCGACCGCCGAAGGCTGCAGGATTTGAGTAATTGGCCCGGGCGCAGCACTTCAGATGGGAGGCCACTCGCAAGGCTTCATTCTCAGAATGCGTCACAACAGTGAGCGCGCCGATTCTTTCGCTGTAGAGGTTAAACGATTTGGAAAATGAAGAGGCCACTAAAAAGTCAAGGCCGGAATCCGCAAAAAGGCGCACGGCCAATGAGTCTTCCTCAAGTCCTGCTTTAAAACCCTGATAGGCTAAATCAAGGAAAGGGACAAGTTGGCAGTGCTTACAAATATCGATGATTTCCGACCACTGATTGGCATCGAGATCGTATCCTGTGGGGTTATGGCAGCAGGCGTGCAAAATGACGAGCGTTTTGGCAGGCAATTTTTTCAGATCCTCACACATAGCCTCAAAATTGAGTCCGTGAGTACCCGCGTCATAGTAGCGGTAGGCAGCGACAGTGTAGCCTGAGCGCTCCAAAATATCATTGTGATTGCCCCAGGTCGGAACAGAGGCTGCTCCCACTCTCAGGCCGCAGGCCCAATACATCAGATCGCAACCCAGTTTAAGGGCTCCGGTGCCCCCTAAGCTTTGCACTGTGCAGGCTCGCTTGGACGTGACAACTTCGCTGTCTTTTCCGAATAGGAGCTCTTGAACCAAACGATCGTAAAGAGGAAGACCTGTCTGCGGAATATAAGTATGGGGGCGATGGGAGAGGGCAATGGCTTCTTCGGCTTCGCGGACCACATCCAAAACCGGAGTGACACCGTTTTCATCGAGGTACATGCCGACGCCCAGATTGACTTTGCAGTCTCGGGGATCGGCTAAAAATTTGCCCGTTAAACTTAAAATCGGATCATCGGGCAGCGTGCTTACGGAAGAAAAAACGGAGTCAGTCATGGCCTTTCCTACATTCAATCAGATCAACACATCCCAATATAGACGAAGAAGCGCTTTTGCGTGACACGGAACATAAGCACATTGCGTTACCGGACACAAAAAAAGGCGAAACCGAGCGGCTTCGCCTGGGAGAAACAATCTTAACGATTATTTCTTCATGGATTCAATAGCCTTTTTCACGCTTTCTTGAGAAGGACGGAAAGCGGTGAGGCGTTGTTGAATAATGGCAGGGGCCTGAGCAATCATCGTGTTATAGCGATAACCGCCCTTGACCAAGGTCTTCAAAACATTGACAAAGTCAAAGTAGCAATCTTCGCGTTTGATCTTGGCAGAATGTTGCAGACCCATAAAGTCGGTCCACGTAACGGTGTAGATAACGCCCTTGTCGCTCACATCGCAGTGCGTGACGCCCACGGCATCGCACACCCAAACGTTGGGTTCCTGTTGAACGGGGGCCTGTTCTTTTTGAACTTCTTTTTGGGTTTCTTTCTTATCCATTTTTAAACCTCTTAGTGAATGGAAATGTTTATGAGGAGGCTGCAGCCTCACCGGCTTTGTTAGCTGCCTCCGTCCGTTTGGTGTAAATAGTAGCGCAAACGCCTGCAATAATGATCATGGCCATACCGATTAATCCCATCATGGCAACCGTTTCGCTAAAGAGCATGAAACTTATGAGTGCGGAGAAGGGAATGGCCGAAAAGCCCAGGCAGGAACTTAAGAGCATATTGCCGTAGGCGTAGGAGCGCGTGGTACAGATCTGACCGAGTGTGGCGCAAATACCCATGCCGATCAGGTACGCACCGGATTCGAGGGTGGGCATATGCATGCCGTCTTCAAGAAGGTAGCTGCCCAAGATGCCGAAGACTGCACCGAACGTGGAGAAGTAAAAGACGATCCGCCAGGAGGGTTCCTTGAGATTGCCGAGTTCTTTGATCTGCCAGTACACGATCAAATCAATGAAAGAGACAAAAAGACAAATGAGTGCCGGAATCAGGTAACCCTCATCAAAGGTGGGCTGCAGAACGGTCGTGACGCCAGCAAAACCGAAAACGATGGCAAGAATCACGCCCCAAGGCGCTCTCTCTTTTTTAATAAAGGCGAGGATGATGAAGTTCGCGGCCATAAACAGCGGCGTTGTGTAGATCAGGGTCATGTTGGTGCCAAGCGGCATCTGACCGATGGTGAAAAACCACAGGCCGACCGAAATGGTTCCCAAAACCGCACGCTTAATGTGTCCGCCTAAGTGTTCTGTGCGAAGTGAAAGACCCTGAGAATGCACGAACATGGAAATCGTGACGATACCGATTAAGGATCGGTAAAAAACAAGTTCCAACGATCCGAAGTGGCCGCTGCAGAGCTTGACAAACACGGCCATGAATGAAAAACAGGCGGCCGCCGCCAGAGCCCAAAGCGATTGCTTCATCATGATTGAGAGCCTTTTAGTAGAAACGCAAATAGTGACATTCTAAGCCAGTCATAGGTAATTCGAAATAGAGGACTTGCCCGAATATCCTTTCGTCGCAATGGTATGGACGGATGTGACGACTATAATGGCTTCGTTTTTTCGGTCAAAAGGGAAAGGATCGTTATGGTCAGGCAGTCAGCATTACTGGGGCACGGCTGTGCAGCGGGTGCCAATATCATTTGGGGTTTGATGGCGCCGATTGCCAAAGTGGTCATGGTGGGAGGCTTGGTGAGCCCCTTGATTCTGACGGATTTACGCGTGCTGGGGGCAGCGGTTCTTTTTTGGTTTGCGTCATTTTTTGCTCCGCACGAAACCGTTTCCAAACCGGATCTTCTGCGGTTGTTTTTTGCTTCTCTTTTTGCCATTACACTCAACCAAGGCAGTTATATTTTCGGTGTCGGATTAACGACTCCGGGAAATGCGACCATTCTGACTTCCAGTATGCCTTTATGGGCAATGGTTCTGGCGGCATTTCTGCTAAAAGATCCGATTACGCTTAAAAAATTCATCGGTATTGCCATGGGTGCCATCGGGGCATTGACGCTTATTTTGTCTAAAACCGATGTGGCGGCTAATCCCGCGATAGAAAGCAATGTCTGGGGTGACCTGTTGGTCGCAAGCGCTCAGTTGAGTTTTGCGTTTTACGTGGTGAAATTCAAAGACCTGGTCACACGTTACAGTCTCTTTACGACCATGAAGTGGATGTTTACCTTTGCCACGCTTTGTATGCTGCCTTTTTCCGTGACGTCATTAGCAACCACTCAATGGCTATCCCTGAGCCTTCATGAGTGGCTCAGTATCGCCTATGTGGTCGTGGGAGGCACCTTTTGTTCCTATTTGCTCATTGTGATCGGGCAGCGCAACTTAAAGCCCACGGTGGCCGCCATGTATAACTATGTGCAACCGGTTGTGGGCTGTTTGGCAGCAGCGGCCATGGGACTCGATTCTCTGTCGTGGACCAAAGCATTAGCCGTTCTTTTGATTTTTGCCGGTGTCTATCTCGTCACGCATTCGGCAAGCGCCAAGGAGCAGGCCGCCATTCAGGAAAAGCAGTTGGAAGTACTGGAAAAGAGAAAAAGACAGGGGTGACATTTAGCAATACATTTTTCCCCCTTCCGCCCTGTCTATTTCTAAAATAAATAGAGAAAGACAGATGAACACAGGAGAAGGACGGATGAAAAAGATCGCCTACATGGTTGCGTCGGCTCTTTTGCCGATACTGGTCGCTTGCACGAGTCAGACACCTTCTGTTCACTCCGACTCAAAAGCATTTGAAACGGAAGGCACACTTGTGATTGCGCACGAAGTGCGCTCTTTTAAGCCTGTCGGCAGTTCATCCGAATTTTGGGTTGTTGATAAAACAGGTGAACTCTATGAGCGCTATGATGCCATCACTCAAGGTATCAAAAACGGCACGCCGGTTCAGGTCAAAATGATTGTTACCGATTGTGGACCTTCTAAAGAGGGTTTTGCCCGCGGCTATGCCAGTGTGTACGAGGTCGTGGATATTCTCAGTATGCAATCTAAACAATGATAATGGCTGTTTAATATTTTTATAATATTAAAAAACAGTTAATTAAATTGTTTAATAAATATAAAATAATATTGAACTTAAATGACCGAACGAGAGATCGTGCCGATCAATCAATGTTAAATCGAGAGGGATTTGAGTTCGGAAGGGAAGCGATTGTCTCGCCTGTTTTGAGATAGAAAAGGTCGCTTTCAGGGGGACTTTGTCATCTGGATGTCGCTGAAATTTCTCAATCTCGTTAAAAAACTTCGATATACTAGTCGAGGAGAGGAATCGGGGATTAAAGAAGGTTGTCTGAAAAGAAAAACGCTTAAATAACCAAAGAAAGTTTTTGATTATTTAAGCGTTTTTGGTGCCGGGATCGGCATCGTATTTATCATAAAATCAAAAACTTAAAAATTTTACATCTCTGATTGAACAAAAGTTTGTACGATTTAGATTCGGTTTTTTTGGCAATTTTAGGCCGTTAAAAGTTGTATAACGTCTAGTTATGTATTTATACTCATCCTACATCAAGGAGGAGTAATTATGAGATTTGCTTACCCGGTCGGTTTTATCGGGTGGAAGTTCTTTGCCCGTTTGGGTTTGCCCCTTCGTGTGCGTGTATTCGTTATGTATGACGATGAAGCGAAGGTTTTTGTCGCCACGAGCGATGATTTCTTGCCTGAATTTGGACTTACAGTGGAGTCGGATACTTGGGATGGCATCTTTAAGGAAATTCGAATTGCCCTCGAGGAAGCTGAAGAAATTTGCTTAGGCAAGACTGACGACAAAGTTAGACTTGATCCCGTTTTACGTCCTATTCATCAATTATCATGAATGGTTTCTACAATAAAGTCGTAGAGATCCTAAAACGGTACGGGTTTTACTTAGTTCGTCACGGGAAAGGGGATCATGAGATTTGGGGAAATGGTAAGGTTAATGTGACAGTAGATCGTCATACCAAATCTCGTTTTACAGCTAACAAAACATTGAAAGATGCTGGGATTTCTGAACGCATCCGCTAACCCACAGTTCCCATATAAATTGAGTTACTCATTGGGCCTCATTTGAGGCCCTTGTCGTTTCAGCTTCCCGGTCGATACGCTTTAACATCTCCAGCCCTCCAGTAGGGGGTTGAAGCATTGCCATTGACGGGTTTAGGGAAACCTTTCCTGGTTCTCCAGTCGTGCAACGTAGCCTGAGAGATCCTGAAATAGGATAAAACGTCCTTTCTTCTGGCCAGTTCGTCATCTGCCATCTTTGCGATATTTCTAACTTCGTATGCCATTTTTTCCTCACGGCAAAATAAATGGTGACCACCAAATTGGCTTGTCATTTTTTGAATGCTTGATCAATTCTTTAAGGAAGGTCAATGTAGGTCGTGTTTTAAGTTCTCGGATAGATTGACCACATAAAACGAGATCCTCACTGATTAAGACACCGAAGAAAATTTCTTGAGCTTCCTTATTTCTTGAAAGAAAAACGAAAAGGGATCCTTTGCTCGGGGGAACGTTGTGAATCATTTGCCAGTTCATTGAATTACCTACGGTTTTGAGTAAAGTGACCAAAAAGCATTTCGGCGACAGAGTTGCTCAAACGTAAAGAACGGGAGCATTTCATTTTTGATGTCCAGCAGCGCTTTAAACGTATAAGACACAGCAAAAATCATTTGGCCATCTCTGAGAATGGCTGCTTTAGCGAAATAGCAGATCCCGTTGACGTGTAAGAAAAGAATTTTTTGCGGATCCGGTTTGATCTTTTTTAACGACTGCCAATACATGACTTCTCCTACGCACCAATAAAGACTTCAGCGATGTGCATGCCGATTGCTAAGAAAAATCCAGCAAGCATCGACAATATGCAAATCATGGCTGCGAGTATTAAGAAAAACGAAATAAAGTCTTGGAAGTGGTTCATTTCGCCTCCGTTTGAATTCGGGTTAACTGCCGTTCTAACTTGCTCTCTCGGATCTCTCTGCAGCGAGCTGTGGATGCGGTTAAAACTTCAACTTGATCAATCATGATGCGGACATCGCTCATCTCTTCATACATGTGTTCAAAATGTGCTTGTTTCTCCCGGCCGAGAAAGATCATCAAGCGGAGTTTGAGGATCGTCATAAAAAGCTCAAACAGTTCTTCCATTGTTTTATTGAGCTGATGAGTTACGCCATAGTGCCGGGCAATCATTGAGATCCGGCGATCGGTTCTTTGGACATGAATCACTTTTTTAACTGTTTTCATTTCTAACCTTTTGTTCAGATGCCTCCTTGTAGAATGTGAGTTGCAAATTCATAAACAAACCACAAGGAGGGCTTAATGGACTTAGTTGCCTTGTTTACAGGCTTAACCGTCTTGTTGACGCTTGCAAATATGATTCACAATCTTCAAAAAGAAAATCGGTTTGCTTGTAGGCTTTCGGTTACTCCGTTTGCCCTTCAAGATAGAACTTTTGTATTAAACATCCTTATCCTTGCTGAAGAATGGCCTTTTAGCATCAAGAAAATTGAAATTGCCGGAGGTCAAATCAGCTCAAAGCTTTATAAAGAAGGTTCTCCCATAGATGATTTTTCTTTTGTATCTTCTTTCTCAGAGGAGTTAATAGTTGAATCATCATCCGTGTATGTTCCACGTCCAGAGGCCAAACATTGGATACCATTTAGTTTTTTAATCAAATTGGATAAATCAACTTCCAATCCAAAGATTTCGTTTTGGAGAGAATGCAGCTTTTTATGGATTCCTTGGTTCATCAAAATTACACTACCCATCAACATGAGAAGTTGAAAACCTAAGCAAAAAAATTGTGCATTTGTCATTTCTTTTCTCCTACAGCAATGCTTGATAAACATGCTTAACCTTGGCCGGACGCTCGTACTTGTACCGGTTCATAAATTTGAATATGAGATCCAAGCCGTTTGAATCCATCAGATCCTCGCAATCTTTCAGGATCCAATTGCGCAGGTGCGTCATGTCTATGTAATCCCGGACTGCATCGGCCCAGGAACGGTAAGTGACGCCGTCTTTGACCAATTTGGCAATCAGTAAAAACTTTTCTGGTTCATACTCTTTGGTCCAAATCCACAGTTCGAGTTTCGTGTCGTTGTTAACACGCAGACTGACAGTGGGAGGTTCTTTGGCGTTTTCGATTTCATCTTCAAGGTCAAGCATGAACACCTCTCCTTCCAAAATAGGGGTTATATCGTCCGAACAACCGGATCAAGCTCAGAACATTCTTTTTGTGTTGTCTCAGTTCTGAAGTCGTCAAACGATTGCTTAGACGAAGTTCGGTCTGCATGAGGCAGCCGCGCTGCTGGTCATCACAGAGGTAGAAAGCAAAGCATCGGCTGCCGGGATTGATTTCTATTCCCTCTTCAGGGAGAACTTCCGGTGGGTTGGTTAAGTGACCTTCTGCGCAGGCGATATCGGCTTTAACGTATTCCGGGTTTAAATAGATCCCGTTAGAGATATAGTCATCCCAAAGCTTGAAGCACACTTCAGATGCAATTGTTAGGCTGGTGCTCTCTAAGAGTTCAGAGAGTGCGGCTCGGTATGCTCGAATGCTCATTTGAGGTTTCTTTTTCATGGTGTCTGGTGGCCCGCCATCGCAGGTAGTTCAAGGGAACAGAAATTGCTCAAAGGTAACGACTTTGGGCCGTAAAATTAGTTGTTGTTTTTGAAAATAATGTTGTGCGCTTTTATTAATCGAGCGGCCACATCATCAACATACTCATCAGAGTTTTCTGCACATTTCAAACATGCCGCCCATATCGCTCTCTTGGCGCGATCTTTTTCTTCCAAGGTCTGCGAATCTTTAGTTGCTTTTTCGCCAAAGATTAAATCGTGTCCTTTGTGTAAACGCCTAGCTGCAGATTGCAGGTCACTACTGGTTGCAAAGACTCGTTTGACGAATCCAATCCAGATTTCTTGATTGCTTAGCATTTTTTTTGTCCTTGAAATGGGTGGCCCGGCTCCCTCTTGGCGGTTAAGGATTTGGTTTCGGAGGACCAACCGCAACCGGGCCGTTAGTCGTTACGCAGCCTTGGGGAGATCCAGACGGCAGAAATTGTTGTAAGTTTCCGTGCAGCTCTTGATCGCTGTGCTTGTCATGTAAGCAGCATCGCCGATTGCCTGAGCACCACGAAGTGCATAAGCAGCTTCTTCAATGGTTTCCGTTTTCGGAGCGGACAAAGTGCTGATGATCGCGCCGGTGGAAGCCAGTTTGATGAATGAATCCAACTCATCTTTGGACTTCTGCAGCTTTTCAATCAAAGTATCAATACGAGCGTTTAAGAGTTGTGCTTGGGTCAGAGCATTGACCGTGGCAGGGGAATTGGGGTTGTAAGAATTGACAGACATTTTTCTCTCCATCTGTTGATGGAAAGAATGTTACTTTAAGCAACAAAACACTGAGTAACTTTTAGCTACATTATTGATATAAATCAAAAGAATGTAGCGATTTAAGACTGTTTAACGAGAGTTTCTACCACAGCTTTAATCATTTTTAATTGCTGTGGATTGGCTTTCCTGAGAAGTTCTACAGTATCTTGAAACTCTTGCGATGCATTGAGGTCTTGAGGACGTTTCTGACCTCTACCAGTGAGTAGCCAATCGAGGCTTGTATTGCCCCATTTTGCCAGCTCTATCAGGCGATCTGTGTCAGGATAGCCTTGTCCATCCATCCACTTTTTCGCACTCGGATGAGTGATGTTAAAACGCCTTGCAAGAGTAACTAAACGACCTCTTCGTGGTACGCCAATGTCGTCCAAAATCTCGTTAAGTCGAATTGAGAAATCTTCGAGATTGTTACTCATGGCATAAGTATGCACCTTCATACATTTTAGAACTTGCTTATAATGTAGTTTTCGGCTACATTACGAGATTATGAAAGAAAACTTAATCTCAAAAGCAATTGAAATTGTCGGTCTGTGCAAACTGGCTCAAGCCTGTGGTGTAAGGCATCAATCCATCTACCGATGGGTAGAAAAGGGTTCTTTACCACGCACAGACTGGACCGGCGAGACCGACTACGCCAGTCGCATTGAAGAAGCGACTAAGGGCGCGGTCACTCGTGCCCAATTGCTTAACTTCAAGCGTAGCGGTGAAACGGACGCTGGTAAACCACACCAGAACCAGGCTTAGGGTGGGAGACAACATGATGAGAGCTACGTACATTGCGATGTGTAGAGCGTTCCCCGGTGGCTTGGTGGCGATGGCTTCAGCCTTGGGTTACAGCTTTGACGCTTTGAAAAACCGGATTTACGAAAAGAAGGGGCAATCTGTTTCGGTTGAGGACGCGCTTTTGATGCAGGAGTTCTCCGGTACCAAGCACTTTGCCAATGAGGTCGCCCGCCAGTCCGGGGGTGTGTTCCTGGAGGTCATTCCTGCAGGGATCCGTGACCGCTCTGAACTTCTGACTGAATTCAATCGACTGACGCAAGAGCTCGGAGAGCTGTCCAAAGAGTATGAGCTCTCTGTTCGAGACGGTCAGATCGACGGTGCTGAAAAAGCACAGCTCAAGCGCCAGGCGTACCGAATTCATAAGCAACTTGAAAAGATCCTTGCGATCTCTTTTGCAATTTACGAAGTCCGGGAGGATGACGATGCAAAAAAGTAGACCTGTAGGCCGTCCTTCAGTGTGGCACAAGCCCATAGTGGATTTTTTGGATAGTCATGGCAGCGCGCGGGCGCTTGAGATTCGCCGGGCGTTAGGGATTTCGAAGCCAAGCTTTTACAAAGCTGTTTCAGCATTGGTTTGCCAAGGCTATTTGTATTGGCAACCAGCAACAAAAGGCAATTTTCGTTTTCTAAAAACAAGAAAAAATGAATTTTCGGACTGTCTAACGTCTTTGTTACAGTTTAGGCATTAAGAGAGTTTGGGGTGGTGCATGGCATCGGATTTAAGGGACATTGTTGACCAAATGGCTGCCGTTGGCATCTTTGTGCCGGCGGGCTATGAGCTGAAGGCGGGGACGGCTAAGTTTCAGCGGTTTCAACCGGCGGATCAGAAAAAGAATAAAAAATCCGCTTGGTACATCATTTATGAAAATTTCACGAAGTCCGGGAAAGTCTACTATTCCGGAGCCTTTGGCATACGTGACGAAAAGTACATCATCAAAGCATCCACTCACAACTGGACACCTGAAGAGCGAAAAGAAGCTAAAGAATTCGCAAAGCAAGCTCAAATCAGAAATCAAAAGGATGCTTGCGAGCGCGCACAGAAAGCCGCACAAACCGCTGAATGGATGTGGGCCCGTGCTCATGATGAAGTGCCGGTTACGTTCAAATACTGTGTTGATAAAAAGATTAAACCCTATGGCGCCCGATTTATACATGGGAACATGATTATTCCTATGTATCGGGGAAAGATGGTAGGTATGCAAACCATCCTCCCGGAGAAAAATGAGGATGGTGTCAATAAGATTTTCCTTACCGGTTCTGACATTGTCGGGGCGTATTTCAAAATTGGCAGCTTAAGCCAGGATCCGCAACAGACAGTCTACGTTGTTGAAGGGTACGCCACAGGCTGCAGTGTGCACCATGCCACTAAGCTTCCGGTCATCGTTGCATTTAATGCCGGTAATCTTGAGCCGGTGATCGCAGGGATCCGGGCAAAGATGCCGGATGCGAAAATCGTCATTGCCGGTGATGATGATCGCCATGTTTTGATTCGTGCCAGAGCGTTCTTTGAAAAGTTCGGGGTAAAGCCTGAAATTTCTGCGACTTCCAAGGGCAAAAAACAGTATTTTCACACCGAACAATACGGCGATATTGAAGTAGATGTAGGTTATGCTCGAATTGACGGCTCTCAGAGCGTCACGGGATATGTGAAATACACATTGGATGGCAGACAGATTGAGCACAAACTCAATTTTGCCAATGCCGGCAAAACAAAAGCCCTGGCTGCCGCTAAAAAACATCACTGCTGTGTGGTTTTTCCGGTCTTTTCGACTAAAGGTAGTAAGGGTACCGATTTCAATGATTTGGAAGTGGAAGAGGGAACAGAGGTTTGCACTAAGCAACTGGATGCTTCCAAACTGAATCCAATCGGTGATGGTAAGGCAAAGAAAGCCGGTCGCGCTTCGATTGATTATCTCTGCGATCGTTACGTGCTCATGTATGGTCGTGATGACGTTTGGGATTATGAGAAGTGCAAGTTCGTCAAATTAGACAAGCTCCGACCTTGGTGGGGCAAGAACGCCATTGACTTATGGTTGGAGTCGCCTAAGCGTAAGTCGGCCACGGATGAGGATCTGGTGTTTATTCCCTCCGGCAATGTGCCAGAGGGTTGCATCAATATGTTTAAGGGGTGGCCCATCAAACCGGATGCGAGCAAGTCCTGTCACCTGATCGTGGAGCACCTCTATAACCTGTGTGGTCGTGATGACACGGTTTTTGACTGGGTCACCAAGTGGCTGGCTTATCCTCTGCAGCACCCGGGTGCCAAGATGCACACGTGTTTGCTCTTTTACGGATCCAGACAAGGAACGGGCAAGAACCAGTTCTTTGAACAGATCATGCAGCGTATCTATGGACCGCTTTACAGCGACACGATTAATCAAGCCATGCTGCAGTCATCGTTTAATGCGTGGTTGTCTCATAAGCTCTACTGTGTCGGTGATGAAGTGGTAGCCAGTGCTGACCGCCGCATCTTAAAGAATCAGTTAAAGACCATGATTACCGGTCTTTATCACCAACTCAATGAGAAAAACATTGCCGGGTGGAAAGAGCCGAATTTAACCAACTTTGTTTTTCTATCAAACGAAGATCAACCTTTACTGCTTGACATGATGGATCGACGCCATATGTGTGTGATCGTCAATCAGAGTCACCCCCAGGCGTATTTTGACGCACTCGCGGCTGAGGCGAATAGCGGTGGCGTGGAGGCTTTCTACCAGTATCTTTTGGACTATCCGTTGCAGGATTTTGCACCTTCAACAAAACCATTGGAAACACAGGGACATCAAGAGCTGATCCGAATGGGTGTGAGCGCAGATCGCCGTTTCATTGAGGACTGGTTAAATGGGGATACGGAGTATCCGGTGGGGCCGGTGGCCATCATCCACTTGTATCAAGCCTTTCAGATGTGGGCGAAACAAAACGGTGAGCGCTTCTTACCCAACATGACAAACTTTGGTATTGCTTTGGGTCATTTCATGCCTTCGGCTCGCAAGCGCGTGAAAATTTTCGCTCCCGGACAACGAATTGATGAGTTGAGTGTAGAGAACTCATACGGTGACATGCTCGATTCTAGGCAGTTGACAATTTACCTTCCGGAGTGTCCGAGAGATAAATTCAAGAATTATTCTGAAAATGATCAAATTGCATGCTACGTGCGTGAATTTCAGTTAAAAGTCATTAAAAACACTAAAAATATCCGTATTGGAGAGTATTGATGTTTGGGATTTTGACGATTTTTTGCCTTTTTCTGAGCATTGCACAACTGAGAATTTGTGCAGGGTGTGCAGACACGTGTGCAGGGTTTGTGCAGGGTGTGAAATTTTGTAATTTGTTGTTTTTTAATAGAAAAAATGACATTGTGCAGGCTGTGCACCCTAAAAAGGAAAAGTCTCTTGCGTGTGCGCGCTGGCGCGGGTGCGTCCACGCGCGTGTATATGCGCGGACAATTTCGCTTAAAGCCTGCACACCCTGCACAGTATTAAATAACTTGTTGAAAAAACGGAAGAAAGTTTATTTTAAAACCCTGCACAACCCCTGCACAAACCCTGCACAGGGTATGCACAGTCTTTGAAGCGGAGACTTTTATGGCTGAAATTCGTTACGTTTTCATGGATTCTCAGAGTGAAACGCTCAATGATCAGTCTCAAAGGGCTTACTGGTATGAAAAACTGATGATTTACCGTCGCACTTTGGCCGATCACTACAACGAAGCTCGTTTTGATGGTGACTGTGAGGAGATGGCTAAGTGTGAAAAAGCGTTTGAGCATGTTGATGCGCTCTTAGCCAAATGTCACGAAACGCTGCGAATGGAAGTGACGGTTTCCGCTCCGGAGGTTCATCTTTTTGACATGCAGAGGGCTGTAGGTTTGATTCAGACCATTACCGGCATTGCGGAGAACGATTGATGGCTCGTATCAAAGAAATAGAGGAGCGTTTAAAGCGTTGGCAAACGTGGTACTTCACCGTTGCTCAAGCCGGTACGGTTAAAAGTCCAAGAATGAGTGTAAGAGTAGATGGTGTGCCGGTAACTATGGCTCCGATTGCTGCCGGGACAGAAGAAGCTTTGGAAACTGATAGAGCGGTGGCTCAACTTCCATCAGATTTGAAGGCGGTTATCAAAGTGGTTTATTTAGATCCTGAAGGGCGAACGATGGAAGTTAATGCCAAGCTTCTCAAAATGTCGAGAGTGTCACTTTATAGAAAACTTGAGTTGACCGATCGGTACCTTGCTGCATATTTGAATATTGGTACCGATTTTGATGATGTTCTGTAGTAGGGCCATGTTAGTTGGTGGTGTTACATAGTTGGTAGAGGATAGTAATTATGGGAATTTATAATTACAGAGAGTGTAACTTTCTGGAAAACTTCCAAATGCTCCGATTTTATCGTAATGTGCTCTCAATTTATAAAGACGGAATCCCGAAGGATCCTGATATTGATGACTTGTTACTATTGAACAGTAAGATCGGTGGTCACCTGCATAAAGTTGGTCGAAAAGATTTGATCTGCAGCATTGAAGCGCAGGCAGGCGATCGGTTTTGGTTCTGGTTTATTAAGGCAGGACTGACCTTTCCTTTGGCTGAGACAATCGCAGTCGAAAGTCCAGAAGGAGAGGTACTCGAAGAACAAAACCCGCGAACAGCCAATGAGACTGAGTTGCGAAACCAAGTCTTTTGCCTCTACGATATGAAAAAAAGAGAGTTTTACATATCAGATTTTCAAAAGCGCAGGGCGATCATTGAGCTTTTCAATGAAACTACCAAGACTAATGGTATAACTTGGGAGTTGAGTAATGTATACAAAAGTCCTGAAGAGTTTGAGTCTATCATCCAAAAGGTCGGTCAGATAAGCTTTACTGCTAAACCTACTCTTTTTAACTCTGACTTTTTTAAGATTTCTGCGGTCGATGAGATGGCCGATCTCAAGTCCTTCCAGCTCAAACTTGTTTTTGACTCACCTAAAAAGAGAGGTTTCTTGAAGGGGTTGAAGTCTCTGGAAGAAGCATATTTTCAAAACAGCTTGGACAATTTGATTTGCTCTGGTGTTGGAGATCAAGCGATTGAAAAGGTCTTTAACCCTACTCAATTCAACGAGCGGATTTCAGTTTTGGTTGAAAAGAGTGCCGATCGTGGCTTGTTTGATCCTAATGTTGTCAAAAATGAGCTAATCAAACGCATATTGGAGCTAGACGATGCTGGGCGACAATAAGCTAATTGTCAGTGCTTCACTGCTTATTGGTGTACTGGCGTATTACTTCGAAATTGGTCTTAATCCTGATGCCGTTTCGTTAATAGGGGTGATGTTCTCTGTATTTTTCGGTTTTTATGTCTCCTCCTTGGCTTTCCTCTTCGGAAGTAGTGTTGTTCGATTTCTCCATGAGATGCCTAAGCATAATCGTCCGGGGCAAACTCTTTTGTCGGATTTCTGTAAAGACCTTTTAATTTGTGCAGGCTCTTGTCTTAGTTTGGAGGTTGTATTGATTGTCTATGTTGTTTTAAGTGAGAAATTGAACAATCTTTGGGAACAGTCAGACTTGGCTTTGTCTGCATTAATCTTTGCCTTTTGTGTATTCAGTCTTGCGAAACTGTCTCAGATGTTCTATTTGATGGTGAAGTTGATGAAGTATGAAGCACCTTACATTCAGAGATCAACCCTACACGATGTCGAAAGAGCAAGAAAATCAGAGTTGAGTTCGCTTGAAGCAGATGAAGATGTAGGATGGAAATAACAAAAGTGAATTAGTAGACTGTTACAAAAGTGAGCTATTATGACTACACTTCGTGAGAAGTTGGGTCGAGAGGCCTGAGGCCATGCGAAGTACCTCAAACACAATCTCAGCCCTCCAGAGTGATCCGGAGGGCTTTTTTAGGGGTCAATCAATGAGTCCGAACACGGTTGTTACAGTTATAAATATCCTGATTTTGATTGCATTGACCTGTATCTTGTTTAGACTCTATGACAGAACTCAAAGGTTTTCCGAATTGATTAGACATCTTCGGACTTTAGAGCAGGATTACTTTGAGCTTCTTCGAAAGTTGCATCAGGCTCTAGCTGAGGTTGACTATTTGAAGAAGGGCAAATAGTTATTTGATTATTGATGGTGACGTTGGTGTTGCTGCTGTTATTAAGAAGGCTAAAGATCAATGGAACCATAATCGCAAGAATTTCAATTAGCCAATTCACCATGTCTTTAGGTTCAATCCCATAGTGTTTAGCTAAACTGAAGAATTTTTCAAAATGGGAATCCTGAATAATATCTTCTACTTCTACAGTTTCCGGTTTTTCAATAATTGTGGCAAAGGTCGGGGAATGCGTTGCATCATTGATAGCTAAAGATAGTTTATCGAAATCATCAATATCAAAGTTTTTTGAGATTTGTTCCCTTATTTGTCGATATTGATTCAACTCAGCAAAAACTTGCGAAAGATTATTGAAACCGCCAGCTTTATGGATTTCCTGTATTAGTGAGAGGTTATGTTTTTGATTGCGATATAAGTTGTATGCCGTGCTTAGTGCCCTTGGATCAATTTGTCCGATAGCTCTTTGTGCCAAACGCGCTGTTTTTAGCGCTTCCTGAAATTCGGGAGAGTTGATCTTTCTAATAGCATCATAAAACGGGTTCATTTCACTGGTTCCTTATTTTTGGTACGTTTTTCTGCTCATTCGTACTGTATCAGGATTAGGGAACCAATGAAATGATCTGTAGCTGTGCTTCGTGAGAGGTTGGGTCGAGAGGCCCGAGGCCATGCGAAGTACCTCAAGTTCTTAGCCCTCCGAATGCCATGCCGGAGGGCTTTTTTCATAACAAAAAGGTTTGTAAAATGAATCCCCTCGGAATTTATTTTTTAGTTCTTGGTTGGACACTTTTTGGATTCTTTGCAGGTTTATGTATAGGAATCGTTATTAACCGTTAAGCTCCAACCAGTGTTGGAGTTTGTTTATGGAAACAAATGAAATTGAAGTAAGATCCTTAGATGTTTTACAGGAAGCAATTACTGAAACATCCAAGCAGATAGAAAACATTTTTAAATCTGAGGTTAGATCAATTTCTGTATTGAGCCAGCATGCGCCTTTATTTTATTGGCGTGATCTTATTACTGATCTGGATTCCTTATCTAATTACATAAGAGAGTACGAATTTGAAGAAACCGAAGAGTTTGAAAAAGAGATTAAAAAATATGCCGAAGCTTTGAATCACTGGGCAAAAAAATCTGTTCGCTTTTTATATGACACTAACTATTGGAATTCTACTGTAACATCATTTTATATAACACTTAACAAGATTCATTGGTTACTTGATGAATCGCGAATTGGGATTCCGAGTAAACGACTTCAAAAGGATTCAAAAGCCGAATCAAACCGAATAGAAGCGTTAAAACTTCGCCTTAATGGCATGGAAAATGAAGTAGGTGATCTTGATAAATCTGTTAAACGAATTTTAGAAGCTGACTCTGCAGCTCAAGAATTACCTGAAACGCTTTCGTCACTTAAGAAGGCTAATACAGACATAACTACACTGCACGAAAGTTCTACGGAAAAAGAAAAAGTGATTTCCGAAATATTTCGAGAGTCAGAAAATCATAGAGAATATATTAAGGAAACCGAGGGACAGATCGAAGAAATTTTGAGAAAGTGTGATTCGGCTCTCGCAGCATCAATGACAACTGGATTAGCCGGTTCATTTGGAAAAAGAAAAACCGAGCTTCAAACTATAGGTTGGATTTGGACTGGAATTTTAATTTTATCTCTAAGCGTGGCAGTCGGAGCCTCGTACTGGAGAGCAGATCAGTTGTATGAATTAATGAAAGATGGACTTTTTAGTGATCCTTATGTGATTTCGGTAAATCTTTTAATTTCCATAACACTGATTGGTGCTCCAATTTGGTTAGCGTGGTTAGCTACGAAACAAGTTGGTTATTATTTCAGATTAGGAGAGGATTACGGTTTTAAAGCCGCTGTTTCAGCTTCATATGAAGGTTTTAGAAGGGAAGCAGAGCAACAAGATCCAGAACTTCAGAAAAGGATTTTGGCTTCAACTATTGACCGATATGATGAGGCCCCTTTGCGTTTTGTTGATGGACGTGTTTCGGGGAGCCCAATTCATGAACTAATTCAATCAGCAGAATTCCGAGACGCACTTAAGCGTGTACCTGATTTTGGTAAAGAAGTTATTGGTATGGCCAAGGACAAATTAAAACAATCTGAGGAAATAGTAGAAACAGCAAAGGATGTAGCAGAGTCTGCAGCAAAGAAAGATTGATAACTATGACCCGCTTCGGCGGGTTTTTTATTGACAAACAATTTCGCTACGTTAGGGTCGTTTGAAGTCTTTTTCATACACCTTGCGTTTTTGGGGCTTAATGCCCCGTTTTTTATTCCGGCACCTGCACGGGTCCTTCCTGGACAAAAACGATGCGGGTGCGCAGAACCCCAAAAATCCATTACATATCAGGATCCTAAGGGGGTTGTATTTCGAGGTGATTCATGCCCACTCAACTTCAAATTGCTGAACATCTTGGAATCACTCAGCAAGCCGTTTCAAAAACGTTAGACAAAATGGGAATTGTCGAGTGGCAGCTCTTGTCTCTCGATCAAATTCGGCTTGCGTATATAAAACGCTTGCGCGAAGTCGCTGCCGGACATGCAAGCATTGACGGTCAGTACGATTTGAACAAAGAACGAGTCATGACCGAGCGAGTCGATCGCGAACTCAAACAGTATCAGCTCGCAGAAAAGAAGAAAGAACTTGTCAACGTTGAAACTTTGATGACCGAACTTTCTATCGTTTTTCAGGGAATGCGCCAGGAGCTGCTTTCCCGAGACGACAAGCTAAAAACTGAATTGGACACGCTTTACGGAATCGATGTTGACGTGTCTATTTTGAATGAACACACAACCGATGTCCTCAACCACTTATCTCGATACCTCAATGGGCGTGCAGGAAGTCTTCCGGCGCTTGGCGGAAATAATGAAGCCGCCGGTGAAAATGGGGACAACGGCATGGGCTGAAGCTTTTCGGGGAATGAGTGCTAAATCCACGGCTCTACCCGGGCGATATAACGCATCGTTGACACCTTGGGTGAAAGGTATTCATCAGGCACTGGATGATCCAAAAATTACACGTGTGGTGGCACAAAAAAGCGCCCAAGTGGCATGGACTGACGGTGTTTTGCTCAACTACATTGGCAAAAGAATTGACATAGATCCTTGTCCGATCATTGTTATGTTTGCAAAAGAAGGTGCTGCGAAAGAGTTCAATGATGAAAAACTTGTGCCCATGATTGAGGCCTCCCCTCATTTGAGGGAAAAGATCCCGATTGGATCCAGGAGAGATAAAAACAACCGCTGGAATTACAAAGGCTATCCCGGCGGTTTTTTAAAACTTGTAGGTTCAAATTCGCCTTCAAGCGTGAAGTCAACTCCGGCACCTGTAGTTTGCGTTGAAGAGCCGGATGACTGTAACGATAACATCAAAGAGCAGGGTGACACGATTACGCTGCTTATTGAGAGAACGAAAACCTTTGCAAGACCAAAGGTCCTTTATGGTGGGACACCCACTGTTGAGGGTTTTTCTGCTGTCGAAACAGCCTATAAGGAGTCCGATAAAAGACAATTCTTCGTTCCATGCCCGGATTGCGGTCAGGAAGTTGTGCTGAAGTGGGAAGACGTTCATTGGCAAGAAGACAAGAATATAAACCATGAAGTGTATGGTCATGTAAATCTTGACTCGGCCGTTTACGTTTGTCCGCATTGCGGATCTGTTTGGGATGACACCAAAAAGAATAGGGCGGTAAGAAAAGGGGTTTGGAAAGCAACAGCTACCTTTACCGGTACTGCAGGCTTTTACATCAATGAGCTTTACAGCCCGTTTCCCGGATCTCGCTTCCGGAATATCCTGGAGAAATATCTTTCGGCTAAACACTTGATGGATCAAGGTGATGACACCAAAATGCGCAGTTTTTATAACTCGCAGCTTGGTTTGCCCTATGCCTATAAGAGCGGTTTACCGGAGCCGGATGTTCTCAAAGAACGTGCTGAAGATTACGAAGCGTTTACAGTACCTGAGGTTGGCTGTGTATTAACTGCGGGTGTTGACGTTCAGCATGATCGTTTGGCCGTCATTATCCGGGCATGGGGACCGGGAGAAGAATCATGGCTGGTCTGGTGGGGTGAGATCCAGGGGCAGACGATTGTTCCGGAGAAGGGAGCTTGGTTAGATCTGGATAAGCTATTGAACCGAACATTCAAAGTTTCAAATGGTGCCTCAGTTCGTATTAGAGCAGCGTCTATTGACTCTTCAGATGGTCAAACAAGTGATGCGGTTTATACCTTCGTTCGTAAACGTCTTGTAAGAGGCTACATGGCCATTAAAGGATCTTCTGAGATCAGCGGAGAAAAGGAAATCTTTACGACACCAAAAATTTCTGTTGATTTAGATGGCAAACAAAAGGCTTACAAATATGGTTTAAGGCCCTTCATTGTGGGCACAAGTCGAGCAAAAGATCTGATTTTGGGTGTAGAGGCCAACGGCGGACGCATCAAGCTGACAGGGCGAGGACCTGGACGCGTTCACTGGTACAAAGGAGTCCGATCGGATTATTGGGAACAAATTACCAGTGAAGTTAAAGTTCCTTCCGCAAATCGACAAAAGCGAGTCTGGCAAAAGAAGTCTGGGGTTCGTAACGAAGCTTTGGACTGTGAAGTTTATGCGTTGCATGCAGCGAGGTCTCTGAAACTTAATCTTTGGACTCCTCAACGTTGGGATCTTGAACGGGAAAAGCAATTGCAGATTGACCTGTTGACAGAACCAGAAAAAGAACCTGTTGAAGTTAAACCGGTAGTTGAAGAAAAACCGAAGGATCCACCTAAACAAAGAGACAATTTCTTTGATGCCTTTAGACGAAGGAAAGATACATGGTAGAAGCAATCTATGCCGGTGACAGTAAGTGTTGGTTTTTGAGTATTCCAAAGAACTTACCTGACGGCGCAAAATTTGAAGCTCTTTTGAGATCCGGTGGTAGCAAAGTTCAGACTCTGAAAAGCAAAAGAGAGGGCTCAAAGCTAACAGTTAATCTCGATCCCGAAACATCAAAGGATCTTCTTCCGGGAATAGTCGTTTTGATGCTCAGAGTAACGGCAACTGACTTCCAGAAATGCGAAATCGTTGACCGATTTACAGTTCTTCCCGCTCTTGATGACGATGAGTTTGATTGTCGCACAGAGGCTGAAAAATGCTTAGAGCAAGCTGAAAAGGCTTTAGCTGATTACACAAACGGGCGTTCAAAGGTTAAGAGCTATACGATTGGCACGCGATCTTTGACGTTTAATAACGCTCAAGAGTTATTTGATCTTGTGAATTACTGGCGAAAGCAAGTTTACTTTGAACGTTGCCATAAATACGGAGTAGATCCTTATAAGAAGGTGGTGAAGTTTGTATGAGAAAGTCAAAAGCTAAAAGAAAGCAGCCAACGCCTCAGAAAACAATCATTCGCCGTGAATACGCTGCTGCGCAAGGAGGTCGTTTAACGAGTGATTGGATGGCAGCGGGTACTTCTCAAGATTCTGAGCTTTACAGTAGTTTGACCACCTTGAGAAACCGAAGTCGTCAAATGATTCGGGATAATCCGCACGCAGCCAATTTAAGGCGAATTATTCAGGATAACGTTGTTGGTACCGGGATTGGGATTCAATGTCAGATCCTTAACAATGACGGAGTGTCAGACGATCGTTTGAATAATCAAATTGAAGAGGCCTGGAAAGAATGGAGTGAAAAAGAGACCTGTCACACTGCTGGTCAGCTTTGTTTATCGGACCTTCTCCGTTTGGTTATCGGTGCGGTTTTTCAGGATGGAGAGGCGTTCATTCGTAAGGTACCGATGGCTTTCGGCGGTGGGAAAATCCCACTTGCATTGGAAATCATTGAACCGGATCTGATTTTTGATCAAGGGGTTTCAATCTATCAAAGCCGAAACCATACCGTTCGTCTCGGTGTCGAAGTGGATGAGTGGAATCGACCGGTTGCTTACTGGATGCGTCGGGCTCATCCGGGTGATATGAGCTTTGTCGGTCAATCTGTTACCGGAGCGGGACTAAGAAGGATTCCGGCTGATGAAATTGAACACCTGTACCTGATTGAACGTTGGCCTCAAACGCGAGGCACGCCATGGATGCACTCAGTTTTGCGCCGAATGCGTGATATGGGAGGGTATACAGAGTCCGAGTTGGTTGCAGCGAGAGCTTCAGCCAATGTTTTAGGGTTCATTGAACGACAAGACATGACTCCGGATGAAATGCAGGAGGATCCTCGGAAACGAGAGCAGACTATCGCTTCAGAACCAGGAGAGATTCGCCGCTTGTATGGTGGTGAAACTTTTACCGGTTTTGCTCCCAGTCGACCTAATTCTAATTTGGATCCTTTCATGCGGTACATGCTTAGAGAGGTCGCTGCAGGTGTTGGGGTTTCGTATGAGTCCTTAAGCCGAGACTACAGTCAAAGCAACTACTCTTCCAGTCGATTAGCGCTACTTGATGACAGAAATCTTTGGCGGGTGCTGCAAGGTTGGCTTATTCGAAACTATTTAACGCCGATTTACAGAAGATGGTTGGATGCAGCGGTGTTATCCGGTGTTTTAGATATTCCGGACTACTTCAGCAACAAAAAACGATATCAAGCCGTTCGATTTAAGCCTCGCGGATGGTCTTGGGTTGATCCTCAAAAAGAAGTTCAAGCCTATGCTTTGGCGGTGGCCAACGGATTTATGTCTCGATCAGACGTTATTGCCGCTATCGGCAATGGTCAAGATCGGGAGGATGTGGATAAAGCCATCAAACGAGACAGAGAGGGTGCTGCGGCATTGGGGTTGCAGTTTGATCCAACCATTAAACAGTCGTCACCAGGAACTAAGGTTGACGAAACTAATTTAAACGATACCGGTCAATGACCGGTTTTTTTATAGGAGGGGTTATGCCGGAATTCATTCCGAATGCTGAAGGTCCTTCGGATCAGACTCTCTTTCGGTCATTGACAGTAGGTGAGGGTCAAGTTGATGAAGAAAACAGAAGTATTCGCTTTCCGGTGGTCTCGGATAGTCGAGTAGAGATCTTTCGAGGTTATTACGAGATACTGAGTCACCGAAAGGGAGCGTTACGACTGGGTAAGCGGCAGCAATCACTGTCGCTTTTATTTAATCACGATTGGGATCGACTGTTAGGGATTGTCGACAAGATCGAGCAGGATGAACATCGCACCTATGTGACCGTTCGTTTTGCAAAGACCGAAGAAGGCGAGAAGGCTCTTCAGCTCGTTCGCGATCGTGTTTTAGTCAATGTTTCGTGCGGTTATCGTGTTTATAAATACGAGGAGTCCGGCGAAAACGAACGCACAGTGACGGATTGGGAAATTCATGAAGTGTCACTGGTTACAGTACCGGCGGATCCATCTGTCGGTGTTTATAGATCTTTAAATGTGAATCCTAAGGAGAAAAAGATGCCGGAAGGTGTAAATCAAGAACCCGTCACTAAGACGAATGACGAACCGAAACAACCGGAAGTTAAAGTTGTGGATGAAGAACAAGTTCGCAGCTTAGAACGTCAGCGCATCAATGAAATTGATGGCATGTGCCGTAGTTTCAATGTGGATGAAAATCTTCGCAATCAAATGATTTCTGAAGGTAAAACAGTTGATGAGGCTCGAGCCATGGTGATGGAACAACTCAAAACACGACGCATGGATCCTGCCGGTGACTCCGGTCGTGGCATGAGTGAAGAACTGGGTTTGACCGAGAAGGAAAAACAAAATTACAGCTTGCTTCGTGCCATTAACGCATCCATTACCGGTGATTGGAGCCGAGCAGGTTTTGAACGTGAAATTTCCCGCACGATTGCTCGCCGTTTGAATAAGGAAACGACCGGTCTTTTCATGCCGACGGATATTCCCTTTATTCAAGGTTCTCGTGACTATAGTGTCGGAACGGCTGCTAATGGCGGCAATTTGGTAGAAACGGATCTCTTATCCGGTTCTTTCATTGAAATGCTTCGCGCCAAGTCCATGGTTCTTCAATTGGGTGCCACGCTTTTGACCGGTTTGCGCGGTAACATCGAAATTCCGCGTCAAAATGGTGCTTCTACGACCTATTGGGTCAAGGAAGACGGCGAAGTGACTAAGTCTAACGGTACGTTTGATTTGGTGGCCATGTCGCCAAAAACTGTCGGAGCCCGTTCTTACATTACGCGAAATCTTTTGCTTCAGTCTTCGATTTCCGCAGAAAATTTTGTTCGAATGGACTTGTTGACCTCTTTAGGTTTGGCTGTTGACTTATCAGCTTTGTCCGGTACCGGTGCAGACGGTCAACCGAAGGGTATTGCAAACTTAAGCAATATTTACAAGGTTGTTGGCGGTACAAATGGCGGTGCCATTACCTTCGATCACTTGATCGATATGGAAACGGCAGTGGCTGACGCTAATGCTGATGTTCGAAGCATGGCGTATTTAGCTAATGCTAAGACGATCGGTGCTTTGAAGAAACTCAAAGACAGCAATGGCAATTACGTCTGGAAAGCTATTGCCGGTGGTTTCAAGAATGGTATTCCGGGTGAAGTCAACGGTTACCCGATGGCTCGCAGCAATCAATGTCGTTCTAACCTTACTAAGGGTACGGCTTCTGCTAAGTGTTCTGAACTCTTCTTTGGTAATTGGTCCGATATTCTCATCGGCGAATGGGGTGTTTTGGAAATTTTGGCTAATCCGTACAGTGACACGGCCTTTAGTCGTGGCGGTGTAGAAATTCGAGCCATGCAGTCCATTGATGTTGCTGTTCGTCATGAAGAAAGCTTCAGCTACTTCGGCGATATTTTGACCGACGCAGTTCAAGAAGCTTCAGGTGGTGGCCAATAAGCTTAACCAGGGGGACTTCGGTCCCCTGATTTATTATGAGTTGGTTTAAAGATTTAGTTCAAAGTGATGTTGAGGATGTGTTTCTGAATTCTGAGGAATTCGCAGAAGAACATGTAATCAACGGTGATAAGGTTCGCTGCATACTGGACAAAGTCATCAATGAGGCCCACAGCGAAGATTCGTATGTAGGCGTTTTTGTGAATCAACTAAAGATTTACGTGAGAACAGGCGACATTTTGACTCCTGAAGAAGGAGATCTTATCCAAGTTGACGGATCGAACCACATTGTTCAATCTGTCAACGAAGAAATGGGAGTCTTGGTTATTGTTGCTGATGCAAATAAGCAATGAGTAAACCTTTTGAAGTCATCATCTCCGATGGACAAAGCACGCTGCAGCTTAATCGTGTAGCTCAGGCTTTAAGAGGAATCCCTAAGGGGTACGAAAAAGCCGTTTCACGTGCAATGAATCGTGCTGCAACAGCAGGTCGGGCTGCAGCAGTAGCCACCATCCGGAATGAGTACACTCTAAAAGCTTCTACTATTAGGCGACATTTCACCATCGAAAGAGCCTCAGTTGGAAGTTTAGAAGCGCTTGTCATCGGAAAAGGGACCATGCTCCCTCTTGTTCAGTACAAGACTCGCCCTAAAACCGACACGACAGGTAACGCAAGAAAACCTGTAAGAGTGCAAGTTAAGCGAAATGGTGGGACAAAGAGACTGGGCAGTAGTTTTGTCTTCAAAGGAAAGATCTTGCAACGCCTTGGGACAAAATCATTACCGGTCAAAGAGGCTTACGGCCCTGCGATTCCGCTTATTGCTTCAAATGATGAAATTTCTCGCAATGTCAGAAATGTCATGCAAGAGACCTTCGCTGAACGCATTGACCATGAAGCAGGTTACGCAATCAACGAGTTCATCAAGAAAAAGAGGGGTTAAATGGTTGAAAATCTTTTGACAAAGGCTATTCGGTCTTTTTTGGCCAAAAAGCTCAAAGACTTTCTTTTACCTTGCGAAATTGATGGGCAAGGGAAACCACTTCAGATCATCAACGGTTATCTTCCTCCGAAAACAACAAAGGAGAAAGTATCCGATGAAGACCTTTATCCGTTTGTCTTAGTGAGACCGGAAAGTGCGGAGACGGATAGAGAATCAACTGTTGTAACCGTGGCAATCATTATTGGGACTTACTCAAAAGAAGCCATCGGACACGAATATGCGTTGAATGTGATGACCCGAATCCGTGAAGCCTTGTGCACATTACCAGACCTTCAACTTGAAAAAAAGTATCAGCTTGAATTCCCGATTAAATGGGAAGGATACGACTCACCGGCCTGGCCGTTTTGGCAAGTCGATATGAAAACCGAATGGATTATCCGAAGTCCAAAACCTGAACTGCCTAACAATGGAGAAATTTATGACTTCTAAAAAGAAAACTGTGGTTGAGACTACTCAACCGAAAGTGATTTACATCGGGCCCTCAATTCGAGGGCTCAATTCATATTCGGTGTTTGAAAAAGAGAAATTTCCGTTCCCGGTTTCTGAACTCATCAAGAAGTATCCGAATATCACAGGCCTGATGGTCCCGATCTCGGAACTTCAAGAAGCTCGAAAAAATCTCTCGAAAAAAGGTCACATCCTCAATTACCACTTAACTCAATTGAAAACCTTGAAAAACAAACAGGAGTAAAAAATGGCCTATAACCATGGGGTAACCACTCAGGAGACCCCCACATCGTTAGTAACGCCTGTGGAAGTTTCTGCCGGCGTTTCTTTTATTGTAGGGGTTGCTCCAGTCAATATGACGGATCCGAACAATGTCAATAAACCGGTTATGTGCAATAGCTACGATGAGTTCGTTGAAGCTTTCGGATATGTTCCGGCCAAGACTGACTCGGCAAGCGGCCTGAATAAATTTGAATACAGTTTGAGTGAATTCGCTCAAGCAGCGTTCTCACTCTTTTCTGTCAAGCCGGTCATTGCAGTAAATGTGTTGGATCCTTCAAAGCACAAAAAGACGGCAGATACTACTACCGTGACTTTGGATGCTAAGACAGGCTCCGCAACGATTGCAGAAACCGGCATTATCTTGTCCACTATTACACTTGCGCAATCCTCCGGCACTACTTATACCGCTGATACGGATTTCGTTGCATCGTTTGATAGTGACGGCAACCTTGTCATTACGTCTTTGAGTGATGATGACGGATTTAAGTGTGCAACAGCTGAAGCTCTAACCTTCACAGCAGAAAAGCTTGATCCCAGTAAGGTCACTGACGATGAAATTATCGGTGGCGTGGATACGAGCGGCAAAAAGAGCGGTTTTGAACTCGTTCATGAGTGCTTCCCGCGTTTCCGCTTGACGCCCGGAATTCTTTTGGCACCGGGATATTCTGACTCAGCTTCCGTGGCCGCAGTTATGGCAGCGAAGTGTACTTCCATTAATACACTTTTCAAGGCAGTGTGTGTAGTTGACGTACCGACTGAATCGGTGAAGTCTTACACAAATGTTGCCGAATGGAAGAACACAAACAATATTGTGGATCCGAATCAGATTGTCTGTTGGCCTTTGATTTCGATGGACGGGACGGTTTACCACTTGTCCACGCAAGCGGCTGTCTTGATGGCTGACACAGATGCCAATAACGGAGATATCCCGTACGTGAGCCCCTCTAACAAGAACTTGCAGATGACTGCGACAGTTCTTGCAGACGGCACGGAGGTCACAATTGGTCCTGATGATGGCGCTTATCTCAATAGTCAAGGTGTCACCACAGCGATCAACTTCACCGGGGGGTGGAAGTTCTGGGGCAGTCAAACAGCCTGCTATCCCGGCAACACTGACGTGAAAGACAACATCATCCCGATTCGCAGAATGTACGGTTGGGTTTCCAACACCTTGATTCAAACGTTCTGGCAACGCGTTGACGCACCTTTGAACAGACGTCAAATTGATACTGTTGTGGACTCCGGAAATATTTGGCTTAATGGCTTGGTTGCCAGTGGTTCTCTTTTAGGTGGGTACATTGAATTCCGCAAGGAAGACAATACGACGCTCGATTTGATGGATGGTATCGCGAAATTCAAAGTTCATTTGACTCCGCCCAGTCCGAACCGCGAAATCATCTTTGATCTTGAGTATGACCCGTCTGCTCTTGAAGCTTTGTTCGCATAAGGAGAATAGAAAATGGTTAATAAAATTCCCGAAAGACTGAACGACTTTAGAGCTTATGACGAAGATGACTCTCAAATCGGTGCAGTCACTGTCGATCTTCCTGAGTTGAGCTTCCTGACCGATACCGTTAAGGGTGGCGGAATGCTCGGAGAGTCTGACTTGCCGGTCAAGGGCCAATTGCAAAGTATGGCAATGACATTGCACTACAGAACAATTGGACAGGACGCCGTTAAGAAATTCGTCCACACCTACCATCAAATTGATCTTCGGGGTGCGATGGAGGTCTACGATCCCGCCAGTAACACCAACACAATCGTTCCAGTTCGCTGCACGATTAAGTGTGCTCCGAAACGTTTGGCGTTAGGCACTTTTGAGCTCGGCGCTTCAACTGACTCGGAAGAAGAATTCGAAGTGACGTACATCAAGATCTACATTGATGGTCAAGAAGTTCTTGAAGTCGATAAGTTCAACTATGTCTGCAAAGTCAACGGTCAAGATCTTTTGGACGATGTTAAGCAGGCTTTGGGCTTGAGTTAATTTAACAGGCCGCCTCGGCGGCCTTTTCCTTTCTAAGGTTTTCTATGAGTGAAATTGTTTATCCGTTAAAGCAGTCTGTCACATTCGAAGGTAAGACTTACGATAACTTTGTTTTCGATTTTGACCGTCTGACTGGTCGTGATGTCAAGGAAGCCAAAAAGTTATTTGATGCTCCCGGTGGCCGAATCACGCCGATTCTTGCGATGGATACGGACTTTGCTGCGTTCATTGCAGCACGAGCTGCAAGAGTCCGTCCAGAAGTTTTTGACTATATTCCAGCTACGGATTTTATTGCTATTACGCAGATGGCCATCAATTTTTTCTTAAGCTCGGGCTTCTCGAAAGCAGAAGTCAAGGAAATGAAGTTGGCCAAAGAACGGGCCGATCAGAAATTGATCGAGTCATACGAACATTGATGATGTGTGCACTGGCATTGGTGAAAAACGGCGCAGGAGGTGATGTGGATCAATGGTTAGATAAACCAATTGTAGACCTAATTGATTGGCTTGACTTAATTTGCGAGCTCAATAAGGAAAACAAAAAGCGTTAGTAGCTATGATCAAAAAAGGCACCACACAAAGACAGCACATCCCAGACAAAAAATAGTTCCGAGTAGGTATCCAATAAGTTCAATTATTTGCATCCAAAGTGGACGGGGATCGCCGAGGGGGACCTTCGCATAATATCCGCCAAACAATCCACCATAATATGTTTCGACATATTTGGTTGGAATATATAAAGGTAGTTCGATGGCTTTCTTTTTTTCTTTTTTGTACGCCATGGGTCCACTTTTAATTTTGTAGTCATATCCACGGCGGGGATCTTTGAACTTATAGTGCTTCATTTTAGACCTCTCATAACTCTATGTTAACACGTTTAGGTGCTTGAAATGCCGAATAAATATGAAATCTTATTCCAGTTGGCAGGCGAGGTTTCTAAGCAGTTCACTTCGTCATTCGAGAACGGGAGTCAAAAAGTTAAAGAATTGCAAAGAAAAATTGTCGAATTTCAAACTCAAGCTTCAAAAGTCAATGAATTAATAACTTTAAGAACTAAAACAAAGGAACTATCAACAGAATATTTCAAGCAGAAAACTACGCTTGAACAATTGCAAATTGCGCTTTCCAAGACAAAAAATCCGTCCAAAGAGCTGTTATCTATTTATGCTAAAACGGAGAAAAGTCTGGGTCAAGTTAAATTTCGTATGGACCAAAGCGTATCAAGTATGAAGGAACTCACAGCCGAATTGAATTTACAAGGCAGTAGTCTTAGTACGTTATCTGAGAAGTATGACTCTTTAACGCAGTCCATTACCAAAGCAAAGACCGCTCAACAAAAATTAGAACAACTTGATGAAAAAATCGAAAACAGTCATAAAGTGAAAATGGGGGTAAACACTTCTCTTGCTACCTCTGTTGTTACATTACAAGCATTAGCTGGTCAGGTTATTAATGCAATGTCAGCACCCATTTATTCAGCCATGCGTATGGAAGATGCAATGGCTGACATCAATAAAGTCATTGATTTTAAGGAACCAGGTGGGTTGCAACAGTTAAAAAACCAACTTGAGCAAATCAGTCTTGAAATTCCGATTACTCGTGAGGGATTAGCTCAAATTGCTGCAGCTGCGGCGCAGGCTGGAGTTGCTGAAAACGAATTGCGCGATTTTGCTGTGGATGCCGCTCGAATGGGTGTGGCTTTTGATATGACTGGGGATAAAGCCGGTGAAATGATGTCAAAGTGGCGCTCCGGTATGGCTTTGACGCAATCTCAAACGGTGTCATTGGCTGATGCAGTGAATGCATTAAGTAATGCTAATGCAGCAACAGGATCTCAAATTGGTGAAGTGCTCATGCGGTATGGTGCTTTAGGTAAGGTAGCGGGCCTAACTGAAGGTCAAACCGCGGCATTAGGTGCTTCTTTAGTGGCCTCTGGTGTTCAGGCCGAAGTTGCTGCAACAGGCATTCAGTCCATGATGCGAGCCTTGACGCGAGGCAGCTCCATGACAGCTCTGGCAGCTACTGCATTTGGAAAAATTGGTTTTGATCCTAAACAATTGCAAAAAGATATTCAAAAAGATGCTCCGTCAACAATCATTGAGGTACTTAAAACTATCCGAGATAGAGTACCTAAAGAGTTGCAAATGGAGTACCTTACGGCAATGTTTGGCGATGAAGGCGCTCGTTCTATGGGGCCTATGTTGGCAAACCTTGAGGGATTGCAAAAAAATTTCGCTTTAGTGGCAGCTGAAAGTAACTACGCCGGATCTATGCTCAATGAGTTTATTGCCCGCTCGAAGACGACTTCGAATGCGTTGCAGTTGGCGGGTAATGCGGTGACTTTTGTCTCAGGAGCAATTGGAGAGATTTTCCTTGATACGATTAAAGAAGGTGCGATTGACTTTGTTGAGTATGCAAAAGCCGCAGGAGAATGGATTCGTGCTAATAAAGAAACGGTTGTGATGGCTGCAAAAGTCGGAGGAGCAGTTTTAGGTTTGGTTGCCGGTTATCACGCAATGCGTATTGCTATTTTGGCGACTATTTTTCCTTTTATAAGTTTGTGGTCTGCAGGTCTGAAGATGCAAAGAATGTATGTTCTTTTGGTTCAGAGTGGGAAACTTGCACAAGTCATGATGACTTCATGGAAAGTGGTTTGCGCTGGTGCTACAGTCACTATGAATATCTTCACAAAGGCCGCTAAGGCATTGGGCATAGCTCTCAAATTTGCCTTTACCAATCCAGTAGGCCTCGCAATCACAGGTGTCGCCGCGTTAGTGGCTGCCGGAGCTTGGCTCTACAAAAATTGGGATGTGGTTAAGGAAAAGATGGCAGCTGCTTGGCAGTACATTGCTGATATGGCAAAAGGTCCAATCAACACAGTTATCGGGTGGATCAATAAGCTAATTGAACTGATTAACAAAATTAAACTGCCGCAATGGCTTGGCGGTGGAGGTCCTAATCTTTCTCCAGTTCCGCAATTAGCAAACGGAGGCATCGCAACAGGTGCCTCTCTTGCTATGGTGGGTGAGGGAAGTGAGCCGGAAGCCATTTTGCCGTTATCTCGTCTGTCTTCAATGCTCAGACAACCCACTTCATCCAATTCAACAAGCGTTTCTGTCAACTTTGCTCCGGTCATCAATATTGACGGAGGATCTTCCGGAAATGCCTATGAAGATGTTCGCAGAGGGTTACGTGCAGGTAGTGAAGACCTGAAACGAGAACTTGAACGTCTTTTGGCTGATGAAAGACGGCTTGCGTATTAATCGGAGGCTGTATGTACACAACGCAACAAGGTGATACGTGGGACATCATCGCTAAACGTCACTACGGTTCAGAGATGCTGATCAATGAACTCATTGAAGCAAATTCTGATTATCGAAAAACCGTGATTTTTCCGGCAGGGATAACACTTCAAACTCCGGAAGTGGCAGAGAACATCAATACTGAATCATCTCTGCCACCATGGAAGCGAGGTCGTGATGGATCTCAATGAACCCAAAGTGACCAGGCTCAGACTTCTGTTTAGCTCAAATAAAACTGATGTGACAGAGGATCTATCCAAAGATCTTCTGTCCTGGTCATATAGTGATAAAGAGACTGGACAAGCTGATGAGATAACCCTCACCCTTCAGGATAAAACCGGAAAGTGGGCCAGCACTTGGAAACCTGATGGCGGTGAAGTCATCCGCGCCTACTTGTCAAGCGGCACCGCCACTTTCCCTGGATGTGAGCTTTACTGTGGATCTTTTTATGTGGACACGGTTCGCTTTTCCGGAGCTCCAAAAATCGTTGAAATTCGGGCGGTGTCAATTCCTTTGTCGAAACCAATCCGCCGTTTGAAACGTACCAGGGCGTGGGAAAGTAAAGATCTTAAAAGTATCGCCTCGGGCATTTGTACTGATGCTGGTATGAGTCTTGTTTTTGACTCTTCGTTAAATCCTACATTTGATCGGATTGACCAAAACAAAGAGGCTGATTTGAGTTTCATAAACCGCTTATGTGAAGACTCCGGCTTGTCTTTGAAAGTTACCGATAATCAAATGGTGATTTTTGATCAAGAGGCGTATGAAAGTAAAGATCCTGTCGCCACTTTTGTTTTAGGAGAATCGAACATTTTGCGGTATGACTTTGAGACCGCTCAAAGCGAATCTTATAAGTCTGTAACGATTAAATGGCGCGATACCAACAGAAAGACAAAAGATACCGCAGCAAGTTTTTCTTGGGATCTGAAAGATCCGGCAACGAAAAAGACCAATCCTGCCGTCATGAGTTACACCTACACGGATCCGAATGCTTCGGATAGTGATCAGGAATACTACATGAAACGCAGAGCAACGTCTCAAAGTGAGGCCATGCGCTTAGCAAAAGCTAAGTTAAGGTCTCTGAACAGTCACAGAATGACCGGTTCTATGACTGTTGTCGGGGATCCATTGCTTTCAGCTGGAACTGTCATTGAATGTAAGGGGATCGGTGCGTTTGACGGTAATTTCATTATCGAAGAAGCTAATCACTCATACGGAACCAGTGGTTACACAACCGATCTGAGACTAAGACGCGTCAATAACGATTACTGATCATGAGAATTTTCAATCAAGGAACCGGAGACAACTCCGGTTCTTTTATTCGCCTGGGCGAAGTCACATCGATTGACTTTGCAAATGCCAAAGTTCGTGTGACTTTTGACGATGAAGACGGGATGACGAGTTATTGGCTTCCAGTCATGCAACGCAACACTATCGCAAACCGTGATTATTGGTTACCTGATATCGGAGAAGATGTTGTTTGTGTGTTCTTCAAAGAAGGTGTTGAAGATGGTTTTGTTCTGGGCAGTATCTATGCCGGTGATGTAAGACCTCCTGAAAACAATGGAGATAAAAGAACTGTTGTTTTCAAAGATGGTACTCGTGTGAGCTATGACCGTGCTCAACATCATTTGGATATCGCTATTGAGGGCACTACTGTTCACGCAGATAGGGAAAAAATTAACGCTCAAACTCCGGATGAGATTTCGGCTGCTTCTAAAAAAATCAATGTTTCCGGAAGTGAAAGTGTCTCAGTTTCAGGGACTCAAGGTGTTGATGTTTCATCCAATACAAAAATTGCATTGTCTGCACCAACAATCACTTTAACCATCTCCGGCACAACAATGACTTTTAACGGTTCAAGTGCTGAATTAACTTCTCAAAATTTGAGATTTAAAGGAAACATGAATATTGAAGGTGATTTGTCAGTGACCGGCAACATTACTGCAACCGGACACATTTCAGGCAGCAATATTTAGGAGTAAGAAATGGCCGGATTTTTGGGGATGATTGGAACCCTGCCTTTTGTCTGTTCTCACGAGAAAGTGATGACTTTTTCCAATCTTCAGACTGAACAGAGTGTTCGATACGCTGTGCACGAAGTTATCGGGAAAAAACCTGTTCTTGAATTTATCGGAGAAAACCTTTCGCGTGTTTCGTTTCAAATTCGCTTTGACTCGTCATTGGGATTCCCTCCCAATATCGGGTTAATGGCATTGCGGGAAATGATGAAAGAAGGAAGCTCTAAACGGTTACTGATTGGACCGGAATACATGGGCAAATACGTCATTGAGTCTATCGGTGAAGAGCGCAAATTCCACACGGGTGCGGGTGTTTGCAGCGTTGCTGTCGCAACCATCTCATTAACGGAGTGCAATCAATGAATTACCAAGTAACTTTAGATCCAAACGTTTCGTTTTCTCCGGTCAATGAAGTTGCAGAAATTCTCCAAAACGTCAGAACGATCTTAAAGACACGATTGGGCTCGGTTCCTCTCGATCGAGATTTTGGGCTTACATGGGAGCACATTGATAAACCTTTACCCGTTTCTCAAGCACTTATGCGAACTGAAATCATTGACACATTAGAGCGATATGAGCCAAGAGCAAAAGTAGTGAAGATTGAGTTTCCTTCGAACACTACAAATGCAATGGAAGGGATTTTGAATCCAATTGTTACTGTTAGTATCGGAGAATAAAAATGGCAGAAGTCATTCCTCGTTGGAATATGCCGCCAGTCGACTTTATTGAAGCAGATTCTGAAAAAGTCGAATCGGATTTGATTACAGAATATGAGAAAGTCAGCGGAAGAACTCTGGCGGCAGGCGATCCGGTCAGGCTTTTTCTTTTAAGCATCGCAGCCGAAGTCATTCAGTTGCGCCAGGGGATTAATTTTGCAGCACAGCAAAACCTTTTAACTTATGCAAAAGGTGAATACTTGGATGCACTAGGTCAGTCCATTGCGGTCACAAGATTACCGGCTTCAAAAGCAATCACAACGATTCAGTTTACGTTGAGTCAGGCTCTCGGCAATGCGTACTCAATTCCAAAAGGATTCCAAGTTTCCGCAGGTTCGATTACTTTCGAAACTGATCATGAATTGATCATCCCGGTTGGAGAAAGAACGGGTAATGTTACCGCTTCTTGCACAGAAAGCGGAACAATAGGAAATGGCTTTGTTGTCGGTCAGATCGCAACTATTGTCAGTCCACAGCCCTACCTTGAGTCTGCCGCAAATACCGTCACAAGTATAGGAGGAGCTGACATTGAAGACGACGCAGCATATGCAGAGCGGATTCGATTGCGACCGGATAGTTTTTCGGTAGCAGGGCCTGAAAAATCCTACATCTACTATGCTGAATCATATTCCGCTTCGATTATTGACGTAGCAATTGCTTCTCCGGATCCTGGAGAGGTTTATGTCTACCCATTGCTGAGTGGTGGGCAATTACCGAATGAAAGCTTTTTGGAAGGACTGTTTGCTCATCTATCGGATGAAACTATCCGACCTTTAACCGATCATGTTGTTACTCAAGCTCCAACAGCGGTCAATTACAAAATTCAGGTTGATTACTGGGTTAATCAGTCGGATTCTGTAAGAATCGCAAGCATTCAAGCTGCTGTTGAAGAAGCCGTTGAATCGTATCGGCTGTGGCAGCAATCAAAGATTGGTAGAGACATTTCACAAGATGAATTAATTGCTCGCGTAATTGATGCCGGTGCATCGCGCATTGACCGTACAACATTGTCGCCAACGGCATTCCAGGCATTGTCTGCCGATCAAGTAGCGCAATGTACCGAGGTTAAGGTCAATTTCAAGGGATACAAAGATGAATAGGAGGTGTCATGAAAACACTTGCTGATGTGGCACTTTCTGACTTGATGCCGGACAGCATCTCAAAAGATCCTTCGGTCTCTGCTGCAGCAAAGTCAATTGATAAACAACTTAAACTGATTGCTGGTGGAATAGATCTTCCATCCATATACGCTCGAATTGATCAATTGACTGGTGAACAGCTTGATCATCTGGCAGCATCACGTAATTTCACAATTTGGCGCGATACGTGGCCTGTTGATTTAAAGAGAAGTGTTGCAAAGCAGATCATTGCTCAAAAAGCTCGAATGGGTACGTTATCAGCTGTAAGGCTCGCACTTGAAAGTCTTGGTGCTGCAGTTGTTATCAAAGAGTGGTGGGAAGAATCTCCACCAGCAGAAGCCCATACATTCAAAATCACAGTAGCCCTTTCAGACATTGAAGGAACTTTGACATCTGAGATGCAAGAAGACTGTTTTGCATTACTTGATGATGCCAAACCCGTCCGTAGTCATTACACGTTTACTTTATCTATCGCTCAAAAAGGGGGAGTTCAGCTCGGTAGTGTCAACCGACCGGCGGTATTTGCCCGTATACGAAGTGAAAGACAACCAACAATCGCTGGATTGATCTTTGCTTCAGTAGCTCGCCCTGTCACTTTTAATCAAATCTACAACTAAGGAGTCCAAAATGGCTTCAAAAATGCTGGTAACTAATGCCGGTTTGGCTGCACTCGTCAATGCGCAACAAAGCGGAACTTTGCCTATTACTTTGTCTAGCGTTCAATTTGGCAGCGGTAAATACACACCAACTGCCGATCAGACACAGTTACAGAGTTCTTTTAAGACACTGAATACTATTGCCGGTGGAGCCATTGGCGATAATGTCATTCACATTACCGTTTCTGATGTTAGTGAAGATGATTACGACGTTTATGAATTTGGTGTCTTTACATCAGACAACGTTCTTTTTGCTGTCTACTCGCAAGATACACCGATTATTTCGAAAGCTGCAGGCTCTCAAGCCTTGCTTGCTATTGACATTGTCGTGGCTGACGCTGGAGAAACGGATATCACGGTTAGTGGTGGAACAACCTTTGCCAATCCTCCGGCAACAACTGATACGGCCGGTGTTGTCAAATTAGCTACAGCTGCAGAAACAAAAACTGGAACAGAGGCCTCTAAATCAGTGACTCCTGCAGGATTGAACGAAGCATTGAAAGAGGCTGCAGCCAAACTTAATGACAAAAGTATAACGACTGCGAAGTTGGCCGATGGTGCGGTAACTGAGCCGAAGTTGGCCGATGGTGCGGTAACTGAGCCGAAGTTGGCCGATGGTGCGGTGGGATATGCGAAAATCAAGTCTAGCGCCCTGGCGAGTAAGGAAGATTTGGAGGCTGGCACCAGTAATAAGATTGTCTCAGCATCGGTTTTAAAGCAAAGACTTGATGACTTAAGTCAAATTTTATGTCCTCGTGGATCATGTCAGTGTTTCTTAAGAAAAGAAGCCCCCGAGGGTTGGCTGGTGATGGATGGGAGTCGAATTGACCATGATGATGCACCGGAACTTGTTGAACTACTTTGGGGATTTGATTTAACTAAAGGTGACTCCAGCACTTATGCAGTTCTTCCAGACATGAATGGTAGAGTTTTTCAGGGTACAACTACCGTTGCAGATGTTTGTAAGGCGTTGGAGGCGCAGTTACCAAACATTA
>NZ_JACJKX010000060.1 GCF_016901835.1 Parasutterella secunda | reverse complement strand
ACGATACTCAGAAAGCTTGAATTCGCCCGTCAACTTCATAATGCCACTCTTGGTAGCGCCTTAGGTCAACTGCAACAGCTTCGTCAGGACAGTGATTGGAAAAAGGCCTGTTCAATGCCTAAGGGTAAAGAAAGAACAAATCTATTCAAATCGCTTGATAGAAAATACCATTTGACGGAATACGACTTACACGCAGTGATTGCCAAACATCGGCAAGCCAGCGGCCGAAA
>NZ_JACJKX010000059.1 GCF_016901835.1 Parasutterella secunda | reverse complement strand
TAATTTTATCTTGTGCTTGTTTAACGGCTTGCTCGGTCACGTTATTGAGAGACTTTCCTTTTGGGAAATATTGCCGCAAAAGTCCATTCGCATTTTCATTGCTGCCTCGGTCCCAACTGTGATAAGGAGTCGCGAAGTCAGTCTTACAGTTGAGTTGAGAACTAACCGACTTATGCAGAGCAAACTCCTTGCCATTATCAAACGTGATGCTGCGGAAAATCGCCCGGTAGGGTTGGACCGCTTTCAAT
>NZ_JACJKX010000058.1 GCF_016901835.1 Parasutterella secunda | reverse complement strand
CACAACAAGCTCACCGAAACGCTTGTACTCGACGTCGCCAAGCTGCACAACTGAACGTTCGTCAAGTTCCTGATTCGACCAAGCAAAGAGTTTTGGAATTAATTCGTTTGGATTGGAGTCCTGAGCAGATTTCACATACTCTGAAAAAAGTCGGACAGCGAGTCAGTCACGAAACCATTTATCAATGGGTTATTGAAGATCGTCGAAATGGAGGTGATCTTTATACTCACTTGCGTCGTCGCCAACGTAAAT
>NZ_JACJKX010000057.1 GCF_016901835.1 Parasutterella secunda | reverse complement strand
TTGGGTAAAAAGACCAAAGGAGCGGTTTTGGTCACGCTTGTTGAACGGAAAAGTCGTTTTCTACTGACGACTAAAGCCGCCAGTAAATCAGCTGAAGATGTTACGCAGGTGATATTGAAAGCGGTCCAACCCTACCGGGCGATTTTCCACAGCATCACGTTTGATAATGGCAAGGAGTTTGCTCTGCATAAGTCGGTTAGTTCTCAACTCAACTGTAAGACTTACTTCGCGACTCCTTATCACAGTTGGGAACGAGGC
>NZ_JACJKX010000056.1 GCF_016901835.1 Parasutterella secunda | reverse complement strand
TTTGAATGCAATCACAACCCGTTTCCAATCAATCCATCTCAGACTCTCATGAAATCCAAGACTTCTTCTTGATTGAAACGCTTTGTTTCACCAAATTGTTAAAGAACATACTGTTCATTGATCTCGAACAGATAAGTGTGAGCATCGCGTTTCATGCGGACGACTTTTCTCTAGAAAGGAGGTGATCCAGCCGCACCTTCCGGTACTGCTACCTTGTTACGACTTCACCCCAGTCATGAAACCCACCGTGGTCGCCGCC
>NZ_JACJKX010000055.1 GCF_016901835.1 Parasutterella secunda | reverse complement strand
TCGGTAGCAATACCACATTGGTTTTCAACGGCACCCCGGTTGATGTTGAAGGTGATATGGATTTGGATGATGTGGTCGACAGTGACAACACCATTCATTCCAATGTTGATGTAGCGATTGGCAACGAATCGGAAAGTGTTAAGGATGGTGTTGCCACAATTGATAAGAGTTTCGGTGTCTCCTCCATTAACGTTGCTGACGGAGTCAATGAAGTTGCAATTTCTCAATCCAATACCGTGACGCTTGTTGGCGGCGACGATAAGGAATTGATTGCGTTTGCCGGCGAAGGTGATAAGAGCGTAACAGTTG
>NZ_JACJKX010000054.1 GCF_016901835.1 Parasutterella secunda | reverse complement strand
CAACTGTTACGCTCTTATCACCTTCGCCGGCAAACGCAATCAATTCCTTATCGTCGCCGCCAACAAGCGTCACGGTATTGGATTGAGAAATTGCAACTTCATTGACTCCTTCAGCAACGTTAATGGAGGAGACACCAAAGCTCTTATCAATTGTGGCAACACCATTGTCGACACTTTCCGATTCGTTGCCAATCGCTACGTCAACATTGGAATGAATGGTGTTGTCACTGTCGACCACATCATCCAAATCCATATCACCTTCAACATCAACCGGGGTGCCGTTGAAAACCAATGTGGTATTGCTACCGA
>NZ_JACJKX010000053.1 GCF_016901835.1 Parasutterella secunda | reverse complement strand
AAACGAATTAATTCCAAAACTCTTTGCTTGGTCGAATCAGGAACTTGACGAACGTTCAGTTGTGCAGCTTGGCGACGTCGAGTACAAGCGTTTCGGTGAGCTTGTTGTGGTCGATAACCTTTAAGACCTTTATTTCTTCGAATCTCTCGGCAAATTGTCGAAGGTGATACTTGAAGCTCTTGAGCGATAAATTTCTGAGAGAAACCTGCTTTACGAAGGGCATAAATATGGTATCTTTGCTCTTGGCTGAGATGTTTGTATTTTTTCATAGCAACTGATGTGGTAGTCGGAGCATGGATAGTACAGGCTCTCGGCCACTTTTGTACACTGCCTAGGTCTTTTTGGCTGTGAGCAAAGGTCTTC
>NZ_JACJKX010000052.1 GCF_016901835.1 Parasutterella secunda | reverse complement strand
TCCGGTACTTTGACGGTAAACGGTAAGGTTAATGCAACAGCACTTAGCCTGACCGGAAATGGCGGTTTGGTTATGGCACAAAACGGTGTCCTGACCACAACAACCGATCAATTATTTACCAATGCATTGAATGCTGAAGGTACCAATAAAGATGCCGGTGCACTCAATGAAAACGGTCAACATATCGACTTCGTTGCGGGTTCCATCGCATTTAATGATGAGTTCTACAACGAGTTCTACTCCAACAGCGCTGCAGGTTTAGTCGGTAGCAATACCACATTGGTTTTCAACGGCACCCCGGTTGATGTTGAAGGTGATATGGATTTGGATGATGTGGTCGACAGTGACAACACCATTCATTCCAATGTTGA
>NZ_JACJKX010000051.1 GCF_016901835.1 Parasutterella secunda | reverse complement strand
TTATTGATAAAGTCCTGACGAATGTTGCCTATACGTTGATAGAGTTTGGCGATTTCCTGTTGGGCTTTTTTCCAATTACTGCTGAATTTTTCCTTTCTCGATAATGCCCTTTGCAATTGCGCCAATTTCTTTAAGTGTTTTTTCAATGCATTGCACGGGGCAATCTGTGTTCCATCCGAGAGCGTGCAAAACCACACCACGCCCATATCTATTCCTACCTCATCGCCTTCATGCTTGGGGATGTCTTTTTCATACTCCGTTTGTATGGAGACATACCAACCGTCGGCTTTTCGAACGACGGTGATATTTTTTGCTTTCCCTTCGATATATTGACTTCGTCTGTACTTCACAAAACCGATACCGGGCAAATAGAT
>NZ_JACJKX010000006.1 GCF_016901835.1 Parasutterella secunda | reverse complement strand
ACGGTTCAATTGATCAGCCCGATCGCCATGAACGAAGGCTTGCGTTTCGCTGTTCGTGAAGGTGGTCGTACGGTTGGCGCCGGTGTGGTGGCCAAGATCATCGAATAATTTCAGAAACTTAGTCTCTGAAAATATTTGACAAACAGAGGATGCAGAGGTAAACTCCGCATCCTCTGTTGTTCTTTAGTGTTCTTTTTAAAGGAAAAACGAAATGCAATCTCAACGCATTCGCATTCGCCTTAAGGCGTTCGATTACAAGCTGATTGATCAATCCGCTCAAGAAATCGTTGACACGGCCAAGCGCACCGGCGCTGTGGTTCGCGGTCCTGTTCCTCTTCCCACTCGCATCCAACGTTTCGATATTTTGCGTTCTCCGCACGTCAACAAGACGAGCCGTGACCAATTCGAAATCCGCACTCATCAACGCTTGATGGACATCATTGACCCGACCGATAAGACGGTTGACGCTTTGATGAAGTTGGACTTGGCTGCCGGCGTGGACGTCGAAATTAAGGTACAATAATTTTTTGCTTTTGACTTGCAAGCTTTTTATTTGCAAGGTACAATCGCGCCTTTCTCGTGGAAAAATTTTGATATTTTGACACGACTTTTCTTAAAAATGGTCCCGGCCAATCGTAGCCGGGGTGGAGATAACAATGAGTGAAAAACTCGGCTTAGTCGGTCGTAAAGTCGGCATGACGCGCATCTTTACCGAGGATGGTGAATCCATTCCGGTGACCGTGCTCGAAGTGGCTGGCAACCGTGTCACACAAGTGAAGACGGAAGAAACCGACGGATACAATGCCATTCAAGTTGCATTCGGCTCTAAGAAGCTGTCTCGCGTGAGCAAGCCGCTCTCCGGTCATTATGCTAAGGCCGGTGTCGAAGCTGGCGAAATGCTCAAAGAGTTCCATATTGATGCTGATAAGCTCGCCGAATTGAAGGTGGGTACCACGTTGTCCGTGGAAATGTTCACGGTCGGCCAAAAGGTTGACGTGACCGGTATCACAATCGGTAAGGGTTTTGCCGGCGCTATCAAGCGTCACCACTTCTCTTCCAACCGCGCTTCTCACGGTAACTCCGTTACGACCCGTGCCCCGGGTTCTATCGGTAACCGTCAAGATCCGGGTCGCGTTTTCCCGGGTAAGCGTATGGCTGGTCACTTGGGCGATGTGCAACGCACAACGCAAAACCTCGTGGTGGCTCGTGTTGATGTCGAACGTCAATTGTTGCTCGTTCGTGGCGCTGTCCCCGGTGCTAAGGGCGGCAAAGTTATTGTCCGTCCGGCTGTGAAGGCCTAAGGAGCGATCAATGGAACTGAATGTCCTGAACGAACAAGGTAATGAAACCGCCAAGGTGGCGGCTTCCGACGCCGTGTTTGGTCGTGAATACAATGAAGCTTTGGTGCACCAGATCGTGGTGGCCTACCAAGCTAACGCCCGTCAAGGTACTCGCGCTCAATTGACGCGTGCTGACGTGCATCATTCGACCAAGAAGCCGTGGCGTCAAAAGGGCACGGGTCGTGCCCGCAGTGGTATGACGAGCTCTCCGGTGTGGCGTGGAGGCGGTCGTGCTTTCCCGAATACCCCGAATGAAAACTTCGGTCATAAGGTTAACAAGAAGATGTTCCGTGCCGCTATGGCCGTGATCTTCTCCAAGCTTGTTGCCGATGGCCGTCTCGTGGTCGTTGACTCCATCGGAGCCGACAGCCCGAAGACCAAAGCCTTTGCTCAAAAGTTGAAGGCAATGGGTCTCGAATCCGTCATGATCATCACCAAAGAAGTTGACGAAAACCTCTATTTGGCTTCTCGCAACTTGAAGAATGTTTTCGTGGTGGAACCGCGTTATGCTGATCCGCTTTCCTTGATCTTCTACAAGAAAGTTGTAGTGACCAAAGAAGCGATCGCTCAGCTTGAGGAGATGTGGGGATGATGAGCCAAGATCGTTTAATGAAGGTGCTCCTTGCTCCGGTGGTCTCCGAAAAGAGCACGATGGTTGGTGAAAAGCATGGTCAAGTGGTTTTCCATGTTGTTCCCGATGCCACGAAGCAAGAAGTCAAGGCCGCAATCGAATTGCTCTTTAAGGTGCAAGTCGAAAGCGTTCAAATGGTCAACATCAAGGGAAAGACGGCTCACTTTGGCCGTTTCGCCGGCAAGCACAGCGATGTGCGCAAGGCTTATGTGACCTTGAAGTCTGGTCAAGAAATTAACTTTGCAGAGGTGAAGTAATGGCTCTCGTCAAATTGAAACCGACGTCGGCCGGTCGTCGTCACGCTGTTAAGGTTGTGAGCCCCGAGTTGCACAAGGGCAAGCCTTTTGCCGCTCTTCTCGAAAAGAAGAACCGTATCGCCGGTCGCAACAACAATGGTCATATCACCTGCCGTCATAAGGGTGGTGGCCACAAGAAGGCATATCGTATCATCGACTTCAAGCGCAACAAGGACGGTATCCCCGCTCGTGTTGAACGTCTTGAATACGATCCGAACCGTTCTGCTCATATCGCTCTCGTGCTTTATGCTGACGGCGAACGTCGCTACATCATTGCCCCGAAGGGCTTGACTGTTGGCGCTGAATTGATGAATGGTCAAGAAGCCCCGATCAAAGTGGGTAATGCGCTTCCGTTGCGCAACATCCCGATCGGTTCAACGATTCACTGTATCGAAATGAAGCCGGGTAAGGGCGCTCAATTGGTGCGTTCTGCTGGTTCCTTTGCTCAATTGATCGCTCGTGAAGGCGAATACGCTCAAGTGCGTTTGCGCTCCGGTGAAGTGCGTTACATTCACATTGAATGCCGCGCCACGATCGGTATGGTTGGCAATGAAGAAAACAGTTTGCGTGAACTCGGTAAGGCCGGTGCCAAGCGTTGGCGCGGTATTCGTCCGACGGTGCGTGGCGTTGCCATGAACCCGGTTGATCACCCGCACGGTGGTGGTGAAGGTCGTACTGGTACGGGTCGCGCTCCTGTGACGCCCTGGGGTCAATTAACCAAGGGTTATCGTACACGTAATAACAAGCGCACCGATGGTATGATCGTGCAGCGCCGGAACCGTAAATAAGGGGGCCAAATGTCTCGTTCGTTAAAGAAAGGCCCGTTTGTTGATGGGCACTTGATGAAGAAAGTCGAAGCTGCACAATCCAGCCGTGACAAGCGTCCGTTGAAGACCTGGTCTCGTCGTTCGACGATTCTTCCTGAGTTCATCGGTTTGACGATTGCCGTCCACAACGGTCGTCAACACGTCCCGGTGTACATTAATGAAAATATGGTCGGCCACAAGTTGGGCGAATTCGCTATGACCCGTACTTTCAAGGGTCACGCGTCCGACAAGAAATAACTAGTAGGAGTTAGATAATGGAAACCTCTGCTATTGTTCGTGGCGTTCGTCTTTCGGCTCAGAAGGGCCGTTTAGTCGCCGACCTCGTCCGCGGCAAGCCCGTGGATAAGGCTTTGAATATTCTTACGTTCACGCAAAAGAAAGCTGCCGTGATTATCAAGAAGGCACTTGAAAGCGCGATCGCCAACGCCGAACACAATGACGGCGCTGACATCGATGAATTGCGCGTGACGAAGATCCATGTGGAAAAGGCCAAGACGCTGCGCCGTTTCGGTGCTCGCGCCAAGGGTCGTGGTACTCGCATCAACAAGCAAACGTGCCACATCTACGTGTCCGTTGGTGACGCTAACGCTAAGAAGTAAAGGTGAATTATGGGACAGAAAATTAATCCCACCGGCTTCCGTCTCCCCGTGACGCGTGACTGGACCTCGCGCTGGTATGCGGAAGGCCGTAACTTCGCCCGTACCTTGGGTGAAGATTTGAAGGTTCGCTCCTTCTTGCAAAAGAAGTTGCGCAATGCCTCTGTGAGCCGTATCTTGATCGAACGTCCTGCTAAGAACGCTCGTATCACGATCTACTCTGCCCGTCCGGGTGTGGTGATCGGCAAACAAGGCCAAGACATCGAAGTTTTGAAGAACGAAGTTCAAAAGATGATGGGCGTGCCTGTTCACGTTAATATCGAAGAAGTTCGTCGTCCTGAACTTGATGCTCAATTGATCGCTGACAGCATCACTCAGCAATTGGAAAAGCGTGTGATGTTCCGTCGTGCCATGAAGCGTGCCATGCAAAACGCTATGCGTTTGGGCGCTCAAGGCATCAAGATCATGTCCGCCGGTCGTTTGAACGGTGCTGAAATCGCTCGTACCGAATGGTACCGCGAAGGTCGTGTGCCGCTTCATACGTTGCGCGCCAATATCGACTACGGCTTCTCCGAAGCCAACACGACTTATGGCGTGATCGGTGTGAAGGTATGGGTCTACAAGGGTGACAACTTCGGTGAAGAAGCTCAAGCCCAAGAAAAGACTGAACGTGAAGATCGTCGTTCTCGTCGTCCCGCCGGCGAACGTGCAGCTAAGCCTGCTCGCCGCGCTCGCAAGACTGCTGAGAAGACGGAAGCTGCTGCAGCTGATGGCGAAAAGGCTGAAAAGAAGCCCGCTCGTCGTGCTAAGAAGGCTGTGGCTGCTGCTAAAGACGGAGAATAAGCGATGTTGCAACCTAATCGACGCAAATACCGCAAGGATCAAAAGGGCCGCAACTATGGTCTCGCTACCCGCGGCGCCAATGTTTCCTTCGGTCAATTTGGTCTGAAGACGCTCGAACGCGGTCGTCTGACGGCTCGTCAAATTGAAGCTGCTCGTCGTGCCATCACCCGCCATATCAAGCGTGGTGGCCGCGTGTGGATCCGCGTGTTCCCGGATAAGCCCATTTCTGAAAAGCCTGCCGAAGTCCGTATGGGTAACGGTAAGGGTAATCCGGAATACTGGGTGGCCTTAGTGCAACCGGGCCGTGTGCTTTATGAAATGGACGGGGTTGACGAACAATTGGCTCGCGAAGCTTTTGCTCTCGCTGCCGCCAAGTTGCCTGTCAAAACCACGTTTGTTGTCCGCCAAATCGGCATGTAATGTAAGGAGAGACGGCAATGAACGCAAAAGAATTGCTCGCCATGGACGAAGCTGCGCTCAAGAAGGAACTGGCTGACTTGATGCAAGCGCACTTTAAACTGCGCATGCAACACGGCACTCAACAACTTCAAAACCCGAATCAGTTGCGCACGACGCGTCGTGATATCGCGCGCGTTCGCACGATTCTCGCTCAAAAGGCGGCTTCGAAATGACACAAGAAACTCAAAAGACTACGTTAGCTCGTACGTTGGTCGGCAAAGTTGTCAGCAACAAGATGCAAAAGACCGTTACCGTTCTCGTTGAACGTAAGGAAATGCATCCGCTGTATGGCAAGTTTGTGTTGGTCTCCAAGAAGTATCATGCTCATTGTGAGTCCAATGACCTGAACGAAGGTGATACGGTTGAAATCTCCGAAACCCGTCCCATTTCCAAGACTAAGGCTTGGACGGTGACGAAGGTTTTGAAGAAGGCCGAAATCATCTAATAAAATTAGCCTTGCAAGTTTTCTAAATCTTAGATATACTTGCGGCTTCGTGGTTGGGGTTGACACTTTGTCGACCCCAGCCGTATTCGTCAAGGGCAGTTATTTGGTCAAGCAACCTGCACCAAGCAGGCTTCAGCAAAACTGAAAAACTGTTCTTCCTCCCAATAACGGGACCAATACTATCCGCATAGCGGAATAAGTTGGGAAATAGGTAATCATGATTCAGATGCAAAGCAAACTGGACGTGGCCGATAACACGGGCGCTCGTTCAGTGATGTGTATCAAGGTGTTGGGCGGTTCTAAGCGCCGCTACGCCAACATCGGTGATGTCATCAAGGTGACGGTTAAAGAAGCCGCGCCGCGTGGCCGCGTCAAGAAGGGCGAAGTCTACAACGCTGTTGTGGTTCGTACCGCCAAGGGCGTGCGTCGTGCTGACGGTTCTTCCATTTCTTTCGATGGCAACGCCGCTGTGTTGCTCAATTCTAAATTAGAGCCGATTGGAACTCGTATCTTCGGACCGGTTACGCGTGAATTGCGTACGGAACAATTTATGAAGATCGTTTCCTTGGCTCCGGAAGTTTTGTAAGGAGACGCGCGATGCAACGCATCCGTAAAGGTGACGAAGTTATCGTTATCACCGGCCGAGACAAGGGCAAGCGCGGTACCGTGCTCTCCCGAGTCGACGATCGTCACGTGACGGTCGAAGGCATCAATGTTGCTAAGAAGCATACTCGCCCGAACCCGATGACGGGTGCAACCGGCGGTATCGTCAACAAGGTTATGCCGATCGATCAATCGAACGTCATGCTCGTCAATCCGGCCACTGGTAAGGGCGAACGTGTCGGCTTTAAAGTAGTCGACGGTAAGAAGGTTCGCGTGTTTAAGAGCGACGGCAGCATTGTCGGCGCTAAGGCTTAATAGAGGGTAAATCGATGTCTCGTTTCCAAACTCTCTACCGTGAAGCCATTGTGCCCGAATTGATCAAGAAGTTCGGTTACAAAACCACAATGCAAGTTCCGCGTATCACGAAGATTACGTTGAACATGGGTGTCGGCGAAGCGGTTAACGATAAAAAGTTGATCGACAACGCTGTTGCCGATCTCACCAAGATTGCCGGTCAAAAGCCGGTTGTGACAAAAACTCGCAAGGCTATTGCTAACTTTAAGATCCGCGAAAATATGCCGATCGGTTGCATGGTGACCCTGCGTGGTGAACGTATGTATGACTTCTTGGACCGTTTGATCACGATCGCTTTCCCGCGTGTTCGTGACTTCCGTGGTGTCTCCGGTCGTTCTTTTGACGGTCGCGGCAACTACAACATCGGTCTTAAAGAACAAATCATCTTCCCGGAAATTGAATACGACAAGATCGATAAGCTCCGTGGGATGAATATTTCTATCACGACGACTGCGAAAACTGACGAAGAAGCTAAGGCTTTGCTCGCCGCTTTCCGCTTTCCGTTCCGCAATTAATCGAGGTGGTGAATTGGCTAAACTCGCACTGATTAACCGTGACTTGAAGCGCGCCCGTACGGTCGCGAAGTTCGCGGAAAAGCGCGCCGCTTTGAAGGCGGTTATTAATGACGCCACCCGTTCTATCGAAGAACGTATGGAAGCTCGTCAACAATTGCAATTGTTGCCCCGCGACGCTAATCCGTGCCGCCTGCGCAACCGCTGCGGTTTGACGGGGCGTCCCCGTGGTACGTTCCGCAAGTTCGGCTTGGCTCGTACCAAGATTCGTGAAGCCGCAATGCGCGGCGATATTCCCGGCCTTATCAAGGCTAGCTGGTAAGCGAGGAGATTATCATGAGCATGAGTGATCCGATCGCCGATATGTTGACCCGCATCCGCAATGGTCAAACTGTCGACAAGACGGAAGTGGTGATGCCCTCCTCGAAGTTGAAGGTGGCCATCGCTCAAGTCTTGAAGGATGAAGGATACATTGATGGCTTTAGCGTTGTGGAAAACAACGGTAAGGCTGAATTACACGTCGGTTTGAAGTACTACGCCGGTCGTCCCGTGATCGAACGCCTTGAACGAGTTTCTCGTCCGGGCTTGCGTGTGTACAAGAACCACCAAACGATTCCGCAAGTGATGAACGGTTTGGGTATTGCTATCGTTTCCACGCCGAAGGGTGTGATGACCGATCGCAAGGCCCGTGCAGCCGGCATCGGTGGCGAAGTCATTTGCTACGTGGCTTAATGAGCGAGGAGGGATAGAGAATGTCGCGAATCGCTAAAGAAGCCGTGATCATCACCAAGGGTGTCGACTGCAAGATCGACAACGGTGTGATCTCTATGAAGGGCCCGAAGGGTGAATTGAGCCTGAAGCTCAATCCTTTGGTGACCATCAAACAAGACGGTGATCATTTGCACTTCGAAGCTGTTGACAGCAGCCGTGAAGCCAATGCTGCTTCCGGTACGATCCGTGCTTTGGTCAACGATATGAACAAGGGTGTCAGCGTCGGTTTCGAAAAGAAGTTGACGTTGGTTGGTGTGGGCTTCCGTGCTCAAGCCAGCGGTGACACGTTGAATTTATCGCTCGGCTTTAGTCACCCCGTGGTGCACAAGTTGCCCGCCGGTGTGAAGGCTGAAACCCCGAGTCAAACGGAAATTGTGATCAAGGGCGCTGACAAGCAGAAGGTCGGTCAGACCGCTGCCGTTATTCGTGGCTACCGTCCGCCGGAACCCTACAAGGGCAAGGGCGTTCGTTATGCTGACGAAGTCGTTGTGATCAAGGAAACCAAGAAGAAGTAAGCGGGGCGGAGACAGAAATGATCGATAAAAAAGCAAATCGTCTGCGTCGTGCACGTGCTACGCGTGCCCGCATCAAGTTGCAAAAGATGGATCGTTTGACGGTTCATCGTACGAACTTGCACATTTATGCCAGCATTATCAGCGCTGACGGTGGTCGCGTGTTGGTTTCCGCCTCCACGCTCGAACCCGAAGTTCGCGCCCAGTTGGCTAACGAACAAGGCCGTGGCGGCAACGTCAAGGCTGCTAAGTTGATTGGTACGCGTTTGGCCGAAAAGGCGAGAGCCGCCGGCATCGAAACGTGTGCTTTTGACCGTTCTGGTTACCGTTTTCATGGCCGCATCGCTGCGCTGGCTCAGGCCGCGCGTGAAGCTGGCTTGAAGTTCTAAGAGGGACTTATGGCTAAGGCTCAAGGAAAGAATGCGGCTGTCGACGCTATCGACGACGGCATGCGTGAAAATATGATTGCGGTTAACCGCGTTACCAAGGTTGTGAAGGGTGGCCGCATTATGGCTTTTGCCGCTCTCACTGTTGTTGGTGATGGCGACGGCCGTATTGGTATGGGTACGGGTAAGAGCCGTGAAGTTCCGGCTGCCGTTCAAAAGGCTATGGAACATGCTCGCCACAACATGGTTCGTATTCCGTTGAACAACGGTACGATCTACCACGCTGTGGAAGCTCATCACGGTGCTGCTCGCGTTATGTTGCTTCCTGCCACGGAAGGTACCGGTATCATCGCCGGTGGTCCGATGCGCGCAGTGTTTGACGCCATGGGCGTTCGCAACATTGTTGCTAAGGCTCACGGTTCCACGAACCCGTACAACATGGTTCGTGCTACGTTGAAAGCGCTCGAAGCTCTTCGTTCTCCGGCTGAAATTGCTGCCAAGCGTGGCAAGACGGTCGAAGAAATTTTGGCTTAATTCCGAAGGAGAGATTCGAAATGGCAAAGAAGACCATTAAAGTTACGTTGATCAAGAGCCCGATCGGCACGAAGGCCGATCATCGTGCTACGTTGCGTGGCTTGGGCTTGTCTAAGATGAACCAAACACGTGAACTCGAAGACACGCCAGCCGTGCGCGGTATGATCACGAAGGTTGCCTACTTGGTTCGCGCCGAGTAATTAGGGGTAGATGATGCAATTAAATACTTTGCAACCCGCTGTGGGTTCTAAGAGCGCTCGTCACCGCGTTGGTCGTGGTGTGGGATCCGGTTGGGGTAAAACGGCCGGCCGTGGCCATAAAGGTCAAAAGTCCCGCGCTGGTGGCTTCCACAAGGTGGGCTTCGAAGGCGGTCAAATGCCGCTGCATCGTCGCTTACCGAAGCGTGGTTTCACGTCCTTGACACGTCGTTTCTGCGAAGAAGTTCGCTTGAACGAACTCCAAGGTTTGTCTGTGGAAGAAATTGATTTGGCTGTCTTGAAGGCTGCTAACATCGTTTCTGCTCGCGCTTTGTCCGCTCGCGTGATTTTGTCCGGTGAAATTTCCCGCAAGATCGTGTTGCGTGGTTTGAGCGCTACGAAGGGTGCCAAGGCTGCTATTGAAGCTGCCGGTGGTTCCGTCGAAGAGTAACTCGCTTTTTAGGAAGAACAACGTGGCGACCAGCCCTAGTTCCAATCAGGCAAGCGGCCCGAAGTACGGTGATTTAAAGCGCCGGATTATCTTCTTGCTGCTTGCTTTAGTCGTGTACCGCATCGGCGCTCACGTGCCGGTGCCGGGTATCGATCCCGACATGCTGTCTCGTTTATTCCAAGAACAACAAGGCGGCATTCTCGGGCTGTTCAACATGTTCTCTGGTGGCGCTTTATCGCGCTTCTCAGTGTTTGCGTTGGGGATCATGCCCTACATTTCTGCATCCATTATTATGCAGATGTTGTCCTATGTGCTCCCCTCGCTTGAAAGTTTGCGTAAAGAAGGCGAATCCGGTCGTCGGAAAATTACTCAATACACGCGCTACGGTACGTTGTTATTGGGCGTTTTCCAAGCTTTCGGTATCGCCGTCGCGCTTGAAAGCCAACAAGGCCTCGTTTTGGATCCGGGCTTTATGTTCCGTTTCACCTGCGTGGTCTCTTTGGTTACAGGTACGATGTTCTTGATGTGGCTCGGTGAACAAATCACTGAACGCGGTTTGGGTAACGGTATCTCGATTATCATTTTCGCCGGTATCGTTGCTGGTTTGCCCAGTGCTATTTCTGGTTTGTTCCAGTTGGTGAGCACCGGTGCTATCAGCCCTTTGTCCTCGATTTTCGTGATTGCCATTGTCGCGCTCGTGACGGCCTTCGTGGTCTTTATTGAACGCGGTCAACGCCGAATTACGGTGAACTATGCTAAGCGTCAGGTCGGTAACCGTCTCTATGGCGGACAAACTTCTTACCTGCCGTTGAAGATGAATATGTCGGGTGTAATTCCTCCGATTTTCGCTTCATCTTTGATTTTGTTCCCCGCAACATTGGCCGGTTGGTTCACGACGGGGGATTCCACCCGTTGGATTCGTGATTTGGCTGCGGCTTTGTCGCCCGGTCAACCGTTGTACACATTGCTTTATGCTGCAATGATTGTGTTCTTTGCCTATTTCTACACGGCTTTGGTTTTCAATCCGCGTGAAACGGCTGAGAACTTGAAAAAGAGTGGTGCGTTCGTCCCAGGTATTCGTCCCGGCGAACAAACGTCTCGCTACATTGATAAAGTGTTGCTGCGTTTGACGCTCGGCGGTGCGATTTATCTGGTGTTTGTCTGCTTGGTTCCGGAATTCTTGAATATGCGTTTCAATGTTCCGTTCTATTTCGGTGGTACGTCGTTGTTGATCGTTGTAGTCGTAACGATGGACTTCATGAGCCAGGTTCAGGCATACATGATGTCGCAACAATATGAGAATTTGCTCAAGAAGACTAACTTCAAGGGCTTTGGTTCTGCCGGGATGTAAGTTTCGGAAGAACAAATGAATGAGTCCGCTCGGGGCCATACTTCACGCCTCGAGGGCACGCAGAAAAGCGGAGGAGAGCAATCTCCTCCCGATTCTGTCTCAGAAAGTTGTTACTCTGATGCACTACGTCTGAGTAAGAAACTTGAAGAGTAAGGAAAAAGAGAGTATCCTCTCGAACTTCCTGTCGTGTGGACAGCAATGATCCGTGTAAAACACGGTTGGAGATAACAATGAAGGTTAACGCTTCGGTCAAAAAAATGTGCCGCAAGTGCAAGATCATTAAGCGCAAAGGCGTTGTTCGTGTGATCTGCTCTGATCCGCGTCACAAACAGCGTCAAGGCTAAAGAGGTAAAAGATGGCTCGTATTGCCGGTATTAACATTCCGCCGAACCAACATGCCGAAATCGGTTTGACTGCCATTTATGGCATCGGCCGTGCTCGCGCTCGCGACATTTTGTCCAAAGTTGGCGTGGAATACACCAAGAAAATTAAAGATCTCGACGACGCTGAACTCGAACGCATCCGTGATGCGATCAGTCAGTACACCGTTGAAGGTGACTTGCGTCGTGAAGTTCAACTCTCGATTAAGCGCCTTATCGACTTAGGCACTTATCGTGGTATGCGTCATCGTCGCGGCCTGCCCGTTCGCGGCCAACGTACTCGTACGAACGCTCGTACGCGTAAGGGCCCGAAGAAGGTCGGCGTCGCGCTCAAGAAGTAAACATTAAAGGATAACAATGGCTGGCAAAACTCCTAGCAGTCAGCAAGTTGCTCAGCAACGTGCTCGCAAAAAGGTGAAGAAGGTCGTTACGGAAGGTATCGCGCACGTTCACGCTTCCTTCAATAACACGATCATCACGATCACCGATCGCCAAGGTAACGCGATTGCCGCGTCGTCTTCTGGCGCTCAAGGTTTCAAGGGTTCTCGTAAATCCACGCCGTTCGCCGCTCAAGTGGCCGCCGAACACGCTGGTCGTATTGCTCTTGAATATGGTTTGAAGAATGTCGAAGTTCGCATCATGGGTCCTGGCCCCGGCCGTGAATCCAGCGTGCGTGCGCTCAATGCGCTTGGCATTCGTGTGACGTCGATCCAAGACGTGACCCCCATTCCTCACAATGGTGTGCGTCCGTCCAAGCGTCGTCGCGTCTAACTACTTTTTCTAATCCCGCGTCTGTTTATGAGGATAGACAGACTGAATGTGACACTGATCACAGGATAAGAGAGGCATATTAAATGGCACGATATACCGGTCCCAAACTCAAGCTCGCGCGCCGCGAGGGTTGTGACCTTAATTTGAAGAGCGCGCGTCGCTCCTTGTCGAGCAAAGTCGGCAAGGGCTCCGATTCGATCACCAAACCGGGCCAGCACGGTAAGACTTCCGGTGCTCGTCAATCGGACTACGGTGCCCAATTGCGTGAAAAGCAAAAGGTGCGTCGCATGTATGGCGTTCTCGAACGTCAATTCCGTCGTTACTTCGCCGAAGCCCAACGTGAAAAGGGCCATACCGGTGAAGTGCTTCTCGACTTGCTCGAAAGCCGTTTGGACAACGTTGTTTATCGCATGGGCTTTGGTTGCACCCGTGCGGAAGCTCGCCAGTTGGTGAGCCACTGCGCCGTTTTGGTCAATGGTAACAAGGTGAATATTCCTTCTTACCGTGTCAAACCCGGTGATGTTATCTCTATTCGCGAAAAGTCCCAAAAGCAAGCCCGTATTACGGAATCTTTGGAACTTGCCGCTCAAGTCGGTTTCCCGTCTTGGGTGTCTGTTGATGCGAAGAAGTTTGAAGGCACGTTCAAGGCCTTGCCGGCTCGCGACGAAATCTGCCAAGACGTCAACGAAGCGTTGGTCGTCGAATTCTATTCGCGTTAATAGCTAAGCTTGACGATGCGTTTGGTGTAGTGCGCTCAAATGCATCGTTCTTGCTAAAATTCGTGCGATCGGTCCTATTTGGGGCGCCGATCGCATTTGTTCTCCCAAGCCCCAGACCATCCATCAGCCTTATCGGTGTAACGAGCCGAGGGTATTGAAAAGGACAGTCTACAAATGGCCAATACTACTTTGTTGAAGCCGACCACCATTGAAGCCGTGGTCGACGAAAACAATCCTAATCTTGCAGTTATCACTCTTGAACCTTTCGAACGTGGCTACGGTCATACATTGGGCAATGCGCTTCGTCGTATTTTGCTTGCCAGCATGGTCGGTTATGCTCCCACGGAAGCTCAAATAGCAGGTGTCGTTCACGAATATTCTCAAATCGACGGCGTCCTCGAAGACGTGGTAGACATTCTCTTGAACCTCAAGGGTGTTGTCTTCAAGCTCGAAGGTCGCGATGAAGTGACCTTGACGCTTCGCAAGAGCACTGAAGGTGTTGTCACTGCAGCCGACTTTGATTTGCCGCACGATGTGACCGTTGTGAACCCCGATCACGTGATCGCTCACTTGGCTGCTAACGGTAAGTTGGATATGCAAGTGAAGGTCGAAAAGGGTCGCGGTTACCAACCCGGTGATATGCGTGCCTTCCGTGACGATTACTCCAAGAGCACGATCGGTCGCATCATTATGGATGCTTCCTTCAGCCCGATTCGTCGCGTGGCCTATGAAGTCAGTGCCGCTCGTGTCGCACAGCGCACCGACCTCGATAAGCTCGTGATGACGATTGAAACCAACGGTGCTATTGATCCGGAAGAAGCCTTGCGCGAAGCCGTTTATATCCTGCAAGATCAATTGACGGTCTTCGGTTCCATCAAGAGCGAACAAGCCGGTAAGGCTGCTCAGGAAGAAGACGTGAACAATCCGCCGCCTCTGGATCCGATCCTTATGCGTCCGGTCGATGATCTCGAATTGACGGTGCGTTCTGCCAACTGCTTGAAGGGTGAACAAGTCTTCTACATCGGTGACTTGATTCAACGCACTGAAAATGAATTGCTCAAGACCCCGAACTTAGGCCGTAAGTCCTTGAATGAAATTAAGGAAGTGTTGGCTGCTCATGGTTTGACCTTGGGTATGAAGTTGGAAAACTGGCCGCCTGCCGGTCTTGACCAACACTAATTTGGCATTGATTTGCTAAATGAAGGACGAGAAGCTAAAATCTCGTCCTTCGAGTCTGTCAGACTCGATGTTTTACCCGCCCGCCGAGGAATCTCGGATAGAAGAAGATGGGAAATTGCTCCGCAAGGAGCTCAATAGACTAACTTTTATAGGAAAAAACTAAAATGCGTCACCGTCATGGTTTACGTAAGCTGAATCGTACCAGCGCTCACCGCCTCGCTATGCTCCGCAACATGATGAATTCTTTGTTGCGTCACGAAGCTATCAAGACCACGTTGCCGAAGGCTAAGGAACTTCGTCGTGTTGTCGAACCGATGATCACCCTCGCTAAGGTTGACACGGTTGCCAACCGTCGCTTGGCTTTCGCCCGTTTGCGTGATCGCGAAATGGTTACGAAGCTCTTTACCGTTCTCGGCCCCCGTTTTGCCGCTCGCAACGGCGGTTATACCCGTATCTTGAAGATGGGTTTCCGCGTTGGCGACAATGCTCCGATGGCTTACATGGAATTGGTTGAAAAGACCGCTCCGGTTGTTGAAGCCACCGAAGAAGCTCAGAAGGCTGAATAATTTGAACCCTTAACGTTCAAGTTAATTAATGAGGGGAGAGTCGATTTTCTGACTCTCCTTTTTTCATTCCTAAAACACCATGAAGAAATTGAGTTTGCCACCCGCACTGGGCAATGTTTGGCAATTGTTGCTGGGCATTGTGTTAATGTCATTTGGAATTTGTCTGATTTCGGCTGTTCATTTGGGTACTACGCCCATCAGCAGTCTTCCATGGGCGTTGGCAAAAATTACGGAATTCAGTTTCGGTACGACCACATTTTTTTGCAATCTTTGTTTTCTGCTTATCCAAATTATCCTGTTAAGGAAAGAGTTTTCAAAACTCAACTTTCTTCAGATTCCTTTGGTCTTTTTATTCAGCCTGAGTACAGACTTTTGGATGTGGTTTTTATCCGATTTACCTGATCTGTCGTATTGGATGCTTTTACTTTTGTCCCTACTGGGAAATGTTTTTTTGGCTTTGGGAGTCGCTTTTGAGGTCCGCTCAAAAAGCATTCCGCTACCGGGTGAAGGACTGGTGATAGCGGTTTCCGTTGTTTCGCGTCAGCCTTTTTACCGAATTAAAATCGGCAATGATGTCACCATGGTGATTTTGGCTGCCATTGCGGGTTGGGTTTTTCTGCAGGAAATATATGGGATCCGCGAGGGCACGATCATATCAGCCTTTGTTGTTGGAATTTTCGTTAAATTTTTCTCAAAATTACTGGATCGGATCTGGCCACTTAATCAGGAAGGATAAATGACCGAACTAAACAGCGAACGTATTGACAAATGGCTCTGGGCCGCCCGCTTTTTTAAGACGAGAGGCTTAGCGCAGGAGGCAGTTGAACTCGGACGCGTGAAACTCAATGGTGAGAGAGTCAAACCGGCAAAAGAAGTGAAATTATCCGATCGCCTGGAAATTCATCGTGGTGAAGAAACCTACGAAGTATTGGTGGCGGGTTTTAACCTTCAGCGTGGTCCGGCTTCTGTGGCTCGGGAACTTTACATGGAAACGGAAGAGGGACGCAGAAAGCGTGAAGCGCAGGCAGCACTTCGTAAGTTAGCTGTGGAGCCCGCTTTGGACAGAACAACCAAAGGGCGTCCGACAAAACGTGAAGGACGAGAATTAAGACGCTTGAGAGGCTATTAAAGGGTGGCTCGGAAGGGAGAGCCTTCCGAGCAGATTTAGGGCGTTTTTCGACCCGTCTTAGAGGCTTACAGGGGTTTCCTTAAGCCAGCGGGCAACATCGAGTGCGCAATAGGTCAGGATGCCGTCAGCACCTGCTCGCTTAAAGCACATCATGGTTTCCAAAGTGAACTTCTTTTCGTCGATATAACCGGCAGCTGCCGCCGCTTTCAAAAGCGCGTACTCGCCGCTGACGTGGTAAGCGAAAGTCGGTGCTTGAAATTCATCTTTAACACGGCGAAGCACGTCAAGGTAGGGTAGGCCCGGTTTAACCATCACCATGTCTGCGCCTTCTTCGAGATCAAGACCGACTTCCCAAAGGGCTTCATCACTATTGGCCGGATCCATCTGATAGACAGCCTTGTTACTTTTGCCGAGGTTGGCAGCCGATCCCACCGCATCACGGAAAGGACCGTAAAAAGCACTGGCGTACTTAGCGGAATAGGCCATGATGCGTGTGTGAATAAAACCTTCTTTATCCAGTGCTTGGCGAATAACACCGATACGTCCGTCCATCATGTCACTCGGAGCCACGACGTCAGCGCCGGCTCGGGCTTGTGCCAACGACTGTTTGACGAGCATTTCAATGGTTTCATCGTTGAGGATGTAACCGGTCTCATCAATCAGACCGTCCTGACCGTGCGTCGTATACGGATCCAGTGCTACGTCACACATTACACCGAGTTGCGGGAATTTTTCTTTAAGCATTCTTACAACACGGGGAATTAGGCCGTCAGGATTGGCCGCTTCGCGCCCATCAGGTGTTTTCAGATGGTCTTCAATGGCGGGGAAAAGCGCAATCATCGGAATGCCGAGATCGACCATCTCTTGGGCCACTTTGCACAGTTCGTCGGGCGTCATGCGCTCGACTCCGGGCATTGTGGGAACCGCCTGTCTGCGACCTTCACCTTCCATCACAAAAACCGGCAAGATCAGATCGGAAGCGGTGAGTGTGTTTTCGCGCATCAGGCGACGGGAAAATTCATCGTGGCGCATACGGCGCATACGTTTTTGAGGGTAATGACCTAAAACGTGCATTTGAAATGTCCTCTTAAAAATTTTGTTCAGACAGCGAGCTCTTCGCGACGTATCCAACGCAAGAGCGTTTCTCGCAATTCATCAACTCCTTCCCGCTTCATACCGGAAAAAAGCTGTACTGAAACATGCGGCCCGATTTCAGCGGCTCGGGCTTTTACCTTGTAAAGCGTTTCTTTTTTAGCCTGGTTATTGAGCTGATCACATTTATTCAGTAACCAGTGCATTTTGACAGGCCTTGTATTTAAGAAATCAATCACCCATTCATCGGTCGGCATCAAGGGACGCCTGGCATCCATCACGACGACGATACCTGTCAAGGTATCTCGACTGGCTAAATAGCCGCCAATTAATTCCGACCAGGTTTTACGAGTGCCTTCTGCAGCTTTGGCAAAGCCATAACCGGGAAGATCCACGAGACTGGCCACGCACTGGCGATGTCCGTGCTCGTCTTTTTCAGAAAGATCAAAAAAGTTAATTAACTGTGTACGCCCCGGTGTTTTAGAGGCAAAAGCCAAACGGCCTTGTCGGGTCAGAACGTTGATGGTTGTCGATTTTCCGGCGTTGCTTCGACCGGCAAAGGCAATCTCGGGAACGTCCCCCTCGGGCAAACCGGCCAGTTGAGACACAGAAAGACGGAAACGGGCACTGTCAAATAAACTCAAAATTCATTCCTCTTAATTTTTACGGGGGCAATCTTAGCCCCGCAATCTTATGCGTAGTTTAACTTTTTTAAAAATATCGGACCTGTTGGAGCAGGCCCGATATTGAAATTAAGCAACCGTCACAAAGGACCACATGACCAGAAGAACCAATTGACCGGTCAAAATGCGTAAGAACATCGCCAAAGGATAGACGGTTGAGTAAGCAACCGCAGAGGAATTTTTCTCAGAAAGCGTTGCTGCATAAGCAAGAGTGGGAGGATCGGTCGTTGCACCAGCCATCAACCCTACAATACTGTGGTAATTGATGTGGAAAAAATGACGGGCAATGCATCCGACAATCAAAAGCGGAATGATGGTGACCAAAAGCCCGAGCACAACATAAAGTGGACCGTTGCCGACCAGAAGGGCATCAACAAAATTTTCACCCGCAGCCAATCCGACACTGGCAAGAAACAGAGCTATACCGAGTTCCCGGAGCATGAGGTTGGCCGAAGAAGTGGTGTAGGTGACAAGACGGAAAAGGGAACCGAAGCGCCCCAACAAAATAGCAATAATCAGGGGGCCGCCTGCCAACCCCAATTTTAAAGGTACCGGCATTCCCGGAATGGCAATGGGTAATGAACCGAAAAGAATCCCTACAGCAATGCCGATGAAAATGGCAATGAGATTGGGGTGTTCCAAGCGTTTGATTTTGTTGCCGACCCGATCTTCCAGACGTTTGATGGAATTTGAGGGGCCCACGCAATACAGTTCATCGCCCATCTGTAGGTGAAGATTTTGGTATGGGAAAAGCTGCATGCCGGCGCGGTACACACGGGTGATGTTGACACCGTCAGAGTGACTCAAGTGTAAATCGCCTACCGTAGTACCGTTGATTTCTGCGCGTGTCACCGACAGACGCTTGCTGGTGATCGGAGAGTGTTCCGTAGCCAGATCGGCTTCTTTGTCTTCTTCGCCGAAGAAGGCAACGATGGCATCTTTATTTTCTTCACCGGAGACAATGCGGACAATATCTCCGACATGCACAACAGATTCGGCGCTGGGGCTGGAAATCACCCCGTCGTGTTGAATACGCGAGCAAATAAAGGGGCGGGCAATAAAAGTTCGGATATCGCCGATATTGCGGCCTTCCAGTGCTCGGTTGGTGACATGCACGTGAAAGAAGATGGAGACGTGGTTACTGGCTTTTTCCTCAGCTTCCCAGTGTTGATCTTCTTCTTTCATATCAATTTTGAAAATAAAGCGCAGTGCAATAGCGGTGCCGATGATACTCACAACGCCCAAAGGATAGGCGCAAGCATAGGCGACAGCAATATCTTCACCCTGGTAGTTAAGTTGAGCAAGTGCTTCCTGAGTAGCCCCCAAGCCCGGAGTGTTAGTGACAGCTCCGTAATGCACACCAAGCATTTGAGCAAGGGAGACCGTATCCGAAAAGAGGAAATACAACACAATCGTGACGACGACACTCAGAACGACCGCCAGAATCATCAGGCCGTTCAACACAATGCCCCCGCTTTTAAATGAAGAGAAAAATGACGGGCCAACTTGAAGACCGATGAAAAATACGAAAAGGATCAAACCGAAATCTCGAATAAAACCTAAGACCGTCGGATCAATTTTCATTCCGAAATAATTAAGCAGCAGTCCGGTAAACAGTACGAACGTTACACCGAGCGAAACGCCGAAAATTTTTATTCTCCCCAATCCCATTCCCAAAGCGATGACAATGGAGTACACAAAAAGGATATGTGCAATTGAGCTGGGGTTGGAAAACAATGCGACAAGCCAATCCATGATGACGCAATCGCCTCTTTAATTAAAGACTAAAAATAAAGCGGCAATTTAACACCAAAAAGGGTAACTGGATATAGAAAAAATCCCTAAGTTCTCAATGAATTAACTTAGTTTTGGAGCATTAAAGTTCGGCCGGCACAATCTCATTGGCCCATAGATCCTCCAGGGAGTCCCTGCGACGAATGAGGTAGGCGAGTTTGCCGTCAACCAATACTTCTGCGGGTAGTCTTCTGGAATTGTATCGGGAGGCCATACTCATACCGTAGGCACCGGCCATCGTGACTGCCAACAATTGTCCGGTCTCAGCGGGTAGCGCACGATCTCTGCCGAGCCAGTCACTTGATTCACAGACAGGGCCCACTACGTCAAATAACATTTCCGAGCAATGGCGTTCAACAACGGGTAGCACCGGCATCCATGCGGCATAGAGCGCCGGTCTGATCAGATCATTCATACCGGCATCGGTGATGAGAAAGTGTTTGACAGGTGTGGTTTTGACGTATTGAACGGTACCCAGAAGAATTCCGCTGGCGGCAACGACTGAGCGGCCGGGCTCCATCACGATTCTCAGATGCCCGAAGCCACGACCCGCTAACCTTTCCCGCAGTCCGCGGACAAGCTCACCCAGGGGTTCAATTTGCTCATCTCGATAGCGGACACCCACGCCGCCACCGAAATCGATGTCTTTGAGCTCAATGCCGGCTGTGCGCAATTTTTCCAGTAAATCGATGAGCCTGTCGCAGGCATCAAAGTAGGGGGAAAAAGATGTCAGCTGTGAGCCGATATGGCAATCAATACCGGCTAACTCAACGTGGCTGCAAGCTGCTGCCCGTTTGATGAGTCCGTAGGCACTGAAAAAGTCGATTCCGAATTTATTGGTTTTAAGACCGGTAGAGATGTAGGGGTGGGTGTGTGCATCCACGTCGGGATTAACACGGAAATACACCCGAGGGCGGCAGCGCATTTCTTCTGCAATGCTGCTTAAACGCTCAAATTCAGCCTCACTTTCAATGTTAAAAACACCGACCTTGGCAGATAGGGCCACACGAATTTCTTCCTCGGTTTTGCCTACGCCGCTGAAAACGATTTTGCGCGGATCGGCTCCGATCTGCAGTACACGTGCAAGTTCCCCCATGGACACAATGTCAAAGCCCCAGCCTTTTTTTTGAAATATCCGCAATATGGCCAGATTGGAATTGGCTTTGACGGCGTAGCAGAACTTATGCGAAACACCGTCAAAGGCGCTTTCGTAGTTGTCAATGGCTTCATTGATGCATTGACGAGAATAGACGTAAAGCGGGGTGCCGTAGCGATCGGCCAAATCACGGATATTGACCCCTTCGCAAAAGAGGACACCATTGCGATATTGAAATTGTGAGCAGGGTAGCGAATCCATGAATAACGCCTTATTGCTCAACGTTTAACGGGTCGGCTTCAATATCAGAGACCGATTCCTGCGGGGCCTGTCCACGATCGGGCAAATAAAGGTCACCCTTAATACCGCAAGCGGTCAGAAGAAATGCGGCAGCTAAAATCGCTAAAATTTCTCTCATCTTTGATACATGAAAAGTTAGAACCATGACGGAAACAGAGTTTACCGAACTTGCAGAGTCAACTCTACAACGAATCCAGACGGCTGTCGAAGCCGTCGACGATGATTTAGATGTTGATCGCCAAGGCAATGTGCTCACCATTGAATTGGATGACGGCTTTCAAATTGTTATCAACATGCAAACGCCGACGCGTCAATTGTGGTTGGCCAGTCTCAAGGGCGGACACCATTACGAGCGAAGCGGAGATGATTGGCTCGATACCTGCTCACGGCACAGCATCAGCCGGGATTTGGCGGCGCTTTTGACAGAAAAGCTCGGCCGAAGGGTCGAGCTTTAACCGGTCTGAGCCGATGGATCAGAAAATCTGATCGCGAATGGTTTCGGTAATCGGATCAACTTCGCCCGGAGTTGTACTTTCTCCTAAGCCGAGCGTCTGAACGGTGTCCCCGACTTGGTCGGCATAGAAAGGTTGGCCGTTGATTTCTACGACATCAGCCGGTTGCGGGCGATAGTATTCCGGCGCATCCTTTAAAACATTTTTCATGTAGTCAACCCATACCGGAAGCACCAGACCGGCGCCGTAGGCGTTCGCACCGAGAGACTTCGGTTGGTCATATCCCATCCAACCGACAGCGGTGATTTCTCCGGCGTAGCCGGCAAACCAAGCGTCCAAAGCATCATTGGTGGTACCGGTTTTCACTCCCATATCTTCACGCTTTAAAGCGTTTCCGGCTCGTCGTCCCGTTCCTCGAACAGCAACTCCGTGCAAAAGCGAATGCATGACATAGGCGTTACGGGCATCGAGTGTGCGTGGAGCGCCGTCGCCCACTTTGGCGTTATGCGCTTGCATCAGCACGTTGCCTTGAGAGTCCGTGACTTTCTCGATCAAATAGGGCTGCACGAGGTAGCCGCCGTTGGCAAAAACCGAGTACCCGGTCACCATTTCCCACGGCGTGACGGAGCCGACACCGAGGGCCATCGTCAGAAGCGGCGGATGATTTTTCGGGTCAAATCCGAAGCGGGAAACAAATTGTTGGGCGTAATACGGATCAATGGCCTGAACAATGCGAATAGAGACTAAATTCTTTGACCGTGCAATAGCATCAGCCAATGTCATCGGGCCATCGTACTTGCGGTCGTCATTTCTGGGCTCCCAAAGCTTGCCGCCCGTTAAGCGCGGGTCAATGGAAAGGGGCGCATCGTTGATAACGGTTGCAGGCGTAAAGCCTTTATCGAGTGCAGCCGAATAGATGAAGGGCTTGAAACTTGATCCGGGTTGACGCCAGGCTTGGGTGACGTGATTGAATTGATTGATCTTAAAGTCAAAGCCGCCCACCAGGGAATAGATGGCGCCGGTATTGAAGTTAGCCGAAATAAAGGCACTTTCAACCGCCGGGATCTGTCCGAGTGACCACTTACCCTTTCTGTCCTGTGTAACGCGAACAACCGCGCCGACCTTTAATTCTTTTTCCTTGTAACGACCCTTGAGTGTTTGGCCTTTCTTGGCGATAAAGCGTTGTGCAAAGGCAAAGCCCTTGTCATCCAACTGAACCGTTTCACCATCGTAGAGTTGAACGGTCATGCGCTTGGGGGTCAGTTCGGTGACAACACCGGGTAAAAGGTTGGAGCTGGAAATCACTTTAGATAAGGCCATCCGAATATTGGCCTCACGGGTTTCCTCGTGGGACAAATCTGCGTACCCTTCGACACCCCGGTATCCGTAGCGACGATCGTATTCGATCATATTTTGGCGCACGGTGTTGCTGGCAATCAGTTGATCACGACTTCGGATGGTGGTGTAAACATTGATGCCTTGATCGTAAATGGTGTCTTTGAAGTAAGGCACCATGAGCATACGAGCTAACTCGGCAATATAGCCGGCGTGCAATTCCTGCGTTTGAAGCTGTGTTTTTTGTTGTTCGGCAGTTGTCTGACGAACTTCAATCGGTTGGGCGATGGCCGAAGCGTAGGTGATCTCGTCAATGTAGCCCAAATTAAACATGCGGCCCAATACATAGTTACGACGCATGGTAGCTCGGCGCATATTAACCAAGGGGTTATAAGCACTGGGGGCGACAGGTAACCCTGCAAGCACAGCAGCTTCAGAGATAGAAAGATCTCGAAGGTCTTTACCGAAATAAGTTTTCGAGGCACTGCCAAAGCCGTAAGAGCGATGGCCTAAGAAAATTTGATTGGCGTAGACCTCAAAAATTTTATCTTTTGAAAGGTTTTGTTCAATCTTAAAAGCCAAGGCGACTTCGTAAAGTTTACGGGTATAGCTGCGCTCAGAACTCAAAAAGAAATTACGGGCCACCTGCATGGTGATGGTACTGCCCCCCTGACCGCGCCGTCCGGTAATGATATTGGCCAAAGCCGCCCGGATAAAACCGGTCAGTTCAATGCCGGAGTGCTCGTAGAAACCGTCATCTTCTGCCGCTAAAATAGCGAGCTTTACATGACGGGGAATTTCTTCAAAAGGCACATAGTCGCGACGTTCCTCTCCGAATTCACCGATCAGATCACCGTCAGCGGTATAAATGCGCAAAGGAACTTTGGGGCGATATTGAGTGAGCGCATCAATGGGTGGAAGTTGGTAATACACAACAGAAAAGACAACCAGTCCGATACCGATGGCAGCGCCTGCACCACAAAAGCCCGTGATGGTTAACCATTTAAACGCTTTTTTTAACCAGGAATTTTGAGTTTTCTTTATTTTCATACCGATTTATCTAGATTGCGGCATTGGCGGGGAGGTGAAAGTTATACAAAAATGGGAAATAAAGCCCCGCGACGCATAAATTGAACGGACTGAATGCTACCGTTTTTATGTTTATTTTGCGAGAACTTAGGCTAAAAATTGCTGTAAAAGATTTGACAGTATGTATAAAAAGCCTTCTCCATTGCTTTTTCTTGTGTCAAAATCCATTGTCTCGTTAAAAAAAACAGTAAAAATGATGGAAATTTACCAGTACAGTTTTAAAGTCGGCCCAGAGTCCATTGATATTTTGCGTCATGTCAACAACCGTGAGTATTTACGTTGGATGGAGATGGCCGCGATGAAGCACGCTTCCCTTTTAGGTTGCGGCGCAAAGGAGTGTTTGCAACAGGGAGAGGTTTGGGTTGCTCGTGAGCATTGGATTGAGTACCTCAGGCCTTGCTACGAGGGTGATGAATTAACGATTTACTCTTGGGTTGAAACAATGGACGGTCCTCGATCCTTGAGACGTTATGCCATTAAACGGGGAGCCAGACTTGTGTGCGTGGGAGCAACCGAGTGGGTATATATCGACTACAAAAGCGGAAAAGTCAAGGATGTTCCGGCAGACGTTGCTTCCCGCTTTACGATTATCGGCAGTGATGATGAGCGACTGATTGATTTAGGGATTGCGCGCGGAGTTCGATTTGAACCGCATTATCCGACGGAAAAATTGCCATAAGAGAGCGTGAATTTAAAAAATTACGCAAAAGATAGAGGGTATCACAGCGTATAATGGTGCAATTCCTGAATGCTTATTCAGTTTCAATTGATTTGAAGTTAAAAAGGGATCACGAGTGAGTGATTTTGTAACGGTTCAAGGTGTCACTTTTGGCTATGGCCGCCGTGTGATTTTGGATGATGTCACACTGCATTTCGGCCGTGGCCAGGTGGTGGCGATTATGGGCGGCTCCGGTATGGGCAAGACGACCCTTTTGAAGTTGATCGGCGGCATTGAAACGCCTGATAAGGGGGCGATCTACATCGACGGGGAGTTGCTCGATACGTCTGATAAAGAAAAGTTATATGCTCAGCGCCGGCGGATGGGCATGCTTTTTCAGTTCGGAGCGCTTTTTACCGATATGTCGGTTTTGGATAATGTGGCTTTTCCGCTGCGTGAGCAAACCCATCTAAGTGAGGAGCTGATTGAGCGGATGGCTTTGATGAAATTAAATGCCGTAGGCCTTCGTGGAGCGGCCGATCTGATGCCAAGCGAAATATCGGGCGGTATGTCTCGGCGTGTAGCGTTGGCACGCGCTACAGCACTGGATCCGGAATTGATCATGTACGACGAGCCCTTTGCCGGATTGGATCCGATTTCGATGGGGGTGACCGCCCGTTTGATTCGAGATTTAAGCAATGCGCTTAACGCGACCAGCATTATCGTGACTCACGACGTGCCGGAAACCTTTGCTATTGCTGATTATGTTTACATGATTTCATCGGGTCGTATTGCTGCAGAGGGTACACCTGAGGAGTTGTCGGCATCGCAGGATCCTTATGTGCGTCAATTCATTGACGGAGCACCGGACGGCCCTGTTGCTTTCCATTATCCGGCTGAACCCATTGATCGAGAGTTTGGAGTGCGCGCGCCATGAATGCATTGATGGATTTGGGAGCTTGGACACTGGAGCAAATTCGACACGTGGGGCGCATGGCAATTTTTGCTATTCAGCTTTTTCGGGAACTGCCCGCTTCGTTGAGTCGATTCGGACTGGTGGTCCAGCAGATTCACTTTATCGGTAATTATTCTCTCTTGATTATTGCTGTATCCGGTCTGTTTGTCGGTTTCGTGTTGGCTTTGCAGGGCTACTATATTCTGGTGAGTTACGGCAGTGAACAGGCTTTAGGCGTGATGGTCGCATTGTCTCTTGCTCGAGAGCTCGGGCCGGTCGTCGCAGCGCTGTTGTTTGCCGGTCGGGCCGGAACCTCTCTGACAGCTGAAATCGGTTTAATGCGTGCTGGTGAGCAAGTGGCTGCCATGGAAATGATGGGGGTTGATCCCGTCAGACGAGTTCTCGCGCCTCGTTTTTTAGGTGTAGTGATTTCTCTACCGCTTCTGGCCTGTATTTTTACCGCTGTGGGTATTTTCGGCGCTTGGATTGTAGGCGTGGTGATGATCGGTGTCGATGGCGGAGCGTTTTGGTCTCAAATGCAGGCCGGAGTGGATGTGTTCTCCGACGTCGGCAACAGTGTGATTAAGGCCGTTGTATTTGCAGTGGCCGTCGGTTTGATTTCTTTATATCAAGGCTACAACGCAAGACCGACTCCCGAAGGGGTGTCTCGTGCCACCACGCGAACAGTGGTGATTTCTTCGTTGATGGTTCTGGGGCTTGACTTTATCATGACGGCCCTGATGTTCTCGGTTTAGAAAGGGGTTTTCGATGGAACGAAAAACAGATCGTAAACGCGGTGTGGAGCTCATGGTGGGGCTCTTCGTGGTTGCCGGTTTTGCTGCTTTGCTGTTTACCGCTTTGCAAGCGGCTAATTTGGGAAGTTTTTCCTGGACTCAGAAAACGTATACGGTTGAGGCAATGTTTGACAATATCGGCGGTCTGAAACCCAGAGCCCCGGTTAAAAGTGCCGGTGTGGTTGTCGGGCGTGTGGAAAATGTGACGTTTGATAATAATCTTTTTCAGGCCAAGGTCACGATGACGATTGACTCCCAGTATCAATTCCCCACTGACACCGAGGCGCAAATTCTGACTTCCGGTCTTTTGGGCGAACAATATATCGGTTTTGTGGCAGGAGCCGATGAAGAGGTGTTGGAAAGCGGCGGCAAGATTCGGCGCACGCAGTCGGCCATGGTACTTGAACAAATGATCAGTAAGTTCATGTACAGTTTTGTGGAAAATAAAGACAATAATCAATAGGAAAACGAGTTATGTCCAGCATGCTCAAAACCTCTCTGGTGGCAATTGCCTTGGGTTCAGTACTAACCTCCTGTGCGGTTGTCCCTCCGACTTCCGGTGATAATCCGAACGATCCCTGGGAAACATTTAATCGTCAGACGCATGCCTTCAATATGACGTTGGATGAAAGGATTTTGCATCCGATTGCACAACGTTATGTTGAGTATGTCCCTAATCCCGTGCAAGACGGCGTGAGTAACTTCTTCTCCAATTTAGGAGAACCCGGCAATATGCTCAATAACCTCCTTCAAGGTAAGGTCAAAGAAGGGGCGGTGAGTTTTGCCCGTTTTCTGATCAATTCTACGGTGGGTATTGCCGGACTTTTTGATGTTGCCTCTCATATGAATTTAGAAGAGGCTCCGGAAGATTTCGGTGAGACGCTGGGCGTCTGGGGTGTCAAGCCCGGTCCGTATATCGTCTTGCCTTTCTTGGGACCGAGTACTGTTCGCGATACGGCCGGCATTCCGGTTGATTGGGCAACTTATCCGCCGACCTATTATTTCTGGGGCGAAAACGATAAACGTTACTATGCCTATGGGTTGGGTGCTTTAAATGCAGTGGATACCCGGGCAAAGTTATTGGCGACCGATGCGATGCTTCAGACAGCATTGGATCCCTATGTGGCTGTGCGTGAAGCTTATCTGCAAAATCGGGAAAACCTCGTCTGGGATGGAAATCCCCCGTTGGTGTTGATGCCAGACGAGTTTGAAGACGAAGAATATTAATAAAGGAGTAATAGCCTATGTTGCGTCGAATGTTTATGGCCCTGGTAGGCTCTTTAGCAATTGCTTCTTGGGCATTACCGCTTTCAGCGGCCCCGGCTGAAAAATCCCCTGAAGAGTTTGTGCTTCGGGTCTCCAATGAGATTTTGGATGCCATCAAGGCTAATCCCAAATTGCAACAAGGAGAAAAGAAAGCCGTGGAGGCTTTGGTCGATGAAAAGATGATGCCCTACGTTGACTTTTTGCGCATGACCCGTATGGCTGTGGGGCCGAAATGGAGAGAGGCAACACCTGCCCAGCGTGAAACCCTTCAACATCTTTTCCGTGAAACCCTTATTCAAGTGTATTCGGGTGGCTTGAGCATGGCGACGGATCAGAAGGTACGAATTTTGCCTCGCGGTCAAAATGACGGAACCGAAGCGATCGTGCGTACTGGGATGAGTTCAGCTACGGACCCCAGTAAGCCGGAAATCCAGATGGTTTACCGTTTGCGCAATGTAAAGGACCAGGGTTGGAAAGTCATTGATGTGAATGTGGAAGGCGTGTGGTTGGTGAGTAATTACCGTAATCAGTACGGCCCCATTGCCGCTCAAGAAGGTATTGAAGGGTTGATTCGCCGCATGCAGGATCGAGTCAATAATCCTCAAGCACTGGCCGCCAAGAAGTAAGCTCGGCGAGGTTAGCAGCAATGAAAATTGATCAGCAAACCGTTACGTTTGAGGATGTCGGTCACTGGGAGGAGCGGGCAGAAGCAGCGCTCGCCGCCTCCGATGCGGTGTTTGATTGTTCGGACGTTTGCAGCGCTGACAGCGCCCTATTGGCATTGATTCTGAAGTGGCTTCAAGAGGCACAGCAGAAGAATTTAACGCCTCAAATCATTAACTTGCCGGAAGGAATGTGGAGTTTGGCAAAGCTCTACGGAGTGAGGTCTTTGATTCGTCCTTACTGTATAAAAACTCAAAACTGAGAGTCATGGCTGTTGCCGAGGCATCTTTGCCGGGGTCGTCGTGCAGTCGTTTTCAGTATGATTAATAAAAGAAATTTTCCGGAACACTGTCTGAGAATCTGAAAATATGGAAAAACTCAAAGTAACGGGCGGATACCGCCTTAAAGGTGAAGTAAAAGCATCGGGAGCTAAAAATGCGGCTTTGCCGATTCTTGCTGCTTCACTTCTGACGGCTGACGATTTGGTTTTAAACAATGTTCCTCATCTCTCGGATATCCGCACAATGGGTAAGTTGTTGAGCGGCCTGGGTATGGTCGTGGAGCGTGAGGAGCAATCCGAGACAGTACGGTTAAACGCAAAAAGTTTGACAACGTTGACCGCTCCATATGAATTGGTCAAGACGATGCGGGCTTCAATTGTTACGTTAGGCCCGATGCTTGCCCGTTTCGGAGAAGCAAGAGTGTCTTTGCCGGGAGGCTGTGCCATCGGTGCCCGACCGGTCGATCAACATATCAAGGGTCTGCAAACGCTTGGTGCCGAGGTTGTGATTGATCACGGCTATGTTGTCGCTAAGGCTAAAAGATTAAAAGGTGCCCATATTGTCACCGATATGGTCACGGTAACCGGAACGGAAAATCTCCTGATGGCAGCAACTCTGGCCGAGGGTACGACAGTGATCGAAAATGCAGCCCGGGAACCGGAAGTGGTCGATTTGGCTAACTGTCTGACTGCGATGGGGGCAAAAATTCGAGGAGCGGGGACGCCTGTGATTGAAATCGAAGGAGTTTCCTCATTGCACGGAGCCACGCACTCGGTTTTACCCGACAGAATTGAAACGGGGAGTTTTTTGGTTGCGGCTTTGATGACTCGAGGTGACGTGACGGTTACCCATGCTGCTCCGCATACGCTGGATATCGTGTTGGATAAATTGCGCGAGGCGGGGGCTCAGATTGAGACCGGTGAGGATTGGATTCGGGTGAGTATCGATAAGCGTCCCAAAGCGGTCAGCGTCAGAACGGTCCCGCACCCGGGGTTCCCGACAGATATGCAGGCGCAATTTATGGCGCTTGATACCATTGCGGAAGGGACGGGTCGTATCACGGAAACTATTTTTGAAAATCGTTTCATGCATGTGCCGGAATTGCAACGACTCGGTGCCAATATTACGGTTGACGGCCATACTGCGGTGGTGACCGGTGTTGAAGAACTTTCCGGTGCTAATGTCATGGCAACCGATTTGCGGGCATCGGCCTCTCTGGTCATTGCCGGTTTGGTGGCTAAAGGTGAAACGATAGTCGATCGTATATATCACCTGGATCGTGGTTACGATCATATGGAAGTAAAATTGGCCTCGTTGGGCGCATGCATTGAACGCATCGCTTAATCGGATTATTTTCGAAGGAAGTATTATGCAAGACTGTATCTTCTGCAAAATTATTAAGGGTGAGATCCCTTGCAAGAAAGTCTATGAAGACGAAGATGTATTGGCTTTTCATGACATCAATCCTTCCGCGCCGATTCATTTTCTTCTGATTCCGAAAAAACATTTGGTTTCTTTGGCCGAGGCCCAGCCCGAGGACACGCCGCTTTTAGGTAAAATGCTTGCCTTGGTGCCCCAGTTGGCTAAAGAGCAAGGCTGTCAGAACGGTTTCCGGGTAGTGATCAACACCGGGCGCGACGGTGGTCAGGAAGTGGGTCACTTACATATTCACGTAATGGGCGGTCCGCAACCGTGGCCGCGTAGGAGTTAAAAGATGGGAAGTTTTTCCATTTGGCACTGGTTAATCGTTCTTTTGATTGTGGTGTTGGTTTTCGGCACCAGCAAATTGAAGAATCTCGGCCGTGATTTAGGCGGTGGTATCAAGGGCTTTAAAGAAGGTCTCAAGGAAGGCCAAGAAGAAGAGCCCAAGAAAGTGACAGATGACAGTCAACACAATACTGTTGATGTGACCGCTAAAGAAAAGGCTGAAACGAAGAAATAAAAGTTATAGAGTCAAGCAGGGCGGAGGTCTTTTGATGCTTCGCCCGCTTTTTGTTGCTCATGTTTGATCTAGGCTTTACAGAAATCCTGGTAATCGGTGTGGTGGCACTTGTGGTGCTGGGACCGGAGAAAATGCCTGAGGTGGCTCGGGCAGCGGGGCGCTTTTTTGCTAAAGCACAGGGCTATATCTCACAGGTTAACGGCGAATTTGAACGTGAATCACAGCTGTCCGAAATAAAAAAATTGCGTGAGGAATTTGCTTCCTCGGCCGAGGGACTTCGCCGATCGGTTACCGAGGTTCAGACAACATTGACGCAAGAAGCCAAAGATGTGAATCACGCTCTCGATGATTTGACCAGCCGTGATAATCAGAAGACCGAGACGCCGGATCCATATACGCAATTTAATCAGGCGGAATCTACTTTGGTAGCGTCTCAAACCCCGAATTCTCCGAGCCCATTCAGTTGGGAAACTGACCCGACGAGTTCCGATGCCTACCGTTCACAATATGTTCCGCGTCGTTATAAACCGAGTCCCTCGCTTGATGACGTCATTGCCGAATTGGAAGAGCTGCGCCGAGAGATGGCCCTGCCTCGTAAAACGCTCGGTGGCTACAACAGACGCTATGCTCCGAGGGCGCGGGTTAATCGTCCCCGCATTTATCGATGAGAGTCACCGATGAGTGAAAATAAAAAGCTCACATACGAGAGTCCGGAAGATGAAGAGGTTGATCGCGAGCAGCCTCTGATGTCGCATCTGCTCGAGCTCAGAAGTCGTTTGGTGAAAGCGGCCGTGAGTGTATTGGTGGTATTTGCCGTACTCTCACCTTTCATGAAACATATTTTTGACTTTTTGAGTCAACCGCTGATGGCGGCCTTGCCTCAAGGGGTGAAGATGCTTTCCACCGGCGTGGTGGCTCCCTTCTTTGTTCCGTTGAAGGTTACCCTGTTTCTGGCGTTTTTAGTTGCCTTGCCTTATGTGCTTTATCAGGTTTGGGCTTTTGTGGCTCCTGGGCTTTATAAACGGGAAAAACGACTGATATTTCCGATTCTTGCCTCCAGTATCGTGATGTTTGCTGTGGGGATGCTCTATTGCTACTTCATTGTTTTTCGGATGGTTTTCATGTTTATTGCAGGCTTTAGTCCTGAAAGCGTGAATTTTGCTCCGGATATTGATGCCTATTTCAGCTTTGTGATCACCATGTTCTTTGCTTTTGGGGCAACTTTTGAAGTACCGATTGTTGTCATGGTGTTAAACCGCATGGGAGTGGCAAGCTATCACGGATTGACGAAAGTCAGACCTTATGTCATTGTCGGCGCCTTTGTGGTGGCGGCAATCGTGACGCCGCCCGACGTGATGAGTCAGTGCCTGTTGGCTGTGCCTTTGGTTGTACTCTATCAGGTAGGTCTTTGGTGCGTGAAGTTGTTTGGTAAAAAAGACGAAAATCCCGACACTCAGTCTTAGTTTTTCTCTTTTAGGTTGAGAGGTTTTTATGCATAGATCAGAACTGATTGGGCAACTCAATAACCTTTTGCATCCTGAATTCTTCAAAGATTATGCCCCAAACGGTTTGCAGGTTCAGGGGAAGACAGAAATCAGACGTATTGTTACGGCGGTGTCGGCGACACAAAATGTGATTGATCGAGCGATCGAATTACAGGCAGACGCATTGCTTGTGCACCACGGGTGGTTTTGGAAAAACGAAAACCCGACTGTGACCGGTACAAAATACAAACGACTTAAATCGATTCTGTCTACTGATATGAATCTTATAGCCTATCACTTGCCCTTGGATGCTCATGAAACGCTTGGCAATAATGCTCAAATGGCGAAACTGTTAAAGGCAACAAACGTTTGCGGCGGACAGGAGGGGAGCTTTGTCTGGAGCGGAACCATTGAACCGCGCTCCGTCAGAGATTTGGCAAACTTTTTAAGTCGGGCGCTTAATCGCCAAGCTTTGGTTTTGGGTGATGAATCACTTATTGTCTCTCGTTTGGCATGGTGCTCGGGTGCAGCAGAAGATTTCTTCGAATCAGCCATTGCCATGGGGGCTCAGACTTACATCAGCGGAGAAGCGACCGAGCGTACCACTCATATGGCTCGGGAAAGTGGCGTTCCTTTTTTAGTTTGCGGACATCACGCCACTGAGCGTTTGGGCATTCAGGCACTCGGGATATGGATCAAAGAAAATTTAGCTCTGGAGTGCGTTTTTGTTGATGATGATAATCCGATTTAACAGATTGATTTAAAAGAAATATTTGTTGAATTAATGGCGAATTTCAGTCGAAACTTTTAAAATTAATCTATGGTGCGTCTATAAGGTAGCGTGTATTTCTGCTCATTTGAAAAATGTTGCGCCTCAAGGAGTAAGAAGAGATGATTTTATATTCTGGTACGACTTGTCCGTTTTCTCACCGTTGTCGTTTCCTTTTGTATGAAAAGGGAATGGATTTTGAAGTACGAGATGTGGACGTAAACAATATTCCGGCTGATATTCTCACGATGAATCCGTACGGAGAAGTGCCGGTGTTAGTCGAACGGGAATTCTTTCTCTATGAAGCTAACATCATTTGCGAATATTTGGATGAACGTTTTCCGCATCCGCAACTGATGCCGGCGGAGCCCGTTTTGCGCGCACGGGTTCGTCTGTTTATGTTCAATTTTGAGCGAGAGCTCTTCACGCACGTCAAAACGCTTGAATCCCGTCAGGCTGACGAAACCGCTAAGGAAATCGCCCGGACCAATATCCGAGATCAATTAACGGCAATGGCTCCGATTTTTACCAAAAATAAATATATTTTCGGCGAAGAATTCACGATGCTCGACGTGGTGATGGCTCCGTTGCTTTGGCGTCTCGGTGTTTACGGCATCGAATTGCCCAAATCAGCTGCTCCCTTGCATAAGTACGCTGAGCGACTTTTCTCTCGTCAATCTTTCATTGATTCCATGACGCCTTCTGAAAAGGTGATGCGTCGTTAATTTCTGCTACGAGTGGTTATATATGTCGAGACCTTCCATTAAATCGTATTTGGTTCAGGCCATTTGGAACTGGTGTACAGATGTTGGACTGACTCCGTATGTGTTGGTGAAAGTCAACGACAATTGTGTCGTCCCAGAGGAATTCGTGGAGGACGGTCAGATTATTTTTGATATTTCGACCGAAGCGACACATAACCTTACTTTTGATGACCGAGAAATCAGTTTTGAAGCTCGTTTTGGAGAGAGGGCGCTGCGTTGCCGGGTGCCTTATCGCAATATTGCAGGGATGTTTCCGCAAGAAGAACCTAATAAGGGCATGATGTTTAGTCCCAATAGCGATGAGCCTGAAGAAGAGGAAATTCGCTCTACCCCTCCCAAACCGGTCTTTTCTCGTGTAAAATGACGACTCCTTTGATGCCCGTTTAGCTCAGTTGGTAGAGCAACCGCCTTGTAAGCGGTAGGTCGTCTGTTCGAGTCAGTCAACGGGCACCAAAATCAGTCGCTAGCTTGGAAAAGCTGGCGATTTTTTTTGACATCTGAATCTTTAAAAAATCTTTTAATATCAAATAGTTGTAAAAAGTTGTTCGACGTTCTTGGACTCGCTTGGACTTGCTGGCTATAAAGTTACATTTACTCAAAAACTACACAACGACCTACACAATGAACTACACAATGGAACGGCATAATTCTTCAAATTGTTACAAATTCAGTAGAACAAAATATGCCAAAAAAGCATTTCCAAGATTCAAAAGGTCGACGCATAGAACGGATTGCAAATGAAACTCAATTGAAACAATATTTGCAGGGTTCTTGGGCGGAAAAAAGTTTAGGTATCGCCATTGAGCCTGGCTTGAGAATTAATCATGCAACTCATGCTTGGGATTTACTTTTCGAGCGCAACAAATGTCGCACTCATCGTACATTAGGGAAGTACCCAAAAGTTAGCTTAAAAGAAGCCGTAGAAAAGGCAAGAGAATGCAAAGTAGTAGTTAACCCGCGAAAACAAACCTCTTCTGTCCAGTCCTCATTGGAGACTCAATTACTGATAGATGATGTGATTGAAGAGTATTTCCAATACAGATATAAGTCACTATGTGAAAGGCGAAGCAATAAAGATCCGTACAAAAGTGTAGAAAGGATGCGTTATCAATACGCAAAATTTATAAGGCCAGTCATTGGAAATCTGCCTATATCTATGATTAAAACTTCTCACGTTATCGCAGTGTTGTCACCAATTACTGCCAGTGAGACAACTCGATCAAAGACGAAGGCAGTACTTTCTAAACTCGTTCAATGGCTAGTGTTTTCAGGCAAGGTAGATGTTGATCTCATGCAGATTGATTGGTTTTTAGTTAATCGGGCGCTACCACCGTGTTCAAACATTGAAAGACATTACGCGAGGCTTGGTTATGATCGGATTCCAGAGCTAGTGGAAGATATTTTTCTGCGGTTAAATATTGAGAAAGAAAGGGACTATGTAAGTTCGTTAGCACTTTTGCTTCAACTATTAACAGCTCAACGAGCAGGAGGTTTTTTGGCATTTGATAGAGCGATTATTGGGGAGGGCAGAATGTGGTTTTCTACCTGGTCAAATGTCAACTTTGAGGACAAGATTTGGACAATTCCGCCCAATTGTTTAAAGGTAACAATCATAAGAAACCAATATGCTCAGCCTCTAAAAATTCCTTTGGCAGAGGAAACTATCATTGTCCTTAAACTCATTAAAAAGTTTTGGAAGGAACGTCGCGGAATTAATTTGGCTCCGATCGACTTTGTTGTTCCTAAATACGATGATCTGACGCGTGCACATTGCTCTCATTGTCTTCGGCTTCTTTTGAAACAGATGCACCGGGAATCCCTCCAACGTGGGGGAATTGGGTATCATGACCCAGATCAGCCCGGCCGAATTATTACCCCTCACGGTTTTCGTTCGACATTTGAAGACTGGTGCTTATCTCGAGGCTTTTCTTTAATCGATGTTAATAAGGCATTGGCACATATTGGAAATAAGGTACAGGAAGCCTATCAGAGGGAGGCTCTTTTAAAAACACGTAGGCCCATGATGGACGCGTGGGCAAAGTTTTGTTTTTCAAAAGTCGATCCGACTGTACTGGCGCGTTTTGCTCAGTCCGTTGCTGGATATTGACTGTCATAAAAATGAAATTTCCTCGTGAAACGTGCCACGTAGGAACATACAGGGTAAACACTTGTGAAACTCGGCCCCACCTGTTACGGTTTCGTGCGGATTACCACATACAAGACGAAGCTTGCGAGCATCAGGTCAAGCCTGATATCGCCCGTGACACTCACGTCAAAGTGTGCGATAATCAACGAGCACGAGGTAAGATCATTGAACATACATCACCTCATGTTGAAGGACTAGGCTCGGTGTTCGCGCGCTGGGCTTTGTCATTTTCGCTCCTATTGTTGGTGCTTGAGGGAACTTATTATCGGGTGCTTCGAATGACAATTAGGCACGAAAATTAAACGAGAAGTGATGGTCAAAAATATGCGATAATCAACGAGCACGAGGAGAGCATATTGTGCATGGCATCACCTCATGTTGAAGGACTAAGCCCGGTGTTGCAGCACTGGGCTTTGTCTATTTCACCCCCCTTGCGGGGACCCTTTCGGCTTTCGGTGTAATTCTTTTCGCGCGAATTTCTAACCATCGTGTCATTAGCTTCAAAGATATTGCTTCTGTGTTCAAGTCTCAATTGTGTAAGGGGCGGAAAGGGAGTTTTTTACTGTCGAAATAAGGGTAGATATTTCCACGTCGCTTAAAGTGGACTACAGCTCGTTTTAATGCGTTTAGGCGCTGATTGTGATGATGGGTAAGATGTAACAAGAATGTGGTAAGGCTGTTTGTGGAGAAACTAAAAAAAGTCGTTTGACAACAAGCTAAAAAATTCTCTTTTTGAGTGATGTCATTTTCCTAAAATTCAAAAAATATTACCCTTCTTATCTTATTGGTAATATAAATCGAATTTTAAATTTTAAGGGTGTTTTTCAGTAATTCTTTCAAAAATCTAAATTACCATCAGAAATTCCCATATAGGTAATAAAAAATTTTTTTTAGGTTTTTCTTCTGAAGGAAAAAATCAAGCATTAATCAACAAAATCAAAATTGAATTTATATTACCAATATTGGTAATAAAAGAAGAATTAAAGCTTTTTCTTTTGAATAAACTCAAAATTGAATTTACATTACCAATATTGGTAATAAAAGAAAAATTTAAGTTTTTTTTTGAACAAAATTAAAATCGAATTCATATTACCAATATATTGGTAATAAAAATAAAATTTCGAGTTTTTAGTTCCAAAAAAAACATTTCAAAGTCAGTACGGCTTGGATAAAGTGATACTAGTGAAGTTATTCGTAATGAACTAACAAAAATAGTTTCCTACACAGAAAATTCTGTGGAAGATAAGTGAGGATTAGTTGGGTTATTCGTCAATGAATTAAAAACGATTTTTGGTTGGTCTTTATCTTTTTTCTGTGTCCAAAGACTTTTAACCCAACCTCGAAAGTTCTTTCTTTTCTTAAGTTTTTAGAAAAGACTACTGTTCAAAAGAGTTTTGTTATTTCGAATACCACTTACGGCAATACGCATACATTTCAGCAGAGGTAAGCTTGAGTTCATTCTTTTGCCTCTTATAGTGGGTAAAACAGGCTAAGTCAGGCCAATAGAGCTTGCCCTCTTTTCTCATCGTCCAGCGGATTGAAACATCCAATACGACCGTGGTGTTGTAGTCATCCCAACGGTCAAGGTCTTTGAGTAAAACCTTAAGCTTCATCCGCTCACGCCTACGAAAGCGTTTATGCCAACGGCGCTTATCGGGCGCTTCAGAGACATCTCCGTGCCAGCCTAAAAACGGCGAGTGTCTGTAAGAGCGACTCATGTCATTTTTCCTTCATGTAGTTGAACTTATGACATGGCGCACCTCCTGTAATCGTTTGGTTTTGAAGTGCCCCGTTATTTCGTATGCCACTTGCGGTAGTAGCGGAAAGCTTCGGGATCCTTCAATTTAAATTCATTCTTTTGACGCTTAAACCAGATGAAGTACGACAACTCCCTCCAGTAGCGGCGTCCATCCTTGCTCATACCCCATGTATCGGACACATCCTTATGATGGGTGGTGAGGTACCCGTCCCAACGATCCATGAGCTTGACAAGGGATTTAAGTTTCATGCGTTCACGCCCCCGGAACCGCTTGTGCCAAAGACGTTTGTCGTAAGCTTCGGACTCAACATTGCAAATGCCAACAAAGGGTGAACGTCTGTATGAACGACTCATGATTGTTTCCTTTTAGTGTTATACCTACGTCATGGGCACCTCCTTATTTGTCCGGTTGATTGTTTTATTCCTTGTTAAGCTCATTTGAAATAGTGTTTAAGGTAGAGCCAAAACCATTTAGGATCATCATTTTTTAGTCTGGCTTTCCCGTTTTTTAACCAAGTCAGATAAGCCAATTTCTTTGAGAAATGGTGATCTTCTTTCAACATGACCCATTCGTCCGATACCTCAATGGGGAGAGTGGAGAAATACTCTTCCCAGTAGTCAGGATCCCGCACGAACTTGAGCATTTTGGTGCGTTCTGCAGCACGGAGCTTTTTGTGCCAAATACGCTTTTCCTGCGCTTCCGACAATTTTTTGTTGAAGGCAGAAAACGGCGAATGCCTATGAGAACGGCTCATTTTTAACCTCTTTGAGTTGTTGTAACTAAGTCATAGGCACCTCCTCATCATCATGTTTAGGTTGACATTTAATTGTTAAGGGTTGGACTCCAGCCGTTTCCGTTCTTCTTCCCGGCGGCGTTTGGCCATGTCCGAAATGTAGAAGAACACCTGTTGGCTTCCATCGGCCTCACACTTGCCCAGATCTTTGGGCAGCCACTTCAACAGGTCTTTGCGCTTAAAAGGCAGACGGATACCGTAGCTAAATTTCAGATCTTCAAGAGCTGGGAATACATCAGTATTCCGGTCAATGATTTCATAGAGTACATACAGATCCTTCAATTTGTGATTCTCACGAAGCCAACGGTGGAGCAACCGTTCCGTAGACTCCAGCGTTTCCAAAGAGTAAGCCCTCATGAAATGAAACAAAGCGCTTTGTTTCTTAAAAATACGAGCGTCTCTGGTTGGTTGAGGTCCATATTTCATGAATTTCTCGAAGCTTCTCCAACCTTCCTTGGAGAGCTTCAATTTAGAGCCAGAACTCTGTGCGCAGTAAAGAGGATCGTGGTAATGCCAAAAGAGGGAATCCTTCCATTTGCGCAAGACCCGAAGCGCAAGATATCTATTTTTTCGAATCTTCATCTCTCATTATCCATCTCAAAGGCACAAAGGGTTTGTTTCGATCAATCAGCGGATCAACCTTACCATCCCAGTCAACGAATGTACCATCGGTTGCTAGTTTTACGCCCAGCTTGTCCTCCAATGCCCAGACACGATCCCGATAAGTCCAGCGTGTTTGGTTGATGATGTCGCCCTCAAGATGACCATTGGTCAAACCCAAAATATGGGCAATCAAGATCCAGTGTCGCCACTCAAACAGATAAGATGTAAAGATCATGTCTCTGGCAGGCAAAAATGTGGCTGCCCACCGCCCTTGATCGTCTTTACCGATCTCGCATCCAAAGAGCAAGGGACAATGAGTCGTACGATCCTCGAAGTGGTAAGACACTAGCGCTTGGGAGGCTTGCTGGCAAATGGTCTCTAAATGCTCCCTATTCTTATCTGACCAAGTTGAATCTTTTTCAACCGATTGAGTCATCGTAATGTCGAAACCCGGAAAAAGAGCAGATTGAGTTGTGTGATATATGAATGCCAAAAGGGCTTGAGCGTCCGAATCCTCCAGCTGGGTGACTCGAGCAATAGTCAGTTCCTTTAATAAGGGCAGTTGATTTTCAAATTCTGAGGCCGTCATCCCATCGGGGATAAAACGTCCTCCTTCATCTACTTCTCTGTTAAGCTCGGGTGCACGTATTTCCTTGGCAAGAATCTTATCGAGAACATTTACCCATTCTTCGGCTTTTTCATCATTATTGAAGTTCAAAATCCGAGGATGCTGAACATTCATTTGGAACTGTTTTTCAAATGCTGCCAACTCTTCTTTCAGACTTGCTTCAATGGCTGCTGGCTCAGATGAGGATGCTTGAATCAACTGCCCCACCAAAAGCCACTTCTCTTCATTGGAGAGTTCGCTCTTGAGCATTTGCCTCAGATCGGAATCGGTCTCTATCTTTAAAATCCAACGTTTCCCATCATCAACAATTAACTCCTTGAATCGAGGAAAGAGATATTTGTTGATAGAAATTCCAATCATGGAGTCAACAATTGCTGTTTCAAGAAGCTGACGCACGGTAGCAAGCAGAGCCTCTTTGTTTGTAAGCAAATTCGGATTGGTTTCTTCATCAGGAATGTAATAATCCACCTCCAAAGCTTCGCTGTCTGAGTGCTCTAAAGGGAGATGCTGAATTACCAATGCCAACAGAAACAGAACCCAGCGATCACTTTTTACCCTTACTTTTAAATGATTTTTCAGATCTATGTAGCGTTCAAACATTAGTTTCTTTCCTATAAAAACACTCTTCGCCTTGTGAATTCCTAAGTTTCGTACATTGTTCGATCAAGACTTCTTTGGGATGAGGTCAAGAGTCATTCTCCTCCTTCAGCCTCTTGTTAAGCTCAATTTCGCCTAAGAGTTCTGTGGGATGATGACTCCATACTTTTAACGGCTTGTTTCGGTCTAAAACAGGGCTTATGTCACCATCCCAAAGGAACGAGCCATTGACTGAGATTTCAATACCGAATTCATCTTCAAGGGCCCAGAAATATTTTCGAAATTGCTTTTGCACTTGGGTGACAAAATGAGGGCCGTTCGTGGCTTCTCTTGTTCCGAGTATCTGCCCCATTAGATACCAATGATTCAATTCACCGTCTTGGTAAGAGGGATCGTCAAACTTGAAGCTGGCACGCCAAGGTGACGTTGTTACTTCCAAAGTGCCAGAAATAGGTTGGGTGCGAACATAATTTTGACGGATTTCTGTTTTGGAGGTTTCTATAACCTGTCTGCAAATTGATTCTAAGTACGGAATATTATTATCCGACCAATTGGACCAAGAGGCAGTGTTAGGGTGTAAGTAAATCGAAAAACCAACTAAAGAATGTTCCTTACAGTGCAAGATAAAAGCTTGTAAAGCGCGGGCGTATGGATCCGCTAGAGGGGTGTAGTAACAGGTTGGAGCTGGGAAAAATCTAGAAGCCGAGAGACGCACTTTACATCCCTTTGTGGCTGATAGAGTCCTGATCTCATTGTTATCTGGTCTAACTACTCGAGCGGGGCCCCTATCCCAAAGCATAGTGATATTTACAAAGTTCTTCGGCAACGGTTTTTTAGTAGTGTGAGGAACTACTTTAGAGAACTGAGCACTTATATCTACATCGAGCCCGGACTGGCGCAACTTTCGATATAAGTGCTCTGTAAATCCTAATTTTAGGTTGGAAGAGTACTCAGTTAGCTTCCAAAGAAGGGGAAGTAATCTATCGTAATTTACGTTAGGCTCCATAAGATCCATTGCATCGGGTTCGGGACTAACTTTGAAAATTTTCCATCCATTCTGTGTGCTTACCTGTACTGCTTTAAATAATTGCACTGAATAATCATCGTGAAGGATCATTGTTGATGCAAGTGATCGGATGGATACACGCAGATCCTCAATTTTCTGATTTCCCTCTTCTTGCGAAAGAGGATAGGAGATAACGAGCGAGTGCCACGGCTTCACTTCTGACGATCTACAAAAGCTGAGGTAAAAAGCTAGAAGAATACGAGCAAAGATGTCAGAGGGAGCATCAAGAGATGTATTGCTCGGAATAGAGAATTCAAAATCACTAGACATACTCTTTACATTTCCTTTTGAAGTTTTGTTGAGCCGCATTCACTCGTTATGCATACACTTGATGAAGAATCCTGAATAACTTCATCGTTATTCAATAAAGAATCAGTTTCAGGATTGTGGAAAATATTTTGTAGCAGGTAACAAAAACGAGGATCTGTTACCGTTGTTAAGAAATCAACCTCGGCGTCTTCGCCTAGCTTGATACTCGAGATGTCTTGTAACTCAGGCATGATGCCTCCGCAGTTTATACGGAGACAAGACCGAACTTATTCAGTTTTGCTCAAATCAGTTAAGTCTGCTTTGTTATAACGATCCAACAGAATCAGATGTTCTTCCAGACAAAATGATTTTTGCAGATCTTGCTCCAATAACCTCAAAAGTATGTTGGATGGTCCTGTTGGTTGGCTTGCGCCACTTTCCCATTTTTCGATGGTGCTGGTAGCGACATCAAGGAAAGAAGCGAATTCCTCACGTGACATCACATAGGCTTGTCTGATTGTTTTTATCCTATCCGGAGAAATTTGTTCTCTAGGTAGTCTTTTCCTTGCCGCACTACCATCTTTAATTTGTTTAGCTAATTCTTTGATGGCGGTTACGTAGGGTACGACGTCACGCTCTTTTGCTTCAGTTTTTATTTTTTCCCCTAGGGTGGACTCGTTAATAGTTTGAGTCTCTCCAACTTCAAGCATAAGATAAGTTCGAAGTCCAATTTTCTCAATGAGAGCCATGAGTGAACTAACTTGAGGAGGAATGGCCTCATTGGGCCGCTTCTCCCATCTTGCGATAGTTGTTGCATCAGTTCGCAAAACAGTGGCTAACTCAAACTGAGTTAAGTTTTGCAACTTCCGGTAATCAGCAACTGCCTTTCCTGTCCATTTAGGCCTATCCATATACCCTCTGTGAAGACAATAGAGATACCAATCAATGCTGGAAATCCCTTCTCTTCTCAATAAAGCGACAACAGTCTCGTAGGGTGAATTTTTAATCTGACCGAGTTGCATGGTGTAATGGACTCTCACATATTGATAGTGCATCACATAATAACATGCATTTTTTTTACCGTAATTTTTGCAAGATTTTTGTTTATATCCCGTAAAATTTACGATATTAAATCAGATTAAATGTATAGTTCAATACTATAAGATGCATTATATAGTATCGTAAACTGACTTTTCCATCTGAAGTTGTCTCAAAAATTAAACTCGGTATGTAAACCAGTTATAAATTCTTTTTTAGGGTTGGTTGAGGCAATAAAAATTACTATCGGAAATGCTCATTTCCGTGACTTGTGAAGCCTGAAATAGATTGTTCTTGGAAAGAGTCTTTGGGAGAAAAATAGTGAACACAGATCTTTTCGTATTGGATTACTTACTGAACGGTCAACTGACGACAGAACGAGCTAAGAGTCAGAGTCCGTCTATGGGTAATTTTCTAATTGCGTCATTACGCAATTTTGCGTAATATTAACTACGCAAATTTTCGTTACGAAAATTCTTGATATGGCAAATAATCCTTTTAAATACGGCACGATTGTTCAAGAACCCTACTTTACTGACCGTAAAGAAGAACTCGCAACCATCAAAGAGTCTTTGAATTCGGCCAACCACCTTATTTTGATCAGTCCGCGTCGCTTCGGTAAGACGAGTTTAATTCTTAAAGCTGTTCACGCTACTAAGCGTCCTTACATTTTTATTAATGTTCAAAGGGCAGTCAGTACAGCTGATTTAGCTGAATTGATTGTCAAAGAAACACTAAAGCGGTATCCGCTTGAACGAATCAAATCTTTTTTGAAGCACTTTCGAATTATTCCAACTATTTCAATCAACCCCATTACCAATGGGATAGACGTTACTTTTAATCCCGGGGTGGATTCAAACATCTTGCTTGAAGATGCCTTGGGTTTATTGGAGATGGTCAGTACGAAAAAAGAACGATTAATTGCCGTCTTTGATGAGTTTCAAGAGATTTTGACGCTCGAAAAGGGGATCGACAAAAAGCTGCGCGCCATCATGCAGGAACAAAGTTTGGTGAATTACGTTTTCTTGGGAAGCCAAGAAAGCATGATGACGAGCATTTTTGAGAAAGTGAAATCGCCTTTCTACCATTTCGGACAATTGATGCACCTGAAGAAAATCCCATTTGAAGATTTTCATCAGTATGTCCAAGAAGGACTGAGCGCGGTAACAACGGAATCAAACGATTTGGCCAAACGTATTTTGAACATTACCGGCTGCCATCCGGACTATATTCAGCAACTCGCCGCCAGCGTGTGGGATCTTTTGAACTATAAAAAGCTTGACAGGGAAGCGGATGCGGTTGACACCGCCATGACGCAACTAATCGCCGTTCACGACTTGGACTTTGAACGGTTATGGACTGGGTTTACTAAAAATGAACGTCGAATCTTGCGTGATCTCGCCACTCTCGGAAAATTGTCCAGCAAAGACGGCTATGCCACAAGCACAACCTACTCAACCGCATCGCGAATGCTGAAGGCCGGCTACCTCATTAAAACCGAAACGTATGAAATCGAAGATCCGTTTTTTAAAAATTGGTTGTTAACGCGATTGTCGTAGAAAATCGGGGCAGCCTCAAAAGAAGCGCCTCGGACTCGCATCTAACATTCCTTCAATTGATAATCTCACTTACCAAAGGTGATCTACCAAAGATTTGCCAGCTAAACTCCAAGTAATTGCTCTTGTTTATAGAATAGCTCCCGATGAACATTCATGTAATGTTTTTGCTCATCATTGAGATGAAGCTGAATTGGATTGTCAATTCCTAAAAAAGACAGCTGTTTTTCCGTTAACGTTTTCGAAGCTAGAAGGTTCCCGTTTACATCAAAGGTAATGAGATGACGATCGAATAAAGCGTCGATGTAGCACTCAACAATAGACCGTTATTAAGATCGTACTTTTCAACATCCGTACATTCTGCATAGGCTTTGATGTGACTGGCGCGCAGGAGCGGTTCGATATCAATACCCGTGACCATACATTTCCCAGCCCATTGCTTGATCAATTTCTTACGGAACTCACCTTGTTGTAACCTTGCTTCCACAGTTATTTCTTTATCTGTTGGTCGTCCAATCAAACTTGAGTCCAATGGTTCGGTTGATTGAGAAGAGGGACAAGCTGCTCCGAAAACAAGATTAAGAATTTCCTGTCCGTGTTTTCGTATTTCATCATCTGATGGAGGCATTTGAGTGCTTTTTCTATGACACTTATCCTTGATACTAATACCGTTAAGAATAACATCTTCTTGTTTGTAGGCAACAAGAGCATTGTTAGGACTTTTTTTGTCCTTTTATTCCGTATCTAACTTGTCCGCCTAAAACTACGTATCCTAATAAGAGCTCAACATCGGAAATGATTATGATTCTTTCTTTTTTCTCTAAATCTTTATTCCAATAAACATGGTATGTATCGTCAATTGTGTTGAGAACCCAAGTTTCTCCTTTACGAATAATAGATAAATCAATACGTTCCATTTTTTACTTCTCCTGAAAAATTCGTTTTTGATTTCGTTTTGATTTTTACTTACCGAGTTACATAAAGCCGTATTTTCTGGACTCTAGCTAGAATATCAGGTTCATTAAAGCCAATTGAAAAAGTGGACGGAACCCAAATATCACAGGACAGTCTCTATAACTTAAAATCGTTATAGAGGTTTTTTATCATTCTGTCCTAAAACCGCGTCACCTTAACAAAGGTTTTGCCGATAAGCACTTAAAGATTGAAGAGGGTATTGCTTACTTGCCGCTTTATGAGACGAGTTTGCTTTGATGGTGCATATTCCCATTGTTTTTCGTCATTCATTGACATGAACTAACGGCACAAAGCGACATTAACAAAGTGTTCAATGGCTGATTAGATATACTCAAAGTTCGTTTTAACGCATCTTTCAAAAAGGATACAACAATGCGCAAAACACTTGTTGCACTATCTCTTGGACTTGCGCTTAGCGGCACGGCTTTGGCTGCCGATGATTTCCGCTTAGTCATTCACGGCGGCGCCGGCAATATCGTCGAGGGCCGTTTTTCGCCTGAAGAAGAAAAGGCCTATCACGAAGGTCTGCAGGCGGCTTTGAAAGCAGGCTATGAAGTGCTCAATCGCGGTGGCACTTCCGTCGAAGCGGTAAAGGCTGCTATCAACCAAATGGAACTCAATCCCATTTTCAACGCCGGTCGCGGTGCCGTTTTCACCAATGAAGGGAAAAACGAGTTGGATGCCTCCATCATGGACGGCAAGACGTTGACAGCAGGCGCTGTTGCCGGCGTGACCAACGTCAAGCATCCAGTGAATTGCGCTGACTTGGTTCGCACCAAATCGCCCCATGTCATGATGGCTTCAAAAGGCGCAGAAAAATTCTGTGCGGCCAATGGTGCCGAAATCGTCGATCCCAAGTGGTTCTTCACCCAACATCGCTATGATCAGTTGAAAAAAGCTCAAGAAAAAGAACAAATCCTGTTGGATCACGACGGCGCCAAGAAAACTTCCAATGCCGAGCTCTACATCGATCCTTTGATGTACGACTACAAATTCGGAACGGTCGGCGCAGTTGCGCTGGATAAACACGGCAACCTCGCTGCTGCCACCTCCACAGGCGGCATGACCAACAAGCGTTTCGGTCGTATCGGCGATAGCCCCATCATCGGTGCCGGCACCTATGCCAACAACGACACGGTGGCTGTTTCCGCAACCGGTTCCGGTGAAATGTTTATCCGTACTTCTGCCGCTTACAACGTTTCCGTACACTACAAGTACGAGGGTCCTGATGTGCAAAAAGCCGGCGAAGCGGCCATTAAGGATGTCGGCGCCATCGGCGGCACCGGTGGCTTGATTATCTTGGATCGCAAGGGTCACTACGCCTTCCCGATGAATTCCGCCGGTATGCACCGCGGCACCATCGGTCCGGACGGGAAACCCATGACCGCGATGTACGGCAAGGAAAAATTGCGTGAGTACAAAGCAAAATAAGGCGCTCTAGACTCCTTTGAACCGCTCGAAACCCGAGCGGTTTTTTTCTGTCATTAGAAAACCCCCAGCTAAGTCATCAATAGACTTGCAGTTCAACAGCACGCTTTCAGACGGTGGCATTATTGCTTTTTGTTTCAAACTTTTAATGCGAAAGTTTTGCCGGCAAAACTTTTATCTCTTAAATTAAACCCATACTCGTAAAGTTCAAGAGTTTGGATCGTAAAATAGAGGAAGGTTATAGTTTGAAATCGGTTGCACTATGAATCGTTCGATTTTCATTCCATTACTCTGTGTTTTGAGTTTTCTCTCTTTTAGTGCGTTCAGCACGCAGACGCTCATCACAAAAGATGAAGCCCTAGATATTGCTATAAACAATGCTGGTGTCCCGATGCGGGATGTTTTTAACATCAAAGTTCAGTCAGATAGTGAGGGTCAAATTTCAGTATTCCAAGTTGAGTTTGAAACAAATTATGGTGACTTTGATTATTCAGTAACCAAAAACACAGGTCTGATAATTGATGCAGACTGTGAAGTGGACGAGAAGTGGATAGGTAAACAAACTTCCGTCTCTGACTCAATGAATGGGTTAATAAAAGAAATTAGTCGCCGGGTTCCAGGCTTCGAAGTAAAAGCGCTTCGTTTGCGCTCTGAGGGATCCCGTTGGGAAGGGGAATTTTGGGTTAATAGCATGAAGTATGAATTTGAAGCTGATAAACGGACAGGAATTATTTCTGATTGGAATGCAGAACAAAGACAATAATTCTCAAAAGATCGATACAAACCAAAAAAGAAAAAGGGGAGGGGAGTGAAGTCTCCTTTTTTACGATGTGAAAGTTTTGCCGGCAAAACTTTTTTCGCGGACTATTTAAGAACTGGAGTGCGAATTAATTTTTGCTCCGTCATCCACAATAATTCTTTCCGGTTCCATATTCCAATCTTCTTCAAATACGCGATCGCCGTACCAACCCCAGCCGCCCTGCTTCCCGAAGTCACAATAAGTTTTCATTAAGAGTGAAATAAAAGCATCCCGGTCAACTACAAGGTCGTAGTGATAATCCAGCTGATCTCTTGTGGCCTCAATTTGAAGTTGTAAAAGCTTACAAGAGAGCGTCCATACTTTAAAAACTGTTATTCGGCCCTCTTCGTTAACTTCCCAGATTTTGACGTTATCATCGCCACCGTTCGTTAACAGTGCACGGGAAAACCAATGTAATTCTGGTATCGGATCAAAGGCCTCGCTGCAATGCAGTTGGAATTGGAATTGACGTCTTGAGCGCTGTTTCTTTCTCCATGGAACAACTTTATGGTTTTCGTAAAGTTCTTCATTGATAGATATGAGCCACTTCCACCAGCCGGCCTCGATTTTTTGTGTTGATATTTCTAATGAAGCGGGCATTAAAGGGATATAGGGGGGCTCTTCTCTTTTTGCAAAGTTAAAACTATCGCACATAACTTGCTTCCTCATCTAACTTTCTAATCTTTTGGATTATTGATTGACTTTATTCCTGCTATCCAAAATGATTTTAGATGGGTCAACCTCGCCATCTTGTTCAAAAATGGAATTGCAATGCCATCCCCAACCACCTTGTGTCCCAAAGTCACCGAAGGTTTTCATAAAAAGCTCGATAAAAGATTGCCTGTCAACGAGAAGATCATATCGATAGAAAATCTCCTCACGTCCGTGTTCACTTTTGGCTTCAATTTCAAGTTGTAAAACCCTATAAGAAAGGGTCCAGACTTTAAATGTTGTTATTCGACCTTCTTCGTTCACTCGCCAAACCTCGGGGGACTCGTCAGTACAGTTGTCTATGAGCCTCCTTATAAAACAGTGCAGCTCTGGAATTGGATCGTAGACTTCGCTGCAATAGAGTTTAATGTTGAAATGCCGACGTATGCTTTCATCGTTCTTCCATGCGGCAATTCCGTTGTTTTCAAAGATTTCTTCATTAATACGAATATTCCAATCCCACCAGCCGGCGTCAATTTCTCTAGTTTCTATTTCGAGTGAAGCGGGCATCACAGGAACATGGGGAGGATCTTCTCTTTTGGGAGGATCGTAGCAGTTACACATAGCAAATTTCCTCCATTGACTCTTTTAATCATTAGATCAAAGTCTGCTTCAGAATGAGATGTATGAAGTTATTCATTCTTTGTACCTCACAAATTGATGGAAGATCTAGTATTTTGGAAAAAAGTTCTGAACAAATTAAAAAGTTAGAGTTTGATCGGTAAAACGGATTTTTATTTCTTTCTGAAGATCTTTATGTCTGACCAAGAAAACAGTAATCTTTGCTTGAAACCCTCTGATGTCTTAATAAATAAGCTGAAAGGGTTCGACGAGAGTCATCGTCAACTCAATGCTCAAACTGTTACAATTCTTACCATTGTTACATTCAGAACAAATCATCAGTTCATAAGATCCCATCAGGTGTGCCATGAATGAAGATGTAATTGATCTAAAGAAGTATTTGGAAGGAATTCGTGGAAGGCTCTTAGATCTTGGGCTTAGAAACCGGCTTCTTAATTTCAAACCTAGTAAAGGCAAGGTTATTTCTTTAACTACTGCACATCCTGACGAGCTTTATAAAGAATTGAGTGTTGGGAACAAAATCGTATTTAGGTCCTTATTTTTTCCTAGAAAATCAGATCTAATTCAAAATAAACTATTACCGCAAGAACTTTTGGAGCAAATAGAAGAACTTGAGCCAATTGATTACAGAAAACATATTGATCTAAAAAAGTGGGCGGAAGTTTGTGGGTTAAATACAGAAGAAGATATTCCAGACGGAATGCGATCGGCTCTTCAAGGGCATTCTTTAACAACAACGTTTATTCCAGAAGACTATGAGCTGTACTTCAACAAACTTTACTTGAATCGACAAAGCATTATTCAAGAAATTGGTACAAATGCACTTTACTTGGTTTTAGGTTTTTTGGAATGGTTCGATCAGACATGGGAAGAGCAAAAGAGAACAAAGAAAAAGTGTTTAGCTCCACTGCTAGTTGCACCATTACGTTTAGATCGCTCAGCGGGTTCTCATGGGAATAGGTATGAATTTAGCATTGTTGCAGAGGATGAATTTGTTCTTAACGAAACACTTAGAAAGAAGTTATTGAATGATTTCGCGATTGAGTTGCCGGAATTCAACGGAAATTACAATCCAAGCGAATATTTCAAGTTAGTTTCTGAGGAATTGGCTGATGCAGGTTATTACTGGCGTGTAAGAAATAGAGCCTGCATAAGTATTCTGGATTTTACGAAACTAGCAATGTATGAGGATTTAGATCCAAGTAAATGGAGCGAAAACTCATTATTGGAAAATCCAAATATAAAGACATTGATTTTAGGTTCAGATAGAGAACAATCATCAATTCAAGCTTCCAATATTGATGAAATTCAAGATTTTGAAAGATCTGTTCCTTTGGTTCTCGATGCTGATAATTCCCAATCAACTGCCATCTATGAAGCTCTCTTTGGACGGAATTTAGTTATCGAAGGCCCTCCTGGTACTGGTAAATCACAGACGATTACGAATTTAATAGCTGCTCTTCTATATCAGGGAAAAAGCGTTTTATTCGCATCGGAAAAACTTGCGGCTTTAAAGGTAGTTAAGAATAAATTAGACGGGCTGGGTCTTGGTAATTTTTGTTTGGAGCTGCATAGCGATCAAATAAACAAACAGAGCCTGCGCGAAAGCTTAAAAAAACGCATAGAAATGAGGCCAGAGCGTCTAGATGAAGTAAACAGAGAAAACTTATACAACGAGCATGAACATTACAAGGAAAAATTGAATGACTATATAAGGGCTGTAAGTTCAAATTTTGAGGATTCTAATGTCAAAAAGGGGCAGATTTTATTGTCTGCAGCTCGTTACAAGCGATATTTCCCCAATCCTGAAAGAATTCGACCGGATGCATTTGACCTAGGAAATTGCTCTCAACTTTTGTCCTTTTCTCGCTTAACGGCGGTTAAGGACTTAACATCTGTCGCGCAAGAACTTTTATCGAATGCACATATTAAGAAGATAAATGAACATCCCTGGTATGGTGTGGGGTTAGCTGGGATAATAGTACCAAGTGAAGCACCAGTATTAGAGGCCCTTAGTAAATGGAATACTGATTTATTGAAATCAAAAGAGATTACAGAGGACTTGTGTAATAAGTTTCAATTAAATCAAAGATCTCAATTGGACTGGGATGATCTGATTAAAACATTTTCAGAATTGCCTACTTTGTCGGACAATTCGGTAAGTGCAGATTTGTCATTGCTCCTTACGGTCGGTTCGCATGACATAAAGAAATGTGTAACCCAATTTGAAAAAATTTATAAGGAATTTAATGCGATCAAGAGAAAAGTTCCGTACAGCAACATTGATAGAGAGAATTTACGTCAATTAAAGTTGAAACTTAATTGCTTAGGGGAATATTTAAAACACGCAACTACTATTTCCGAATTGGTTTCAATTTTGGAAGACAATCAGAAGTTTGGTAGCCAATTGACGGAAATTGAGACTAATGTTCGTCATTTACTTAAGAAATTATCATTGAATCGTCTCGAGGATAACCTTGGTAATAAGGCTTTCCTAAGATTTCTTGCTAACTTAGTTGATCAAGCTCCAGAAATGGAAAAGCTGGTCAATAAATTAAATATAAGAAATACATGTAAGGAACTTGCTAATTTTGATTTCGAAGAATTTAAGACGGAATTGTTAAATTTAAAAGACCAGAGAAGTAAGTTAAATGATATTTTTAATCTATCAGATGTCCCTCAGCGTGACGAATTAGAAAAGTGTTTTAATTTACTTAAGGATAGTTCTATATTTTCGTGGCTTAAATCAGATTGGCGTAAGGCACGTACAAAAGTAAAAAGTGTACTTAAGCAAGATAAAAGTCTAGATATTGGAATAAAAAGTCTGCCTCTATGGATTGAGTACTTAGATGGCGAAGGTAAATTTATAAATAACCCCATATATAGAGAATTATTTGATAAGTTAATTAATGGGGTTGATACTAACCTTGACCAAATCCAAAGGGTGATAAATTGGTGCCAAACAATAACAGACTATCAAAGAGAAGTTCTTTCTTTAGAAGAAAGAATAAACATCCAACATGTAATGTCTTTAAGTGACACAGAATTGGAGATATTTAGCAATCTTGGTCAACTAAGTTTTGGGGATCAAATAAGAAGTACTTTAGAACAGGCTGATGACGTTTCGAAGTTTTTAAAAGATAAATGCAAACGAGAAATTTCGAAAGATCTTTTTAAACTACCAAAAGTACTGTCTGAAGTGACTGAAAGTTTTAAACAGTGTGAAGAGCTCTTCAAATGTTTACCAGATGCATCAATCAGTGAATTTGTTGACTGGATTGATACTATGGAACGTTACTATCAAAAATATCAGGATTGGAATTATTCGGAACTATCTAAAAAATTGCCTCGAGATCATTGGGGACTCTCATTGGATCAAGTTCAAGAGATAGTCGATAAGAAGCTTCAGGATATAAAAGAATTAGTCCAAACAAGTTCTTTGATAAAACAACCGAAATTGTCAGATGTAGAGTCTTTTTTGGTTCACAACCCTGAAGACTATTCAAAGCTATTGCAAGCTATTCAATTGTGTGAAGCTCCTCTCAAATTGTCCTATGGAGAAGGTATCAATTTTTACAATGAGAGTAAGACCAATAATAAAATTTGGGAGGGTCAGCTAAAGATTGATGAATTGATTTTGCGAAATAATAAAGCCTTAGAAAGAAAAGAAACACTTTACGAGTGGTTAAATTTTGCTTCTGAATTTTTAGATGCCAAAAAACTAAGATTGGGCAAAGTTGTTACTAAGATCCAAGATGGTGAAATTGACCTAGATAATTTTGAAAATGCCTATAAAGCAATGGCTTATGATTTTTCAGCAGAAAAAATTCTTACAGAGGAGCCGGCTATTAGCAAGATTCGCAATATTAAACACGATCAGTTGCAGAATAAATTTGCTAAATTAGACCGAGAGTTACAGGAACAGCATATTAAAGAAATTAGGGCGGTTTTAACTAATAAAAATGTGCCGGTTGGATGCGCTGGCGTTCGAGTTAGCGAATATACCGACCTAAGACTGATTGAACACGAAATTCAGAAAAAGAAAAAACTCATTTCTAATAGAGAATTAATCTCGAGAGCTTCCGGTGCAATAACAGCGCTGAAGCCCTGCTTCATGATGAGTCCTTTAACTGCAGCTCAATATCTTCAACCAAAAGGAGCTCTGTTTGATGTTGTGGTAATGGATGAAGCCTCTCAAATTAAACCAGAAGATGCAATCGGTTTAATAGCCCGAGGGAAACAGATAATTGTTGTTGGCGACCCTCAGCAATTACCTCCTACAAACTTCTTCCAAAATGCTATCAATAACGATGATGACGACGAACGTACCATTATTGACGAATCAGAAAGTATTCTTGATACGGCGTGGAATCGTTTTGATAGATGTACTTTAAATTGGCATTATCGCTCTCGTCATCAGAGTTTAATAGAATTTTCTAATCAGTATTTCTATAACGGGAAACTGACAGTCTTCCCATCGCCATATACTGAAAACGATGAGTTTGGTATACAGCTTCATTATGTTCAAGGAACTTTTGATGGTCACAGTACTAATAAAAAGGAAGCAAAGGAAATTGCAAAGGCAGTTATTATTCAGTTATTAAAGAACCCAGAAGAGTCCGTTGGTGTTGTGGCTATGAACGCACCACAGAGTGAGTGTATAAGAAATGAAATAGAGGTACTCGCTGCTAATAATGTGAAAATACAGAGGGCGTTAGATGAAAACGCACAAACCGAGATGCCTTGGTTTGTTAAAAATCTAGAGAATGTTCAAGGTGATGAAAGAGATGTTATTTTCATTTCATTAACCTATGGTCCAGCAAGCATTGGTGGTAAAGTTCCGCAAAGGTTTGGTCCTATTACCCAGGAAAAGGGTGGTAGACGTTTAAATGTTTTGTTCAGTCGTGCAAAGAAAAGAATGGAAGTTTTCACCTCCATGCACGCAAGTGATGTGTTGGCAACTGAGGGGCGAGGAACAAAGATTCTTCATGATTTCTTGGAATACTGTAATACAAAACAGATTCCTGAATCTGTTATTTACAACACAAATAGAGCACCAGATAGTGATTTCGAAATAGCCGTTGCTGAAGCAATGAGAGCTCAAGGGTTTGAATGTGTTCCGCAAGTTGGCGTTAGAGGATATTTTATTGATATCGGGGTTGTTGATCCTAGAGATAAAAATAAATTTATTGTTGGCATTGAGTGTGACGGTGCCGCCTATCACTCAAGCGCATCGGCTCGAGAGCGAGATCGATTAAGGCAAGAAATTCTCGAAAAACTAGGTTGGAAAATCTTACGAGTTTGGTCTACAGATTGGTATCAAAACTCTAACGCTATTATTCGATACTTAGTTGAAGAGATTAATCACATTTGCCAAACGGAAGTTAGTTGTTCTGACCAAGATGAATCGATGAATGAGACAGATAACTATCATCAATCTGTTGAAAAAGAAATCATCAAATATTTTGCTGAAAAAAGTTCAACTGAAACAGAACAGGATGAAGAAAAAGTTGAAAAATCATATCAAGAATTGTTCCGATTTGATGATATAGAAAGTTCGCTAAAGCATATTGCTCAAGAAATAGCCAAGAAATATCCAGATACAGATCCGGATAAGAGACTGTTGCGTCCAAATATGATGAACTATTTCTTAGTTAATAGGCCTATCAATACTGAGGAATTCTTGAGCACATGTCCACAAAGTCTTCGTTCCGGTACTTCAGTTGATGAGGCAAAAGATTATTTAAGTACAGTATTCCAGACCTTAGCAAAATGGAATTAATCAATTTAAAGTAAAAACCTTTATTGAAATTTGAACGGAGTTTTGCCGGCAAAACTTAGAGCATTCTTTCAGTCAAAGGTAAAGAGGTACGGTTGCATTGTTTGTACTTGAACAAAACCATTACGAAGACTTTTATCGCGGAACCAAAGAAGAGTGTTGGCAAGAAGCTAAAAGAAATCCCCCTTATGACGCCATTTTAGAATTCGCCATTTACCAGGGGCGAACAAATTTAAAAACGATCTACTATCTTAATGACAACTATGACATTGCTCTGGTTGAAAGAGCAGAAGAAGTCACAATCCTTTGAGATTGTTAAACGATATATCCTTTTTAAGCCAATTATTTAGGGTGGCAACTGAAATGCCATTTGATATGCAAAAGGCTTTCTTGGAAAGCGTCGTTATGGCGTAATCATTCAATATTTTTATTCTTTCTTCGACTGGGATGTGTTTTGAGGCTTTTTTAGTGCCATCAAAGAAAGCTAGCTGTTCATGACGGTACTGCAAATACCAATATTTAATCTTGGATGGTGGCATCTTTAATTTAGCAGCGACTTTTTTATATCCCAGTCCTTCCCTAAACATCATCAATGCTTCTTGCCGAAGCTTGAATTCATCATCGTCAAATGAAGCCCAGGAGTTGTCATGCTTAAAATAAAGGGCACGCCAATTTTTCACTGTTTGGGAAGCCTAATTTTGTTGAGACTGCGGTGGCGCTTAACCCTGCTCGAAAACAGGCTAAGACAATTTGCTTTTCTTGCTTGGTGTAAATACTTTTAGTGCCCATTCACGTCTCGATTATTCAACACAAGCGAATTAACTTGCTTGATTTATCTGAGAATCAAGCCTTCATTTTTATTTTAGGTCGGCTTTGTTATTTAGTCGACAATTGAATTTAAGAGGTCTACTTAGATATGACTAGTGAATAATTGGGTAATGTCAAAATCCTAATTAGAACTAGGCGACTTAATGTTTATATTGTTTTGCCCACTGTTGAAGTTTTCTGATTTCGGCGTCGTAAGCGTTGCGTTCGAAGTGAAATTCAAGACCACCGTAAGTGTATGACATATGCTCATGCTCAAAGTCGTGCCAGACTACTTCATGTTCGCTCTTACGTACTTTTACTCTTATGCCCCAGCATCCTTCTTCGCCGCAACCGGCACAGCAACAGACCGAAGCGCCATATGAATCAGCATAATCTGATTCCAGTTGGTCGACTATGTAAACTCCATTGTGACCGTACTCGTTTGCTGGATTTGTAGGAGTGAGGACTCCTTTTTCTTTATCTTCTAGTTCGACTAAAAGAGCATTAAGTTCATTATCGTTAACAAAGATTTTGACTGAATGCCAGTTGCGTTTATCAAACTCTACAGCCCAAGTTTCTTTTGCTTCATAGGGATCGAAGATCTCAAAGCGAAGTGTATCGTAATGTTTTTCCATAGAGTCGAATAGATCGAATAGTCGGTAATGGTTATTTATTTAATTTGTACATAATGTGTTTTGAACACTTAAAGTGTACCCTATTCAGCCTTTTTTACTGGAAGTCTCTTTTAAAGGTTGAAAAGTCTCTTTTCGAAAAATGCCTTTAATTTCCAGATCTGTTCTTTAGTTTTTCCTTTCCTGCGCATTAATTTAGCAATGACTTCCTCCTTCTCATAACGCAGTAAGACTCGATAGCCGTTTACTTTGAGGGGGAAAAGACACCAAACATAGTCCACAATATAGGTATATTTGCCGCCCGTTGTTATTTTTGAAGTGGAATAGTCCAAAAGCATTGGAAATCTTGCAACAAGCCACTCTTTGCGAAAAATTTTCTCTGCATCTTTTGCTTTGACTATATATGGTCGAAAGGTTTCATTTTTTGAGGCAGCTACTAGTTTTACGATGGTTCGTTTACGAAAAGCTTGAATTAATCTGCTACTGTCGTGTTTATGTCGACCCGCATTCACAATCCAAACAAGAGTCTGGAAAAACTTTTCCTGTTCTTCGATAATTTTTGGGGTTAACCTTTGTCGAATCTGAACAATCGTATTGTTTTTCGTTTTAATGCTGGCAAAGTGTGTTTCTTGTCCTCGTGTGATGACTGGCTCCTGCAGCTCAACTTCGAATTTCTCTTGCCATGAAAGACTCCAGTCACTGTGCGGTTCCCACCAATTATCACACTGAGACTTATTTTTGTGAGCCCAGTGATGCGCCACTTTCTTTCCACACCTCGGAATAACTTCCGTCTTACAGCAAGGACAAGTAGCACCAATAAAGCCAGGAGATGCTGCGATTCGTTTACCGCGATATTCAGCGAATTTCATTTTGAGCAACCTAGTCCAATAACTAATAAAACCAGTGTACTATCGCTGAAAACTCACTCCCCGGAGTTTGACGAGGATTTTTCGGTGCAAAAAATTATCTCTATTATTCAAATAGATAAAGACGACAAAATCCCAAAATGTGTATGTTAGATCTCGAGATTGGTGTAAAAACTTTGGCTATTTGGATAAATATCAGGTGTGGGTTGCCAGGTCTGAAGATGCTTTCTAATTAGGTATGCAGAGACAAATAGTCAGTCTGTGGTCAGGAGAAACGTTATCTTGTTTAATGCTTAAACAAATAAGTTTAACACCTCTTAATATTCACTCTCTGGCATTTGTCTAGAAATTTTCTCCCTAGATTTTTGATATTTTTTTGCACCAAAAAATCCTCGTCAAATGAGGTCGGGGTCATTTTTGACTCATGTATGGTTGTTTCATAGAAATTCTTTTGAAGGAGATCTCATGAACCGACCACAAAGCAAAGCGAATGCGAAAAAGTCACCAGTAAAGCGTAAGAAAAATCTGCTGGCGGAGGAAATTCACGAGCGTATTGATCAGGCTCACGTTCCAGAAGATTGGTACAAAAACTTTTATCATCTGGATAAATATCAGGTGTGTAAGATCTGTGGGTTACGAAATCCGAAGACGCTTTCTAATTGGGTGATGCAGGGGAAGTTACCCAAGCCTGTTATTGCAGTTGGTAAAAGAAGATGGCAAAGTTTGAGTTTGTTTGAAGCTCTGCAGTCTACAGAAGGCTCTTCAATATAATTGGGCTACCTGTTCGAGTCCGAAAAACGAATTCGAATAGGGACAAAATGGTTGGTTAGCAGCAATCTTGTTTCAAATTGCAACATCAAGCCAAACTACACAGAACTACACAATTTAGACAAAAATTGCGCTAACCATATGATTTTTATTGAGAAGTTCATCGGTCAACGGGCACCATCAACGCAAAAAGCACACAAATTATGTTGTGTGCTTTTTTCGTCTCTGTGCCCGAAATTAAAGACTTTCAGGCGATCCCCGCCAAAATTGAACGTACGTCAAAATCTACATATTGTGTCTCAATTTTTTCCACCTGATGACCAAACTTCACGACGGGTGATGACCTAGCGCTTAATAGAACCCCTTGGCACCATGACGCTTGCGTGGCATTGTTGTGTCATGTGATGACCAAGTGGTGTGTCTGGTGATGGTAAGGCAGAAATGGTCTGATCGGATCGGCGACACAAACTTTAAGCATGGGCAAATTGGTTTTTGCCTACGGCATGATTGGACTTTTCTTGGGTTACCTTTACTTCTCTATTCCCCGCGTGGTGACTACGGTGATGGCGGCCACTAAGAAAATGGATCCGATGTATGAAGAAGCAGCCCGAACATTGGGTGCTTCGTCATTTCGGATTCTTAAAGACGTCACCATTCCTGCCTTGACGCCGGGCTATGCGATGCATACCTTCTTGGAAGATGGTTGGGTGACTCATTTCGGTCAACTGCCTTTCCAGCGTGACTTCAGCGGCCCCTGGCCGTTTGTCAACACCATTAATCCAGACGAGTAATCGGATTAAAGTGCAATTTATTAAGGCGAAATAAAAATAATTAACAAACTACCACTTAAGAATAAAACAGAAGTGATGATCAAGCGGTCAAACTTCAAGCAGAGATTTGTTAAAATGAGCACGCCTGATGGGAGTTCGTAACCGTCTCGCTTCTGCCTGCATCTGTGGGTTTCCATGCAGACAGAAGGGATATTTCATCATGAGCCCAAAATAAAGGAAATTCAAGATGCTTTCAACTTGGGCTCTGTTGATGGTCGCTGTTGTGACTGAAATCGCTTGGGGATGCAGCCTCAAAGCATTATCCTACTTTTCACTTAGTCGATTTTTTGCACTTATACCTATAGCTCTCACTTGTGCGAACATGTATCTTTTAGCGCGTGTGATGAGGACTCTGCCTTCAGGACTCACATATGCCATTTGGACAACGCTTGGTGCTGTTGGTGTACTCGTAGCAGGTGCTTTACTCTTCAATGAAAGCCTTACTAAGGGACAAATTTTTTTTATTGGAGTATGTATCGTTGGTGTTGTCGGCCTGCACCTTTGCTCTAAAGGATAATTATTGATAAGTTAAAGGCACCTAAGGAGCAATATAAAAAAAGATGGCGCGTAGCACTCGCCGTCTCAAACTAATTTTTGAAACTCAGCAAGTTTGCTACGCGACAGTTTGTTAACTATTTTTACTTCACGTTAATAGTACGGTATCTGTAATTAAATCAATTATGGGTACCGTGTGGTGCACATCTTAGAAAAAAAAAGATCAGGCACACGTTCCAGAGGATTGGTATAAAAACTTCTATCATCTGGATAAATACCAAGCCTGTAAAATCTGTGGGTTCGAAACCCGAAGACGCTTTCTAATTGGGTAGTGCAGGGGAAGTTGCCCAAGCCTCTTATTGCAGTAGGTAAATGAAGATGGCAAAGTTTGAGCTTGTTTGAAGCTTTGCAATTGACAGGAAGTTCTTCAATGTGATTGGTCACTGTTCGAGTCCATGGATTCAAAAAAGCAATTCGAACAGCGGGCAGAATGATTAATTAGCAGCAATCTTGTTTCAAATTGCAACATCAAGCCAAACCACAGCAATCGACATAATTTGGCCTAAAATTGCGATAACTATGTGATTTTTATTGACAAATTCCTCGGTCAACGGGCGCCATATAGTAATCCGTACGTGTTCTATACCGTGCGGATTTTTTATATGTGTACCCCATGAAAATTAAAGAGCTCAAACGTCAGGAAAGAAGTGACGAACTTGTAGCAGAGCTTGTAGAGCTCTGGGAAGGTTCCGTCAAAGCCACTCATTTGTTTTTAAAACCTGAAGAGATCGAGACGATTAAGCAATACGTTCCCCAAGCGCTCAAACACGTACCGACCTTACTTGTTTCTTCGGATGATCAGGAATGTTTAACAGGTTTTATCGGTCTGAGCGGACAGAAAATTGAAATGCTTTTTGTTTTGTCGAAAGCCCGAGGCCAAGGAATCGGAAAGACCCTAATTTCTGAGGCGAGCAGTCTCTATCAAGTCAATGAGGTTGTGGTCAACGAACAGAATCCTCAAGCCAGAGGCTTTTATGAGCACATGGGTTTTAAAGTTTACGCTCGATCCGAGACCGATGAACAAGGCGCTCCATACCCTATTTTGTTTATGAAAAAATAGAGACAAAAATTCCTAAATTGTTATAAGGGAATGTCTGAATCGAGATTTTCGTTGGCGATGAATAAACTTACGCCAACGATTTTTTTAATCATTTCGAAGTTCCTGACAATTGAGGTAAAAGCACTATGGGGTGGTTTTATTCGCTTTTGACCGATACGAATTCAATTGCTCATTCCGCTTTAATTTATGGAGCCATTATTACGCTTGGTTTGGCTCTTGGGCGCATTAAGGTTAAAGGTATTTCGTTAGGGGTAATCGGTGTATTGTTTGTGGGCTTGTTCTTTGCGCACTTCGGGGCAAAAATTGATCCTGAGGTATTGGGTTTTACCCGTGATTTCGGTTTAGTTATTTTTATTTTCTTTGTCGGCCTTCAAGTGGGGCCGTCTTTTTTCTCATCCTTCAAAAGTGTCGGTCTCGTATTAAACGGCCTGATGTTGTTGACCGTTTTTTCAGGTATCGCCATTACCATTATTTTATTTTTGATCTTCCAGGATCAAATTTCACTTGCTCAGATTTTGGGTGTGCACTATGGCTCCATCACCTGTACCCCGGGTTTGGGTGCCACCAAAGAAGCTCTGGCCGGTATGGGCTATCACGGTGAAGATATTGCAATCGGTTATGCCTGTGCTTATCCGTTAGGCTTAGTGACGATCATTGGAGTGGCCATTCTTTTACGTGTTGTTTTTAAAGTTGATTTGGCTGAGGAAGATAAACACTGGGAAGACGAAGAGAAAGAAATCAACCAAGCGCCGACGGTTTTTCACGTTTATATCACCAATCATATGCTCGATGGTTTGACAATTCGAGAATGCCGTCGCCGTATTCCGCGCCCCTTTGTGTGTTCACGCCTGTTGCATCGGGGGGAAATTTCCAGCCCCTTTGCGGATACCGTTTTGCATTACGGTGACACGATCCGAGTGGTGGCGACACCTGATCAGAAGATGGATATTGTTGCGGCTTTCGGTAAGGAAGATGAACGCATTGACTTGGCAGTCAAACAATCTCCGATTGAACGGCAAAGAATCATTGTTACCCGTGACGAGATGAACGGAAGAACCGTCTCGGATCTGGAATTTGCCGATAAGGAAGGCGTTCATATCACCCGTATTTGGCGTGCCGGTATGGAGCTTTTCCCTTACGCAAAAATGCATCTTCAGGTTGGAGATATTTTGCAATGTGTCGGCCCGATTGATGGGATCAAACGCTTGGCCGGTATTGTCGGTAATCGCCCGAAGGTGTTGGAACAACCCAATCTGGCGGCGATTTTCTTAGGCATTACTTGCGGCGTGTTGGTCGGTTCGATTCCGCTTCTGGTTCCGGGGATGCCTACTCCTATCAAATTAGGTTTGGCAGGCGGTCCTTTGGTAATTTCCATTTTATTGGGTCGTTTCGGGGCGTCGCTTCATTTAGCGACCTACACGACTAACTCAGCCAATTTGGCTGTACGTGAAATCGGGATTTCGCTGTTTTTGGCCAGTGTAGGTTTAACTGCTGGCGGGACTTTCGTGGAAAGTCTGGTGGCCGGAAACGGGCTTTTGTATGCAGGCATCGGCTTTGCCATTACGTTTATTCCGCAAATCTTAACCGGCATTGTTTCCCGAGTGTTCTTTAAACTGAATTACCACTCGATTTTAGGTTTATTGATCGGAGCTTGTACCAATTCACCGATTTTGGCTTATGCAGCTTCGTTATCAGATAAGAGTGCGACGGCAGTAGCTTACTCAACGGTTTATCCTTTGGCAATGTTTTTGCGCGTGGTGACCGGTCAGATTATTTTGGTGGCCATGTGGTCTTATGTTACGTTGGTATGAGGAAATTATGAGTTTGAAAGAAAAAACTTCCTTCAGGTGTGGCCACTGTGGCAAAGATTTTGAGGCAGAAATCTGGAGTAGCGTGAACTCAGAAATCAATCCTGAAATGCGGGACTCGGTTAGGAGCCTTGACGTTTTCAAGGTGAAGTGCCCGCATTGCGGGGACACGGAGTTGGTTGAGCGTCCGTTCGTTTATAACGAAATGCAAAAAGGTTTCATGATTCAGTTGATACCGAATGGCAGTGAGGCCGAAGTCAAACAGATGCTGAACTTTTTCTCAGGTAAGGGTGGCGAGGGCAGCGATGTTCTGGCTACCTTATTAAGACGAACATCCGATCTGCAAATCCGTCTGGTTACAACTATTCCTCGCTTTAAGGAAAAAATTGCCATTCTCGACGAACAAATGGACGATCGCTTAGTCGAAATCGCTAAGGTACTATGTAAAACCATTGCCTCCAAGGGTGAGGATGTCGATGCTTATTTTTTCAGAAACCCTGAGATCGATAAGTTGTGTATCGGTTTTTATAGCCCGAAAAACCAAGACAGTTTCTATATGGAATTAAATCCAGAAATCTACGATCTGATGAAGCAGAGTTATTCAGCGGACATCGAGAAATTGTCAGAACCGACAATCGTGGTAGACGAAAAATGGGCCAGACAATTTATCGCTGAGCATCCGAAAGAATAATCGATAGCGACGATTTGTTTTTAGGGTACTTTTTGGTTTTAAACTCAGTTTAAATCCCTATTATTGCAAACATTTTTCTGAGCTATGATCAGAAGAAAAAAGGTGCCCTATGCGATTTTCAATTGTTTATTTCAGTGCGGCGGGTCATACCCTCAAGGTTATTCGTCATATTGCCGAACAAATGGGTGGTATCGATCGAGCCGTGGATCTGTCCGATCCGTTTTTAAAACAAACCTCTTTTGCAAAAGATGATCGGGTGATTGTTGCCTGCCCGGTTTACGGAGGAAGAATCCCTTCTTTGGTTGCGGAAAGACTTCAAAAGATCACTTTTGATGGTACTCGAGTGGTAACCGTTGTGACTTATGGGAACAGGGCTTATGAGGATGCCTTGTTGGAATTAAATGACACAGTCTTAGCCAGAGGGGCAATACCGGTTGCCAGTGCTGCGGTCGTTGCCCAGCATACCATGGTGCCGTCTGTAGCGGCTGATCGACCGACAGCGATTGATTTTCAGAATTTGTCTGTATTTGCCCGATTTGCTCTACAAAAATTCGATGATGTGCATGCTGTTCCTGTTGAGGTTCCGGGGAATCGCCCCTACAGACAGTGGAGCAAAATGCCCGTCACCCCTGTAGTGAGCAACGCATGTGTGCGCTGTGGGTCATGTGTTCGTCAATGTCCGACGATGGCTATATGGATTACCGATCCGAAGAAAACGGATCCGTCAAAGTGCATTTTGTGTATGCGCTGCGTTGCACTGTGTCCCCAAGGGGCAAGGAGTCTGCCTGAGCCCGCTCAGCAAGCTATAGAGAAAAAACTCGCTCCCGTGGCGAAATTGACACGGGAAAACGAGTTTTTCTTCTAAAAGAAACGAACTAATTAGGCCTGTTCGCCTTGTTCGATCGCTTCAATTAACTTCGGCAATTCTGCCATGGTGTCGATCACAAAATCGGCACCATTGGCAAAGAACGTTTCACGAGCCTTTTTACGCAGTGAGAAGCGTTCCATGTCCGTGAGTTTATCCCAGGACTCCTTATTTAAACCGATGACGGAACTGCCTTCGGTAACACCGACAGTGATTAAGCCGGCATTCTTACCTTCGCGCATGTCAGAGACCGTATCGCCGACTTTAACAATGCGGCGGACATCAGCTAAGCCAAGGCGGCGCATGTTTTCAAAAACCATGTAGGGCCAGGGACGACCGAAACCGCCCGTATCGTCAGCGGTCACAAACGTGTCGGGACTGTAGCCCGCTTTGGCAGCCTCAGGAACCACCACTTCCATCATCGAGGTGGTAAAGCCCGTGGTGGAGCCGATCTTGATGCCTTTTTCTCTTAAAGTGTGGACAGCGTCCAAAACAAAGGGTTTGATATCGCAGTGCTTAGGCAAGACGGCCATAAGAGCGGGTTCAAAATCCGCATAAAGCGCTTCCACATCATCAGCATTAGGAGTGCGACCGTAGTGTTCGCTCCAAGCCTTTTCAATGCGAGGCATACGAAGCATGGTACGGATATGGTCACGCTTTAACAATCCCATCGGAGCACGAGTTTCTTCATCAGTGACATCTACACCTGCGCGACGGAATGCTTCCATGAAAGCGCTCACGGGACTCGTGGAGCCGAAGTCGACGGTGGTACCGGCCCAGTCAAAAATAACAGCCTCAATCTTAGGCATGGTTTACCTCATTTAAATAGTCTTTGAAAATAGCTAAAACGCGTTCGACATCACTTTCATAAATTTCGCCGATGTTGCCTAAACGGAATGTGTCACGTTCGGTCAGCTTACCCGGATAGATAACATAGCCGTGCGTCTTTAAATAGTCATACATGCCGGCGAAGGTAAAGTTGGCATTTTCCGGATAGAAGAACGTTGTGATGATGGGGCCTTGGTGAGAGGCATCGATATAGGCTTCAAAGCCGAGTTCTTTCATGCCGTCTCGGAGCATTTGGTTGCACTTAGCGTAACGGGCATTACGCACGGCGATGCCGCCTTCTTCTTTTAATTCCGAGATGGCGCGATGAAATGCTGCGACAACATGTGTGGGAGAAGTAAAGCGCCACTTACCGCCGTCTTTTTCCATGACTCGCCATTGATCATAAAGATCGAGAGACAAGGAACGGGCATTGCCTTTGCTGGCCATTAATTTTTCAATACGGGCGATGATGAAAGAAAAGCCCGGTACACCCTGGATACATTTGTTGGCAGAGGAAACAAGAAAATCAATACCGATTTCAGGAACATTAATATCGACACCGCCAAAGGAGCTCATGGCATCAACGATGAAGGTCTTACCGGCGGCTTTAACTACGGCGCCCACGGCGGCGATGTCGTTCAAAATACCCGTAGTGGTTTCACTATGCACCATGGCTACCATCGTGACATCCGGATTGACTTTGAGGAATTCTTCAACTTCCTTGGCATCGGGGATACTGTCCCAGGCAAAGTCCAAGCGTTTGAAGTGAATACGGTGATAAGTCAGAATTTGGCACATGCGTTCCGTGTATGCACCGTTTACAAGAACCAGTACGCAATCGTTTTCCCCGGGAATGGAAGACAAAACGGATTCCACACCGAAAGTTCCGCTGCCTTGCATCAAAACAGTGGTGTACTCTTTCGGATCAGCGTGAGCCAGTTCAAGCAAAGAAGAACGAACTTCCTGCGTCATGTCTTTATAGTCTTTATCCCACGTACAGCGGTCGACAAGCATTTCAGTACGAACCGTCAAAGAAGTGGTCAAAGGACCGGGAGTCAGCAATTTGTAAGTATTAGGATCTTGCATAGTCATTTTGGTTCTTTTAAAAAAAAGTATTGCGGGACGACCGTCATTCGTCCCGCGGTTTATTAAATTAACTAGAAATTACTTGTTTTGGCCCTTAACCAATTTTTGATGGGCTTCAAGCAATTCAACCGTCAACGGTTCCTTGTAGAGTTGAGGATTAGCAGGTTTGTTTTCTGCAGAAACGGTTTCACCCTTGTACAAAGCGACCGGGTAGAACTTCAACAGTTCGGCACGGCCATGAGTAATGATGGTTTGAGCCATCTTTTGAGCATTGGGGTTGGTCTTGTCACCCTTATCGACAACAGCCACGGCTTCTTGCAATTGGAAGTTACCTTCGACCGGGTCGATGTAGTCAATCGGCAATCCCTTGGCCTTGTCAGCCACGGCTTGGTGACGCAGACCGAAACCGACAGCCACTTCACCGGCACGCAACTTCTTCAGAGGAGCAGAACCGGATTTTTCCAAGTGAGCACCGGCGTTCTTTTCAATAGCAGCAATGGTCTTGGCACCTTGTTCTTCGCCTTCGGCAGAAAGAACGGCTTGAGTCATCAACCAGGAAGTAGAAGAACCCGTGATGTCAGGCACAGAGATGTGGCCAGCGTATTCCGGTTTGGCCAAATCAGCGATTGCCTTCGGAGCGGCAAGACCGGAGGTCTTGAGGACTTCAGTGTTCACAAACAAAGCGCCGGTGTTACCCAAAATCGGAGCGTAGTAAGACGGAGTCGGATTAATCGGTTCGGTCTTGAACGTCAGGTCCTGGAACATCTTGTTCTTCTTTTGGAAGCTGTCCAAATAGTAGGTGCTGATCGTGACGAGGTCAGCTTCGATGTTCTTACCTTCAGCAGCGATCTTGCCACCCAACTCGGAAGTACCGAAAGATTGCATCAGGTATGCGCCCTTGAAACCATTGTTGTCGAGCGCGTTTTTCATGGCTTGTTGGGCTTCTTCGTCAGCGTTGGTGTAAATCACAACTTGCTTGGCGGGCTCACTGGCTGCGGCAGTCTTTTGGTTTTGCGTGGCGCTGTCGTCGCTGCAGGCACTCAGACCCAACACGGCAGCGGTCAAAACGGAAATAGACAGGGCAGAGATGCGTTTCATACGATTAACTCCTTGATATCAGATAGATTGGCTCGCTTTTCGGGCCGTAAAAGATTGCAAAAAATTATTTAATTTGGTCAGTAAACCTTGACCGTTGTTGTTTTGAGCGTAGTGGCTCAAAGCATCGAAAATCAGCTTGGCGGCGACATTAGTCAGGAAAACCAAGAGGGACAGAACGAAGATTTCTTCAAATTTTTCGAAGTATTGAAGTTCTTTGATCTTGGTTGTCAACAACATGGTTCTTGCACCGGTCAAGAACACAACCGCACTGATGGTGACCATGGCGCTCACAAAGAAGTATTGGAACATCTGCAAAAGCGTCGGCAGAGAATTGGGCACGATCACTCGAGAAACAGTTTTAATCCAAGTGTCGCCCATCAAGGCACCCGTGGTTTCCCAACCGGCGTTCATCTTCGATAAGGCCGACGTTGCCATCATGTATGGCGTAGTAAAGAAGTGCACGAGGTTAGCCAGTACCAGAATTGTGAAGGTATTGGCCAGAGGCGTTCCGCTCATAGCAAAGAGGAAACCGATACCAAGTACCATACCCGGGACAGTATTGGTGATCATGGCAAACGAATCCATTGTCGTTTGACACCAGGCGGGTAAGGTCGAGCGAGCCTTCACTAATGCGGCGGCATAGCAGAAGATCGTGCCGACGGCGGCCGAAACCAAAGCCACGGCAACAGAGTGTTCGTACACTTGCCAGATGGAGCTGTCACCGATGATACGAGTGATCACATCGAGCGTGAAGAACGGTTGATAGGGCCATTGTTTGACAAACGGTACGACAAACATCACCAGGAACACCGACAACAGCGCAAGCGAAATGAGCAGGTAATACACGAGATACAAGGCATCTCTGAGAGGATTAACGGCCACTTCAGCTTTAGAAATTTTGTTGTAGCGGAAGTTGAAGCGATCCACCCAACGAAGCATCAGGACAGAGGCAACAGAGGGGACCAACATTGCCATGGCAATGACTGCGCCTTCTCCGAAATTTGGAATGGCACCCATCATCGTGGTGTAGAGCTGCGTAGCAATCACTTCATATTCGCCGGCAATGGAGACCGGGATACCGAAGTCGGTAAACGAGAGGAAAAAGCTCAGAATAAATGCCGACATGAGTGATCCGACCACCGGGCGAACAGCCGTGATGTAGAAGGTCTGGGAAGGACTGTCTCCCATCAACTTCGAGACGGTGATGAAGTTGCGATCAACGTAGAAAAAGGCGTTGTAAAGAATCAGGAAAGCGGGCGGTAACGTATAGATTACGTCTGCAATCAACAGGCCCCAGAATCCATAAATGGAAAAGGGCGGCGGAGCGATTAATTGACTCACCAGACCCAAACGGCCGAACGAGTAAATGACTGCAAAACCGTAAGTAATCGAGGGTAAAAAGAGCGGCAGCAGAACGATGATCTGAATGATCTTTTTCAGCCCCGGACGAATGCGGGAAAAGTGCAACCCGTAGGCACAGAAAAAGGCCATAACCGTTGCAATGGCAGCAGAGATGCCCGAGACGGTGAAACTATTGCCGAGTGCAGTCCAGAATGTCCCTTGAGACAGCAGAGAAAAATAGTTGGCAAAACCTAACGATCCGTCACGCGTCAGAATGGATTGGAAAAGAACACAACCCAAGGGATAAAGCAAGATAGCGGCAAGCGTCAGGGTAATCAAAACATAAAGAATCTTCAGTTCTTTTTGCCCTTTACCGAATAATGCAGAAAGCATGACCGACTCCTACTTATGCGACAGCGTGGCCGAATTCCTGGAAGGGTTGCGGTTTGGCAATTCGGCTTGAAGCGGGCGTGGTTTGGGGCAGACTCTCACTGAAAAGCTTCAGAATATTCGAGCGCTTAATATTTAACTGGGACAGAATGAACTGACGGATGAAATCATTGGCCGGATTGCTGATGATTGTTTGCGGTTCAGCAAATTGAGCAATCTTACCTTCATTGATAATGAGTACGCGATCGGAAAGCGTCAACGCTTCTTCCGGGTCATGCGTCACAATCAACGTGGTCAGTTGGTACTGACGGGCAACCGTACGAATACGTTCTTTAATGGACTCTTTGATAATGCCGTCCAAAGCAGAAAGCGGTTCGTCAAGCAGCAATAAACGGGGTTTTAAAACCAAAGTACGGGCAATGGCCACGCGTTGCTTCTGACCGCCGGAGAGTTCATCGATGCGTTGATCCAAGTGTTTTCTCAAACCCAACAAATCAATCAGATCTTCAACTTCTTGAGGGGTCGAAGCATTGGGATTGTTGCGCAAACCGTAGAGAATATTTTCACGGGCATTGAGGTTGGGGAAAAGCGCGAAATCCTGGAATACGATGTTAAAACCGCGGTCTTTCATCGAAACATGACTGAGATCTTCACCATCCAAAACCAATTGACCTTCAGTGAGTTCAGTGAGGCCGAGAATCAAATTTAAAAGCGTTGTTTTCCCACAGCCGGACGGGCCGAGGATGGAAACGATTTCCCCTTTATTAATGCTCAGAGAAATATCAGACAGAACTTGTCGATCACCGAAACTTTTGGAAATATGACGCAATTCAAGCATGAAAACAGAACTCCTATCGAGAATGGGGGAAATTATTGAAAAGCTATGTGAATTAATTTCTCTGTTTCGGTGAAGATTTAATGACAAATCGAAACATGGAAATGAAAAAAGAGGTTCTAATAATTGTTAAAAATCAAAGAGATGAGAGGATTTCTTAGAGAACTGATATGTCATATAAGTGTCATTTTTTTTCATTTTTATAACAACTATGAAATAAAAATGATAATAAAAAACCGGGCAAGGCCCGGTTGGTAATTTGTCTTTTTGCTCAATCAGTTAAGACTCGTCGACTTCTGCGATCGCTTCAATTTCAACAAGACAACCGAAATGCAAATCGGTTGTGGAAACGACGACTCGACCGGGTTTGTGCGAGCCAAAAAACTCGGCATACACCTCATTAATCGGTCTCCAATATTCGACACTCGGGGTATAGACGCGGCAAAACACAACCTGGTCCCGTCTGACTCCCGCTTCTTTTAAAACACGGTCAACGTTGTCGAGCGCTAAACGAGTATGGGCCTTGATGTCTCCCTGGCAGACCTGACGAGTATCGGGATCGATTGAAAGCTGCCCCGAGACGTAGAGCATTCCTTTGGAAATGACACCAGCACTGTAATGACCTTTATTTTCACCTTTAAACGGCGGACAAACCAATTTCATTTTTGCCTCCATGGTTTTTCTTTTGATTTTAATCGAAGCTCGGCATTTCCAAATGCTTAATTTTTAGTGTTTGACAGGTAATTTTCTACTACCGTGACAAATAAACCGGCGCCGATCGGCAAGATGGCATCATTGAAATCGTAAGAGGGGTTGTGCAGTGAACAGGGGCCCTCACCGTGCCCGGCGACTCTGTGGGATCCTTCTCCATTGCCGATGAAAAACAGAGCGCCCGGTCGATGTTTCAAATAAACACCGAAATCTTCAGATGGCATGACAGGAGCCTGAGAAACAACAGAGGTTGAACCGAAAAGTTCAATCGCAGCGTTTTCTATTGCACTGACAATTTCCGAACGATTGCTCACGGGAGGGACCTGTCGGACAAAATGAACCTCACATTGTGCACCGAATGCTAAAGCCACTTGATGAGCGATTTTTTCCATGTTTTCGGCTATGAGGGTGGTTACTGCTTCTGAAAATGTTCTGACCGTTCCTTCTATTTCGGCACTATCGGGAATCACATTGTAGGTTTTTCCGGCGCAAAGCTTGCAAATGGACAGGACTGCCGCATCAAGAGGATTTTTTTGACGAGTGATGATTGCCTGAAGACAGTTGACGATTTGCACGGCAACAAAGACCGGATCAATGGATTCGTTGGGCATCGCCCCATGAGAACCTCGGCCTTTAACCGTGATTTTGAAAGCATTGCAGCTGGCCATAATCGTTTGGTAATTTATGCCGATTTTTCCTTCAGGGATATCCGGCCAATTGTGGCAGGCAATGATACAGTCGGTTGGGAAACGCTCAAAAAGTCCATCATTGACCATGTCAGAGGCTCCACCGTCTTGTTCTTCACTGGGTTGGAAAACAAATTGAACTTTACCGTCGAACCTTTTTGTTTCTGCCAGATATCGGGCAGTCAAGAGAGCCATCGCCATGTGCCCGTCATGACCGCAGGCATGCATCACTCCCGGAGTGGTCGATGCATGGGCAAAGAGGTTTGCTTCTGTAACAGGCAAGGCGTCCATATCAGCCCGAATGGAGATACATTTGTTTGAAGTTCCGTTTCGGATAATGCCGACAACTCCGGCTCCGCCGATTCCGCAGTGAACCTCATAACCCCAGAGCTTTAAAAAATCGGCAATTTTTTCAGCCGTTTTCCATTCATGATGACTTAATTCCGGGTGACGATGGAAGTCTCTGCGAATGGCCGTAAATTCTGTAGTGAGTTCGTTGATTCGTTCAATGCTTTTCATGAAAATTGTTTGATATTAGTGAAAATAAGCCTCAAAAGAGGGGAGTTTGAGGCTTATTGAATTAAAGTTACTTTTGTTGGGCGTCAGGTTTCTTACCGAGCCACTTTTCGTAAATTTTGTCGTACTCGCCGTTTTCCTTAATAATCTTTAGTCCCTTATTGAGTTTGTCCAATAAAGCCTTGTTGTTTTTGGCTACAGCAAAACCGTTTTGTTTCGGGTTATAGACATGAGGGACCATTAAAATATCTTTATCGTTATGCTTGGTCAAGTAGTAAAGTGTGACCGTCTTGTCGACCATGACGGAATCGCAACCATTCATTTTCAGTTCCATGAAGGCTTCACCGATTTGGTCAAAATTGGCAACCGTGGCACCCTTGACTGTGGAGGCCAAAATAGAACCGGTTGAACCGATCTGAGCACAAATGCGTTTGCCTTCCATGTCTTTGAGCGTCTTGAATTTATCTTCGTTTTTCTTTTGAATGACCATCACAAGACCCACATCGTAGTAAGGATCGGTAAAAAGGACTTGCTTTTGACGCTCAGGGGTAATGGTTATGGCAGCGGCTCCGACATCGACCATATTGCTTTGCAGTGCAGGGATTAAACCGGCAAATTGCATATTCTGGATTTTGGCTTCATCTCCCACGGCTTTGGCAATGGCTGTGATGAGATCAATATCAAAACCGACAATTTCATTCGTTTTGGGATCTTTGAATTCAAAAGGGGCAAGTCCCGCATCAGTACCGACCAGGATGGTCGCGGCAGAGGCGGCAGAACTTGCAGCGATCGCCGATCCCAAAAGCACACTCAAGAGCAATTTTTTCATTTGGTTCTCCGAAAAATAAGCGTTGATTTCTCGCCAGTTTATGGATCCGAAGCGTTGTGAACAAGTCGCTAATGCACTGAAAAATCGAGATAATTTTCAAAATTTAGCCGAACGATGGCGACAAAAAGCCGACAATAAGAAAATGTCTTATTTTTCATTGAGATAGTTTTGAAAAACCATAAATTTGAGACGAGACAGTTAGGCAATTTTCTCTAAATATTTTTAAGTAAACCTAAGCAGAAGCGGATAGAGCGGTCTGCACAAAATGAGAGCAGGTAACAATAAGATGAAATAATTAGATAAGAAAAAAGATTCAATAAAACAGTGGGTTATGAGGCGCCTGGTTGAATTGTCGAAATAAAGCACACTCGGTCGACAAAAATAAATTTTGATGGCAATCAAAAGAAAAGGACTTTCTTAAATTTCGAAAGTCCTTTTCGTGACGGGTATGCGGGAAGTTAATGGTTAGTCTTTTTTCGCTTCGTCCCAAGCTTCAACAAAGAAATTCATCACAACATCCAGTCCTCCGTGATTGACGCGGTAAGGAGCGCTGGCTGCGACAATAGGTTTGCCGTGGTAGGCAAAGCCGACACCCGCCGCCTTGATCATTTCCAGGTCATTGGCTCCGTCACCGCCGGCGATGGCCTGATCATGGAGAATACCGTGAAGCATGCAAAGCATATCAAGTGCACGGCGCTTACCTGCGGCATCGAGAATTTCGCCTCCACCGGGGCCGGTGACTTCACCGGTAAGCTTGCCGTCTTCAATAATGAGACGGTTGCAGAGGTAACCGCTCATACCCAGCATTTCACAGACATGTTTGGCAATGGTGTCAAAGCCGCCCGAGAGAATATAAGTTTTGAGTTCATGTTTTTTCGCAAAATCAATAAATTCGCGAGCGCCGGGCATCAGTTTGGCGTGCGAAGCTGTGACGTCAACAAAGTGAGCCGGAGCGTCCTTAAACAAGGCCACGCGCTCGCGGAGGTATTCCGCAAAAGGCATATGACCTTGCATGGCGATTTCAGTCATACGAGCGACTTCTTCGCCGACTCCGTACTGCCAGGCAATGTCATCAATGCATTCAAGCTCGATTAAAGTGCTATCCATGTCGAGGGTGACAATGCCAAAATCTTTGATGCTGAGTCCGTCAGGTAAACAGTTGACATCTAACCCTAACTTGGTGGCTTCTTCGATTAATTGCTGCGAAATAACGTCATCAACGCCATTGACACGAATAGCGTCGGGTTTAACCCAGATGTTTTTGAGCGTGAGTTTTTGAGCAAGGGTTTGTGCTTCTTTTCCTTGAATAACAATATCCATGTTTTGTTACTCCGATTGATTTAATGCAGTGATTGTACAGTCCCCGGCACGTGCGCCTTCGGTGACGTAGATGCGGTTGGCAAAGTGAACCCGATGAATATATTGTTCGAAATTTCCTTCCTTCAGACAAAGCACTTCTTCCCGAGCGGGTTGTATTTCCGTCTCTTCGATGGCCTCTGAGAGCATCCGAGCTTGAGGAATCGGTTCTAAGGCTTGATCGGTATTCATTAATCCCATTAAAGTCATGACCGTGAGCGCAAAATCATCATGACCGGCAGGCTCTTCATGAACCAATGTCGAGGCTTTAAAACAGCTCCCTTGCATTGCTAAGACACTGTTGATTTCCTGCGGCAGCAGTCCGCCATGATTGCCGGTTCCGATCTCAAGTGACGGTCCCATAATCAGTTTGCCCGTCTGAGGATTGTTTCTCATCGTCACACGGATATCGGGTCCGCGTTCGTGATCGGAGAAAATGAGTGACTCAGAGAAGGTTCCCGGCACTTTACCTTCGACTTCATCGGCAGTTGCCTGGGGTTTCGGTTGGGAGAAAAGCATTCCCACTTCGTCGATTGCCATTAATTCATCGCGTAGACGAATGAGGTTTTTTTCGTTGGCTGTTGTCAGCCACAGTCCCAAAGTGTAATCACCGACGATAACGAGATCACAGTCGCTCACAGGTTTCCCGGCTTGCAGATCGGTGCGAGAGAAGACCTTCCAACCGTTCGAAATCAGTTTTTCTTTGAGATCATAGTGCGAAGCCACAACCCCATGTCCGTGGTCGGAGATGACAGCCAATTGAACATTGTTGTCTTTCCCTTCGGCCTTCCACCAATTAAGAATTCTCTCAAAAGCTTGATCGGCGTGACGGCGGGCTTGACAAGTACGTTCATCCAAGATTCCGAATTCGTGACTGGAATGATCCGGCTCACCGATCCACAGGATGGTGACGTCGCCCAAGCCGCGCGGCAATTCGTACTCAAAGAAAATATCCGTGAGTAACTGTGTACCGTCATAATCGGGGAACTTCAAAGCCACTCCGTTACCCCAACGTTTTTGTAACGATTCACGTTCACAGAGCGGAAGCGTGGCGCTGATATTGTGTACACAACAATTCAAATGCCCTTCATAATGATCGGCATGAATGTGTTGCAAGCGGGTACTGCCTTCGGAATTCGCGCACAGAACACGTAAAGTCTTACCGGCCGCTCCCAGGCGATCACCTAAGGTCGGGATTTCGATGACGTTACTGACGGCATCGTGCGTTTCAATGCTCGGTACGCTGTTACCCATGAAAACCGCATCTTTGGATTGAACTTTGCGGTTAAAGTAGGCATTAGCGATCACGCCGTGCCGATTGGGACGAAAACCGGAAAAAATTGTCGGATGATTGACATACGTTTCCGTCGGGAACGTTGCCAAGTAGTGATTCCATCGATGAGATTCATCAATGAAAGCACTCAAAGTTGGCATATCGTCTCGGATGCAATCCGGACGCAAGCCATCAAATCCGACAATAATGAAGCGGGTTTTATTCTCAGCCATATTTTTATCTGCCTTGAGGTTCTAATTTTTGTTGTACAAAGTCGCCTAAAATGGACATGGATAGGGTAGCTAAAACAATGACCACACCGGGAATCACAGCAATCCACCAGGCCGTCGTCAGGTAGTCACGTCCGAAACCAAGCATGGTACCCAATGAGCTCATGGGGGGTTGAACGCCGACACCAAGGAAAGACAGCGAGGTTTCCAACAGGATCATGCCCGGAAAATTCAACGTCATGTTAACAACCAGAGCGGAAGCGATGTTGGGCAGAATATGCTTGATTGCGATGCGCCAAGTCGGAATGCCCAAGCCTTCAAGCGCATTGGCATAACCTTCGGTGTAGGCCGAACGGGCAAGGTTTCTCGTTAATCGAGCGTAACGATCCCAACCGTAGACAGCCATGATGACCACAATCACTGTGACGTTCGTACCCAAAAAGGCCAAAATCGTCAGGGCCAGAATGATAAACGGAAGTGAAGCGGTGAAGTCCACTGCGGCATTGAGAGTATCATCGACCAGACCGCCGAAACGGGCAGCTAAAAAGCCCAAGCTCGTTCCGATGATGGCCCCTAAAACGGTACCGGCGATGGCTAACAGAAACGATAGTCTTAAGGAATAAACCAGGCGTGAAAATACATCTCGTCCAAGTTCATCGGTTCCTAAAATGTGAGCAAAACTGGAAAAGGGCATCGCCAGGCGCGAGGCCAAGTCCATCTGCTCGAGATCATAAGGGGCAATCCATGGGGCAAAAATACCGCACAGGAAGAAAATCAGAAGCAGGCCAGCACTACAGTACACCAGGATGTCCGAGCCTTTCTTTTGTACATTGATAAATTGAGCCATTTGTCTCGTACTCCGTTAATTGTTGCTCTTGCGCAGGCGAGGATTAACAATGAGTGCCAACAGGTCCATCGCAAGGTTGGCAAGAATGAGTGAAGCACCGGTAGCTAGCACAATCAGTTGTACGACCGGAATGTCACGGTTGGCGACGGACTGAACGAGGAGCTTACCCACGCCGGGCCAGGAGAATACGTTTTCCGTGATCACCGCACCGGCAACCAACGTACCCAGGAAAAAGCCCATAATCGTCAAAATAGAGAGCATGGCGTTGGGCAGGGCATGCAGCCAAATGATGCGGCGTCTGGGCAGACCTCTCATTTGGGCTGCCTTCACGCACGGCAATCGCATGGCTTCAATCATCGCGCTTCGAGCGTAGCGCGAGAAGATAGCTGCTTCCGAGGTTGCCATGGTGATAATCGGCATGATGTAGTGCCAACCCGTTGTATTACCGTAAGAGGGAAGCCAACCGAGCCAAATCGAGAAGATCAAAAGAAGCAAAACGCCCATGAAGAAGTTCGGTACGGCATATCCGAAAACAGAGATGAACATCAAGCCTTTATCCAGATTGGTATTGCGATGAAGGGCTGCTAGGACACCGGCCGGGATACCGAATAAGAGTGTCACAATCGCAGTCGGAATCATCAGATCAAGCGTAGGCCAGAAAGCATTCAAAAATACCTCTTTAACAGGCAATCCGGTGAGGTAGCTTCTACCCATATCCAAAGTGATGAACTTTTGCAGATACACGAGAAACTGTTCCCACAGAGGTTTATCCAACCCCCATTGAGCACGGAAGGCGGCCAGAGCCGTAGCGTCGGCTCCGTCCCCCAACATGATACGGGCAGGGTCGCCCGTTAAGTGCAAAGCAAAAAAGACGCAGGCCGTGAGCAAGAACAGCGTCACGAGCGAACGAAAAACAATACGCAGAACAAGCGCAACCATTACGCTTCTCCTTCGGTGGCCTGCAATGCTTCGAAAGCTTTCTGTTCAAAACACGCACAGGCATGGTTATCGGAAAGTTTGGTCAGTGTCGGAACTTGCTCGTGGCAACGGGCACTTGCCACTGGGCAGCGATTGGCAAACACACAGCCTTTGGGTCGATCAATAGGACTTGGCATGGAGCCCTTCGGATAGAACCGAATGACGCTTGCATCAGCCCCGGGAGTGCTGGCCATTAACAGTTTGGTGTAGGGATGTTTGGGTCGTTTGAAGATTTCATCAACATCGCCCATTTCGACGATTCGGCCCAAATACATGACCACTACTCGGTCACAGATGTAACGCACGACATTGAGGTTATGCGAAACAAAAAGCATGGACATATGGCTGGCGTTTCTGAGCTTGTATAAAAGCTCGAGTACCTGGGCCTGAATGGAGACGTCAAGTGAAGCCACCGGTTCGTCGCACACCAAAAGAGCCGGTTCAAGAGCCACGGCGCGGGCAATGGCGGCGCGTTGCAATTGGCCGCCGGACATCACAACAGGTAAGCGACTCATGTGATGTTCGGGCATACCGACAGCCTTTAAAACGGCTGCCGCTCTTTTGAGTGCCGCCTCTTTGGTCATGTTTTTGTGAACCATCAACGGTTCGGCCACTTGCTCGATAATCGGCATGCGGGCATCAAAGCAACCGTAAGGATCCTGATAGATCATTTGCATGGCCGCTCGTTGTGCACGCCAGAGCTTGCTGCGGGGCTCGGGAATCGGTTGATTTTGGAAAAGCACCACCCCTTGAGTCGGTTTTTGATGACCGAGTAAAAGTCTGGCAAGCGTAGATTTACCGCAGCCGGATTCGCCCACCAATCCTAAAATTTCACCGTGTTCGATTTGAACTTCAATATCTTGCAAAACGTCCCACGGTTTTTTACGCCCTAAAATGCCTTGACGCGTGTAGTAGCAGTGGCGTTGAATGTGCGCATCGACCAAGGTCGGGAAATCGGTTTGCTCCATGTTGACAAGCGACTTCATCATGTCGGAGACGTGATCGAGTCCTGCTTGTTGTTCCGTCACATTGGCCTCGTGAGCTTTAGTACAACGTGAGCGCCAATGAACGATGCTGTCAACATCGGTAAGCGGAGAAAGTGTTTGTCGACATGCGTCACAAACCTTTTCACAGCGGCTGGCAAATGGGCAGCCGTTACCGAGCTTGTCGGGAGGCGGAATTTCACCGGGAATCGGTTTAAGCGTGCCCTTAACGCTTGTCATGTCAGGCATCGCATCCAAAAGTCCTTCTGTGTAGGGATGAGAAGGGTTGGGCAACACTTTGGCAACCGGTCCTTCTTCGAGGAGGTAGCCCGCATACATAACCGACACTTTATCGGCGATGTCATGAGCTAAATGTAAGTCGTGAGTGACCAAGAGCATTGACATGTTGAGTTTGCGAATGGTTTCGCGCAACTCCTGAAGCAGCTCTCTTTGCACAACAACGTCAAGAGCGGTGGTCGGTTCATCGGCCAAAAGTAATTTCGGAGAGCCGACCAATGCCAGAGCAATCATAATGCGCTGACGCATACCGCCCGAGAGTTGGTGAGCGTAAGACGTCATGCGCTTTTCCGGAGCGGTGATGCCGACCGTCTTTAAAAGCTCAAGGGCAATATCATGCAGATCGTGCTTGCAGGTGGCAAGTACCTTAGCCGTATTTTGATCACGGAAATTCGGGTGACGGCAGGCAATGGTTTCCATCAATTGGTAACCGATCGTGCGCATAGGATTTAAAGCGCTCATGGCGTCTTGAACAACCATGGCGATTTCGGCACCGCGCAATTTTCTGTATTCCTGCGCAGAAAGCGTCAGCAGTTCTTGACCTTGAAATTTGATGCTGCCGTTGATACGGCAGTTATTGCCCGCCAAACCCAAAATGGAGCGAGCCAGCACACTTTTACCGGAACCGGACTCGCCGATCAGGGCATGGATAACACCTTGTTCGATATCGAGGTCAATGCCGTGGAGGACTTCCACAGGACCGAATGAAACATGAAGGTCTCGGATACTGATCAGAGGATCGTTTTGCATGTGAATGTTGAAATGCGAAACCCGCCCCTGTATCTCGAAGGATAAGGAGCGGGGAAGTTAAAGGAAAATTACTTAAACGACAGGTTGTCGGCGTTTAAGTACAAGCGGCCTTCCGTACCGGGCGTCCACTGAACGTTCTTTTGTTTGCCGTAAATCATCGGCAAAGCGTAAAGCGGGCAAGCTTGAGGATCGTTGGCAAACGCTTCAAGCATCTTCATCCAAGCAGCCTTACGTTGGGCCGGATCGATAGACGTTTCCAAAATCTTGCCGTTTTCAGCAAAGACTTTGTACTCTTCGCTCGTTGTGGAGATGAAGCCCATCGTGTCCCAAGATGTGCCCGGCTTCATACGGCGCCACAATTGAGAGGCGGGATCCGGGAAGTAGGCCGAGAAGCTGGCGTTGTTGATCATGCGATCGACACCGGCGGCTTCGACCTGTGTCCAGTTTTCCTTCACTTGAATTTCAACGTTCAGACCGACAGCCTTGAGCATGGAGGCAATGGCTTGAGACACCGTCATTTCAAGCGTGTAGTAACCGGCTTGAATACGCCAGACAATGGGTTCGCCCTTGTAGCCCGAGGCCTTAATCAAAGCCTTGGCCTTTTCCGGGTCATAGAGTTTCTTGTTTAACTCAGGAATGTAAAGATCGCCGAAAGTCTTCGACTGGAAACTGTCGGCAGTCGTGGTCTTACCGGCAAACAAAGCGTTGACCAACAATTCACGGTCGATGGCGTGCAGGATTGCTTGACGGATTTCCTTGCTTTGCATGACCTTGGAGGAGCGAGAGTCAAACACTAAACCGTAAATGTTATCGATCGGACCACCGACCACGTCGACCTTACCGTCAGAAGACAAGGGTTTGATTTGATCGGGCGGTACTTCGGTGATGAGATCGAATTCACCGGAACGCAGACCGGCAACACGGGCAGACAATTCCGGAACTTCAACAAAGCTTAATTTGGCAGCCGGAGCTTTCTTGTTCCAGTAGCCGTCAAAACGCACGAGGTCTAAGCGGTTACCCGTCTTGAAAGAGACAATCTGATAGGGACCGGTACCGATCGGATGCTTAACCCAGTTTTCCCAAGAGCCGGCCTTCTTGAAACCGTCTTCGGAAATAATTTCAGACATACGGGCAGAGAAGCGGCGTTCGATCAACGGATCGGCGCTCTTCATGGTGATGCGGACGGTGTAGTCATCGACTTTTTTCACTTCCTTGACACCACCTAAGAACTCCCAGGCAGCAGGACGACCCGGAGCCTTTTCTCCGGAGAAGCGTACAGGGCCGAAGCTAAAGACTACGTCATCGGCCGTGAAGTCCGTACCGTCATGGAATTTCACACCCTTGCGCAACTTGAATTCAACCGTTTCAGGAGAAATGCGTTTCCAGGATTCGGCCAAACCGGGCTTCATTTCGCCGGTGTGCGTATCCGCATAAATCAATGTTTCGTAAATAGAGGGCATCACACGGTCAATGGCGTTGTTGTTGATGCCTTGGGGTTCGACAGTGGGAGGCAATTGCTGAACAGCAACCACCATGTGTTCGGCACTTGCCAGAGCGGCTTGAGACAGAAGACCGCAGGAAATCATCACGGAGGCAAGAACGGTTTGACGAAGCAATGTCATGAAATACTCCACACAAGTAATTGATAAAAATCCGGCCTAACAACAGTGCCGGAAAAATTAAGGACAGCTATCTTGGTTGGATATTTTGAGGAGGGAATGTGTCAGGATTGCGATAAAAAGATGACGATTTGATGACAAAAAGCTCAACGTTAGGCTAAACGGGCAACGGTGACACGGTCATTGCCTGCTAAATCTTTGATCGTGGAGATGTCTTGCCAGAGTTGGGTTTGAGCAAATAAATCTTGAACGGCCATGGCCTGGTCCCAGCCGTGTTCAAAGGCTAAAAGTCCGTGTCGGTTTAAATGTCGGGGAGCGTTTTTAATGATTGTTGCAATGTGGCTTAAACCATCTGAACCATCGGTTAAGGCGCCGATCGGTTCATACTTTAAATTTTTCAGGTGTTGATCTTCTTTGTGAATGTAAGGGGGATTGCTGACAATCACATCGAAATGAGATTCTGACAGAAGTGCATCGAACCAGTTGCCTTCATAAAACTGCACGTTGGCATGAAGCGTTCGGGCATTTTCGCGGGCAACGGTAAGTGCCCGGGCGCTGAGGTCAGTGGCACTGACGGATAAAAGAGGATTTTCAAGCGCTAAAGTGATGGCAATGCAACCCGATCCGGTGCCCAGATCCAATAGCGAGTGTGGGCGCTTATCGGACGTTGCCTGAAGAACAAAATCAACCAACGTTTCAGTATCGGGCCGAGGGATTAAAACATCGGGCGTAACCTTAAAGGGGCGCCCGTAAAATTCTTGAGTGCCACAAATATATGGAACAGGCATGCCTGCGACTCTTTGCGTCACACAACGGTCGTACTGTTGTAAGACCGAAGGCGGCAACTCGTCGCGATCATGAGTGATGAGATAGGTTCGATTGACCCCCAGACAATGAGCCAGCAAAAGCTTAGCCTCAAATCGATCGATATCGTTTGAGGCCTGCTGAAGTGCCTGCTTAATCGTGGTCATGCATTATTCACCGAGGCTAGCTAATTGTTCGATTTGGTGCTCGGTAGTCAACGCCGTGATGATTTCATCGAGGTCTCCGTCCATGATGAAGTCCAACTTGTAGAGCGTCAGATTGATGCGGTGATCCGTTACACGGCCTTGCGGGTAGTTATAGGTACGGATTCGTTCGCTACGGTCACCCGAGCCCACCAAACTTTTGCGAGTGCTTGCTTCCTGCGCTTGTTGTTTAGCAATTTCATTGGCGGTGATGCGCGAAATGAGCACACTCATGGCGCGTGCTTTGTTTTCGTGTTGACTGCGCTCGTCCTGACACTCCACCACGGTCCCCGTCGGGATGTGCGTGATGCGCACGGCTGAGTTGGTTTTTTGGACGTGCTGGCCGCCGGCTCCCGAAGCACGATAAACGTCAATTCTTAAATCGGCCGGATTGATCTGCACTTCACCGATTTCATCCAATTCGGGCAAAACGGCTACGGTACAGGCAGAAGTGTGAACACGTCCCTGACTTTCTGTTTCCGGAACGCGTTGCACACGGTGGCCGCCGCTTTCAAATTTCAGTTTTGAATAAGCACCATCTCCGATGACACGAACGATGACTTCTTTGTAGCCGCCGAGATCGCTTTCAGAGGCCGAGACAATCTCGGTGTTCCAGCCCTGACGTTCGGCATAGCGCGTGTACATACGCAAAAGATCGCCGGCAAAAAGGGCGGATTCATCACCACCGGTTCCGGCACGAATTTCCAGATAGATGTTCTTGCTGTCATTGGGATCGCGCGGCAACAACATGATCTGCAGATCTTTTTCCAAAACCTCAAGATGTTTCTTGCCGTTATCGATTTCTTCCTGAGCAAAATCGGCAGACTCCGGATCATCGAGCATTTCACGGGCGGTTTCGATATCGGACTCCGTGGATTCGTATTCTTTGAGCTTCATGACGACGGGTTCGATTTCAGCCCGTTCACGGGAAAGATCACGAAAACGGTTCATGTCGTTGGTGACGTCCGGGGAAGCCAGCATGGCATCGATTTCTTCCAGGCGTCTGGCAATTTGTTTGAGTTTGCTGCGCATCGACTCTTTCACAGGGAGTCTCCTAAAAAGAATTCAATTCAAATAAAAAGTTTTGCCCAATATTAAGGCAGTACGACAAAAAGAGGCAAAGTGTACGAACGACGCTAACGCTTGCGCTCAAGATAAAAACGTCTGAAGCACGTTTCAAGATGCTGCCGCTCTGTTGTGGACAGATGCTCGGTATCTTTCAGTAAGGCTAAATTGTCATGGATGAGTTTTCGAGTGATGTCATGAGCCATACGATTTAAGGCTTCATCAATATCATCACCGCTTTTAATACTGTGCCGTGCACGTTGAATACAAGAGATTGATAATTCACTTGCACGTTCAATCATTTTTTCGATGGTCGGAACGCTGTCACGCCATTGCAACCAATCGGAAAAATCTTTAACTCGCTGAGCAATAATGCGTCGGCTCTCTTCCACAGCGGCCATTCGTTCCGCTTTGCCGCTTTGTACGACTTTACCCAAGTCGTCGACCGTGTAAACGTACACGTCATCGAGTCGAGAGACTTCTTCTTCCACATCTCGAGGAACAGCCAGGTCGACAATGAATATCGGTTTGTGATGGCGCTCACGAATAGCGCGTTCAATCATGCCTAACCCGATAATTGGGAGGGCACTGGCCGTGCAGGAGACGATGATGTCAAATTCTGCGATATGTTGCGGCAGATCAGCCAGCTTCATGGACTTGGCGTCATAACGGGCAGCCAGTGCTTCTCCTCGATCGAGCGATCGGTTGGCAATAGTCATGGAGTGTGGTGCCTGACCGTTAAAGTGTGCGGCACACAGCTCAATCATTTCTCCGGCACCCACAAAGAGCACATTTAAGTCATGGAGCTCACCAAACAGGCGGTTGGCGAGGCGAACGGCAGCAGCAGACATCGAAACGGTATGAGCGCCGATTTCGGTTGCAGTTCGAACTTCTTTGGCCACCGTAAAGGTTTTTTGAAAAAGGGCGTTAAGCATTAAGCCCAGACTATTGGCTTTTCTTGCGGTTTTTTCTGCCTTTTTCATCTGACCCACAATTTGAGTTTCCCCCAAAACCATGGAATCCAAGCCGCTGGCAACACAGAATGCGTGCTCGACAACTTCAAGGTCTGTGAGTGCATAGGTGTGGGGGGTGAGCTCTGAGAGGGAAAGATTTTTCTCTTCAGCTAAAAAAGCTTCCAGGGCGCCGATGGCTAAATCGGCATCTTCTGCCGCACAGTAAATTTCAGTGCGGTTACATGTTGAAAGAATCAACGCTTCGGTAATACAGCCGGATTCTTCACCGGACAGGCGCGACAAAACCCTGCCGATGGTTTCGGCAGTGTCTTCAGGACCGAATGCCACACGCTCACGGATAGCAAGCGGAGCGGTCGTGTGATTTAAACCCAGAGCCAGTAAGTGCATGAAAAGAAAAAGGGAAAAACTTCCCCTAAAATCCAAACAAAAGCGTAAGTGTATAGCGTAACGATTAAATTTGCCTTATGAATGTACCACTACCGGTTATTCCGACCGATGAAGATAAGATCCAGGCCGCCGTTTGGCGTGCTAAACGCCACGTGGATCGTCAGGCACTGATGAGTGCGGGGGCAACTTTTGTACCGATTCCCGGAGTTGATATGTTGGTTGACGTCTCCGTCATGATCAAAATGATTGACCATATCAATCGGGAGTTCGGTTTAACCCCTGAACAAATCGAGCGATTGCCCAGCCAAAAACGAATCATTGCCTATCAGGCGATCAGTTGGGCGGGGACTGTTTTGGCAGGCAAAGTGATTACCGCTCAGGTTGCGATTTCCGTGCTAAAAACCGTCGGTATTAAGTTGGGAGGCAAGCAAGCAGCCCGTTGGGTACCGGTGGTCGGACAGCTTAGTGCGGCAGCGTTAGGCTATACGGCTTTGCGTTATTTGGGAAGGCAACACATTGAGGATTGTGAAAAGATCGCCCGCGAGGTGATTTTGCGACTCGGTCACTCAGAAACCGAACGCTCTTCTGATTAATTGACAAAATTCCGATCTCCTTAACACACGTAAGTCCTTAAAATATCAGGTAACCGCAAGGCATCATAGGGCCTTGGATGGGTTTATTTTGTCATCTCCTCCAGGAGGAGGGGAAGATGGGTGTTTTTCGTCTATTTAGGAGAAATTTATGGCTAAGGAACTTCCCGCTTTGAGTGAATCTGTATTAGCTCAGGTTCAGAAAGTTGCCAAGTTGGAAAAGGTACAGAAAGCTTTGGAAATTGCCAAGCGAGACGTACAACGCGCAATGGATGAACAGGTCGAATTGTGTGAAATTCCGGCTCCGACTTTCATGGAAGAAAAGCGTGCACGCTCTGTGATGGAACGTATGAAGGCCTACGGCCTCACCGATGTGAAAATGGATGAAATCGGTAACGTCATCGGCGTGCGCAAGGGCACGGTCGAAGGCGGTCCGATTTTGGTCCTTGGTGCTCACATGGACTCCGTGTTCTCGATTGACACGGACGTAAAGGTGAAAAAGGACGGCATTCGCTATTCCGCTCCCGGTATCGGTGACAATTGCTCCGGTTTACGCGCTATTTTGCAAGTTCTCAGAGGCTTGGAAGAGGCCGATATCAAAACCAAGGGTGATATCTGGTTTGTGGGAACAGTAGGCGAAGAAGGCAATGGCGACATTCGCGGATCCAAGCACCTGTGCAATAACAATAAGATCGACGGCTTTATCGCCGTGGATTCGACCGATGTCGGTCGTGTTCTCTACGGTGCTACCGGTTCTCACCGTTGGCGCATCAGCATCGATGGTTTGGGCGGTCACAGCTTTGCCGAATACGGTAAGACTCCGAGTGCGATTCACGCAATGGCCCGTGCCATTCAAAAATTTGCCGACTTGCGTCCTGCCGCGGATCCCAAGACCACTTGGACGGTCGGTACCATCAAAGGCGGCACAACGGTGAACTCCATCGCCGCTCACTGCGAAGTGGAAATCGATATGCGCAGCTTCGACAACAAGTGCCTCTTGGCTTTGGAAGCTGAAATTCTTTCGAAGTTTGATGAGGCCGTTGCCGAAGAAAATGCTTCTTGGACCATTACGGATCCGGAACGTCTCTTGAAGGTAACGAAGACCGCAATCGGTGATCGTCCCGCCGGTACCCGTCCGCATGACTGCCCGGTGCTTCAAGTCGCCCGCAGCGCTCAGAAAGTATTGGGTATTGAGTTGACGCAGTATGTCCGCTCTTCGACCGATGCCAACGCTCCGATGAGCCATGACATTCCGTCAACATGCCTGTGCTCCGGCGGCCATGCCGAAAACGCTCATAATGTGAAGGAATTCTTCGAAATGATCGACACGCACCTCGGTCCGCAGTTAATTACATTGGCTGCTTTGAGCTTGGTCGGCGTGGAAGACGAAGAAGCCTTGTTGCCTAAGAAGGCATAATCTGATTGACTGACAACCGGATAGGTTATCGTTGACTGAACTTCCTTCGGATTTTCGGATCCGGGGGAAGTTGCGTCTTTATGGATAGATAAACATGAGACCATTGATCGGAGTGACTTCTCTTTGGGATGATGTGAAGTCTTGCGGCTGGATGTGGCAAAACTACATGGAGCTTATTTGGGATGCGGGCGGCATGCCCGTGGTACTTCCCCTGAATGCAGCTCCCGAGGCCGTACAAGAAGCGGTTGACCGTTGTGACGGCTTTTTATTTACCGGCGGACAGGATATCGCTCCGAGTTATTTTGACAGTCAATATCCCCAATATTGTCAAAAACCTGCGGTGGCGCGCGACGCGTTGGAATTTGAGCTGTTTGATGCGGCGAGATCAGTGCATCGACCGATCTTCGGTATTTGTCGAGGACTGCAGTTAATCAACGTTGCCATGGGCGGAACGCTTCTTGAGGATATTGCCTATCGGGTTGGCAGCAAAACTGAACATCGCTATGTGACCCCGGGAACCCCTTCCATGCACGAGGTGGATATTTTGGGTGAATCCTATTTATCCAAGGCGTATGACGGGAAAGTTCTGACGGTGAACAGTTTCCACCATCAGGCCATTGATCGTGTAGCACCCTCTTTAAAAGTCATCGCCCGAAGTTCCTCAGACCAAATTGTTGAAGCCGTACAGGGCGAGGGTGAAGATTTTCTTGTTGCGGTGCAGTGGCATCCGGAACGAATTTATCAAGGTCGTCCGGAAAACTTACGATTGGTAGAATTCTTTATCGAAGTTGCAAAGAATCAACACGTTAAATAACCATGAACACTGCCCCTGATCACTACAAAGAAGCCATCAGACAAAGTCATCGGGAGGCTATCTATACCCTTGTGGCGGCTGTTTTTCTTTTTGTCTTTTTCTGGGGTTCAATTTACCTGAGTGCCGACAGTGACGAGTTCTTTTGGGGATTACCTCTTTGGTTTTGGCTCTCATGTGTCGGCGGCTACATATTATCCGTCGTTGTTGTGGCGGTACTGGTGAAATTTTTCACCCGCAATTTCAGCCTGAACCATCAAAAGGACACTGAGCCATGAGTTCTTCGTGGGTAATCTTTGTCCCTCTGTTTGTCTTTCTTATTGTTTTACTCGTTCTTGGGCGAATGGATTCGCAAAAGAATGCGGGAGAGTTTTTAAAAAATTATTTTCTGGGAGACAGAACGCTAAAAGGTTTTGTTCTCGCCATGACTTTGGTGGCCACTTACGGTTCGGTGAGCTCTTTTGTATCCGGGCCGGGTCTGGCGTGGCGCTACGGGCTGGGGTGGGTCGTGTTTGCCGCTCCTCAAATTATTACCGGTTTTCTGGTTTTGGGAGTTTTAGGGAAAAAACTCTCGTTGGTAAGCCGAAGAATTGAAGCGATTACCGTTATCGATGTCATCGTTGAGCGGTTTAAAAGCCCGCTTTTGGGAGCTTTTTTATCCGTAGCGCTGCTTTTTTTCTTTGTGGCCATGATGGTCGGACAATTTATCGGCGGCGCACAGCTTATCTCACAAGCGGCCGATATTTCTTATGTATTCGGTCTTTTATTATTCGGCATTGTCGTGGTGTTTTACACCACCGTGGGTGGGTTTAAAGCGGTAGCGATCACGGATACAGTCTGTGCGATTTTGATGTTAACCGGTATGGGATTGTTAGCCGCTGATATCGTTGCTCAAGCCGGTGGAATGTCGCAGCTGATGCAAACGATTACTCAGCAAGCCGACGCTCAAGAGGCACAAGCCTTTTTTAGTCCGACCTCATCCGGAGCCCTTCCTTGGACATTATTGTTTTCTTCTTGGATCTTGGTGGGGTTTGCAACAGTAGCTTTGCCTCAATCAGCGGTTCGTTGTATGGCTTATCGATCTACGCAGGATTTGCACCTGGCGATGGTGGTGAGCACGGTGGTCTGCGGAGCGCTCATGATCGGTATGACACTGCTTGGTTTTTTGGCAAGAGGCCTCGTTTCTGATGCCCAGGCATTCGGAGGCAATACCGATGCCATGATTCCATACATAATTGCTCACCATATGAATCCATGGGTGGCAGGCATCACGCTTGTAGCACCGATTGCGGCGACCATGTCTACGGTAAGTTCACTTCTTATCGCTGCCTCGTCAGCCATTATCAAAGATTTGATGTTAAGACGTTATACACGTATGCCTGATCGCGCACAGACAGTGAAGCGTTATGCAAAACTCTGTACATTTTTAATCGGCCTGGTTGCGCTAATTTTTGCCGCAGATCCCATAGATATCATCGTTTGGATCAATATGTTTGCGTTCGGTGGCCTTGAGATTGCCTTTCTTTGTCCTTTGGTCGGAGGACTTTTTTGGTCTCGTGCGACCCGGGCCGGGGCTTGGGGATCCGTTTTAATCGGGTTATCGGTTTACGTCTGGGCTTGTTTGGCAAAACCGGATCTGGGCGGTTGGCACATCGTGACACCGGCCATCATGGTTTCTGTTGCTGCTTTTATTGTTTTGAGCCTATTGACGAAACGAGAGGAAAGAAAAGATTTCTTCCCATAGCGAAAAGGCCTTGAAGTCGTGATTGTGACCCCAAGGCCCTGTACTCATGCAGTTCTAAAAGGTACTGTGATCAAAAATGGCTTTGGCCTGAGTAAATTCCAAGAGCCCCGCATAACCACCTTCACGGCCGATTCCGCTTTGTTTGTATCCTCCGAATGGAGCGGTGACATCTCGAGGACCGTCGTTGATGTAAACATTGCCCGCCTTGATGCGTTTAGCCACTGAAATGGCTAACGCCTTATCACCGAATACGGCGGCATTTAACCCGTATGGGGTGTCATTGGCGATGCAGATCGCTTCTTCAATGTCTTTGTAGGTGATGACACAGAGTACCGGTCCGAAAATTTCTTCCCGAGCAATACGCATGGAATTTTTTACATCGGTGAATATGACAGGCTTTACGTAGTAGCCTTTAGAGCAGTCAGACGGAATTTCACCGGCTAACATCCGTGCACCTTCTTCAAATCCCAGTTTTATGTAGGAAGTCACTTTTTCAAACTGTGCCTTGGATGAAAGCGGACCAATCTTAATTTGTGGATCGGTCGGGTCTCCCACCGGATAGTCGGGCAGATGCTTAAGCAGTAACTCTTCGATGAGTTGTTTATCAGCTTCAGGAATAAGCAGGCGGGAGAACGCCGTGCAGGTTTGTCCGCTATTTAAGAAAATCGAATCGAAAAGTTTCCCTACCGCTTTGTCGTAGTCGGCATCAGGGAGCCAAATAAAGGGAGACTTACCGCCCAATTCCAAACTGATCCGTTTAATACTTTCCAGAGCGCGTTGGCTTAATTTGGCGCCAACCTTAGTTGAACCGGTAAAGGAGACCATGTCAACAAGCGGGTGAGAAGTCAAGGCATCGCCCACAGCACTGCCGCGACCGGTGACTAAATTGATAACGCCGGCAGGAAATCCCGCACGATCGAAGGCGTCAACGAGTAGATAAGCTGTCAGAGGTGTATGTTGACTGGGTTTGAGCACAACAGTATTGCCCATCAAGATGGCCGGAATAACTTTTTGTACAACTTGTCCCAATGGGTAATTCCACGGTGTAATGCAAGCAACGACACCGATCGGTTCGCGATAAACACTCGAGGCCTTCAAGCTATATTCCAAAGGCAGCTCTGTCGCACATTCGATATAAGAGCGGGTGCGAGTGTATTGATAGACACAATGCGACTGAACGGAAAAGCTTACCGGAGCGCCCAACTCTTTAACCTCTAGCTCGATGATTTTATCTTTGTAGCTTTCAAAGATTTCGAGCATTTTTTTCATCAGCCCTATGCGTTGTCCGATTTCTGTGGTGCTCCAGGACTCAAAGGCACAGTGAGCGGCTTGCACAGCTGCATCAATATCTTTTTCATTACCCTCAGGCACTCGTGCGAAATGCTCAAGTGTTGCCGGGTTTTCGACTTCAATGAAATGGCCGCTCGAGGAGTCACACCATTGACCGTTGATATAGAGTTTTTCAAAATCGTAAGCCATAAAACCTCCCGATCATGCACTTTCTTTCAGTATAGGACTGAGCAGAGAAAACGGCGCAAAAAAAGGGGGCGTTAGCATTGTCCGACTGGACTTTTGCAACACCCCCGTTCGGAAATATCTCTTAGAGATTTTTGACAAAAAGGGCACGAATGGCGTTTAGAACCGCAAGGATCATCACACCGACGTCAGCGAAAATAGCCATCCACATGTTGGCCAGACCGATGGCGCCCAACAGTAAGCAAAGCACCTTGATGCCGATGGCAAACCAAATATTTTCTTTGACAATCGCCAGGCACTTGCGGGAAATCTTGATACCTTTGGCAATTTTTAAGGGATCATCGTCCATTAAAACCACGTCGGCAGCTTCAATAGCAGCGTCTGACCCCATAGCGCCCATTGCGATACCGATATCGGCTCTGGAAAGAACCGGAGCGTCATTGATGCCGTCACCCACAAAACCCAATTTGCCGCGGGTTTTGTTGTTTTGGATTAAGTCTTCGACGATGCGAACTTTATCGGCCGGTAGCAGTTCACTGTGAACTTCATCAATTCCTAACTCATTGGCGACATGTTCGGCCACCTTTCGGCTATCTCCCGTGAGCATGACGTTTTTTTGAATGCCGGCCTTTTTAATGGCGGCAATGGCAGCTTTGGCATTGGCTTTAATTCGGTCAGCAATAAGGATGTGTCCGTGGTATTCACGATTGATGGCAACGTGAACGATCGTACCTACACTGCGGCAGGCAATTGGCGTGACGCCGACCGTTTTCATCAACTTGTCATTTCCGACCGCGATTTTCAAGTCATCAATTTGAGCAATGACACCTTGACCGCTGATTTCATGAATGTCTCGAATTCGGCTGCGGTTGATCGGTAAACCGTAGGCTTTCTGCAGACTGACACTGATGGGGTGAGAGGAGGCACTCTCGGCCATGGCAGCCAATTCCAAAAGCTTCTTTTCTTCAAGTTTATTGTGGTGTACACCGATGACTTCAAAGACACCTTCGGTGAGTGTGCCGGTTTTATCAAAAACCAATACTTTGGTCTCGGATAACGCTTCCAAGTAGTTTGAGCCTTTGACCAAAATACCTTGATTGCTGGCCCCGCCGATACCGGCAAAGAAACTCAACGGAATACTGATCACTAAAGCGCAGGGGCAGCTGATGACCAGAAAAACGAGAGCACGATAAATCCAATCATTCCATTGGGCATCAGTGTTTAATAAAAAGAGTTGAACTAATGGCGGAATGGTGGCTAAAGCCAATGCACCAAAAAACACAATGGGTGTATAGACTCTGGCAAATCTTGAAATAAACGCCTCGGAACGGGATTTGCGGGAACTCGCATTTTCAACCAATTCCAGGATTTGAGAAACCGTGGATTCGCCGAAAAGCTTAGTGGTACGAATCTTTAAAAGCCCAGACAAATTAATGCAGCCACTGATGATTTCATTGTTAACGCTGACATTGCGAGGCAAACTTTCTCCCGTTAATGCACTGGTGTTCAAAGTGGATTCACCTTCAACCACAACACCATCAATAGGCACTTTCTCACCGGGTTGAACCACAATAACCGAACCGATTTCAATTTCATCGGGATCGACTTGTTCGAGTTTGCCGTCTTTTTCAATGTTGGCGTAATCAGGGCGGATATCCATCAACTGGCTGATGTTTTTGCGACTCCTACCGACAGCGTAGGCTTGAAACCATTCACCGATCTGATAAAACAACATCACCGCGACCGCTTCGGTGTAGTCACCGGTATTGTCATACAGTGCAATGGCAATGGCACCGATGGTGGCAACGGTCATCAGGAGATTTTCATCAAAAATCCGGCCATTGGAAATGCCTTTGGCAGCCTTTAAAAGGATGTCGTAGCCGACAATGAAATAGGGGATTAAAAATAAAACAAGCCGTAAGGGACCGGTGACCGGCGAGAAAGCGACCGCAATCAATAAAACAGACGCGATCAGGATGCGAAAGAGCATCTTTTTTTGTTTGGCCGTCATTTATATTCTCTCAAACGATTAAACAAATGTTTAATTGATAAAGGTAAAAAAGCACCATCTACCTTGATGATGCTTCAAAACCTTAAATTAAAGTTCAATTTCGCAATCGGGTTCGACTTTTTTGCATTCAGCCAACACGGTCTTCATAACAGCTTTGGGATCGGCACCTTCAGCGAAAGTAACGATCATTTTTTGTGTCATGAAATTGACGACTACAGAGGCTACGCCTTCCACTTTAGCAGTCGTTTCTTCCATTAAACGGGCGCAGTTGGCACAATCAACTTCAATGGCGTAACTCTTTTTCATAATAAACTCCTTATTTAATCAATTAAGTAATCTTTTAATTGTTGACAACAATATAATCCTGATGGAAAATATTGTCAAGATTAAACGGTTATTTAATTATGAATCAAGAATTTTCATTTCCTCACCGCCATGCCAATCATCATGATGAGGCCTTTGCGGCATTACCTCAAACAGCTAATTTTGAAATGGTTGCCAGTACATTCAAACAACTTAGTGATCCGGTTCGCTGCCGTATTTTTTTGCTTTTGTGCCACTCAGAAGAATGTGTCATCAATATTGCAGCATTTATGAATATGAGCAGTCCGGCAGTGGCCCACCACTTGAAATTATTAAAAGTCAGTGGATTGGTGCAGACACGCCGAGAAGGCAAGGAAGTGTTTTATCGTGCGGCTCAGTCGAATCTGGCGCAGGAATTGCACCGCATGATTGAGAAAGTAATGAACTTGTCTTGCTGCAACGAGAAATAAAAAATCCCATTGAGCTTAATGCTTAATGGGACAATTTATGGTGGCTGGGGACGGGATCGAACCGCCCACACGCGGATTTTCAATCCGCTGCTCTACCAACTGAGCTACCCAGCCGCCGTAAGAGACACGCATTTTATCCGAAAAAAATATGCTTTGCAAGTTTGGAACGGAAAATTTTTGTCGCTTTCCTGTGAAATGGGTTATAGAGCCTCCAAACATCATTAAAAATTCAAAGATTGCTGTGCCGGTTCGGACAAAGAAAACTGGGCCCAATCAATAGGTTGTTCCCGATGTTCACAAAGCCATTGGTTGGCTTTTGAGAAGTGTCCGCAACCAATAAAGGGAACAGGGGGCCTTAACGCGGATAAGGGAGAAGGGTGGTTCGCCTTCAAAATCAAATGGTTGTTCCCAACGGATTGAATCAGCTTTTCCTTTGTTTGAGCGTAGTTCCCCCAAAGCATGAAAACTTTGGGAGTCGGATCTTCGGCTACTGCGCTCAAAATGGAGTCGGTGAGTACCTCCCATCCCTTTTTTGCATGGCTGGCCGGTTTCCCATCCTCTACGGTCAGCACTGCGTTTAATAGTAAAACGCCCTGCTTAGCCCATCCGGAAAGCTCTCCGCTTGAGGGAGGCACAATGGATAAATCTCGAGCCAACTCTTTGTGAATATTTTTTAAGCTCGGGGGAATTTTGCAAGATGGGGCAACATGAAATGCCAAACCTTGTGCTTGACCGGGACCATGGTAGGGGTCTTGGCCGACAATGACCACTCGGGTTTGTGCCAGAGATGTCAGCTCCAATGCCAGGAAGGGTCTTGGAGGATAAATCACTGCACCGTAGCTAAAACGTGTTTGCAGAAATTCTTTAAGGGAACAACCGACTGAGCTTTTAAAAAAGACCGAGAGCAAGGGCTCCCAGTCTTTTTGAACTGAAGAATAGTCTAAGTACATTTGTGTTCAATTATTGGGCACCAAGATGCGATTCGATAGCCCCCATGCGCACATGCAATAAATTAATCTGGCAGGCAAGATTGGCGGCACCGGATCCTGTTCCGCCTCCCATCATTCTCTCTTCAAATCGGCACTGTTCGCTCACGTAGCGGTCAAAAGCAGTGTTGGCTTTTTCTAATGCAGGCAGAGCTTCGTTTCTGCCGGTTACCCGATCGAGTTCACCGGCTTGCTGCGTTAACTTTTCCATCGCTTCACGGTATTCGTCCCGAGACTGTTGTAATTCTTTTTTCAGACACTCGCGAACAGCCGACGTAGTCGTTGCGGATTTGTAGCACTGCTCGATACTGTCTTGCGCATAAGACACACAAGGCAGACTCAGAGCAAAGAGGGAACTGAGCAAGAGAAGTTTTTTCATTTTAATTCCTTCGTTCAGTGGCAATGAGGAAGTCGGACAGCTCTATCATAGTATCAAAAACGAGATCACTCGGTGCATTCGCTTTTGCCCATTCATCGATAGCAATGCCTTCGTTATAACCTGTTTTTAATAAAAGTGCAGGAATCCCTGCATTTTTTGCTGCTAAAGAATCGTTCATGGAGTCGCCGATCATGACACAACTTTGCAAAGACAATCCCATTCTATGGGCCGCTTCAGCAAGCATTTGCGGGTGCGGTTTTACGTTAGGAGTGTCTCCCGCACCGACGATTGTTTCAAAATATCCGATTAAATGAAATTGGGCGACAAGGCGCCTGGCAATCGCAGCCGGTTTATTGGTCACGATAGCCATTTTATAGCCATGTTTTTGCAGTCTCTGTAATGCCGACGGCACGCCCGGTAACTGTTTAGTCCGAGTGCCTTCTGCCAACTTCATTTCTTTCAAATAACGGGGAAGAACTTCATCAATAAGTGATTCATCAGGTTGCTGCCCCAGAACTTTTTCAAGGGCGCGTGCAACTAAAACTCGAGCGCCTTTCCCGATGAAAAGACAGACATCCGATCTTGTGATCGGAGGCAATTGCCTTGATGCAAGCGTCCTGTTGATGGCGACAGTTAAATCGTCAACGGAATCGAGTAAAGTCCCGTCTAAATCGAATAAAAGAGCTTTAGCCACGATCTCTATTCATCTCCCTGAATTCTTTGCGACGAACAATTTCTACGTCATGATCAATCGCTTCTCGCATTTGAGCGATGACTTCTTTGTAGCCTGAAGGTGTCTTCTTTCCGAAAATGGCACTGCCTGCAACAAAAGTATCCGCTCCGGCAGCAGCTAAAGCGCCGATATTTTCAACTTTGACGCCTCCGTCGATTTCTAAGAACACTTGGTGTCCGGTTGCTTGAGTGTGGCGGTCAATAATGTTGCGTGCAGCGACGATCTTATTCATGACAGAAGGAATAAAAGACTGTCCGCCGAACCCGGGGTTAACGCTCATTAAGAGAATCAGGTCCACTTTATCGAGGACATACTCTAAGTAATTCAACGGCGTGGAAGGATTGAAAACCAAGCCGGCCTTGCAACCGCAGTCGTGAATCAAAGACAAGGTTCGATCAATGTGGCGCGAAGCTTCGCAGTGAAACGTAATGTAATCGGCGCCAGCCTTGGCAAACATAGGGATAATGCTGTCAACGGGTTCTACCATTAAATGCACGTCAATGGGAACCTGCACGTGCGGGCGGATCGCTTCGCATACCAAAGGACCAACGGTGAGATTGGGAACATAGTGATTGTCCATCACGTCAAAGTGAATCCAATCGGCTCCAGCCTCAACGACATTTCGAACTTCTTCGCCGAGTCTGGCGAAGTCGGCAGACAGAATGGACGGAGCAATGCGGCATTGAGACGAGGGTTTTGGGCGACCGAAAATAGACATAGCAGTATCCCGAGATGAAATAAAGATGCTCCAATTGTAACTGAGCACCAAACAATAAAGCGCTATTTTGTACAATGACCGAGTCATTTTTGGGAAATAATTATGCGAATAAGTCGAATTTGTGCTTTAGTGGGGATGGCAGCAATTGTGGCTGCTTGTACGACAACCCCGCCGGAAAAACCGGTTAAGCCCGGTGAAATGAAACTGACTTTCAAGCAGATCGAATACGCTCAGTTACCGCCGATGCCTGAAGAAAATTGGCAGCCGGCTCTGGTCGCTTTTAAAGAGTCATGTAAGAAAATGATGACCAAGCCCGGTTGGGAGGACGTTTGCGCTAAAGCTCAAAATATACCCCTTGCTCAGGCAAGAACTTTCTTTGCTGCTTATTTCACCCCCTATCAGGCCATTGCGCAAAGTGCAGATCAAAAAGGTCAGGTCACAGAAACCTATACGGGCAAAATGACCGGATACTACGAACCTATTCTGTATGGCAGCAGGACGAAAAAGGCTCCCTATATTTATCCGCTGCATACGATGCCGTCGGACCTGATTACCGTAGATCTTGAAGAGTTGTATCCGCAGCTTAAAGGTTTGAGATTGAGAGGACAAGTGCAGGGAAATCGCCTGGTACCCTACAATTCTCGTGCCGAAATGACCAAACGTAATCTGGATAAATACGCAATTGCTTGGGTCGAAGATCCGGTAGCGGCTTTTTTCCTTCAGATTCAGGGATCGGGTCGTATTGTTTTACCCGACGGAAGCTATATGCGAGTGGGTTACGGTGATGTTAACGGTCATCCGTACCGCGGTATCGGGAATTATCTGGTTCGTCAGGGGTATCTAAAGAGCCACGAATTGTCGATGCAAAGTATTCAGGCTTGGGCTCGAAAAAATCCGAAGAAAGTTCAAAGCGTTTTAAATCAAAATCCCAGTTATGTCTTTTTTGTGGAACGCAAAGATCAGGATCCGAGACAAGGCCCTATTGGTGCTCAAGGAGTTCCTTTGACAGATTTAGGTTCCGTAGCAGTGGATAGGCGCTTTTATCAGTTGGGATGGCCTATTGTGGTCGATGTTGAGCAAACAAATCCTGACATGAAGTTTACTCGAGCGGTTGTGGCTCAGGATACCGGAGGTGCCATCCGAGGCCCAATTCGTTTTGATTTTTATTGGGGAAGCGGTGATGACGCTGCATTGAGTGCAGGCAGACAAAACAGTCAGGTAAAGGCCTGGGTGTTGCTGCCTAATGGGATGCAACCGCCAAGCCGACCCGATTAAAAAATACCGCGATAAATAAATTGACCGCCCAGTACGAACATCACGCAGGATAAAAGCACGATGATGATACGCGGGCGGCTTCTCTTAGAAAGAAGAGCACCGATCTGAGCACCGACCATGGCTCCGCACCCAACTGCAATAGCAGGAATCCAGACGATGTGGTTGAGAGCTGCGTGGCCGATCACGCCGACCGCAGAACTGATCATAAGGATGAAGGTGGAGGTAGCGACCGCAATGTGAGCAGGAAAGCCGAGGATGAAAACCATCATCGGTACATGGATCACACCGCCCCCGATGCCAAGAATGGACGATAGGAAACCGACGATGAAAGAAAGTGCAACGCCCAACACAACGTTGAACTGAGCGGTTTGAACCGAGAAATTAGCAGCGGAGATATTGACTTTTTTAGAGCGGGATTTGCTGTACATGATGATGGAGAGGATGCACAGCGCAGTACCGAAAATCAAAGAAAAACTTGCACCGGTGAAAAAGTCTGTTATATAGCTGCCCATGAAGGCACCGGGAACTGTTGCCAGTGCAAAGGGGATGCCGGCTCGAAACATGACTTTATGCTGTCTGATGTAAGCCCATGTGCCGGACAGAGCATTCAGTAGAACCCCAAATAAACTGGTGCCGATAACCTGCTGAACATTTTCAAATGTCGAGCCGTTAGGAACCATCATGGTCAACATAAAAAGCGGCACCATAATCATGCCGCCACCGATACCGACAAGCGCCCCGAAAGCACCCACACCTATACCTACAGCGAAGAGTTCAAGAAATTCGATCATGACAGCAAATAGAAAAACGCTTTAGCGAAAGTAATCGCTAAGTGCAATAGGTTAATACGACATAGGCCAGTATATTACTTCGGTCTACCCTGAGGCCAACTTCACATAGGTTGTTAGATGTAGAAAAGTGGCAGCTGCCCTAACAAGAGAAAATCAGTCAAACAAAAATAACTGTTAAGACAGCTCACCGGAATCAGAAACCGCGCAGCACAAGGTTAATACCCATCAGAACCATTGTGACCGAGAGGATGATCACAAGAACCCTGGGCTTACTCTTCTTTGCAATACGCGCTCCAATCTGAGCGCCGATCACACAACCGCAGCCGATACAAACCGCAGGCACCCAAATAACATGTCCCATCGTCGCATGGCTGATGGTTCCGACAAGAGAACTCACCATCAGAATAAAGGTGGAAGATGCTGTAGCGATTTGAGCAGGAAAACCAAGAATAAAGACCATCATCGGCACATCAATGATGCCACCGCCGATTCCAAAAATCGTCGATATGAAGCCGACACCAAAAGTTAAAATCACACCGAGCCAAAGATTGAAATCAGCCGTAGCCGGATCAAAGTCTTCAGGACGTGCCGTTGCACGCTTGGAATTGGACTTCCAATACATAAAACAACCGAGAACAGCCAGCAGGCACCCGAAAGCTATAGAAAAACTTGCACCGGTAAAGTACTTGGAAACAAAACTGCCGCAGAAAGCCCCGGGTATAGTACTGAGTGCAAAGGGAATCGCGGCGCGAAACATGATTCGTCGTTGCTTCATATAGGCGTAAGCGCCGGAGACCGCATTACAAGTCACGGCAAAAAGACTTGTACCGACAATTTGCTGAACCGTACTGAATGTTGCCGAGCCATCAGGGTTATACATGGTGTACATAAAGAGCGGAACAAGAATCAGGCCTCCGCCAAGTCCTATCAATGTTCCGAACGTACCGACACAAATACCGACAATCAGAAAGAAGATAAATTCCATGATGCAGACCAATCAAAGTTTCCTTGTATGATATCCCTGCAACAATCTTGTTTGTCAAAGAGAAACCACACCGACAGATCTATGGCTTGAATGCGAAATCAAAAGTCGTCTAGAAATATCCACTTCTGTTCAAAATGGGATTTGGCAAACAAGTCCATAGCTTCCAACGGGAAAAGACCACGATTTTTCTTAAAGTTTTTGCGTCAACAGAAAACAGTAGAAGCAATCATGAGCCAAAGATTGCGCTTTGTCTTTAGGTATTTTCCTGGGACCATTAATCTTGAGCTAAAGGCGTTGTTAAATTGCGTACTTATGACGGAGGTTGTCAGTGCAACAGTTAAGTTGAGTGCTAAAAGTCAAACATGATAAAAATCAGCACAAATGTTTAAGCGTATTACCTCATAGTTTTAGAAAATAACTCAGTTCTTTTCAGTTTTGTTAGGTAGAACCTCTCAATTCTCCGCTTCTCATCCCAACCTTATCGCTTTATCGTCATAAATCAAAGATTCTCCGTTGGATTTTCAAAAAAGGAGATTGATATGGATTTAGCGTTAGAAAACGGTATTTGGGTACTCAATATCAATATGATCCAAAGCCTGGCTTTGGCCGTGGTCACTTACTATTTGGGTGTTTGGGTAAAGTCCAAAGTTGCCATTTTGGAGCGTCTTTCTATGCCAAGCCCGGTAGTTGGAGGCATGATTTTGGCGATTATTCTGTCGCTTCTGCAGGGACTAGGCATCCTGTTGGTTCACTTTGATTCGACTTTGCAAACACTGCTTATGCTGGCTTTCTTTACCACGATCGGCATGATGGCTAGCATTAAAGTAGTCAAGCAAGGAGGAAGACTCTTGGTTGGTTTTTTGATAGCTGTATCCGTTTTGGCGGTCTTACAAAACGTTCTCGGGATGTCTTTGGCCTCATTTATGGGATTGGACAAACACTACGGGATTCTTACCGGTGCGGTATCCATGATGGGCGGATTGGGAACGTCTGCAGCTTTTGGCCCTTATTTTGAGCAAACCTACGGTATTACGGGTGCAACGGCTGTTGCTATTACATCAGCAACCTTTGGGATGGCGGCCGCTTTGATTTTGGGCGGTCCGTTTGGAGAATGGCTCATTCGTCGCTATAAGATTCACACGCCCCAACCGGTTGCCGAACCAGAGCCGCCTCTTCATATTCCGAGTGATCTTGAAGCGGATATCGTAGACGAAAAGGCCGGTCAAAAACCTTCATTTACAGACGAGTTGATGAAAGCGGGCGGTGTGGTGGCCATTTGTATGGCTCTGGGCGGTATTGTTTCGGACTACCTTGGAGAAATCATTACGTTACCCGCCTACATCGGTTCGATGATTGTGGCGGCAATTGTGCGAAATATCATCGACTGCACGAAGTCCGTGCGCATCGACGGAGTCGGATTAAATGCTGTCGCAGATATCAGTTTGGTACTGTTTGTAACGATGGCTGTCAATAGTTTGAAATTGGCCGAGCTTGTCAATCTGGCTATTCCGATGCTCGTGATTTTGTTGGCTCAGGCAGTACTGGTATTGGTGTTCTCATGGTTTTTTATTTTCCTGCTTTTCGGCAAGAACTACGACACGGTGATGTTGAGCGTAGGCGGAATTGGTTTTTCTATGGGATCGACAGCAAACGGATTAGCAGTCATGCAGGCGTTGGCTGAAAAATACGGCTCAAATGCACGCGCATGGTTGATTGTGAGTTTGGTTGGTGCATTCTTGATTGACTTGATCAATGCGGTGATCATCACTTACATGGGAACTCTTTGACCGGTGAAGCTCGTATAAGCAAAAAAAAAGAAGGCGCTGATTAAAGCAGCAACAGCCAACTTTATCAGCGCCCGTTTTTTGATAAGAATTACTTGAGTCGCTGCTCAATTTCTTCAAGACTGACTGCACCTTCCAATCGGTAACCGTCGTCAAAATACATAGTCGGTAATCCTTCAAGTCCAAATCGGTTAAAAAGGATCATATTTTTGTTACCGTTTTCAGGCTTACAGTTTTTAGGCAGTTGAGGAGGTTCTTTTTGGTTGATCATCCAATCTTCCCAAGCCTTTTCAGGATTCGGTGCACAAAGGATGCGATCAACCATAGCTGCGGAGTTCATCAAGGGGGTCACAAATGTATAGATTGTGACGTTATCGAGCTCTTTGAGTGTGTGTTCAAGTTTTTGGCAAAAACTGCAGTAGGGATCGGCAAAGAGATAAAGATTACGCTCGCCTTTGCCGTGTACGGTTTTTAGTGCTTGATTGAGAGGTAGTCCCTTAATGTCAATTCGCGATAAATCGTCAAGACGAGCTTGCGTCAGATCTTTTTGGTTGGCAATGTCATAAATGTGACCGGCAAAAAGGAATTTAACATCCTTATCAACATAGAGCAGATTTCGATCAGCGACGACTTCATATAATCCCATTGGCAATCGCTTGGCGGTTGTAGCTTCAATGTTCATTTTCTGTTTGACAAGAGCCTTAACCCGGTCCGTGTCGGAGGGGGCAGCGAATGCCACTGAGGCAATGGCGAGAAGAAGAGGTGTAATTAAGAGATTCTTTTTCATAACAGATGAGACCTAACTGCTGAAAGTAAAACTCCTGAAATGATAGAGTAGAGAGGAATTTTGAGGGAGAAAAACTTGTAAGAAAAATTTTGAGGAAAAAGTTTGACATCTCCAAAAAAAGTCTGCATAATACGCATCCTTGTCGCCGCGAGGCGATGTCAAGTGAAAAAAGAAAATAAAAAATATTTTCGAAAAGACTTGACAAGACGAATTTGAGTCTTATAATTCTCAAACTCGTCAGCTCGAAAGAGCAACGAAATGTTCTTTAAAAATTGATCAACGAACCGATAAGCGTGAGTATCCGGTTGATGCGAAGATGACTCAAGAAGCTTCGGCTTCTAGAAAACTTTGAAAACTGGGTACTCAAG
>NZ_JACJKX010000050.1 GCF_016901835.1 Parasutterella secunda | reverse complement strand
CTTGAGTACCCAGTTTTCAAAGTTTTCTAGAAGCCGAAGCTTCTTGAGTCATCTTCGCATCAACCGGATACTCACGCTTATCGGTTCGTTGATCAATTTTTAAAGAACAGTTCGTTGCTCTTTCGAGCTGACGAGTTTGAGAATTATAAGACTCAAATTCGTCTTGTCAAGTCTTTTTGAAAATATTTTTTATTTTCTTTTTTCACTTGACGCTTAAGCGATCTCGCTCAAGCAGGGTGTGGAATCTTACTCGAAGTTTTTTCCACCGTCAAGACCCTTGTGAGAAATTTTTTATTAACCACTAGATCTGGACAATTGTTGCTTCGTGAGCAACGGATTGCGTATTTTAACCCGCGTTTTCCCTTTGTCAAGCCCTTTTTCAATTATTTCTTCTGACGCCTCTTTCCCCTTTTTCCAACTCTTTGATTA
>NZ_JACJKX010000049.1 GCF_016901835.1 Parasutterella secunda | reverse complement strand
GTTGGATTAAGAGTTTGCTCTGTGGGCAAATAGGTGCGTTGAGCAAAACTCTCGAAACTGCAGACAGAAGAATGAGGCTGCAGGATTAAGAACATGGCCAAGGACAACAACTCTCGATACTGAGAGGGAAAAACGGCTTGCAGATCAGCCGTTAAACCGCTTTGCTCGGCGATGCTGTCCAAAACGTAAGTGGCTCCGGCCTCACAAGCTCGTGCTTTAGAAGCAAATTCGGTAAAGGTCAGCTTCTCTTCAGTGGGATCCAAAAAGATGATTTCATGGTCTTGATAGATAGCCTCGAAGCCTTTGTATTGAGGGTTCTCAGAGAGGAACTTACGGCCGAAAACGACCTTATTACCCACGAGTTTACCGACGGTTTTGCGGCTGATGCAGCGAGACTTCCCGTTAATCCACTGGTTTTTATAGCGAACAATGTAATCGGTCCC
>NZ_JACJKX010000048.1 GCF_016901835.1 Parasutterella secunda | reverse complement strand
TGTTTGGCGACCAAACATCCAAGGGACTACAAACGTAGCAGGCTATGCTCCTGATAACTGGACAGCAGGCGGATCGGCAACCGGTCCCTTCCAATCGATGGTGAAATGGGGATCAGGGCTTTCAGCAATCCCGAACGATACTCACGGAGCCGTGATTTCGATGAATGCGAATCTAGCCAATGATTTGTACACAGGTTCGAAAAATCAACCATCCGCCCTGCAAGCCTTGGCATGTATTAGGTACTAATACCTGATACAGGGTAAAGCTTGTAAAGCCTTCGGCTGCATTACCGTTCCGTTGTAGATCGAAGAATTACGAGAAGCATCGAAAGTTATGACATTCGCATTACCAGTTCGTGTGTCGTATGCGATTTGATAAAGATCGTAGCTTTCTTCGGTCTTTCCACTTGACCAAAAGGCATTAGGAGATCCCGGTGTTGGCCAAAGTGCGTCTGAGCGATTATCACGGAAACCACCTGTAATGTTTGG
>NZ_JACJKX010000047.1 GCF_016901835.1 Parasutterella secunda | reverse complement strand
TTTGAATGCAATCACAACCCGTTTCCAATCAATCCATCTCAGACTCTCATGAAATCCAAGACTTCTTCTTGATTGAAACGCTTTGTTTCACCAAATTGTTAAAGAACATTGACTCTTTCGAGCGAGTTTGAAATTCTATCACACTCTTCTCGATTTGTCATTTAAAAAAGCTCGATTTTTTCGAACTTCTCTTAAATGACAGATCGTGGTGGAGCCGAACGGAATCGAACCGATGACATTCTGCTTGCAAAGCAGACGCTCTACCAACTGAGCTACGGCCCCGTCTGTTTTGCCTGGTGGGTCAGGAAGGATTCGAACCTTCGACCCCCGCCTTATCAAGACGGTGCTCTAACCGACTGAGCTACTGACCCAGCACACCAAACTCATTCAACAAACCGATAAGTGTGAGCATCGCGCTTCATGCGGACGACTTTTCTCTAGAAAGGAGGTGATCCAGCCGCACCTTCCGGTACTGCTACCTTGTTACGACTTCACCCCAGTCATGAAACCCACCGTGGTCGCCGCC
>NZ_JACJKX010000046.1 GCF_016901835.1 Parasutterella secunda | reverse complement strand
TTTGTATTTTTTCATAGCAACTGATGTGGTAGTCGGAGCATGGATAGTACAGGCTCTCGGCCACTTTTGTACACTGCCTAGGTCTTTTTGGCTGTGAGCAAAGGTCTTCGACGCTGCGCTTCGAAGTCCTTTACTCACACCTCAGAATTTGCCTTAGACCTACGCCCCATCAATTGCACTTCGTTTTTGAATCTGTGATAGTTGGAAGGCTTTTCAAAGGGGACATTTTGCAAAGAGCCTGGGGAAAAGCGGCATATCGGGTTTTATAGAGCAACTGAAAAGCAAGGCTGAAAGTGCCGGTTTGAAGGTAGTGGAAGTAAAGCCCTATAAGTTGAAGCTCAGCCAATATGATCCGTATACGGAGACATACGAAAAGAAAGCCTTAAATGAACGTTGGCATCGACTGGGCCGAAGCTCGGAGTGGATCCAACGCGATGTGATGAGTGCACTGCTTTTGCAGTGTGCGGATATAGAAAATGACAAGCATATTCCGACAGAGGTGATAAAGACTCTGGAAGGTGCGAAACAGCTCCTGAGAGACGCGGGGTATGTGATAT
>NZ_JACJKX010000045.1 GCF_016901835.1 Parasutterella secunda | reverse complement strand
CCATTTCACCATCGATTGGAAGGGACCGGTTGCCGATCCGCCTGCTGTCCAGTTATCAGGAGCATAGCCTGCTACGTTTGTAGTCCCTTGGATGTTTGGTCGCCAAACAGCACGGGCCAAACTGGTGTCTACGCATGGGAAAGTTACACTGGTTGGGGTAGCTTAATCATGCAAGACGACACTAATCCGACCAGAGTTGCTAGAACCGATGAGGAATCAACTGCCGTTTATCGTTCTTTGCAATCGGATCTGAGCAAAGGAAACAGTGTTTTCGGTGGTACTACAGTTCAGCCTTCGGCATTGCAGACCCTCCCTTGTATCCGTTATTAGTAGCGGATACATGGAAGAACAGATAGAGCAGGTGACTGCACTGTCGTTGATCCGTTCTTATATGTTGAGTTTGAACTTGAGGCGTCGAATTGCAACGTCCAATACCCAGCATATTGGCCTTGCAAGATATCGGCAGTAGTCCATTTCTCCCCTTGAAATAGAGCACCATAGACGTTGGATCCTGAGTTTGTTCCCATCGGGATATCGCCGATCCATCCAATAATGTTTGG
>NZ_JACJKX010000044.1 GCF_016901835.1 Parasutterella secunda | reverse complement strand
CCGTTTACGAGTCCTTGGCCGACGGGAGCATCTTGTGTTTGGGCAAACGAAAGGGATACATAACCGAAATTAAAAACCGTCACCCTAAAAAACCGGGGGTCGTTTTCTATCGAGTTACGGGATGTACAGGCTGTGAGTTTATGCCTTATTGCCGGCGCTTTATGAGTGAAAAGACTGGTGATGAGAAGTTTTTTGAAGTACAGCCTAGATTTATGCAGTTGAAGCAAAAAGCCAGGGATTTACTGCTCAGTCCTAGAGGTATTGAGATGCGAGTGAACAGAAGCTGTCAAATCGAAGGAGTCTTTGGGAACATTAAGCAAAATATGGCCTATACCCGATTTAGAAGAACATCTTTGGAGCGTGTAACTGTCGAGTTTGCACTGACATGTCTGGGATTAAATCTGCGTAAATATATGCGATTTGCCACCTCTGGAAAATTACCTCAGTTTTGGGTGGCTCCGGTGGATCTTAAGGCAGAGGTTTTCAAAAAACCTTCTGCAAAACGGCTAGCTAACAGAGTTAATAAAAAGAAAAAAATGCAACCTAATAAAGTCGCAAGAGGGAGCTATAAATACAAAAGAGGGTGTTAATTAGTCGTAGCGACTTTTGTAACACCCCC
>NZ_JACJKX010000043.1 GCF_016901835.1 Parasutterella secunda | reverse complement strand
CCTCAGTATTGAGATCAAAGAACCGTCCATCACTGGTGGTCACAGCATGAACAACACCCAAGTCGATCCCGACATCAAGGGTTTTCATTGCCGGTTGTTCAATTTCGAAAACAACAGCAAAAGAGATGAACCACTTACCCACTTCTTTACTGACTGTAGCTTGCTTTACACAACCCTTAACCCAAGAACCATTACCGTTTTGAAAACGCATGTCTCGGCTTTTTCGATACCGAACCCATCCTAATTTCGGTAACTTGACTCTGGCGTTACCTTCGTCAATATGCTCGGGTTTAATCTGGGGCAATCGAAAACCATCGCCGATATCTTTACTTTTAAAATGAGGCCAACCTTTTTTAGCCGGATCGCCACTTTTGCGGAATGAATCAGAGATGCCCTTGCAAAGATCCATTAACGTCTGTTGTAAGGGTTGAGACGGAACTTCGCGAAGGAAAATGGTTTCGGATTCTTTTTTCCAGGCAGTTAATTTTTGGCTCAGCTCGTTGTAGGTTAAAAGCTTTTGGTGTTGTTCTTTGAGCTCATTTTGCAAAGCGAGTGCTTTATTGAAAACCAAGCGACAGCAACCGGCGGTACGACTCATGAGCGACCGCTGGTCTTTGTCAGGTTGGAGTTCAAATCGAAAGCTACAAGTAATTTGCATAATTTGGTATGTTATCAAA
>NZ_JACJKX010000042.1 GCF_016901835.1 Parasutterella secunda | reverse complement strand
GGCTCCTACTGTTTGTATGTATGCGGTTTCAGATTCTATTTCACTCCCCTCCCGGGGTTCTTTTCGCCTTTCCCTCACGGTACTGGTTCACTATCGGTCGATTACGAGTATTTAGCCTTGGAGGATGGTCCCCCCATCTTCGAGCAGGATGTCACGTGTCCCGCCCTACTTCTCATGCTCTTAGTACCACAAAACTCATTTCATATACGGGGCTATCACCCTCTATAGCCGAACTTTCCAGATCGTTCTACTGTGTGTTTTGTTATCAAGCATTAGGCTGTTGCGCATTCGCTCGCCGCTACTAGCGCAATCTCGGTTGATTTCTTTTCCTGTAGCTACTTAGATGTTTCAGTTCACTACGTTCGCCTCCTTAAGCTATGTATTCACTTAAGGATACCTTTGCAGGTGAGTTCCCTCATTCGGATATCCATGGTTCAATGCTCGTTGTCAGCTCCCCACGGCTTTTCGCAGACTGCCACGTCCTTCATCGCCTGTAATCGCCAAGGCATCCACCACATACACTTAGTCACTTGATCCTATAACCCTACCGCCTATTGCCCGGCAGAGTCACAAGCAACTCTATAACGTTGTACGCTGTTTCTCAATTTTTAAGGTTCTCAAGAACTCTTTATTTGAGTTTGAATGCAATCACAACCCGTTTCCAATCAATCCATCTCAGACTCTCATGAAATCCAAGACTTCTTCTTGATTGAAACGCTTTGTTTCACCAAATTGTTAAAGAACAT
>NZ_JACJKX010000041.1 GCF_016901835.1 Parasutterella secunda | reverse complement strand
CATCTGGCAGGCTGTGACTCATTAAGAGAAATTGAAGATGGATTAATTTCTGCCGTTGGCAAGCTACAGCACATGGCAGCCAAAGCCATGGGGCGAACGACATTGGCTTATGCCAATGAACACCGGTCTTACGAAACAGCCCAAAAACTTTATTTTCGTCTATTACAGACTTATAAAAACCTCTTTAGGGGTCACTTAGACCAAGACTATCTGCGTCCGGTCTATGCGTTGGACTCCACAACTATTTCAGTCTGTCTGACTCGGTTCCGGTGGGCACATTACCGCCGAGCCAAGGGTGGCGTTAAGCTACATACCGTTCTGGATGAAGATATCCAACTGCCAGTTGTGATGAATATGACTCATGGGAAAAGAGCCGATGTCAAAGAAGCAAAAGCTGCTATTGAAGCTTTGGGAAACAAAGAAATTACTGTTGTCATGGACAGGGGCTACAACGACTATGCGCTATTTATGTGGCTAACCCGACGAGGAACCAAGTTTGTGACACGAATAAAAGACAATGCCAAAACGACTCGGTTAAAAGACGATGTCATAGAAGAAGCTGAAAACTACGGGGATTATGGTTTCCGTTTTACACAGGAACAAGCACAAAAAGTCTGCGGGGATACTCGTTTCAGATTGGTGCAATGGCATGACTTGGAAAATGACCGCTGGTTTGAGTTTTTGAGTAACGATTTTGATTTGACGGCTCAACAGATAGCCGATTTGTACCGTAAACGCAGGCAGATTGAGCTGTTTTTCAAGAAGCTCAAACAAAACTTAAAGATCAAAAGTTTTATCGGAACCTCTGAAAATGCCGTGATGACTCAGATCTGGACAGCAGCCGTGGCTACGCTGTTAATTGAGATATTACGGCGCATTGCACGGTATCGCTGGAGTTTTTCC
>NZ_JACJKX010000005.1 GCF_016901835.1 Parasutterella secunda | reverse complement strand
ACACCGATACGGCCGGAACGGCCGTGCGCTGGAAAAGGAAGCGATTCCTTTTTGAAGAGTTCCCCCGAGGAGAAACCCGTCGGTGCGGGTTCCTCGGCGAGAGGCTTGAGCCTGAACGGCTCAAGCGGGTCGCGCGAAGCTCCGTCCTTTTAGGACAGTGTAGTTCACTGAGCGGCCATCATGGCGCAGGCTGTATCGAGCATGCGGCAAGAGAAGCCCCATTCGTTGTCATACCAAGCCGTCACCTTCACCAAACGAGTGCCGGAGACTTTCGTCAACGTGGCATCAAAGATCGAAGAGTGAGCATCGTGGTTGAAGTCGATGGACACGAGAGGTTCATCGTTGTAGCCCAGAATGCCTTGGTTTTCAGGCAATTCTGAAGCAGCCTTCATCACGGCGTTGACTTCTTCAACCGTCACGTCACGCTTGGCCTCAAACGTCAGATCAACGAACGAAACGTTAATCGTCGGAACACGAACGGCAAAACCGTCAAGCTTACCGTTCAAATCCGGCAACACAAGACCCACGGCAGCGGCAGCACCGGTCTTTGTCGGGATCATGGAGTGCGTAGCAGAACGAGCGCGGCGCAAATCCTTGTGATAAACGTCTGTGAGAACCTGGTCGTTGGTGTAAGCGTGAATGGTCGTCATCAAACCACGTTCCACACCGATCGCCTTATGCAAAGCGTTGACAACCGGAGCCAAGCAGTTCGTTGTGCAGGAAGCGTTGGAAACAACGGTCATATCCTTGGTGAGAACGTCCTGGTTAACACCATAAACCACCGTTGCGTCAACACCCTTACCCGGAGCAGAAATCAAAACCTTCTTGGCACCGCCTTCCAAGTGAGCCAAGCATTTTTCCTTCGTGCGGAAAGCACCCGTGCATTCGAGCACCACATCCACGCCCAATTCCTTCCACGGGAGGTTGCGGGGATCGCGGTCGCAGAACACGCGCATACGGTCGCCATCAACAATCAGATACTTTTCGGTATCGGAAACTTCTTCAATCTGGACATCATGGTTGAAATGTCCGTGAACCGTATCATGACGCAATAAATGAGCATTGGTCTTAAGGTCACCCATGGCGTTAATGGCCACGATTTCGATATCGTGCTTTTTGCCCAATTCGTAATGGGCACGCAACACGTTACGACCGATGCGGCCAAAACCCGTAATGGCAACTTTAATGGTCATTTTGAATATCCCCTCTTAAGAATTAACGATTAATAGCTTTCATAGCGGCTTCAACGACGCGATCAACGGTAAAGCCGAATTTTTCCCAAAGCACAGCGGCAGGAGCCGATTCACCGAATGTATCGATACCGACTACTTCACCGTTTTTAACGTACTTGTACCACAGACCCGTTACGGAAGCTTCAATAGCAACCTTCGGGGCATCCGTGAGAATGGCGTGCTGTTCTTCACTAGACAGTTTATCGAAAAGTTCAGTACACGGCATAGAAACCACGCGAGTGCCGATTCCCTTTTCTTCAAGTGCTTCACGAGCTTTCACGGCTAAGGGGACTTCAGAACCGGTTGCAATCAACACGCAATCGATTTGTTCTGCACCCTTACCCGATTCCTTCATCACATAAGCACCGGCATGCAAAGCCTGAGCCGCATCGGCTTTAACTTCGTCAACATCACGAGCGATGAATTCAATATTTTGACGAGAACCGATAATAATCGAAGGCGCATGGCGCGAGTCAATCGCACTTTGCCAAGCCACCAGCGCTTCAACCGTATCACACGGACGCCAGACATTTAAATTCGGGATCAAGCGCAAGCTCGGAATATGTTCAACGGATTGGTGCGTCGGACCGTCTTCACCCAAACCGATTGAGTCATGAGTGAAGACAAAAATCGAGCGTTGCTTCATCAGTGCTGCCATACGGATGGCATTTCTCGAATAATCCGAGAAAGTGAGGAAGGTGGCACTAAACGGAATAAACCCACCGTAAAGCGCAATACCGTTTTGAATGGCCGACATACCGAATTCACGCACACCGTAATTGATGTGACGACCCAGATAGGTATCCGGGCGCATGGCCTCCACTCCGGTCCAATTCGTGAGATTGGAACCCGTTAAGTCAGCCGAACCGCCGAGAAGACCGGGAAGGTGCGGGGCAAAGGCATTCAAAGCCTTCTGACTGGCTTTACGAGTGGCCACGGTTTCCTGAGCTTGAGCAGCCTTGGCAATCGCTTCTTGCATGACTGCGTCGAAATTGGCCGGCAAATCGCCCTTCAAGCGACGAGAGAGCTCCTGACTCAATTCGGGGTAAGCCTGGGAATAACGAGCAAACATTTCGTTATAGTCGCCCTCAAGCTTTTGACCGGCTGCACGAGCATCCATGGCGTCATAGATTTCCTGAGGAATCACAAACGGATCCCAGGTCCAGCCCAGAGCTTCTCGGGTGAGTTTCAATTCCTCTTCACCCAAGGCTTCACCGTGCACTTTGCTCGTACCCTGACGATTGGGAGAGCCCTTACCGATTACCGTACGGGCGATAATGAGCGTCGGCTTATCCTCGCTTTGCTTAGCCTGAGCAATCGCGACATCCATGGCGTCAATATCGTGACCGTCCACCGGACCGATGACATTCCAACCATAAGACTCAAAGCGTTCGCGAGTGTTATCCGAGAACCAATTGATCACCTTGCCGTCAATGGAGATACCGTTGTCATCATAAATAACGATGAGCTTATTGAGTTTCCAAGTACCGGCCAACGAGCAGACTTCGTGGCTGATGCCTTCCATCAGACAGCCGTCACCCAAGAAACAGTAGGTGTAGTTGTTAATAACATCAAAACCCGGGCGATTAAATTCAGCGGCCAACATTTTTTCAGCCAACGCCATACCGACGGCGTTGCCGATCCCTTGACCCAAGGGGCCTGTGGTGGTTTCCACCCCAGGTGTCACATCCACTTCAGGGTGACCCGGCGTCTTGCTGTGCCATTGACGGAAAGCCTTCAGATCTTCAATCGTGAGATCGTATCCGGTCAAATGAAGCAGCGCATACTGCAGCATAGAACCATGACCGTTACTGAGAATGAAACGGTCACGACCGATCCATTTCGGATCGACCGGGTTGTGGCGCAAATGTTTTGTCCACAGAGCCACGGCGATATCAGCCATGCCCATCGGCATACCCGGGTGACCGGACTTGGCTTTTTGAACGGCATCCATAGCCAACGCACGGATAGCATTGGCCATCAACTGAGGAGTGACATTACAGGTCATGTTATTCAACCAATATCAAAGGGAAAAACCATTGAATAGACAAAGAAATTTTTGTCCGACTTAAACAATTAGATTGTACTGAAATTGCGCGGTAATACAGTTAATTTTCGTAATCTTTTTTCTACGAGAACGATTCTCATCGCTCCTTTTTCAGAGTCTTGACAATACGGATAAATCCCTAGGCGTTTTCCCGCTCAATCTAAGTACTTCGGCGTAGGATATTGGGCGGCTGGGTGACCTCTGACTCAGCCGAAAATTTGAGGAGTATTTCATGTTTAAAAAAGCTGCATTAGTGGCCTCTGTTTTGGCCGCTTTTTCTTCGATGAGCTTGGCTTGCACGACCGTTTTGGTCGGTCCTGAAGCAACCGCTGACGGTTCTTTCTTTGTGGGCCGCAACGCCGACAGCGATGCTTTAAAAGCTCAACATATGGTGATTCACCCCGCCAAGAAGAATCAGAAGGGTATGTACCGCACACAAGACTACAAGGGTGCCACCAATTTTGAATATCCTTTGCCTGAAAACGCCATGCGTTACACGACCGTTCCGAACTGGAAGACGCAATTGCACGGTGCTGTAGGCTTTAACGAAGCCGGCGTCGGTATCTCCGGTACGGAATCCATCTACGCAAAGGATGAACTGCTGAAGCTTGACCCCTACAATGAAGCCACCGGTATCACCGAAGACGACATCTTGGATGTGATTCTGCCTCGCGCTAAGACCGCCCGCGAAGGCGTCCAAATTCTCGGCAGCATTGTTGAATCGATCGGCGCAGGCGAAGGTTTCGGTGTGGCTTTCGTTGACGAAAAAGAAATGTGGTACCTCGAAACCGGCACGGGCCATCAATGGATTGCTCAACGCATCCCGCGTGACCAATACTTTGCCTCCGGTAACCAAGGCCGTCTGCAAGCCTACGATCCGAAGAGCGAAGACTTCATGGCGAGCAAGAACCTCGTGAAGTGGGCTGCTGACAACGGCTTCTATAACGAAAAGAAAGACGGTGCTTTCAATTTCGCCAAGGTTTACACGCGTGACGATGAACGTGACCGTGTGTACAACGACCCGCGCGTCTGGCAAGTTCAAAAGATCCTCACGCCGAGCCTGAAGCAACCGGTTCAAGAAGGTCGCTCCTTCCCGGTCTACGCCAAACCCGACAAGAAGGTCACGCTTGAAGACATGAAGTCGATTCTTCGTAACCACTACGAATCCGGCGAACTTCAAAGCCACGACCCGTACACGAAGGGCTTGCGAGGTGATGAAGAATTCCGTCCGATCAGCGTCTTCCGCACCTACGAATCTCACGTGATGCAAGTGCGTCCCTGGATGCCGCGCGAAATCGGTTCTGTGATTTATGTGGCCATGGGTATGCCGAATCTGTCGGTCTATGTCCCGTACTATCACGGCCTTGACGCCTACCCGGCCCACTATGGCATGGGTACGAACGAAGCCGACAGCCAATCGGTGTACTGGAAGTATCGTAAACTTCAAACGCTCGTGATGACTGACTATCCGAAGTTGGCTCCGATCGTTGAAAAGGCTTACCACGAGTTCGAAGCCGACACGGCTAAGAAGCAAAAGGCCTTTGAAGAACAATATCTGAAGACCTACAAGAAAGATGCCAAGAAGGCCGATAAGATGCTCAATGAATTCAACCTGGGCATTATGGCCAGCGCTGAAAAGTTAGCCGAAGATTTGACCAATCAGATCTTTACGATCCGTACGGCTGACATTCAAAAGGCCAACTTCTTTGCTAACCGCAGCAAGAAAGACTAATTGATCTTAGGCTTTAAACTGTAGTTTGAGCGGGCTCGTGAAAACGAGCCCGTTTTTTTGATATGCTCGTCAGAGCGCAAAAAAGCCCGAATCGTAATCCAAAGATCCGATCCAGGCCCAAACATGACTTTTGTCTCTATGAGGACTACTTCAAAAAGTCACGTTTAACCCAGGCAAAAAGCAGTGCCGCGAGCAAAATGGCATAGCACACGCATGCGAGCATGCAGCATTCGGCCATGTCCATAAACTTCCACTGCGGGAACAGATACCAGCCGTCGCTCGCCTGATAAATCTCAATGAGCCAACGCTGGAACTCTCCCAACTGCGTCCCATCGGGCACTACCGGTGCATCGTAGCCGCAGTCACCGGTTTGCTTAAACCATTCCGGCCACCACTTATCAAGCGGCAGACCGAAGTGATACGTGGGTTCTGTCGAGCAGCCCTGCATCCCGAACATTGCCAACGGATCATCCGAGTGCACCGCGTCATGAATGCCCATCAATTTCCACGAGCACATCATCGTGTAAATGAGCCCGTAGAGGAACACACCGATGCCCACAATCTTCGACCAAATCACCTTAGGTTTGATCGCCACGATAAAGCCGCCGATGGCCATTACGATGTTGCCGTAGCGGATGTATACACACTGCTCGCACGGCAGCATGTGCAGCCAGTTCTGAAACAGGTAGTGTGCCAGGAGCACCAAAATGATGGACGTGACGGCAAAAAGCAACCACGGCTCACGCGTATCCTGCCACGCAGCCAGCGTCCCCATGGGATCTTTTTTAAAGCTCGAACAAAACCCTTTCATCGACTCATTCCTTATTTCTTAGCCAATTCACGGATGTTTTCAACCATGCTGTCGATCGACGTGATCGAGGCGGTCTTCAACAGATACTTGCCGTTGACGACAAAAGCGGGAACGCCTTGAATCTTGGCAACGTCATACGTGCAGTCTTTCCAGGACTTCACAAGAGCCTGCACCTTGGGGTCAGTCTTTTTCTTATCGAAGTCGGCTCGGCTCATGCCTGCAGCATCCAGAGCGGTCTTGATGAAAGCATCTTCACCGGCGTCCCAGCGTTCTTTTTTGTCGTGATAGGCCTGATAGAGGGCAAACTTAGCTTTCTTGTGCAAAGAGCCTTCATCGGTGGGATCGCGCCCTGCAGCTTCGTCTTCGACCCAAAGCACAGCGAGGACATCATCGCCTTGATTGCCGTACTTACCTTTGGTGTGAAGGTGATAGTCCTTGAAGGTGAGTTCCTTGCCGAGCTTTTCTTTCAGAATCGGTACCACACCCTTGTCATAGCGGTAGCAGAAGGGGCAGTCGTAGGAATAGACCTTGATGAAGGTGTTTTCGGCATTGACAATCGGTTTTTCCAAAACTACATAATCTTTGCCTTCAACCGGGGCGGCAGAGGCAGAAACGGTGAAAGCCAGACCGACAGCAGCGGCAGCGGCTAAAAATTGACGACGCAACATGTTTACATTCCTTTCTTATTCAATACAAACTTCTATCGATGGGGCGAAGATACCCATCCCCGCCCCTTCGGTTTGATGACGATTACTTCGTGTTAAAAGCCTTGTTTACATCAATCGGCATAGCCTGGTAGCCTGAAACGTTGTGCAATTGAATTTCAAGAGACGGTTCCTTGGCACCCCACTTGAATTCTTCAATGAAGGGATTCGGAGCCGATTCAAATGCACCGCTTTGCAGGTTATACGTGGCACCGGCTGTGGCGGAATACACAAAGATGGAATCCTTATCCTTGTGGTATTCGGTCAAAGAGGTCACCGGGCTGTACCATTCATGACCGCGTTCCTTGCCGTATTCCCAAACCTGTTGAACAGTCATCTTCTTTTGGTCAATCTTGTAGACCACGGCACGGCTGTACTTCATGGACGGAATAGCAGGTTGTTCCATGCCGCGGGCATCACCGTTGTCGAACACGCTCAGATAGAAGACATTCTTGTCAGACTTGGAGTCAATACGCCAACCGGTATGCTGCGTCCAGGTCCAATCGAACGTGCCTTCGCACTTGCTGTTTTCACACTTGATCTTCTTGCCGTTCTTATCAACCGGTGTGAGCACTTTCTTGGCGAAGTCGCCCTTCCAACCTTGCGGAGAACCCATGATCCACTTCACCTTCTTGTCGCGACCGATCTTGATCACAGCCGATTGGTGACGAGAGGAAATGATGATGGAGTCATCGGTCGGGTCATAGTCAACGGAATTGATGTGAGCCCAGTTGCGGCCCGGGCCGGAACCCACGATATCGCCGAAGCGGTCGGATTCGTCCATCTTGGCAAGGTCTTCAGCGCTTAAAGTCTTACCGGCTTGGCTCGCGTCAATATTGAGGCACACGGCGCCTTGGTCAAGCACCTTCAACACATCGTCACGATACGGATCGAGAATGTCGAAGAGGCGCCACTCGTCAACCACTTCACCCGTGGGACTGACTTCAATGATCACGTCACGGACGGTGCGAACGTGTTTACCGTCACCGCGCAATACATCAGAGGAAGCAACACGCAACAGGAAGTTGCCGTTTTGCATGGCATCCATGGCGTGAGAAAAATCGTTATAGCCGTCGGGCAAACGACGATTGAAGATTTCGCGACCCATCAAGTCATACTTGGCATAGCGCTGACCATAGCCCCAGGAGAGTGCACCGTCTTCATTCTGTCTGAAGCCCATCATGATGCCGGCCTTGTAGATATTGGTCGCATCGTAAATGGCATCCGGATCCATGTACCAACGAATTTCACCCGTGGTATCGATGATGGCGTTTTGTGCACCGTAGTTCCATTCAAGAGCGCCGCCCATCGGGTTATTCCAAACCACTCGAGAAGCGTTGGCAGCCGGATCAGCAGCCAAGTTGTTAATGAGAATCAAGCGGTCCTTAAATTCCGGATCCAATTTCTTAACGGTCGCCTTAAAGAGCGGTCCGACGGCAGAACCCGGTTGTTCAAGAGAGAAGGGCTGAGCGTAGATCTTGTAGACTTCTTTTTCTACGCGTTCGCTCTTACCGTGATTGGTACGCGTGTAAGAAACTTCCACAGAGTTGACATAGTCGGGATAAAGACCGAAGACCGGAATACCGCCGTGCGTGCGGACTTGCTTATCGCTGACTTTGTAGGCAATCTCTTGACCGTTTTCTTTCGGCACGATGCGAACAGAAACATCGGTCACCACATAGCCGCCGTTACGGATCACAGCAGTCAGGGGAGCGATCTTGTAAGGATTCATAATGACCGCACCCAACTTCCCCTTAACCGGATAGGTAACCTTGGGACCGGAAGCACCGCCGATAGCAAAAGCCGACGAGGCAAAGGCAAAAGTCGCTGTCACAATAGCGCCGGCGATAAGCGATTTTTTAAACATAAAGACTGTCCTCCAAAGACAAGAAAAGGCTCGCGAAACACGAGAACAAAAAGCTTGAGCTACTAAGCGGAGATCCATTAAAACTGCGCTTTAGAGCTGTTTCTCAGTGTAAAATGAGGCTGTGAATTTAAAAATTCTGACTTAAACCCAGACAATTTCGAGCTGTGACAATAAGCAGTTACCAAAAAACGAAAATCTGTTCTCTGTCGTTTCCGGAATTGGAGTTTTTTCTTCGTTTATACGAACTTCGATCCATCACGGAAGTTGCTAACTGCATGCATCTGACGGTGCCGGCGGCTTCACGTACACTCAAAAAACTCCGGACAACGTTTGACGACACCCTGTTTATTCGATCCAATCCCCTGTTCTTGCCTTCAGCAAAGGCCAATGAGCTTTACCCTCAGGTCAAAGATATTTTGCAAAAACTGGGGCAACTCATCGATCCGGAGGAGTTCTCTCCACAGCGCTTAAAAAGAACGTTTCGACTCGGTGTGGTCGATAATGCCATCCACACTGTGCTGACTGAATTTATTGAGAATTTTTATAAAATCGCCCCCGATTGCACGTTGGAATTTCAGTATCTAGACTCTCGAATTTTTGACAAACTGGAGGACAACCGGCTGGATGTGGCCATTTTGCCTACAACCGAAGAAGTGCGCGGCAAAATCCGTCAGTTTTTACTTTATCCAAACCACTTTGTACTCTGCGTCAGACGTTGGCATCCGCTTGTTCAGTACTATAAAGAGCACGGTTCAGTTCCTGCCTCTGAAATTGCCAAATATCGAAAAGTGATTGTTTCAAACTGCCTGGATGTGGCTAAAAGAACGTACACGATGGACGAGACGACGTTTGATGACGAATTCAAACAGGAAATCGCCTGCAGTACGCCTTACTTCACGTCAGTGCCCAACTTTCTGATTCATTCGGACTTTACGGCTTTCCTGCCCGATGACACCGCCTTCTTGTTTAAAGAACTCTATGGTGCAGACATCGAGATTTTGCCCTTTACCGATAGTGAAAAATTTACCTACCATACAAGGCTCATTTGGCACGAAAGAACCGACAACGACATGGTTATGCAATGGTTCAGAAGTTTATTCGCTCTTTATGCGGGTAAATCGTTTCTTCTTCGGGCAATCTCTCGTCCCTACACGAAGATGTATGCGAAAACTGCCTCAAACGAAAATTTATTTTCTCAACCTGTGTCCGGCACTACCCATAAAAAAACAAAAAGTCCGATAAAAACACGATTAACGCAAAACAAAAAATCTTAACTTTTGTCTTCACCGCATAAAATGGCTCCACGATTTTACGTTGACTCTGAATTCAAACCCGATAGCGTTCTGGTTTTACCTGAAAAGCCGGCTCACCATGCTTCACGCGTGCTTCGTATGCGAGACGGTGACTGCGCTCACTTATTTAACGGTAAAGGAATCGAAGCCCATGCAGTGTTGCATTTTTTCTCAGATCGAACCGAAGCACATATTGATTCAGTGACCCAAAGTGAGACGGAAAGTCCCTTACACACGGTGCTGATTCAGTCTTTGGTCTCTCAGGAAAAGTTGGATTGGATTCTCGAAAAAGCCACCGAACTCGGCGTCGTGAAGATTGTTATCGCGCCGAGCGAGCGCAGTGTCACAAAACTGGACGAAAAACGTCTTCAAAAGCGTCTGCTTCAATGGAAAAATACCGTAATCAGTGCTTGTGAACAATGTGGCAGAGGACTGATTCCCGAAGTGTTTTTCTGCGGTAAGCTTGAGTCTGCTTTGACCGAACACAAAAGCGAAAAAAATCTGATTTTAGCGCCCTCGGCTCACAAAACTTTTTCCCTTGAGAATGTTCATAGCGTCACGTTTGCTGTGGGCCCCGAGGGAGGATTTAGCGAAGAGGAAATAACACTGGCCCAACAACTGGGCTATGATTCGACCCTTCTCGGACCGCGAGTATTAAGAACAGAAACCGCAGGATTAGCTGCTCTGGCTGTTGCGCAAAGCCTGGCGGGCGATTTTCGTTAGAAGAACAGGCCTGCAAGCCCCAGGAAGATTAAAAAGCCGCCGCTATCAGTGATAAAGGTCAGGAGTACGGAACTGCCCATAGCCGGGTCTTTGTCGAGCTTTTTCAAAGTGAGAGGAACAATTAAACCCACAAGAGCCCCCACAATGATGTTAAGCATCATGGCAAGAAACATCACGAGCCCCAACTTCATTCCAAAAGCGGAGTCATAATACAAAAGCCAAGCGCCCAGACCTGCGACTGCTCCCCACATCAGGCCGTTGATGATAGCCACACATAATTCTTTTTTAAAGAGATCAATGGTGTTGCTGTCGGTGACCTGCCCCATGGCAATAGAACGAACCAAAAGCGTTAACGTCTGATTACCGGTATTGCCGGCAATATTGGCTGCAATAGGCAGAAGCGCTGCCAAAGCAACCACCCGAGAAATCGTTCCTTCAAAGCAGCTGATCACGCGCGAGGCAACAAAAGCTGTGCAAAGGTTCACGCCCAACCAAATCCAACGGCTCTTGGCAGCTTCCCAAACGCTTCCGAACAAGTCTTGCTCATCGCTCAAACCGACGGCTGCGTAAGCGTCTTCGTCGCTACTTTCACGAATCACGTCCATCACTTCGTCGACGGTAAGGCGCCCCACCAAGCGTCCGGTTTCATCCACGACCGGAGCACTGACCAGGTCATAACGTTCAAAGGCCTGTGCCGCATCGGTGGCTTCATCCAAAGGATTCAGTGTGAGCACGTCGCTTTTCATCAATTCGCGAACGCTTCGCTCCGGATCACTGATGACAATCTTTGAAACAGGCAAAGCCCCTTTCAATTTCTGATTGCGATCAACCACAAAGACCATATCGGTCAATTCGGGCAGTTCTTCAAAACCTCTCAGATAGCGAAACACCGTTTCAAGCGACCATTCTTCCCGAACGGAGACAAATTCGAAATCCATGCGCGCACCCACGGTCTCTTCCGGGTAGCTCATGGCCGCGCGCAACTGTGCGCGCTCTTTGGTGGTCAAGCCTTCTTGAACTTCTGCCACCACATCAGGCGGCAGGTCTTCGACCAAGTCAGCGATCTCGTCCGTGTCCAATGTTTCCATGGCATCGACGAGTTCTTCGCGATCCATGGCGTCAATCAAGGTTTCACGAACGCCGTCATTGACTTCCACCAACACATCGCCGTCTTGGTTATTGCGGACCAAGTCCCAAACTAACAGACGATCATCGGTCGGAAGGGCTTCAAGAATATAGGCAATATCGGCAGGATGAAGGGGCGCAAGAATCTTGGCGATTTCTGCCTTAATCTGGATATTGAAGCTGTCTCGGATTTCAGCTTCTTGTTCGTTGGTGAGTGCGCCGCTTGCGCTGATTCGATGGCGCTGATCCTCAGCCTTTTCTATGCATTTTTGAATGCGAGCGAGGGCGCGACTTGCGAGTTCAGGCTCGCGAGCCGAAGCAGACGGTTGAGCAGCCACTGCTGCCGAGCCAACCGTTTTGTTTTCCATGTCTCGTGCTTGTTCAGCCATCGAGGCACCCCGTCATTCATCGTCAATCACCATCAAGTGAAAAATACTAAAGCCTTGGGATTGTACCACTGAGTCGAGAATACTCCCCCATATTTCAACCAAACAGGGCCAAATTTCACCGAAATTTCATAGTTTGCTGCAAAAGTCAGTTATTTTGAGCAATGACAGGCCGCCTGACTGATCGCGACTCCTCCGTCTAATGACGGGCAAAACCCGACGAGTACTTTAAACATTTCCGTACCATACTTTTCAACACCGTCGTGCAACGTATTAAGCACACAAATATCGCCGGCAATGCCGCAAATTTCAATCTTTTCAATGTCGAAATCTTGAATCAGACGATTCAGTTGTTGAGCCGAACTTTCATTCTTAAAAATGGAATACTCTTCAAGCTCTTCTTTATCGCCTTTGTACAGGCATACGACCTTTCCACTTGTTTGGAAAAGAGCTTCAAAAAGTGGTCCAAAAATCGCAGCACCTGCTGTGTTTTGAACACAATGTCTGGGCCATTGACCACCGTTATCTTGGAAAGAACAATGACCGTATGGATGCCAATCCATGGTCACGACTTTGAGTCTATAGTCTCCATCCTTTTGCCGAACATAACGGGCGAGTTCAAGCATTTTTTCTTCTGCTTTTTCTACCGCTAACGTTCCGGAAATGAAGTCTACTTGAGGATCAACCACCAAAAGCATTTTGTTCATCACGGTTCTCCTCACAACACCGCCTCGGGAATTTTTTCTCGAGGCGGCGTTGTCTACATACGGACAGTTAGATCAAACTTTCAGTCGCTTATTTGACAATTTTCACGGTATCAAAAGCGGCAATCGGTTCTCCGTCAACTTTGGTGAAGAGAACGAGTTCGGTCTTAACGTCCTTAAAGGTCGTTGCAACAGCGCCCTTCACAGGGAACGTAATCACGGCGTCTTTCAAACCGTCGCCATCAACGTCTTTGAAGACCACCTTAACGGGTTTGGCACGTTGACGATTGAGTTCGTCTTCGCCGTCAGACCAAGCTGAGCCGAATTCAGTGACGGATTGATCAAGCTTAGTTGCATCAAAACCCTTTTGAGACAGAAGCACCACATCCACCGTTCCCTTTTCATCCGACAGGCTCAACGTATCCTTCATGATCACGATGTCCTGTCGATTGACCTTTTGCAGGATCTTGGAGGCGGCGCCCAATGCTTCGTTGTAATTGAGCACATTGAAGTTGTGCATGAATTCAACTGCACGATCGGGGTCGATCGCAGCCAGGGATTGAGCACGGGCTTCAATCGCACCCAATTCTTCAGCCTTGCGTTCTTCATAGTCCTCGATGTCGTCAATGACGTCTTCGCGAGCATCCGGCATCCAATCAAGGAATTGTTGTGCCAAGACAAACGTGAACACGTTCTTATCCAACGAGAAGCTCATCTGCTCGGGCGTGGCATGGAATTGTGCACGCGTGCCTACTGCCGGGCTCATAAAGGCTTGAGCAGCTGCAGGTTTTGCAAGCGGGAAGGAAGGCACAAACGGTGTTTCATACGGACGTGCGTTGCTTCTCCAGGAAACCGTCAGAAGCGGATTCTTCGTGAGTTTGAAGACTACGCTGTCGTGCGTGTCAATATTGCCGATGTCGCGCAAGTCATAGAGATGCCAACCGGTCACAGAGCGATCAACCTGATCGGACTGAGCACGCATAATCTTTTGCACATCCCAGGGCGTGACCTTTTCTTTCGGAATAATGGACTGCGGAATCGCATTGTGGTCTTCAATGTGTTCACCCGTCATGATCTTCATGAAGGTTTGTACACGTTGCTTATTCCAATCGGCCGCACGACGGCGATCGGGTTGATAGGCTTCGCGGAAGTTGAAGTCAGAGTAGTCACCAGCCTTAGCGGGTTTGTAAGTACCCATCTTGATGGCGTGTTCCACTAAGTCCGGAGAAGCAATGACATTTTCCTTGTCATTGAGATCCACATTCGTCAACGAGTAGGAGTTGGCAAGGAACGCGACTTCGTTGTCTTTAACCTTGCGGGCAAGATAGCGGTGTCCGCGCAGGATGGCCATTTGCCAAGCTTCATTGTGGTCAGCAAAAGTATAAGTGCGGCCTTGGTGCGTGTAGCCATACTTTTCAACTAACTCGATCGCAATCTGCACAGCTTCGCGAGCCGTGTGAGCGCGTTCTGCCGTGATACGACGAATACCGTAACCGATACCGCCGTTTTTCACCTTCTGATCCTTCTCGATCGTGTCGCCGCAGTTATTGGACGTGATCAAAACGCCCGCTTCATTGAAGAAACCGTCCGAGAAGCTGTAGCCTTCCGGAGCCAACGTTTGAGTCCACCAATAACCCAGAGTCTTAGACACTTGAGGAATCTTAGCTGCCGTCGGTTCGTACTCAATCAACGTTCCTTTTTTGTGCGTTGCTGCCGGCACCCAGTACTGGCTCATCAAAATACGACGATCGTTATCTTCGTTGTGACCGATGAGAATTTCACCGGTTGAAGAAGCATCCTTACCGACAATAACAGTAAAACAAGCTTGAGCAGACATTGCCGTCCCCAACATAAGAGCTGCAACAGATGCAGCCATGAGAGTTTTTCGAAGGATCATAAGTAAACTCCTCTAATCGTTTTTTGGCCAAATGCCTCTGCTAGTGTATGCCTAAAGCGAACTATTTAGGCTATTGATATAGGAGGAGTTTCCCTGATTGCTTTTAAGAATTTTCGTCTTTTTCAGTGCCTTGAGCTGCTTCAGATTCAGCTGAGACCTCTTCAACCGCGTCCTCGTCTTCAAGAGCCTCTTCGTCGGTTTCATCGAGCACTTCTTTGAGTCTAGCCTCCAGGAGCACATCAACATAATCGACGCCCAAAATATCGAGCAGGATCTTCTGCCCCCTCGGCAACTCGGGCAATCCGGGCATTCTTTGCATGAAAGGCAAGCCTTCGATGCGAATTAATTCGCCCTTGACAACAACGGCCTCGATGGTCTTGAGTCCTTCTTGCTCAATCCAGCGCAAGCTCCAGTAGCGCTCCATCTTGCGTTGGAACTCTGAATAAGCACCGTACGTTAACGTGAAATTGGAAACGATCGTAAAAAGATCGGTGTCACTGGGACGATAGCTCGGCGTGCGATCGAGCGCCGCACTGATTAATTGACGTTGATTGACAAGGTCAACATACCGGCGCAAGGGCGACGTACTCCAAGCATACTGAGCCACTCCCATTCCATCGTGGGGCCCCGGCGTAGTGCTCATTTTTACGCGACCCATGCTTTGAGAGCGGTAGATACCTGCAACATTCATTTCCTCGAGCCAGCCGCCCCAAACCGTATTGGCAAAAATCATCAATTCGCCTACGGCCAAGTCCAAGGGCGAACCCCGGCGACGGGATTTCAGATGAATGATCGCGTTCTCGTCTTCGCCTTCAAGATCAAAGCTCCATTCCACTCGACCGAGGATTTCAGGCTTACCTCGTACGGCCTCGCGGTCAGCCAGACATTTTTTGGCAAACTTCCACAACCAGGTAATTTCTTCGGCAAAGGGATGATTAACAGTGCCTGCTAAAAGTTTTTCTTCGGAAAATTCGTCTTCAATCTGATCGTATCGGATGTTGCTTGCAACACGGATTCGTTCCAAGTGCGTTTCGGTGGCACTGACTTCGAGCGTGTCTTTATCCACGAGTGCGTAAAGCGACAGGCACGGCACGGCTCGCCCCTCATCAAGGGAGAATTCCTTAATCCAGCTTTCGGGCAACATGGTCGTTTTGATGCCGGGCGCATAAACCGTAGATAATCTGCTACGCGCAACCCGATCGATGTCGCTGTCACGCTCAATTCCAAGGCCCGGAGCAGCGATATGAATGCCGATACGAAGAAGCTTGTCGCTTACATGCTCCACGCTTGTTGCATCGTCAATTTCCGTAGTTGAGGAGTCATCGATCGAAAAAGCCTTTACATTGGCAATCGGCAAATCTTCCCAACCGTTCTCTGAAGGTAAACTCAGATCGGCAGAAAAGCCCTTTCCCTTCGGGAAGTACTGAGCATAAAAACTGTCTACGTGCCAGCGATAGGCCGAACCGATTGCTCCTAGCGACAAAAGAAGTCTCAGAGGCGTCATACGAGATTCGCTTGCCGCATCCGAGAGCGCTTTCCAGATATTGCTGTTTTTATCAGGTGAAACCAAAAGGGTGATCGCTTGAGAAGCAATTTCTTTAGGCACGGTCATTTCATCGACCATCTGCCGAACCCAGGCCTTTTTCTGCTCTTCTGCCAGACGTTTTTTCTCAACCGCAGCAAGGGCGGCTTTCAAAATTTCCTCAGGGGCCTTGCGGTAATTGCCGCGACCTTTTCGGTGAAAATAAACCGGATGACCATGAAGCGTCAGCAACGTTGCGATGCGTTCAATAACGCCAGCCTCTTCTCCGAAATAGTCTCCTGCAAGAGATTCAAAACGGAACTCTCCGTCCGGTGCCACTTCCCAAAGAAACTGCGGATCCATCTCTGCTGCCGTTTGCTCGGCTTTAGCCATCACTTCGGAGGCCGCGGGCGACTCAAACTCAAAAAAGACGTGACCGCCTTTGACCTTCGTGCGGCGTCCTGTCACAAGTTCCACCTGATAGGCACTGCCCGTCTGCGATAAAACGGTGCCGACCTTAAAGGTGCCGTCTTCTTCAAAAAAGAGATACATCAAATCGCCCCTTTCAGCGTTGTCTGGATAAATTGAGTAATACCGGTTAAAAACATTTGGACGGCCATTGTAGCCAAAATCAAACCCATGAGACGTTCAAAAGCGGCTGTCGTTCTTTCTCCGACCAACTTTTGCACTCTTTCGGCAAATACCAAAATAGCGGCACTGATGGCGCACGTTAACACGACAATAAGAAGCCACTCGGTGATTCGTGTGGGGTCGCTGCCGACCAAAAGAAGAATGGTAGCAAGTGTTGAGGGCCCGGCAATAGCGGGCACAGCAAGGGGCACAATAAAAGGCTCTCCGCCCGGCGCTTCTCCAAATACACCTTCCTTGGAAGGAAAGACCATTCGGATCGCCATCAAGAGCACAATCAATCCACCGCCGATGGAAAGAGCCGCCTGACTCAGTCCCAACGAATCCAAAAACGCTTTGCCGCCGAAAGCGAAAATACACAAAATGACCGCTGCAATAAAGCACTCACGGATCACCACCATCGAGCGCCTGTTCTCAGGAACGGACTTCAACGAAGAAATAAAAATCGGGATATTTCCCAAAGGATCTGCCATCAAAAACATCAGCAACAAGGCAGAAACAAAAGAGTGTTCCATTTCAATGAGCCTTTATCGAGGGGTTTCAACCAAGAATTTTTCAATTTCCGGCAAACACTGTTCAAAATGATTGATTTCATGTGTATTGCCGGGCAAAAGAATTTGAGGGCAATCAGCGTATTTTTTCTGTGCTTTTTTCCAATCCAACACTTCATCAGCGGTGGACAAAAAAACCAAATACCGTTCAGGATGAATGCGCTCGCAATTCATCTGTCGCGCCTGTTGGGCAAACTCAGGCAGAACCTCAATCGTGCGATCGGTGTTGGCAATCGTTTGCACACCTAAATAATCATTGATCACACACCAAGGTTCTGTTGCCGGATTCAAAAGCACGGCTCTGCAGCTGATTCTTTCGGCAAGCCACGTTGCATAAAAGCCCCCTAAGCTTGATCCCACCAAACACAATTGTGAAGGATCCAGGTTTTGGGTAGCCTCAATCAAAATCTTCTGAGCCTCTTTCGGTCCAACATTCAAATCAGGCGCTTCAAACGTGAGTTTTTCTGAAAACGCCTCACGCATGATCTGTCCTTTTTTACTAAAGGGGGTCGAGCGAAACCCATGCAGGTACATTAAAACCATGTCAAGCACCTTTTTTCAGAAGACCTAGGATTTTCCAGTGAATGCCTCCGAATCCACCGTTACTCATCACGAGTATGCTGTCACCGGGAGCAGCCAAGCGTGAAGCCACAACGGCCGTCTCATCAATGCTGTGAAGTACATGAAGCTTTTCGCCCAAGGGAGCCAAAGCTTGTTCGGCATCCCAACCGAGCTTCGGGTCGGCGTAACAAACCACTTGATCGGCCTCTTTTAAACTGCCGGGCAAACGATCTTTCATCGTACCCATTTTCATGGTGTTACTTCTGGGCTCAAGCACCGCGATAATTTTCCCACTATCTCCCATTTTGCTGCGCAAGGCCGCGATGGTTTCGTAAATAGCGGTCGGGTGGTGAGCAAAGTCATCGATGACTGTGACACCGTTTACCTCACCCTTAACCTCCATACGACGTTTGACGCCTTGGAAAGTCTTCAACGATTCAATCGCGTCTTGTGGCTCAATACCGATATGAGTAGCGGCAGCCACGGCCGCACTGGCATTTAAAAGGTTGTGATGACCGGGCAGGGCCAACTTGAGCTCACCGAAAGACTTATCTTTATAAAAGAGTTCTTTCCCTTCCAAATGCCATCCACGCTGATCATTAAAGTAAACGCATTCGCTGTAAAGTCCCCGGTCAAGTACCCGCCCTAAAGCTTCGCATTGTCCGTTAACCACCACTCGGGCATTCTGCGCCATGGTTCGCACCAAGTGGTGAAACTGCGTTTCAATGGCGTGCAAATCCGGGAAGATATCTGCGTGATCGTATTCAAGGTTATTTAAAACGGCAGTTTTGGGTCGGTAGTGCACAAATTTTGAGCGTTTATCAAAAAAGCAGGTGTCGTACTCATCGGCTTCGATAACAAAATAGCGAGAGTCAGTGAGTCTGGCTGAATGACCGAAATTAGCAGGGACCCCTCCGATCAAAAAGCCGGGATTTTTTCCGCAAGCTTGCAAAATCCACGTCAGAAGTGAACTGGTGGTGGTTTTTCCATGAGTGCCTGCCACAGCCAGGACATGATGCGAGCGCAGCAGGGTTTCTCCGAGCCACTGCGGACCTGATGTATAAGGAAGCTGATCGTTGAGGATTTTCTCCAAAAGGGGATTACCTCGGGAAATGGCATTACCGATGACATATAAATCAGGTTTAAGAGCAGTCTGCGCGGGATCAAACCCTTCGATCAAATCAATACCGGCAGCCACCAACTGATCACTCATCGGCGGATAAACATTGGCGTCACACCCGGTCACTCGGTGACCGGCTGCACGAGCCAACTGTGCCACCCCACCCATAAATGTTCCGCAGATACCCAAAATGTGAATATGCATAAGAAAAGCCCAAAACCATTGAAAAACTTGAGTATTTTATCGATTTTTTTTGAACATATACTGAAATATCTTCAATGACAAACAACAAAACGGTACTCGGAAACTGATCGTCCTTGTCGCTTCTATTGTCGCCTGTATTAATATCGGTAGCTCAACAAATCTGCGAGAAGCCATCACTGCTTAAATATTATGCAACATGCCCAAAATATCAGCACACCGATGGACAATGCAGCAAACTTGTCGTTATTTCCCGTCAATTCTCACGATTTTCTTTAACACAGATTCACACCGTCCGAATAGTCGAATACGTCAGGACTACCATAAATGGGTGATCGAAAAATAGAGAAAAATCGAAAAATTAAACGAAATTACTAGACTTTTAGCGAAAAAAGCATGAAAATGCAGTTTAAATACTGTTTTATTAGCCCGACGAGTCCAATTATTGCTTCCCTGAAAGAGATGACGTCGGAGCATTACATTTATATGAGGTCTGTGAAATGGATTTACGCAAACTGAAAACGTTGATCGACTTAGTAGCCGAAAGCGGTATCTCTGAGCTGGAGGTCACCGAAGAAAACGATAAAGTGCGTATTGTCAACAAAGTCCAAACCGTGGCTGTTGCGGCTCCCGCTGTTGCCCCGGTTGTCGCCGCAGCTCCGGCTGCTGCCCCCGCTGCCGCCCCTGCCCAACCGGAAGCGGCTGCTGAACCCGTTGTGCAAGGCACAACCGTGACCTCTCCGATGGTGGGTACGTTCTACCGTGCTCCGAATCCGGGTGCCGAACCCTTTGTGAAGGTAGGCGATCACGTCGAAGCCGGTCAGACCTTGGGCATCATTGAAGCCATGAAGCTTTTGAACGAAATTGAAGCGGAAACCTCCGGCACGATTAAAGAAATTTGTGTTGAAAACGCTCAACCTGTCGAATTCGGTCAACCCCTCTTTATCATCGGCTAAAGACTATGTTCGGAAAAATCTTAATCGCCAACCGCGGTGAGATCGCTCTGCGCATTCAAAGAGCTTGCCGTGAAATGAATATCAAGACGGTGGTGGTGCACTCCACGGCTGACGTGGATGCCAAGTATGTCCGCTTGGCAGACGAGTCTGTCTGCATCGGACCGGCTCCCTCTGTTGACAGCTACTTAAATATTCCTGCCATCATCAGCGCCGCAGAAGTCACCGATGCAGAAGCCATCCACCCGGGTTACGGCTTTTTGTCTGAAAATGCTGACTTTGCCGAAAGAGTTGAACGCTCAGGTTTTGCCTTCATCGGCCCTCGCCCGGATTCGATCCGCATCATGGGCGATAAAGTCTCGGCCAAGAAGGCCATGATCGAAGCCGGTGTTCCTGTCGTTCCGGGCTCTGACGGTGCACTGCCTGACGATCCTGATGAAATCATCCAGATTGCCCGCAAGATCGGCTATCCCGTCATTATTAAAGCATCCGGTGGCGGCGGCGGTCGCGGTATGCGTGTGGTGCGCACCGAAGCTGCTTTGATCAATGCGGTATCCATGACCCGTCAGGAAGCACAGGCCGCTTTCGGCAATCCGACGGTTTACATGGAAAAATTCCTTGAAAACCCGCGTCACATTGAAATTCAGGTGCTCGCGGACAATTTCCACAATGCCATCTATTTAGGTGAACGCGACTGCTCCATGCAGCGCCGCAACCAAAAGGTACTCGAAGAAGCTCCCGCTCCGGGCATTCCCCGCAAACTGATTGAAAAAGTAGGCGAACGCTGTGTTGAAGCCTGCAAACGCATCGGTTACCGCGGCGCAGGTACTTTTGAATTCCTCTATGAAAACGAGCAGTTCTATTTCATTGAAATGAACACCCGTATTCAAGTGGAACACCCTGTAACCGAACTTATCACAGGTGTTGACCTCGTTCGTGAACAAATCCGAGTGGCTTACGGCGAACGTTTGCAATACAAGCAACGTGATATTCAAATTCGCGGCCATGCCATCGAATGCCGTATCAACGCTGAAGATCCTTTCACGTTTGTTCCGAGCCCCGGACGAGTCACAGCCTGGCACACCCCCGGCGGTCCCGGCATTCGCTTTGACAGCCACGTGTATTCCGGCTACTTTGTGCCGCCTTACTACGACTCCATGATCGGTAAGCTCATCGCTTACGGCGATGACCGCGAAACGGCCATTGCTCGTATGAAGATCGCTTTGTCGGAAATGGTCGTCACCGGAATTAAGACGAACTTGCCCTTACACCGTGAATTGATGATGGATGAGAAATTCCGCCAAGGCGGCGCCTCCATCCACTATCTGGAAGAACGGCTTAAGGACCTTCAAAAACAACGCACCACCCACGAGGACAGCCTCTAAGATGCGTGAGATTACTTTATTAGTGAATGACCGGGCCGCGGAAGTACTGGGCGATGCCCTGATGGATGCCGGCGCTTTATCTGTTTCTATTGAAGACGCAGACGCCGATACGCCTGATGAACAACCGCTTTACGGTGAACCGGGACTTGAGCCTACCAAACTTGCTTGGAAGAACTCATACCTGAAAGTTCTGGTTAACGATGACTTCGATTTCGATCTCGATATGGCCATTGCCGTTAAGGGATTAGGAATTGAGGAACCGAAGCTTGTGAGCGATGAACAGGTTGAAGATGCGGACTGGGTACGCATCACTCAAGCTCAATTCCAGCCGGTTCGAGTTTCCGACCGTTTGTGGATTGTGCCGACCTGGCACGAGCCGCCCGCAGGCGACACCGCCATCAACATCCGCTTAGATCCGGGCGTTGCTTTCGGCACGGGCAGTCACCCAACCACTCATCTTTGCCTGCAGTGGCTTGATGCCAACGTCAAGGCCGGTGAAAGTGTTTTGGACTACGGCTGTGGCACGGGTATCCTCGCTATTGCCGCCAAGAAAGTCGGAGCCGGCGAGGTCTTGGGCACGGACATTGATCCTCAGGCTGTCGAAGCCGCTGTCGACAATGCCAAGGCTAACGATGCGCCCGCTACTTTCGTTTTACCGAAGGATATGCCCGAAGGGACATTTGATATTGTGGTGGCCAATATTTTGTCTAATCCACTCAAGCTGTTGGCCCCTGCCCTCTTGGCTCGCGTCAAGCCCCAAGGCCACTTGGTGCTCTCCGGTGTTTTGGCTCGTCAGGCCCAAGAAGTCATGGATGTTTACAAAGAACACGATCCTTCTGTGAAGCTTTCCGTATGGAAAGAAAGTGAAGGATGGGTTTGTATCGCCGGTCAAAAACAATAGCAATATCGAATCCGTAGAAGGCGGCCATTGCTTGATGCGGTGGCCGTTTTCTTTTGCAGACTGAATTCTTGTATTTCCTTCGTTGAAAAAGTTTTCTCAAAGGACACACTTCGTGCACAAAATCAGTATGATGATTCGTCGTTAATGGTGTAGTCCAAATAATTTTTTTCTTGTGTAGCTATGACGGTTTATATCACTCGTTGCCCGGCTTGCCAGCAGGCTTTCAAAATCACCGAAAATGTTCTTCAGGCCAAAAGCGGTAAGGTTCGTTGCGGCTTTTGTCAGAATGTTTTCAATGCTCGTGAACATTTGTATAAATCCATTGACCTCGAAGGCAGTTTAAACCGCATTGAACGTGAAGCCGAAGTCGAGCGCCAAGGTATTGCCAGCATGAAATCTTTGGCCGACCAGTTAAAAGGCTTTGACTCCGTCGATGATAATCAAGGATTAGTCGGTATCCGAAGTGAAGTGCGTAACGGCCCCGAAAGATTGGATATCATCAACGGCGGCTCCAACATTAAGGTCATCAGTCATCCGGCTCCCTCTGCTGCGACGAGTGAAAACAACAGTGACAGCGCCGCTTATGAAACGGACGATGAAGAGCAGGAAGAAAACGAAAAGAAATTCTCTTCCAAGACGTGGCTTTGGGTGATTATTGCGCTCGTAGCCGTGATCGGCATCGCTGTCAAACTGCTCGCTTCTAATCAAAATGCCGTATTAAATAAAATTCCGCAGGCTGAGCCGCTTTTTAATTTACTGTGTGAAAACATCACGTGTGAACCGCGCCGAACACTCACGCCTCTTGATGCCCCTGTTAAGAATGAGGCAACGGAAAGTCAGCCCTCAGCAGATCAAGGAGCTGCTACTGCTGCCGAGACCGCCCCGGTTTCTATCCTTTCTCATCAACTCAATCAAGTTGAAGGCAATCGGTATGCGATCTCCGTTGAACTGAAAAACAACACCGACAGCGCCCAAGCCTTTCCGATCTTAACGGTTGTACTCAAAGGTGAAAAAGAAGACATCATCACCCGTCGCCGGATCAATCCGAGTGAATACCTCACGGATGTCAATCAAACGATTGCTCCTCAAGCTTCACAAACCGTATCCATCGCTTTTGATATGACCGACGGTGATCCGGCAACACTTGCTGTTGAAATTGAACGTATTCTTTAATTTTTTCTCTCCCGTTTACTTGTGGTAAGCGGGATTTTTTTACCATGAGTATTTTTATTTCCGGCTCCGTTGCCTATGACACTATTCTGAGTTTCAACGGTGTATTTGCCGATCACCTTCTTGAAGGCAGTCTTGAGAAAATTAATTTGACTTTCCAGACGCCTGTCATGAGCAAAAATTTCGGCGGCTGCGCGGCCAATATTGCCTACGGCCTTAAAGCCGCAGGGGGCGAACCGCTCATTGTCACAGCAGTCGGAAAAGACTCGGCAGAATACTTCAATCATCTTAAAGAGCTTGGTATTCGTACCGATGCCATCAAAGTGATTAATGAGGCGTTTACCCCTCAGGCCTTCATCACCACAGATAGCCTTGGCAACCAAATGACGGCTTTTCACGAGGGCGCTATGGCCTTTGCCGATCAGGCGCTCCCCGCTGAAGATGAAAAGCTTGACTTCGGTATCATCACGCCGACCGACACTCGGGTAATGAAGGCTCATACCCGGTATCTCAACTCACACAACACTCCCGTAATCTGGGACATGGGGCAAGCCAGTGCCTATGTCACAGGCGAGGACATCGAATGGTTTATTGAGCATGTCGATATCGTGACGCTTTCAGCTTATGAGTGGGACGTTCTCAGTCATAAAACCGGTCTGTCTCAAAGAGCTGTCGCCTCCCGTCTTCGTGCACTCATCATGACTGAGGGAGCTCAAGGCGCAACACTTTTCACAAACGGCGATTCTTTTCACTTTGACGCTTTGCCCGTGCAAGGACCGATTTATCCTGTCGGATGCGGAGATGCTTTCAGAGGAGGACTCTTGCGAGCCCTGAGTCTGAGCCTTGATTGGGACGATACCATGCGCCTGGCATCTTTAATGGGCGCCATAAAAGCCCAACATCCTCAAGCACAAGGGTATTGCGCGAACACAAATGAAATTGCGCGCCTTTTCAGACGCGCATTCAATAAAGAGATTTCGCTTTAGACTCGTCAGAACCAGGCGCTAACAAAGTAGCCTTGAGAGAGCGGTGTCACCCAATATAAAAGGGCGTTAACGATGAGGAAAATCACGATCGGTGAAAGGTCAAAACCGCCCAAGCGCGGCATGCGCTCGGAAATCGGCCCTAAAATCGGATTCATCAGGCGCCAAACCATACCGTAGGCAGGCGAAGAGGGTTGCAGCCAGGATAAAAGCACGTAAATAATCGTGCCCCACAACACCAACTCCAGCACCCAGCGAAGTAACAAAAAGACCGCACAGACGGGTACTCCCAGCCAGCTAAGCGGTAAGCCAGTGACCTGGCGGGTGACAACCGCCACAACGGCAGCCATCACAAAAGCCGATACAACCGAGGCCCACTCCCAACGTCTTCCCGGTCTGACCAGACGCGAAACCGGTATTACCAGCCAATTGGTACCGAACCAAGCCAGGCGAGCCACCGGGTCAAAAATAGAAAGACGTTGATAGAAAATATAGGTGCGCAGAATCAACAGGCAACCGACAAAGGTCGTCACCATATTGAAAATAAAGGCAATGAAACTGGCTAACATGGTTCTTTTTCAAATAATTGTGTAGTCGAATATTTTAGCTTTTTTGCCAACTCGGGGTTTCGCAGCGCCCTTGCCCAATCAAAATAAGGACCCGGATCAGTCTTTCGGCCCGGGGCAATGTCACTGTGACCGGTGATATAAGCCAATTGCGGCTCTGCTGCAACCAGCGCTCGTAAAAGATTTTCTAACGCATCGTACTGCTTAAGAGCAAACGCGACAAAGTCCGACCCTTCCATTTCAATACCGATGGAAAAGTCATTGCAACGACTCATTCCCTGAAAAGTTGAAACGCCTGCGTGCCAGGCTCGCTTTTTTGTACTGACAAATTGCGTGATGCGACCGGCTCGATCGATGAAAAAATGAGACGAGACTTTTAATCCCCGCAAAGACTCAAATCCGGCAATTTCCGTCTCTAAAAGCTCTCCTTTAAAAAGAGCCTGAACGTAACCCAAGCCAAAAACGCCGGCAGGCAATGAGATGTTATGAATTACCACTAAATCAGTGGGGCGGGTACCCTCACGCTCATCAAAAAAAGGGCTCGGAATGCTCTGCACTCCGTCCCCTTTAATCCAACCGTCAGAATCAATCGTGATCATGAGCGGGCCTTTGCTTTATCTGCACATTGCCCGCTGCAATACATCTTCCCGTTGTACCAGACCCCGTCCACTTCCGCAAAATGCACGCCACAGATCGGACACTGAACCATTTTCTTTGCTTCGGGAACCTTTTTGACAGGTTCTTCGCGTCGAATTCGAGCAACACGCTTTTTCTGCCAAAGAACAAACAGCAGCAACCCCAGCAAAATAAAGAAAATCAGTTTACTCAGCATATCGCCACCTTATTGAAGTACATCCAGTACAAAACGGTAAGCGAAGAAAGCAATGACCTGAAGCGCCACGGCAATCCAGAAAATGGTGAGCGCCTTTTTGCTTCGCCAGCCCAAAAGCTTGCGCCCCAGAAGCAAAATACCGAAGACCGTCCAACTTAAGATCGTCAAAACAGTTTTGTGGTCAAACGCAAGGATTGCATCAAAGTAATGAGCCGTAGAAACCATTCCCGTCAGAATGGTTAAAGACAAAACCACCCAGCAAGCCAGAATCACTCGAAAGAGGATTTTCTCCATGGTCATCAGGTTCGGCATGGAGGCAACAATTCCTTCGGGCTCATCGAGAGCAGCGTGGCTTTTCAGACGAGAGTCCAGAATCCCCATCAGAACAGCCTGAACCACACTCATCAACATAAAGCTGTAAGCGAGCAGGCCGAAAGCAATATGCAGTCTGAAGCCGAAGGTTGAACCGACGATGGGCTGAGCCTCGGACGGAAAAAGCAACGGGCTCCAAATCCCGAATCCAGCTACTATCAAAATGATGCCGTAGAGTGCGTGCACACGTGAATAAAGGGCACCGAAAAAGAGAATGAGCGTACTGAAAAAGCACATGGCCGAGACGGAGTTACCGAACGTGACCAAAATGGTTTCAGGTGCACAGAAAATATTGGACTGCAAAACCCAGAAATGCGCCACAACGGCCGCCGCAATCACCGGCAATGACCACATGGGGGCCTGATCACCGCGTTTTTTAAACGTGCTGACAATTTTTCCGCCCACAAGCAGATAAAAAATTGACGCAACACCGTACAATATGATGTTTAAATCCATTTGACGAGCTCACCTATCCGACATTGTCGCTGATATGTGTTTTTGACAGTGTCTCATTGTAAGGGATCGGGCCGTCATTGTTGTGCACTTATTTCCAATTATTTGAAACGAAATGCTCAATACGTTAAGCCAACGCCTCTCGCGCGTCATCAAAACCATGCGTGGTCAGGCCCGCCTGACCGAAGAAAATACCAAGGAGATGCTCCGAGAGGTGCGAATCGCGCTGCTTGAAGCTGACGTTGCCCTGCCTGTGGTGCGCGAACTGATTGCTCGCATCAAGGCCAAAGCCATGAACGAAGAGGTGATCGGCAATTTGAACCCCGGTCAAGCCTTAGTGGGCATTGTTCAGAAGGAATTGACCAACATCATCGGCGGCAGCCTCTCGGAAAAAGAAAAAGAATTGAATCTGGCTACTCAGCCGCCTGCGATCATTCTGCTCGCTGGCTTACAGGGTGCCGGTAAAACGACCTCGGCCGGTAAGTTGGCCCGCTACCTTGTTGCAGACAGAAAGAAAAAAGTTCTGACCGTCTCCACCGACGTTTACCGTCCGGCCGCTGCCGATCAATTAAAGGTCATTACCGAGCAAGCCGGTGCGGACAACTTCCCGATGGATGCCTCGTTGAAGCCCTTGGCCATTGCGCGCGATGCGCTTGCTCATGCCAAGCGCTACTTCTACGATGTGCTCATTGTCGATACGGCAGGTCGCCTCTCAATCGATGAAGCCATGATGAATGAAGTGGCCGAGTTGCACGATGACTTAAAACCGTCGGAAACGATGTTCGTGGCCGATGCCATGCTCGGTCAAACCGCCGTACAAGCCGCTCAAGCTTTCAATGAAAGGCTTTCATTGACGGGCGTCATCCTCACCAAGCTTGACGGCGACAGCCGAGGCGGTGCGGCGTTATCCGTTGCATACACAACGGGTAAGCCCATCAAGTTTGTCGGTGTCTCTGAAAAAATTGACGGCCTTGAACCCTTTAACCCCGAGGGTATGGCGAGCCGCATTCTCGGCATGGGCGACATTGTCGCTTTAGTCAAAGAAGTTCAAAAAGCCGTTGATGTCGAACAAACGCAAAAACTGGCTCAAAAGATGAAGTCAGGGAGCAAGTTCGACTTAAACGACTTTAAAGCCCAATTGGCACAGATGAAAAACATGGGTAGCTTCTCAGGCCTGATGGAAAAACTGCCTTCCCAATTTGCCGAGGCAGCTTCCAAAATCAATGACGAAGACGCTCAAAAAGCCATTGCTCGCACTGAGGGCATCATCAATTCGATGACACCTTTTGAACGCACGCATCCGGACATCATCAAGGCAAGCCGCAAGCGGCGCATTGCCGCCGGTGCCGGCGTTCCGGTGCAGGAAGTCAACAAGTTACTCAAGCAATTTGAACAAACCCAAGCCATGATGCGTACGATGCAAAAAGGCGGTCTGGGTAAAATGATGCGAGCCTTAGGCGGCTTGAGCAAATTCGGAGGCGGCTTAGGGGGCTTGGGCGGTTTCGGTAATTTCGGCAGGCACTAGATCGTGAGCGATCGGGTTCGAATCATGGGCGTGGACCCCGGTCTTAACCACACGGGGTTCGGTGTGATTGACGTCACAGGCAGTGAACTCAAATTTGTCACCGCCGGCGTCATCAACGTTCCCAAAGGCGAGTTGGCCGAAAGACTGCGCTTTATTTTTAACGAAGTCGGAAAAATTGCCCGCGAAACAACGCCCAGTTTTGCTGCGTGTGAAAAAGTGTTTGTGAACATGAATCCGTACACAACGCTTTTGCTCGGCCAGGCAAGAGGAGCCGCATTAACTGCGCTCGCTAATGAAGATCTTCTGGTCAATGAATTTACGCCGACAGAAATCAAGCAGGCGACAGTTGGCACAGGCCGAGCCACTAAAGCCCAGGTTCAGGCCATGATGTCGCATATGCTGGGGCTGCCTGAAAAAATTCAGGCCGACGCTGCTGATGCCCTGGCCTGTGCGGTCTGTGCGGCCCAATCTTTCAGGATGATGGGGGCGATGAAGGCTCCTAAAACCAGTGCCGGACACGCCAGACGCCATTCGGGCGCCAAGAACCGCGCAGCTTGGGAAGTGCATTTAGGACTATCTAGGAAAGAATAAAATGATCGGACGTATTAAAGGACAATTGGTTGAAAGCAATCCCCCGCATATTCTCGTTGATGTGCATGGAGTGGGCTACGAAGTCGATGTCCCGATGTCAACCTTTTATAACCTCCCTGCTCTCGGCTCTGAGGTCACGCTTCTCACGCATATGGTTGTCCGTGAAGATGCACAACTGCTCTACGGTTTTCTCACCGCTGAAGAACGGGAAACTTTCCGTCAACTTTTAAAGGTCTCGGGAATCGGTGCGCGTACGGCTCTGTCGATTCTTTCGGGCATGTCCGTAGCTGATTTGGTCAACGCTGTTGCTCTGCAACAGGCCTCTCTTTTGACCCGCGTGCCCGGTATCGGTAAAAAAACAGCCGAGCGCCTGATTCTGGAACTTAAAGACAAACTCACGGCAACCTTATCCGGTGTGACACCCTCGGCTACCAACTCCAATACCGCTGATATCATCAATGCCTTGATCGGTTTGGGCTACAGTGAACGGGAAGCTAATCTGGCTGTTAAGAAATTGCCTGAAGACATCTCGGTCTCCGACGGCATTCGAATGGCCTTACAAAATATGTGAGAGTGAGTGTTTATGCAAACTGTCGAAAGAATTGTCACTGCACAATCGACTTCTCCGAACGAAGAAAGTGTGGATCGTGCGCTGCGCCCGGTGCGTTTGGCTGACTACGTCGGTCAACCCAAGGCTTGTGAGCAGCTCTCTGTTTTCATTAAAGCGGCCAAATCCCGCCACGAAGCGTTGGACCACTTGTTGGTTTTCGGTCCTCCGGGATTGGGTAAAACGACACTTGCTCACATTGTGGCCAATGAAATGGGGGTTAATCTTCGCCAAACATCGGGCCCTGTGTTGGAGCGCCCCGGAGACTTAGCCGCCATTTTGACCAACCTTCAGGAAAACGATGTGTTGTTTATCGACGAAATTCATCGTTTATCTCCTGTTGTTGAAGAAATCCTTTACCCGGCGCTGGAAGATTTTCAAATTGACATCATGATCGGTGAAGGACCTGCTGCGCGCTCGATCAAGCTCGATTTGAAACCGTTTACTCTGATCGGCGCCACCACCCGTGCGGGGATGCTCACCAATCCTCTTCGGGCACGCTTCGGTATCGTGGCTCAGCTTCAGTTCTACAGCAACGAAGATCTCGCAAAGATCGTCAGACGAAGCGCCAAACTTTTAAATGTAAAAATTGATGATGAAGGGGCCTTTGAAGTAGCCCGCCGCAGCCGCGGCACCCCTCGTATTGCCAACCGTCTTCTTCGCCGAGTCCGTGACTACGCTCAAGTCAAGTATGACGGCATTGTCACTCGGGAGGTGGCCGATAAAGCCCTTCAGATGCTTGACGTGGATCCCCTGGGTTTTGACCTCATTGACCGAAAGTTCCTTCTGGCGATTATTGAAAAATTCAACGGCGGTCCGGTCGGTATTGATAACTTGGCAGCCGCAGTGGGTGAAGACCGAGAAACCCTCGAAGATGTCGTCGAGCCCTACTTAATCCAACAGGGACACTTGCAACGTACCCCTCGGGGGCGTGTGGCCACCATGTTGGCATATCGCCATTTCGGTTTTGAAATGCCGGGGTCTGCCGGACAAACTTCGTCACTTTTTTAACAAAAACAACCTGTTATAATGCCTAACCTTGTTTCTAAAGAATTTTTATGGGATGCCCGTGTCTACTTTGAAGACACCGACGCGGGCGGCGTGGTTTATCACGCCAACTATCTCAAATTTTTCGAACGGGCACGCACGGAGTTTCTTCGCAGCTTAGGCTGGAGCCAGCGTGACCTGTTGGAAATGAAAACGTGTGCTTTCGTGGTATCGGATTTGTCCATACAGTTCAAGCGTCCTGCGAAGCTCGACGATGAACTGCAAATCCGCACGACACTGAACACTTTAAGGCGAGCCAGTTTTGTGTTCGATCAACGCGCTTTCAAAGGTGATACTTTGATGGCTGCAGCGCAAGTGCGAGTTGTTTGCATTGATCCGACCAAGGGTTTGCCCACGGCGATTCCGTCGCCCATTTTTGACACTATTGAACGATTGTTGACCGTTGATTGCCCGCAATCAAAATAAAAAAGGATTTTTATGAACGCCAGTGCCGATATGTCAATTCTGTCCTTGCTCACACACGCCAGCGTGGTGGTGCAGGCTGTTTTGGCCATTTTGATTATCCTGTCTTTGGTCAGTTGGACTCGAATCTTTCAGAAATTCTTCCAACTCAAACAAGCCAAACGTTTAAGTGAAGACTTTGAAAGCCGCTTCTGGAGCGGGGCTGAGCTCAATAAGCTCTATGAGCATGCTCAAAATCACCGGGAACATTCGGGCACGCAAGAAAGAATTTTTGCCTCCGGCATGACCGAATTTTTGAAACTCTCCACCCGAGGTTCAGCCGAAGCCTTGGACGGTGTGCGCCGCGCCATGCGAGCCACTTATCAACGTGAAATGGACAATCTTGAGAGCGGCTTACCGACCTTGGCTTCCATCGGTTCGGTCTCGCCGTACATCGGTTTGTTCGGCACCGTTTGGGGCATCATGAATGCCTTTACAGGTCTGTCTGCGCTTGATAACGCTTCCCTTGCGACCGTGGCTCCCGGTATTGCCGAAGCACTTGTTGCCACCGCTATCGGTTTGTTTGCCGCCATTCCGGCAGTAGCGGCCTATAACCGTTTTGCCAACGACGTGGAACGCTTATCAAACCGTTACGAAAGTTTTGCTGAAGAGTTCCAAAACATCCTTCAGCGTCAAAGAGGCTGATCATGGAAGGTTTGCGTTCATCACGCCGCTCCTCTCGCCGTCTGATGGCCGAAATTAACGTCGTTCCCTATATCGACGTGATGCTCGTGCTCGTGGTCATTTTGATGGTGGCCGCTCCGTTTGTGAACCCGTCACTGGTGAATTTGCCGAGCGTGAAAAAAGCTGAAAAAGCGCCAGAAGCCATCGTCGAAGTGATCGTTCACCCGACCGGCGCCATGTCTGTGAGAAAAGGCAAAGAACTTCTGGCCGTAGACATGCCGGGGTTAATTGCTACCGTGAAAAAAGCCCAGGAAGGCAATGCTGACATTCCTGTTGTCATTGCCGCCGATAAAGTGGTGCAGTATGAACAGGTGGTCAATGTTATGAAGCAGCTTCAAGCAGCCGACATTGCCCGCGTGGGTCTGTCATTGAAAGTTGAAAAGTAAGCCGTGAATCCTCTTAAGAAAAAGAACAAACCGGCGGTTTCTCAAACCCAAGCTCAAGACAACCGCCCGCAACAAGAGCGCGAGCCCAACGGTTGGGGCTTGCCTTTTGTGCTTGCTTTGTTCATGCATGCGATTCTCTTCGTAGGGCTTTTCTTTGTCTTTCAATGGAACACGGAAAGCACTGAGGTGATTTACGCAGAGCTCTGGTCTCCCTCTCAGATGAGTGCGACCACTCCCGTCACACCTCCTAAAGAGCTTGAGAAACCCCAACCGGTCAAAGAAGAACCCGAGCCTGAACCGGAGCCGGAACCGGAACCTGAACCCGAGCCCGAACCTCAGGCCCAACCCGAAGAACCTCCTCCTGCGAAAGTAGAAGAGGCTGCCAAGCAAGTGCCTGACGAAAATGTCATTCGTCAACAGGAAGAAGAAAAGAAAAAGCTCGAAGAGCAGAAAAAATTAGAAGAACAAAGAAAACTTGAAGAGCAGCGTAAGCTTGAGGAGCAAAAGCGACTCGAGGAACAAAAACGCCTGGAAGAACAAAAGCGTTTAGAAGAGCAAAAGCGCATTGAAGAAGAAAAGCGTAAAGCTGAAGAGAAGAAACGCCAAGAAGAGGCTCAGCAGCGCCGTCGCGAACAGGCCAAACGCCTGGCTCAACAGATGCGTAACGAACAATTAAAAGAGTTGCAAGCGTCTTCACAGCAAAATGCTGCCGGTGTCACGGTACAGGCCGGAGGACCGCAATCGGCCCTTTACAGCTCCCGTATCATCGCCTGCATCCGCCCCAATATTGCCTTTGCGGTTTCCCCCAACATGAAACCCGGTCAATATAAGGCGGTCTATGAAGTGCACCTTCTCAATGACGGACGACAAGCCGGCGCACCGCGCCTGATTCGCCCGAGCGGCTTACCCGCATTTGACCGAGCGGTTGAGCGCGCCATCCAGGCTTGTGATCCGTTCCCGAATCATCCGACGGGCAATCCCCCGAAGACGATTCAATTGACATTCGATCCGGTCGACAGTAAACATTAATTTCATTAGGTTAAAAATGAGCAAAATCGTCACCAACCAATTTGCAGAAGACTTAGGTTATACGTTCGGAGGCAGCATCCGCGACCTGGTTCGCTTCACAGCCCGTGAAGCTGCCCGCATTTCAAAAGCCAAGCTTCCCCTGTTTGATTTCTTAAATCCCGGGCCCTTCATTATGTTTAAGGCTTTGTGGAGCGCGCTTTTGCAGGCTGTGGCCATTCGGGTCACATTGGACAATTGCCCGGAATATTTGGAAAACGAAAAATTATTGAAAAAAACGCTTTTTCAAATGAATTACCACGGCGAAGAAGTCATGGCGGACAAAATCTTCAAGCGTTTAAGTGACGATCAACTCAACGAGTACGAAGAAGCCAAACGCAAGTTGATTGCCAAAGCCATTAAACCGGATACGGTCAAAGGGGAGCTGTCGGACCTTTTCCTTGAAATTCTGCACGCTAAGGATCCGAGCCGCATCAATGAAAAGACTCGAGCTGCCGTACTCAAGCACGTGATGCTTTCAGCTGAAACATTCCGTCGCTTAGTTGAGGTTTCTAAGAAGAATCCCTCGTTAACGAAAGCGGTTGCCAAGTGAACTACACCGTCCTGAAAGGGCGGAGCTTCGCGCGACCCGCTTGAGCCCCCGTGGCTCAAGCCTCTCGCCGAGGAACCCGCACCGACGGGTTTCTCCTCGGGGGAACTCTTCAAAAAGGAATCGTTTCCTTTTCCAGCGCACGGCCGTTCCGGCCGTATCGGTGTTTGTCTGATTCTGAGAGCTTTACCCAATGACGTAAGTTTCGCGCGGCTGCCTCATCCCGGTCATGCTTGCTACCGCATTTCGCACAGCACCACTCACGCTCCTTCAATGTCAAACTCTCTTTCTTAGTCCCGCACTCCGGGCACCGTTTACTGGACGGGTACCACCGACCCGCCACAATCAGGTTCTTTCCGACCGCCTCTAATTTGTATTGAAGCGTCCGGTAGAAGTTGCCGATCCCAACATCAGATACCGCTCGAGCAAGGTGATGATTCTTAACCATCCCTTTTAAATCCAGATCTTCAATCACATAGGTTGTCACTTGGCTATCGATGACTAACCGATGAGTGATTTGATCGATCCAGTTCTTTCGACTATGGCGAATTCTCTCATGAGTGCGGGCTAACTCTTTTCTCACCTTCTCATAGCGTTTTGAGACGGTGACTTCCTTAACTTTTTCTCCTTTTTCATTTTTCTTAACGTTGACGATACGCAGACATCGAGCCAATCGCTTTTGTTGTTTTTCAGTTGCTCCGAATGCTTTTTCAAAAACGTCGGATTATCAATTTTTTCTGTTCCGCTCTGACTGACTACAGTAAAGGCCGTTTTAATGCCGGCATCTATGCCTGCTGTACGTTCAAAATCAACCGTATCCGGTGTAACTTTGGGTTGTGCATTATCAACCAGAACACTGGCGAAATACTTGCCTGATGCTTCCCGGACAACTGTCACCGTTTTGACCGTACCGTTGAATCGCCGATGCAAAATAGCTTTGACCGGACCGATTTTGGGTAAAACGATATGACCTTTTGTTCCTATTTGCGGGAATAGAACTTTACAGTTCTGAGGACAATGAAAAGACTGCCTGCCGGAATGTTTGCTTTTAAAACGAGGAGGTTGAGCTCGTTTTTCAAAGAAATTCACAAAGGCGCGATCAGCGTTGCGGGCTGCCATTTGAAGCGATTGTGAATTGACTTCCTTGAGCCATGGGTATTCTTTTTTCAATTTGACCAAGCGAACAATGAAATCGTTACACCGCATGGCTTTACCGGTTTGTTTGTAACAATCATCAGCCTCAGAGAGGTAACGGTTGAAAACCCAACGGGTGCAACCGAAGTGATCAACCAGAGATTGACGCTGCAGGCTGTTTGGATAGATCCTAAAACGATACGATACATATGACATAGTACAATCGTATCATAATCAGATCTTAGAATTCAACAGGCTTTACTTTAAAACAGATTTAGATTACATTTTCCGTTTATTGCAATCCTTTGGATTGCCGTCTTATATCCACCGCATAAATGCAGTGGTTTTACGACGATGGTGATAATCTTTTCGACTCAAGAAAGCGCTCGGATACATCCGGTTTCTGAGCGCTTTTTTCAACCTCAAATCTCAACCGAAAGCCCGCCAAATAGGCCATCGGCTGAATTCGCTGTCTCCTTTTTGCGACATTTTTTCTGTCTATTTAACGTATATCAATAAAAATGAGGGTTTATAGGCCATTTTTTCGCGCAACCCTCTGGTTTTAAAGGGAATAGATGGAGTATATTAGGGTTGTTCATCGTTAAGATGCTCATTTTTTTAGGAGAATTCCAATGAACAAGCAAGAACTCATCGCCATCGTTGCTGAAGAAAACGAATTGTCTAAGGCTCAAGCCGGTCGCGTTGTTGACTCCGTGTTTGACGCCATCGTTAAGGCTGTTGCCAAGGGTGACGGTTTCCAATTGATCGGTTTCGGTACGTTTAAGGCTGTTAAGCGCGCCGCTCGCGAAGGCCGCAATCCCTCTAACGGCGAAACGATCAAGATCCCGGCCACGACGTTGCCGAAGTTCACCGCCGGCGCCGCCTTCAAGGCCGCTGTTGCTTCCAAGAAGAAGTGCTGCAAGCGCTAATTCAGCGACGAATTATTAAAAAACCGCCTGAGTGTTCGGGCGGTTTTTCTTACATTGAAAAGCCTCCTAACCAAAACGGCCGGAGGCTTTTTTTTTAGGTTTCAAAAGCAATTAGCGATTCAGAATAAAATCAACAATGGCTTCAGTCTTCACCATTTGTTTTTCTTTAATGGTACGACGATAAGCGTATTCGACCTCACCGTTCTTTAAGCCTCGTTCGCCCACGACGATGCGGTGCGGTACACCGATCAGTTCCCATTCGGCAAACATGACGCCAGGACGCATTTCACGGTCATCCAAAATCACGTCCACTCCGGCGGCCTTGAGATCCTCGTAGATCTTGTCGGCTGCTTCACGAACCATTTCGCTCTTGGAGTAATTCATCGGACAGATAACAGTCGTAAAGGGTGCAATGGATTCAGGCCAAATAATGCCCTGCTCATCGTGTCCTTGTTCGATGGCTGCACCTAAGAGGCGAGACACACCGATACCGTAGCAGCCCATTTCCAATACCTGGGGCTTACCGTTTTCATCCAGATAGGTCGCATTCAATGCTTGGGAGTACTTCGTTCCCAGGTAGAAAACGTGACCGACTTCGATACCGCGTTGCAGTCTGATGGTACCTTTACCATCGGGGGAAGCGTCGCCTTCAACCACGTTACGAAGATCGGCGACCTTGGGTTCGGGCAAATCTCGTCCCCAGTTCACACCCGTAATGTGATAGCCCTCTTCGTTGGCTCCGCAAATAAAATCGCTCATCTTGGCTGCCGTCAGATCGGCATAGACCACGATGTCACTCTTGATACCCACCGGTCCGAGATAGCCCGGCTTGCAGCCGAAAGCCTTAATGATTTCGGCATCGGTTGCAAAACGGAATCCGTCTTTCAATTCGGGCAACTTACCGGCCTTGACTTCGTTGAGATCATGATCGGCGCGCAGCAAAATCATAACGATCTGCGGTTCAACGGCTTCACCTTTTTCGTTAAATCGCTCGGCAGCGAGCACAACGGACTTCATGGAACTCGTCAACTCACGACCGAGCAACTCCACCACCGCTTCGCACTTTTCACGACCGGGCGTGGGCACCTTTTGCATGGCTTCTTTGGGCTCTTCACGCTTTTCAATCACGCACGGAGCCGGAGCCAATTCAATATTGGCTGCGAAGTCACTGTCCGGGCAGTAGGCAATCAGATCCTCGCCGGTATCGGCAATGACCTGGAATTCATGCGAGCGGTCGCCACCGATCGAACCCGTATCGGCTGCCACAGCACGGAACGTTAAGCCTAAGCGCGTGAAGATACGCTGGTAGGCAGCGTACATTTTGTCGTAAGACTTCAGGGCTCCTTGCTGATCACGGTCAAAGGAGTAACCGTCTTTCATCGTGAATTCACGGCCGCGCATCACGCCGAAACGCGGACGACGTTCGTCACGGAATTTCGTTTGAATCTGATACAGATTGACAGGCAGTTGGCGCCAGGAACGAATTTCCTGACGGGCAAAGTCTGTGATCACTTCTTCGGACGTCGGTTGAATGACGAAGTCGCGTTGGTGGCGGTCCTTGAAACGCAAAAGTTCAGGGCCGTACTTTTCCCAACGACCGGACTCCTGCCACAATTCTGCCGGCTGCACCATCGGCAAGAGCAATTCAATCGCGCCCGCGCGATTCATTTCTTCGCGGATGATATTTTCAATCTTGCGCAATGAACGCAAACCCATCGGCATGTAGGTATACACACCGGCGGCCAGCTTTTTGATCATGCCGGCGCGAATCATCAACTGTTGGCTCACGATATCGGCATCAGCCGGAGCCTCTTTCAAGGTAGAAATAAAAAAGGAACGAGCGCGCATTGTTTTCTCGCTAATTAAGGTACAATTTTTCGATGTGACTTTTTACCACGCATTGGGTAAAAGTAAAAGAGTAATTTTAGAGATTTTGAGGCCTTTCATGTTGGACAGTGACGGTTACCGTCCGAATATCGGCATTATTTTAACGAATGCCGACAAGAAGGTATTTTGGGCCAAACGGTTGAGAAAGCCCGCTTGGCAGTTCCCACAGGGAGGCATTGACGAAGGGGAAGACATTGAGACGGCGCTTATGCGCGAACTCAATGAAGAAATCGGTTTAACGGCCGATGATGTCGAGATTATCGCTCATACCAATGAGTGGCTTTACTACGATGTGCCCGAACCCTTCAGACGTGCCGACCGGTCCATATACCGCGGACAAAAACAAATTTGGTTCTTACTGAAATTGGTGGGACCGGAATCAAAGATCAACCTCTTTGCTTCCAACCACCCGGAGTTTGATGCCTGGCGCTGGAACGATTACTGGGTGCCGCTCAGAGACGTCATTGATTTTAAACACGACGTCTACCGAAAAGCCCTGGCAGACCTCGCTCCCCACCTTTTCGGCCAGAACGACCGACGGTCAAAACCCAGCCAAGATTGGTTACTGTACGGTTTTTAATTTCTCCGACCCGCCTCATCCGGCGGGTTTTCTTTTACCCAAAAATCCTCTGACATTTTTGCGAAATCAAAGATAAATAATTCCTTAATCTTTGCAAAACAATATATTTTTACATAAATATATCTATTCAATTTCGCTATATTTTGAAATTAATATTTATTATTTATCAAATAGTTATATTTGTTAAATCTTAATATAATGCAAAATACTTATTGACACAAAAATAGCGAAGTCGTAAATTCTATTCATCGCAAAATCCGCCATTTTTGCTTTGAGGAGCGACTTTATGTCCATTCATCAGGATCCGAACAAAATCATTATTTTTGACACCACTCTCAGAGACGGCGAGCAAGCCTTGCCGCAAAGTTTGAGTACGCAGCAGAAACTGCAAATTGCCATGGCGCTTGATCAGTTGGGAGTTGATGTCATTGAGACAGGATTTCCGATTTCGTCCGAGGGAGACTTTCAGTCGGTTCAAACCATCTCGAAAAGCCTCAAACATGCTATTCCCTGCGGCCTTGCCCGTTGCGTGCCTAAAGATGTTGACGCCTGTGGCAACGCTATGAAAGGTGTTGATCACTTCCGCATCCACACCTTTATTGCTACGTCCGATATTCACGTGCAGGATAAACTCAAGAAAAGCCGCGATGACATCATGGCTATGGCCACGGCCTGCATCAAACAAGCGAGAAACTACACCGACGATGTGGAGTTTTCCTGCGAAGATGCCGGCCGCACGCCGATTGACTACCTGTGCCGAATGGTTGAAAACGCCATTAAGGCCGGAGCCACTACCGTCAACATCCCTGATACCGTGGGCTACACCCTGCCTGAAGAGTTCGGTGCCATTATCACCAACCTCTATAACCGCGTCCCCAATATTGATAAGGCCGTGATTTCCGTTCACTGTCACAACGATTTGGGTATGGCGACGGCAAACTCCCTGACGGCCATCAGGCACGGAGCCAGACAGATTGAATGCTGCATGAACGGATTGGGCGAAAGAGCAGGCAATTGCTCACTTGAAGAAGTCGTGATGGCGATTAAACTTCGTGAAAAATTCCTCAATGGTCTCTACACCGATATCGTTGCGAAAAATATCGCCCGAACGTCTACCCTTGTCTCCAAGATCTGTAACGAACCCGTTCCGCCTCACAAAGCCATTGTCGGCTCCAACGCCTTTGCTCACAGTTCCGGCATCCATCAGGACGGTGTGCTCAAAAATCGCGAGACTTATGAAATTCTCACTCCTGAAAGCGTGGGCTTTACGGGCAACACCATGCACATGACCGCCCGCTCGGGCCGCCATATGATTCGTGCCTGCTTGAGAAACCTGGGTTACGAAGACGACAGCTACGATCTCAATGAAATCTACGATCGATTCCTGAAACTTGCCGACCGCAAAGGTCAGGTTTTTGATTATGACCTCGAAGCGCTGCTCTTTTTCCAGAAACGCGACCATGAGCAAGAAAATTATTTCAAACTCGACACGATCAATGTCATGAGCGGCGGTGCCCACGGTGCAATCCCCACAGCGAGTGTGCGACTTAAAGTCGGCAAGCGTACCCGTACGGAATCAAGTATCGGTAACGGCCCGGTTGACGCGGTTTATAACTGCATCACTCGTCTGACGGGCATTCGCTGCAAACTCACAAGCTACACCATTAAGGCAAACGGCGCCGGTATGGATGCTTTGGGTCAGGTCAATGTCAATGTCGATTATGAAGGGCGAATTTTCCATGGTATGGGGCTTTCCACCGACGTAATTGAATCCTCTGCCCTGGCGTTAATTGATGCTTGCAACAGTATCGAGAGAGCGCGAGAAATCGAGAAAAAACGCGAAAAGAAAAGTGCCTAACCAATCCCGAATAAAAAGGAATGCCCATGTCCAAGAATTACCATATTGCAGTGTTGGCCGGTGACGGCATCGGCCCCGAAGTGATGCGCGAAGCCATTAAAGTGATGAACGCTGTCGGTCAGAAGCACGACTTTACCGTCACGTATGAAGAATGCTTCGTGGGGGGCGCGGCTATTGATCACTGCGGAACCCCGCTGCCAGAAGAAACCATTAACGCATGCGACAAAGCTCAGGCGATTTTGTTCGGTAGTGTCGGCGGCCCGAAATGGGACCACTTGCCTCACAGCCAGCGTCCCGAAGCCGGAGCCTTGCTTCCCCTTCGTAAGCGTTACGGGCTCTTTTGCAATCTGCGCCCGGCTCGAATCTTTCCGGGATTAAATGCTTTAAGTCCGCTTCGCGCAGATATCTCCGCTCAAGGTTTTGATGCCATGGTCGTGCGCGAGCTCACGGGCGGCATCTATTTCGGCACACCCAAGGGCCGGGAAGGCGAAGGTGACAATGAACGGGCTTTTGACACGGAAGTCTATACACGAGCAGAGATCGAACGCATTGCTCGCGTCGCCTTTAAGGTCGCAATGGGACGCAAAAAGAAAGTGACTTCCATTGATAAATCCAATGTCCTGGCCAGTTCCGTTTTGTGGCGTGAAGTGGTCATGATGGTGGCGGAGGATTTCCCCGAAGTCACGCTTGAACATCTCTACATTGACAACGCCACCATGCAGCTCATTAAAAATCCGGCTCAGTTTGATGTGGTGCTCTGCTCGAATATGTTCGGTGACATCCTCTCGGATGAATGCGCCATGATCACCGGCTCCATGGGGCTGCTTGCCTCTGCCTCACTGGCCTCAGGCAGTTTCGGTCTTTATGAACCTGCAGGCGGCTCAGCTCCCGATATCGCCGGTCAAGGTATTGCCAATCCGATTGCCCAGATTCTTTCGATGGCTTTAATGCTCAGACACTCTTTCGGAGAAATCGAGGCGGCCGAAGATGTTGAAAAGGCCGTTGCGCGAGCGCTTAAGGATCAAATCGTCACAGCCGATCTGGCTCGAGCTATGCCCGACGCTCACATAGTCAATACCGTTCAAATGGGTGATGCAATCGTTGAGCGCTTAGGAGACTAAAAATGGGAAAGACGCTTTACGAAAAAGTCTACGACGCACACGTCGTTTATGAAGCCGAAGGGGAACTGCCGCTTCTTTATATCGACCGACATATTGTCCACGAAGTCACCAGTCCGCAGGCATTTTCGGGACTGCGTGAGGCCGGCCGCAAATTGCGCCGACCGGAACTGATGATGGCGACGATGGATCACGATATCTCCACCCAGGAAGCGACGATTGAAGCCTGCTCGTGCGTAGCCAAAAAGCAAGTGACGACGCTTATGAAAAACTGCGAAGAGTTCGGAGTTGAACTCTTCGGGCTGGGTCACCCCAATCAGGGCATTGTGCACATCATCGGACCGCAAACAGGTTTTACGTTGCCCGGAACAACTTTGGTGTGCGGAGACTCCCACACGGCTACGCACGGCGCATTCGGCGCATTGGCTTTCGGTATCGGTACCAGTGAAGTCGAACACGTTATGGCCACGCAAACCCTCAAACAAGCCAAACTTAAAACGATGCGCATCAACTGCGTCGGCAAACTCTCAAAAGGGGTTTACGCCAAAGATCTGATTTTGGAAATCGCTCGGGTGCTCACCACCGCGGGCGCAACCGGATATGCCATTGAGTTTGCCGGTGACGGAGTCACCTCATTGTCGATGGAAGGTCGCATGACATTGTCCAATATGGCCATTGAGATCGGTGCTAAAGCCGGAATGATTGCACCGGACGAAACAACTTTCGAATACTTAAAGGATCGCCCCTTTGCTCCTAAGGGAAAAGATTGGGAAGAAGCAGTCCAATACTGGAAATCACTGAAAACAGACGACGATGCCGTTTTCGATAAGGAAATCACGATTGACTCCGGGCACTTGATTCCGATGGTCACCTGGGGCACCAATCCCGGTCAGGTCTGCCATATCACCGATAACGTTCCCGATCCCGCTCAGTGTAGCAACGAGCAGGAACGACACGGTATCGAGGCGGCTTTGTCCTATATTCAGATTGAGCCCGGTCAACCGATCGCCGGCGTAGCCATTGATACGGTATTTATCGGCTCGTGCACCAACGGGCGAATCGAAGATTTCAGAGAAGCTGCCAAGGTACTGAAGGGTAAACATGTGGCCGAGGGTGTCCGTGCACTGGCTGTACCGGGTTCGATGGCTGTCAAAGCGATGGCCGAAGAAGAGGGGCTCGATCAAATTTTCAAAGAAGCTGGCTTTGAATGGCGTCTGCCCGGCTGCTCGATGTGTCTGGGCATGAACGATGACATTGCAGCACCCGGCTCTCGCGTGGCTTCGACCTCTAATCGAAACTTTATCGGCCGACAGGGACGAGGCAGTCGCACACACCTGATGAGTCCGGCGATGGCCGCTGCTGCAGCCATCAATGGCAAAATCGTTGACGTTCGCGATTATCTGAAATAAGGAGCAGCTTCATGCAAAAATTTACCAAACTGACTGCTGTGGCGGCTCCGATGGACGCCTCCAACATCGATACCGACCAAATCATTCCCAAACAGTTCTTATTAGCTGTTGATCGCAAGGGGTTCGGTAAGCACCTTTTCCATAATTGGCGCTACCTCGATGAGGCCGAAACGATGCCTAATCCCGACTTTGTGCTCAATAAACCGTGTTATCAAAACGCGAAATTTATTGTGGCCCGCAACAATTTCGGTAACGGTTCAAGCCGTGAGCATGCACCATGGGCCTTACTGGATTTTGGCATTCGGGCCATTATTGCATCGTCTTTTGCGGATATTTTCTCCAACAATTCTTTAGGTAACGGTCTGCTTTTAGTCCGCTTAAGTGAAGAAGAAATTGAAGAAATTATGCAAGCACTCAATGATCAGCCCGGAATGGAAATTTCGGTTAATCTTGAGGATTGCGCGGTAACGGTGGGAGCCAAGCACTATAGCTTCACCCTGGATCCCTTCAGAAGACACTGCATTTTGGAAGGGCTCGACGCCATTTCTCTGACGCTTGAACACGAAGAGGCCATCGCACAATATGAAGCCCGACGGCCGACTTGGATGAAAAAAGGCATTCTTTCTTAATTGAAAGAAATCGAAAACCTCGCGTTTGTTTAGGAAGGCAAACGCGAGGTTTGTGTTTTTACTGATTAATTAATTTTTTGAATTCTTCGATGTGGCTGCAAGCCTGATCCAGGCACTGGTTCCAGAAGTCCGGAGTCGTTGCATCCAACCCCATGTGCTTGGCAATCAGCTCATCGACCGTCATACGACCTGTATCACGCAAGAATTCGCGATAAAAACGCGGGAAATCCTTGCCACGCTTTTCCTGCTCCCGACACAGACCTTGAGACAGGAGGTAGCCGATCGTATAGGCATAGTTGTAGATGTACTGGTCGGTCATGTAAAAATGCAATTTGTAGCACCAGAGATACTCATCACAGTCTTCAATGGCATCGCCCATGTACTCGTGCCAAACTTCCCGCATGATCTGTTCAGCCTCAGCCTGTGTCACCAATCCCTTTTGGCGCTTTTCAATAAACCGCGTTTCAAAGCCCATGCGGATCGGCAGTTGCAGACAGAAGTTTGCGCAGCTCACCAATTCCTGCCACAGGATCGCCAGGCGTTCCTCTTTACTTTGGCTATTGGCCGCACAGTAACGGCGAACATTGGCTTCGTTAAAAGTACTGGCCACTTCGGTGAGCGTCATCGGAAATTCCGTTTCATTGGTCGGCATATCACGCATCACCCAATAGTGGAATGCATGTCCCAATTCATGAGCCTGCTGCAACACAGAACCGAAACTGCCCAAATAGGTCGTGAAAACACGAGGCTGCTTCAGTCGATTAAAGCGGGAATAAAATGCGCCGCCCGCCTTCTTCGCATCGACTCGGGCATCAAGCCAATGGTTTTGAAGCATCATGTCGATAAAGGCCGGAATTTCTGGATTAACCTCTACCAAAGATGCTTTCACGGTTTCAATAGCTTCTTTGTACGGAATATAAGGAGCCTTCCCTTGAGATTTCACAGGAACGGGAGCGAAAAAGTCACAGGCCTTCATCACCGGACGACCGAAAAACGGCGCCCGAACTTTAATAGCCTCTTGAATTTCTGCCTGACGATTTTTAATGGCATTAAGAGCCGCCTCAAGGGCTTGGCGACTGATACGGTTTTGTTCAAGGCTCGGTCGCATCCAATCGTCGAGCCCCGCCAATTCAAACTGGGTCTTTCTGAAACCGTGCAAGAGATTGAGTAAGTCCACATAAAAACCGGCATGCTCTCTGTACCACTCGTTGACCGCCGTTTGTGCAGTTTCTCTCAACACGGGATCATCGGCCCCCTTTAAAACGCCTACGCACTGCGAATGCGTCAAAGTGACGGTTTCCCCGGCACTGTTTTTAGCCTTAACCAACATTGATTTGTTTAAGCGCTTATACATGGCGTCGACCGGGAAAAAGTTGGTAGCCGCAAAGGCGTTGATTACGGCGTTATCCTGAGAGGACAGTTTGGCGCGCCACGAGTTCTTCTTTTGCATTGCACCGAAGCGCCAGTGGCTTACTTCCTTGCGGCTCCAGAATTCATCCTTTTCATCAATTTTTCCCAAAGCGGAAAAAAGCGGTTTTGCAGTGGCTTCGAGTTCTGCCCAAAGACTTTGCATCTGAGCATAAGCGGCCGAAGCGGCCGTATCGGAAATATCTGCACTTGAGGCACAGTAAGAAAAGGATATTAAGGATGAGATGCTTTCTGCTGCATCTTCGTAGATCGGCATCAAAACCGCAATGTCGTCTTTTTGAGGTTCTTCAACCAGGGCTTTTTGCAGTTCACCCATTCGTTTATGAGCGTTTTCAAGTTCTTTTTTATATCGCTCATCGCTCACGCTTCCGTAGGCATCCTCGAGTGTCCAGGCCGGCAGTAATTCTTGATCTGTAGTGGGCATTTTTTTCTCCGCTTTTGAGTTGAACGCCCAAAATTCTAAAAAGAAAGGGAGTACTCGCGCACCCCCTTTTCTAAAAATAGGTAAAAATACTTACTAGTTATGCTTCAATGAGGCGCACCTCATCGTCTTCAATCTCAATGCGCTCATCGCCCATGTATTGATTTTCACGACGTCGTTCCGAGTCCAGATATTCGGCAATAGCCGATACCAATTCCGGACAACCTTCGCGAGTGGCTGCAGAAATGACAAACACTCTTTCGTCAGCCGGAACTTCAAGTGCATCCAATAAGTCATTGATGCGCTCTTCCTGCTCTTCTTCAGCAATTAAATCGACTTTATTGAGCACCAACCAACGAGGCTTGTTATAGAGCTCTTCATCGTACTTTCTAAGTTCTTCAACAATGGCCTTGGCTTCGAGTGCGGGATTAACACTTTCATCAAAAGGTGCCATGTCAATCACGTGCAAAAGCAGCTTCGTGCGGGAGAGGTGTCTGAGGAACAAATGACCGAGTCCAGCCCCTTCCGAAGCCCCTTCAATCAAACCGGGAATATCGGCCACGACAAAGCTTTGCTCAGGACCGACTCGAACGACACCCAATTGAGGATGCAATGTGGTAAACGGATAGTCGGCAATCTTCGGACGAGCGTTAGACACCGCAGAAATAAAGGTGGACTTCCCGGCATTAGGCATCCCTAAAAGACCGACGTCGGCCAAAACCTTCAATTCAAGATTGAGGAAGCGATGCTCGCCTTCTTCACCGGGCGTGCACTGTCTGGGGGCGCGATTAGTACTGGACTTAAAGTGCAAATTACCCAAACCGCCTTTGCCGCCCTTAGCAAGGAGATAGCGTTCCCCATGGCGAGTGAGGTCAGCGACCAATTCACCGGTATCGGCATCGGTCACCAGCGTTCCCACCGGCATTCGCAGTTCAATATCATTACCGGCTGCACCGTAGCAGTCCGAACCGCGTCCGTTTTCTCCGTTTTTGGCGAAATGTTTGCGAGCATAGCGGTAATCAATCAATGTGTTGATATTGCAATCAGCCACTGCATACACATCACCGCCGCGACCGCCATCACCGCCGTCGGGGCCACCTTTAGGAATAAATTTTTCACGGCGAAAAGAGGCAACTCCGTTGCCGCCCTTACCGCCGGCGACTTCAATGCGCGCTTCGTCGACAAATTTCATTTCTACCTCGATGCGATTTATTTTCGCTGAGTATATTGGGAATAATTTCAGACTTTAACACACAGAAAAAGCCATGTCACCGACATGGCCTTTTCGTTTTTAAACAGTTTCTCGGATGAAACCAATCATCCGATTCGTGTCGCCGTCAATTAAGCGGGGATCACTTTGACGAAACGATGATTTTGAGGTCCCTTGACTTCAAACTTCACCGTGCCGTCCACCTTGGCAAACAAGGTGTGGTCACGACCCATACCGACATTGTCGCCGGGATGGAATTGCGTGCCGCGTTGACGAACGATGATGCCGCCAGCGTTAATGGCTGCGTCACCAAAAACCTTCACACCAAGACGCTTAGCTTGGGAGTCACGACCGTTGCGGGTAGAACCGCCGCCCTTTTTATGTGCCATTTTCTTACTCTCTTAGAAAAGTCCAAATTAAGCCGCGATCGATTCGATCTTGAGCTCCGTGTAGTTTTGACGATGACCAGCGCTCTTGATGGAGTGCTTACGACGACGCATCTTGAAGATGCGAACCTTGTCGTGACGGCCGTGAGAAACAACCGTAGCCGTAACAGAGGCGCCTTCAACAAAAGGAGCACCGACCTTGAGTTCATTGCCATCGGAAACAGCCAAGACTTCAGAAAGGGTCACTTGGGAGCCGACTTCGGCGTTCAAGGATTCAACCTTGAGCTTGTCACCAGCGGCAACACGGTATTGCTTACCACCGGTTTTGATAATTGCGTACATTATTAATTACCTCGCCCGTTTCGCTCAGCCAACGCACTGTCTGCGAAACCTTTTTATAGTTAATCGGCAGGGACAATCCCCACCTACTCATGCGTGGAAATGCGGATTATTTCACAAATCAAAGAGTTATGCAAATTTTCCGACTGCTTACCGACAAACACGACACAAACGCTGAAAAATATCCCTTTGGCACATCGTTTTGTCACATTATTGTCATAATTGTGTCATAAACTTCGCACAACGTTACATAACGTTGACTATTCTTATACAAACGGACGGAATCTTCATGGAATATTACTATATAGCGATGCTGGTTTTTTTAGCCGGCCTCGCCTGCTTTGACCTTTTCGTTGGCGTCAGCAATGACGCTGTAAACTTTTTAAATTCCGCCATGGGATCCCGCATCGCAAGTTTCCGTACGACGATGTGGGTGGCAACGTTCGGGGTGTTGTTCGGTGCAACATTCTCCTCGGGCATGATGGAGATCGCGCGATCCGGCATTTTCCATCCGCAGATGTTTAATTTCACTGAGGTGATGATTATCTTCTTTGCGGTTATGATCGCGGATATCGTTTTACTTGATACCTTCAATTCCCTCGGCCTTCCTACTTCTACCACCGTTTCCATCGTCTTTGAATTATTGGGCAGCGCCATTGCCGCAGCCGCTATTAAGCTTTATATGGAAGGCGGTTCCATGGAGATGGTTTTCGACTACATCAATACCAGTAAGTCGCTCACCATTATTTCAGGCATCCTGATTTCCGTCGTTGTTGCATTTGTTTCAGGCGCTGTCATTCAATACATCATGCGTCTGATCTTCTCTTTCCATTTCGAAAGAGTCTATCCCTATGTGGGCGGTGTCTTCGGCGGTCTGTCCATTACCGCCATTGCCTACTTCCTGGTGATGAAGGGTGCTAAGGGTGCAAGCTTCATGCGTCCGGAATGGATCGATTGGATTCAAGTCAATACCGGCATATTGGTCGTGGTTTTGTTCGTGGGATTCTCAATCCTTTTCCAAATCCTCATCATGGTCAGCAAGTTTAACGTTTTCAAAATCGTTATTCTGGCCGGTACCTTCTCCTTGGCTTTTGCCTTCGCCGGCAACGACTTGGTGAACTTCGTCGGCGTGCCGCTTGCCGCTTACGACAGCTTCAAGATCTGGATTGCCTCGGGCGCCAATCCCGATGACCTCATGATGCAAGGTCTTTTGGTTTCCACGAAGACCGATACTTTCTTCCTCGTGGCCTCCGGCATCGTCATGGTCTTCACCCTGTGGTTCTCCAAGAAGGCCCACCGCGTGCTGCAAACCGCATTGAATCTGTCTGCTCAACAAAGCGATCACGAACAATTCGGCTCTTCTATTCCCGGCCGTGTCATCGTTCGTGCGTCCATGGGATTGGGTAACATCGTCAATCAATTGATTCCGGGATTGGTTAAGAAAAAACTGGACTCCCGTTTTAAACCGAGACGACTCAAGCGAGGTGAAATTCCTCTGCCCTTTGACTACGTCAGAGCCTCTGTGAACCTTGTGTTGTCGGCTGCACTTATTTCTTCGGCCACTTCACTGCAGTTGCCGTTGTCTACGACATACGTCACCTTCATGGTTGCCATGGGTTCGTCCTTTGCCGACGGTGCTTGGGACCGCGAAACTGCCGTTTACCGTATTTCCGGTGTGCTCACCGTGATCAGCGGTTGGTTCGTAACTGCCTTGACTGCCAGTACGTTAGCTGCCTTGGTTTGCGGCATCATCTTCTTAGGCGGTGGCTTTGTAGCATTCGTGCTTGCCATTTTGTCTTTCGTTCTCATTATTCGAAGCAATATGCGCTTTAAGCAACAGGAAGCCAATTACAAGGCCGAACAAGCCGTACGTTATGACGTTCAAAAGATTCGTGAGATTCTCAATCAACGCGTCGGCGAAAATCTTTTGTCTACCGTTACGCTCTATAACAACATCGTTGAGACGTTCTTAAACGATGACGAAAGCGGATTGCGCAAGCTGAAGCTTCAGGCCAATGAAAACTTTGATCAACTGACCCACGAACGCAGCATCTACTACAAGATGGAAAATTCCGGTTATGTTCCGAACAAAGAAGACCTGGACGCCCGTTACAGCTACTTCCGCACCTTTACCAACCTGCGTGATGTCGGTCGCTACCTGCAAGCTTTGGCTCGTGTCTCCAAAGACCATATTGCCAACCGTCACCGTACCTTCCAAGGTGAATTAAGTCAGGATTTGGCTGATTTGTCGCAGCTCTTGCTTGAGATTGTCGGCAACCATAACGGCAAAGCCGATGTCAATGCGCTTCATGCCAACGCTCAAACCCTTTTGAGCCGCATTGAAACGATTCAGGAAAAGCTTCTGCGCAACGGTCCGGATAAAGGTTTCTCGGCTCGTGGTTGCGAGTTGTTCCTCTCGTTCATCCTTTTTGCTCGCGAACTAATCAATCACTATGAAATCATTGCGATGTTGCAGCAAAAGCTCAATGAACCGACTTCTGGAAAAGAAGGAAGCAACAAACCGCAATCGGCTCAATAACAATTAGCCGGAAAGCTACAGGAGGATCTTCAAAATAGGTCCTCCTTTTTTGTTCCCACCCGCAGGTATAATGAGGCCACTATGACATCCAATACCTCTTCTCAAAAGAAATCCGCTTTGGCGGTCTTAGCCCCCATTGCCGAAGATTTAAAAGCGGTCGATGGAATTCTTGCCCGTGAGTTCGCTCACAGTCAAAGCCCGACCATTACCAAAATCGCTTCCTACATCACGCAGGCGGGCGGCAAGCGTATGCGGCCGGCCCTTTTGATGCTTATGGCTCGCGCACTGGGTTATCAAGGAACCGATCACCGCGAGTTGGGCGCTACGATTGAAATGCTTCATACGGCTACCCTTATGCACGACGATGTCGTGGATGAAGGGATGATGCGCCGCGGCCGTCCTACAGCGAATGCCCAATGGGGCAACAACGTTGCGGTATTGGTGGGTGACTTCATGTACACGCGTTCATTTCAAATGATGATCCGCATCGGTAACCTTCGCGTCATGCAGGCCTTGGCGGGCGCGGCCAACACGCTCAGCGAAGGGGAAGTCATCCAGATGAAAAACGCTCATGACCCCAGCGTGGATGAACCCCGCTATCTGAAAGTCATTGAACGAAAAACATCCGTACTGTTTGCGGCCGCTGCCAAAATGGCCTGTGCATTGGTCGGTGCTGATGAAAAACAGGAACAGGCTTTGGTTGACTACACCATGGCTTTAGGCAATGCGTTTCAGATTGCCGATGATATTCTCGATTACTCCGGCAACCCTGAAGAGAGCGGAAAACAAATCGGCTCAGACTTCGCAGAAGGCAAAGTGACGCTTCCTGTTATTTATGCCATGCAACAAGTGAGCGCAGAAGATAAGGCATTTATTGAAGAGGCGATCCGACAAGGTCACGGCGATTTCCAGAAAATTTCTCACATCATTCAGCAAAGCGGAGCCATTGAAAAGTGCAAAGAGCGCGCACAACAGGAGCTGGAAAAAGGGAAAAATGCATTAGATGCACTTTCCCCTTCCATTTTCAAAAATTCTCTGATAGAATTGTTGTCCTTCGTTGTTGAGCGGAAAGCTTAACAACAAAAGATGTCGGGGTGTAGCTCAGCCTGGTAGAGTACTACGTTCGGGACGTAGGAGTCGGAGGTTCGAATCCTCTCACCCCGACCATCTAAATTCTTAAAGCGACTGCCCGAGTCGCTTTTTTGTTATTCACTCGCCTCAAATCGTAGCAACGATGCCGAATGAATAATCACCAATACGGACCCCGCATTGTGTACGAGCGCTCCTACTACCGGTCCCATCCAGCCTCCCATAGCCAAGACAATGGCTACAAAATTAATCGTCATCGCCAATGTCAGGTTAATCCTGATGACCTTCATCATTTTCCGTGACAATCTGATTAGCATTGGGATGCCTTCGATGCGGTCACTCACAGCCACAATATCGGCCGCTTCTACGGCAATTCCGCTACCGATTCCTCCCATTGCAATTCCAACATGGGCACACTTGAGAGCCGGTGCGTCATTAATTCCGTCGCCGACTATCAATAGTTTATGATTTTGGCGGTCTTCATTTTTTACGTAGGCCAACTTTGTTTCAGGCAAACATCCGGCAATTACTTTCTCAATACCGACAGTCTGCGCAACGTGTTGGGCTGCCGATTCTTTATCTCCGGTGAGAAGAATCGGTTCTGTGCCTAAAGAAATCAATTTTGAGACAACCTCTCCGGCAAACGGCCTGATTTTGTCTTCCAGAGCCAGAAAGCCAACTATTTGAGAATCTAACAGTACATACGAAATACTTTGACCGTGACGCGAAGCCTCTTCGGCTTGCTTGATCATCTCTTTCTCTTGTGGATCAAACGATCGATTTTCGTTGACCAGTTTCAGACTTCCGACTTCTACGAGCCGATTCTGTATGATCGCTTTAACTCCCAAACCCGGTAACATCTCAAAACCGATCGGTTCAAAAAGCTTGCCTGCATCTGCCTGACTGTTATAACTTTTGATAATTGCCTTTCCTAACGGATGTTCGCTGAGCTTTTCCACAGAAGCCGCCAACGTGTAAACCTCTTTTGCTGTGAAACCTTTTTTCGCTACCACCTGTACCACAACCGGTTTGCCTTCTGTGAGGGTTCCTGTCTTATCAAACGCAGTTTTTCTCACCTCTGCCAATCGCTCAAGTGCATCACCGGCTCTGACTAAAAAGCCCTTACGCGTGGCGTTTCCGATTGCCGCCATCACGGCTGTCGGCGTCGCCAGCACCAATGCACATGGACAAAAGACCACCAAAATTGTCACTGCTCGAACAACTTCATCGGTTATATACCAAGTTATCGCTGCTGAAGTTAACGCAGCTACGACAACCCAAGTTGCCCACTGATCGGCCAGGCGAACAATTTTCGTTTTATTGGCATCTGCACTTTCGACCAAGGCAATGAGACGATTGACCGAACTCTCCTTACCTACTTTGGTCGCACGCATTTCAAAAGCCCCGAAGCGGTTAAGCGTTCCGCTCATGACCTCATCTCCGACTCCTTTATCTACGGGCATCGGTTCTCCCGTCATCACCGATTCATCGATTGCCGTTGTCCCTTTGATAACCACTCCATCGGTCGGCACTTTTTCCCCAGGCAAAACCTCAAGAACATCATCGACCAAAACCTCATCGGCTGGTATTGTCATTGTTTTTGACTGTCGTCTAACTCGAGTCGTTTCAGGAGAAAGTTTGACTAACTCCGCGATACCGGCACGGGCTTTTTCAACGGTTAATTCTTCAAGAAATGAACCGATGGTCATAATCCAGGCAATTTCACCTGCTGCAAAAGTCTCACCAATAATGACAGAGGCGATTAATGCCATTGAAACCAATACGTCGGCTTTTATATCAAAGCGGCTCACCAGCCCTTCTATGGCCTCTTTGATAATGGGAATTCCACACAAAACAATACTTACCCAAGCCGGATCAACAGGGCAGGATCCTTCGGGCAAAAAGAAACTGACACCCAGGGCCAGTCCGGAAATAATCAGAAAAACAATTGTTCGTCTTTCTTCGCCATTGACCCATTCGGGCACACGCCAATTCATAACACTCTCCATTTTTAATACCTATACCCCTATAGGTATTAATAAAGTCTAAACCTGAGCTTAAGTACCTGTCAATTAATCACTAACGATTAAGAAAGGCGAGAGAAATGTTCAATAGCTTTGGCAAAGTCTCGAATTGTCTTATCGACATCACCGTGCTCTATGCCTTCTTTGACACAGTGATTAAGGTGACCCTCCAGAATGATTTGACCGACTTTGTGAAGAGCCCCCTTGGCAGCGTTAACTTGCATAAGAATATTTTCACAAGGGACGTCCTCATCGATCATCCGATCAATAGCATTGACCTGACCCATGATTTTTTTCAATCTTTTATGAAGATTGTCAGCATCCATACATTGGCGCACAGAAAGCACTCCGAGAAAAATTTTCTTAAGTATAACTAACCGTTTCAGTTTCAGAATCTTTCTTTGTTTTGCCGAGCCAAAGAGAAATTTGTTCAAATGCTTTCCTGACCGCTATCGGCAACATATTGTCAACAGACTGGTTATAGGGGTTTTGAGCAATAATTTCTCCCAAGAATCCAGAATATTCTGCTTTCTTTTTCTCAAGTTTGCGTTTTAGATCCCTCGGGGCCAACGCCATCATGCGCTCGTACTGAAGGTGCTTGGATTTGGGCGAAGTGTTTGTTGAACCGTTACAGGCCCAAAGTGCATCGTAAATTTCGCGCTTAAGTCCTGTCTTGTAAACCAACTCGCCTTCGATTGCCAAACCGGGAGAGAGGAAAAACACTCCGCTTTGATTGTCCTGTGCTCGGCTGTGAACCCTTCTTTCCGTGTCACTTAATTGTTTCAGGACCACATGTCGGGCATCTCCGTCATTATCACTGATCACACAAAACGGCTTTTTAAGACTGAGCGCCAACATTAGAAACGGTGCATAACTTTTACCGTCCACCCCGATGATGCTGATCCCATAGGTGCTGGGATCTTCTCCAAAATAAGCCTGAAACATCCCTCGTATGAGTTGCTCTTCGGTAACCCCTTCCACAAAAATCAGCCCCGTAGCAAAGAGTACTTCGGCTCTGAAACGCAAAATAAGCCGTTTAATGACCCGAGTTTCCATAGGATCAATATTTTGAGGTAACCACTGTACCCGAATGTCTTCACCAACCCGCAACATGCTGCGAAACTCATGAGGCTCAGATACTGAGGCTACGTACGGTGAATGGGTGGAAACTACACATTGGTGAGATAGCGATTTGAGCCGAGTCATCAGTGCGCGTTGAGCGTTAGGGTGCAAATGAATTTCCGGTTCCTCTGCAGCAATCAGCATAAAAAGCGGCTTCTGAGATAACTGTGCATGCTTTGCCAACAAATCCACTAAAACAACAATAGACAGAATGGCGACGCTTTTTTGACTGCCCTTACCCTGAAGGACCGAAAACGGAATGATTTTCTCGGAGTCACTTTTTACTAAAGAGAAGAACGCTTCAATATTATCAGCCGTCAATGCGACTCCCTGAGGCAAGCCGGTTCCAGGTCCTTCTAGTGTTTGACTCAAAGAGTCCAACATCGCCTTTAAGTCCTCAATCGGCTTAACTCCATAATCAGGGTGTTTTTTCAGTACAGTACTTAACTCATTGACCGTCAGACTGACAAACGATTTTTCATTTTTAAGATCTTCTCTGAGGTTTTCCTCAGCATCAATACTCACAAACTGAATAGCATGGGGTAGCACATCGATAGCCTCTCCGAGCCGGGCGGCATCCCAATGCAGTATCTCATAGCGTGCTTTTGTGATTACCCCATTGTCATGGCGAGTAAACACTGTCCTGAAAGCCATGTATTCGCGTCGATAATGGTCCCTGCGAATTAAACCCGCAAACTCTTTTTGCCACTGATCAGGAAACATCGACAAACGATTCGATTGCGGGTTAATCGGCACAAAACGCACATCGACCCATAATTCTTTGGCAAAGGTGCCGACAGCATCCATGTGAAAATCTTCTTTCTGAACGGAAGTTTCATCACTCAAAGCCAATTCAAGCGCTTTTAAAACCGTGCTTTTGCCACAATTATTCGCACCAAGCAAAACCGTTGTGCGACCCAAGGGCATCTGCAAAGTGCGGATGCTTCTGAAGCCGTTAATGCGTATGCGATCGATAACAATCATGATGGATCAATCCTGTCTTTTTTCCATTGTAGCGTTTTTGAGTTCTGGCAATCTAGAGCTTTCCGATGGACTCCCCTAAAATAAAAATGAGGTGAAAAGGAGCCCTTTATGCGCGAATACACAGAAATTGAAACCATCACTCAGTTGTTGGGACTTGTCACAGAACCCGGTCACATTGACCATCATGTTTTTCAAAATATTGACTTCACAGATCTGGCTGATTTAGCTGCTCAGTCAACCTACTCAGACTGTCTTTTCCTCGGATGCGTCTTGCCTGAGAGTTTTTCCAAAACGCTTGATAAATCCAATCTGATCTTTCCTAAATTGGATGCGCCTTTTGACATTTACAGAAGCTATCTGTATTCCTCCAATTCACTTTATTCGGGCTTCGATATCCGAGATGAGAGCAGCATTGAAAATACCTATGACCGTCGCGTCTACCGGCACTATCTGCAAACCGGGGTGTTTTCCAAAAACATTAAAGAAACGCTCTCGCGGTACCTTCACGACCACTCAATGAGCAATGCAATCAAAGATTTTCTGTCCAATTACCATGAGCGGCAGATTGTGGGAATCATGGGCGGTCACGACTTACTGCGTACAGATCCCTTTTACCGCCAAATTGTGCTCTTAAGTAAACGTCTGACCGAGATGGGATTCATCATGGTGAGCGGAGGCGGGGCCGGGGCAATGGAGGCTACACACTTGGGAGCGTGGTTAGCCAAACGCTCTTTGAAAGAAGTTGATGAAGCACTGGAAATTCTGTCTGAAGCGCCAAGCTGGCAGGATGCGGGATGGTTAAAGACGGCTTTCATTGTGAAACTGAAGATGCGTCAGACGCACTTCATCAGCCTGGGCGTTCCCACGTGGCTCTATGGACATGAGCCGGCAACACCTTTTGCCACACATATTGCTAAGTTTTTTGATAACAGTATCCGAGAAGACACCATCCTCAATATCACCCGAGGCGGTTTAATTTACACACCGGGTAGTGCCGGCACCGTTCAGGAGATTTTCCAGGCAGCTGTTCCGAACCACTATAAAACTTACGGATACTCAAGTTTAATGGTGTTCCTTGGAGTTGATTTCTGGCGCAAGGAAATGCCGGTTTACCCACTCATTGAACATTTGGTCGAAACCGGAAAGTACAACGGTTTACGAATATCCATCACCGACAATATTGAAGAAGTGGTGCAAACCGTTAAAACTTTCAGACCACAAAAAGGTCAATAATGCCTAGCGGTTGAGTGTTTTTTCCAACGAAAGCGCAATCGCTTTTAAGTGTTTTTCTACCCGATCAAGTTCCTCGCGTCTTTTGGCTACTTGTTGCAAATAGCCTTTGACCTGGGCGAGCAACCATTCGTTGCCGAGAGAGGGATTATCTCGGTATTCTAAAAACCGCTCGATACACTCCAATTTCATGCCGTTGGTGCGACAATCCATAATAAAGCGCAAACGCTCTACATCCTTTCCCGAATAACTTCTTTGCCCGCCGAGGTTCCGAGCGATATCGGGCAACACCCCTTTTTGCTCATAAAAACGAATAGTTCCGATCGGACAACCGGTCAATTTTGATAATTCACCTATTCTCATATCAACAAACTTGAAGCTATAGTAGCTTTAGATTTTAAACTCTCTTTACACAAAAGCACAAAGAGAGGATATACCATGCAATTTCAACAAATTCGAAGTGCGACCAGCATCGTTACGTTCGGTGGGGTTCGTTTTTTGATTGATCCGATGTTGGCACCTGCCAATACTTATCCTGTTTTCCCAGACACTCCGGTTTGTGCCCAAGGCAATCCAACGATTGAGTTGCCGTGTCCGGTTGAAGAGCTTTTTAACGTTGATGCAGTCATCGTCACCCATTGGCATCTTGACCATTTCGATGATGTTGCCATGCAAATTTTGCCCAAGACACTTCCCATTTTCGCTCAAAACACCCAAGAAGCGGAAATGATGAATGCGCTGGGTTTTAACAAAATCATCGTATTAAGTGAAGAGGGAGTGGCATTTAAGAACATCACTTTAACGAAAACGCCGTGCGATCATGGTCGCACCGATCTTGTCACTGAGCACTTTTATAAATTAAGCGGTTATACCGATCAAGCAAGTGGTGTTTTATTTAAAACCGCAGCAGAAGAGAGGATTTTTTACCTGGCTGGTGACACCGTTTACTACGAAGGAGTTCGCGAGACTATCGAAAAATACAAACCCGATGTTGTTGCCGTTAATGCAGCAGGAGCTCAAGCTCCCAAAGGTCATCCTTTGATTATGAACGAATATGACATTTGGGCCTTGATGCAGGATTTCCCACAAATTCAAGTCATTGCTACTCACGTGGAAGGTGTCTCTCACGCAACGGTCACCCGGCAATCATTAAGAGAGTTTGCTGAGGCTAAAGGTCTTCAAAAACTCTTTATTCCTGCCGACGGCGAAGTATTGAGTTTCTAAAATTCTTCAGCCTTGATTGTCAGGGAGCGGCAAAAAGCCGCTCTTTTCATTTCCGCAGCCGGGACAAGTAAAGTAGTCCGGTAAGTCATTAAAAGCCGTTCCCGGCGGTATATCAAATTCTTCACAACCCTCTTGAGGATCGTAGACATACCAACAGACCTTACATTGCATTTTGGTTTGTGGACCGATGCGCTCCCGATTCAACCGATCCAATACTTTATCTATTGTTTCTTGTGGCATGAACTCGCCTCAGAGTCTACCGCTAGCCAAATCTTCTTTGAGCCAACTTAAAATTTCGTCGCAACGCTTAGCACCTGATTGCATCTGCTCAATCGACTCTCCGACTTCCGGGGGCATCTTCGTCACAACGTAGGCATCAAAAAGTGCTTTACCCGCATTATTGAAGATTCGATTACGCCATATGCCTTTTTTGGCTGTGCTTTGGATATGAGCTCTGGCAAAACCGGAAATACTGATATCGATAACGCCTTTACCCAACACTTTTTCGATAAATTCCCCATCAGCCGGACTTAACGGTTGTCTGGAAATCTCAACCGTATAGGGTGGTTCAAATGATAGTGATTGCAGATCTTCAGTCCGTTGAGCACTTGATAGCTCTTGAAGAATCGCAGAAGCGGCAAAGACACCCTCGGGCGTCTGAGTCGGCACCGTCAAGAATTCATCAGACAAATTCTTTAAAAGCACATCAGGAACACAAACCACTTCAAAACGGTCGACTCCGTTTTCCTGAATTCGCCACAGGCCTTCAATCATTGTCTCTTCCAGACGGATACTATCCCCCACTGTCGCCCGAACTTCACCGCTACCGACCGTAGCCAAAATAAATTGAAGGTGGTTGGGATCAAATCGGTCAAACGGTACCGTCAATAAAGGCTTGTTTTCTTCAGAACCTTTCGAAAAAAGCGCCGCTTGCACTTCTAGCAAAAATTTCACTGTCGCCTCTGCAGCAGCATGCTCCGTTTGCGCATCCAAGTCGACATTAATCCAACGATTCGATGACATCTGAGTCATTTTTCACCTCAAAATTCAATCACGCATCACATCGGGCAGATTGCGCCGGCATGATAGCAATCGTGCGCGCAGCAGGTTTATCCCGAAGGACAATTTCGGACAAAAGCGAGCAATACTCACTCCAGGTCTTGAGCCCTTGAACTGCACCGAGAAAATCACTGTCGCGGAAAATAGCCACCGCAGGCATCGAGCGCAATCCCCAACGCGAGGCCATGCTTCGGGCTTCTTTAAATTGAGCCCATGCTGTAGCGGCCAGCGTCCCGCTGAAAGCTTTTTTCAGCTCCGGCGCAATCACCGCCATATCCATGGTTGTTTTTCTTTCATTGGGATCATCAGCAAAAACCAGCATCTTCAATCCCTCAATTTTGAGAAATTCCTCCAACTGAGATGAATCAATGAGACTGAAGCCTGCCTGACCGAACAGACGCTTAAAGGCCGGATGCTCGGCTATATCCAAACGATTGATTTCTGCTGTAACGGCGTTGAACGCTTTGGGCATTGTCAACTCCTTATTCAATCACTTTCTTACCGACTAAAGCAGCTAAATGAGGCGGCAATCGGGATGAGTCGCTTTGCAAATCCGCAAAACTATTCTCTATCTGCGCTTCATCGGCTTGTCCTTGCATAACCTTTTGCACACAATTGAGCGCGGCTTGAATTTTCATTGCTTCCTCTGCCTGAACGACACGCAAGGCGTTGCCTCTGAAAACCAGGACGTAATCACCCACCGCAACGGATTCAATCAAGGAGGTATCCACCCGTTCGACTTGATCGCCGTCTTGCACATCGGCACTGGTTCCACTGGCTGTGTTATGCAAGGAAATCACTTTTTTAGGAATCGCTATACACATTTCTTCACCGACTATCGAGCAGTTAAGACTTACTTCAAAAATCGCACATCTGCAAAGCGACAAGCCTCGTTCTCGGACGGTCGCCCTTCTTCATAAGGTGTACGCTCAAGTGTGGCTTCTCCGAGCGGTACAACCTCTTCGTAGGCATCTCGTTTTCGTGGAGCAAACCCCCACGCAATCATTTGCTCTTGGGCGGCTTGAAGAGCAGGCTCAATTTGCTCGTTGACAATGCCGGTCAAACTGCCTCCGTAATCTTCAAGCTCCAGAGGTTGAACACCCACCACGGTGATGGCTTGCGGCTCATAACCGGATAAAGAGGCTGTAACCAGAACATCATTCATGCCGGCCTGATGGGCCGAAATCTTAGTTGATGCCCAAAGCCTGATCTCTTCATTTCTCAAGACTTTCAGCGTGCCCGGTTGATCTTTAAAGTCACAACAGTCAAAAATCAAAAGACGCTTAGCCTCCATCACCTCATTGATAAGATAAGCGCCCAACGTCCCTCCGTCAATGACTCTGACCACCGGATCATCGGCAAAGCGACGATGGTAGGCTTCTACCGCCCTAACGCCGAATCCTTCATCGGCCCAGAGAATATTGCCGATTCCAATAACAAGCACTTCATATTTAGGCATCTCAGATCCGTCTACAAGCATCTGCAAAAAGGTTGCTCTAGAGCAAGAAAGAGGCTTGAGAAGCAACTCACTGACAACTTCTCAAGCCCAAGTCTCATCAACAGCTGTCTCAGTGATGAGTTTCTTTAAACATTCTCAAGCCGGTTGACATAGACGACAGAGTCGTCGCCCCTCCCATCACATCCTCTCTAAAGGACATGTAAATATGGGCAATCGAAAAGAGAATGAACACGTACATACAGGCATGGTGGACTGTACGGACGGTCTGAGCGTCGCCTGCGAGACTAAAGACCCAGCCGAACCAAGCCATCCAGCTGACATCCCAACCCCAAGCCTGTGCATAAAGAGCAAAGCCCGTGATAATCACCACAAAACTGCCCAACACAAACATGGCAAACATAGCTAATTGTGCCAAGGGGTTGTGCCCGGCGTACTCCGGTGCCGTCTTCTTGATAAAGAGGTAGTACAGCACTTGGGCTATAACCCCTTTCCACCACTTCACGGACCAAAGCGGCGGAATAAAGATCATGCGGGCGTAGCGATTACCGACAATTGCCCAAAAGATCCGGTAGATAAAGAGTACGGTAAAAATCATGCCGGCAATAAAATGGGCCAAACGGATATAACCGAAATCATATGTCGACCAAGTATCTCCCAGATTGGCAACCATGGGGGCTCCGATCAAAAAACCGGTCACAATCATTACCGCCATGCACAGGGCCATCGCCCAGTGCCAAATTCTCACCGGGGCTTCCCACACATAAATGGGGTGAGTTCCGCCCGTCGGATCAACTTCAAAAGTGACAGGATCAATTCTCATAAACGATCCTCCTAGCGAACCCGCACATTGCAAAGCTCGTGTCCCTGCGGATCCAGAACGTGCGTAGCACAAGCCAAGCACGGGTCAAAACTGTGAATCGTGCGGATGATTTCCAAAGGCCGTTGCGGATCGGCAACCGGCGTCCCGATTAAGGACGTTTCAAAGGCTCCTTGAAGTCCTTCGGGGCTACGGGGCGAGGCATTCCAGGTTGTCGGAACAATCGCCTGCCAGTTTTCGATACGTGTATCCTTAATGACACACCAGTGACCCAGTGCTCCGCGAGGGGCCTCGCAGAAACCGACACCACGACACTCTTTAGGCCACGTCTTCGGTTCCCACAATTCCATATTGGCTGCCGTTTCATCGCCCGACTTGATATTGGCAATCAAGTCATCGACATACTGCACCATTTTGTGGGCTGTCCAGTCGCACTCCAACGCACGCGCTGCATGGCGACCCAATGTAGAGTAAACAGCCTCAAGCGGCAAATTGAGTTCTTTAAGAAGCTCAAGGGCAGGTTCTTTAAAGGGCTTAACATCCTTGGCAATGGAAACAATAAGCCGGGCAAGGGGGCCCACTTCCATCATGTGGCCTTTCCAACGCGGGCTCTTAATCCACGAATATTTACCTTTTTCACCCAGCCATTCAAACTTGGTCTTCGTGCCTACCGATCCTTCAGGTAATTCAAAGGCCTGATCCGTCACACCTTCCCAGGGGTGCAGACCTTGTTTACCTTCCGGGTATTTGTACCAGGAATGATCCACAAATTCCTGAATTTGCGTCGGATCGCGCAAATCCACTTCGTGCACATGCGTAAGATCCCCATCAATGATGGCACCCGAAGGCATCTGAAGCGACTTTTCGGACCAATCGTTGGCGATTTCAGGGAAATCACCGTAGCAGAGCACATTCTTTTTGACGATGCCACCGCCGTATTTGAACCATTCCGGATAGAAGGAGGCAATGGCTTTGATATCCGGCAGATAAACATTGCGAACAAATTCCACGGACTGCTTAGCAATATCACGCATGTAGTTCATTGTGACTTCATTGATCATATTGCCTGCGGCACCGGAGTCGTGCATGTTAATCGGGCAAGCGACACCACCCACCAAGTAGTTCGGATGAGGATTTTTCCCACCCAAAATCGTGTGGATTTTGATGATTTCACGTTGGAAGTCTAACGCTTCCAAATAGTGAGTGACCGCCAAAAGGTTCACGGCAGGGGGCAATTTCATAGCCGGATGTCCCCAGTAACCGTTGGCAAAAATGCCCAACTGACCGGAGGCCACAAACTTCTTCATACGATTCTGTACATCGCGGAAGTAGCCCGGTGAACTCAGCGGGTGATGAGGGCTGATTTTCTTTTGCAGCTCTGAGACCTCACGGGGATCGGCCGACAAAGAGCTGACCACGTCCACCCAGTCCAGAGCAGACAACTGATAAAAGTGAACAATGTGATCATGCGTATAAAGCGTTGCATTCATCAAATTGCGAATGATGTTTGCATTTTTCGGAATTTTGATCCCGATTGCGTCTTCCACGCTTCTGACCGCTGCCAAAGCATGAATACCGGTGCACACCCCGCAGATACGTTCAACAAATGCCCAAGCATCACGCGGGTCTCGTCCCTTGAGAATCACTTCCAACCCACGCCACATCGTCCCTGTACTCTGGGAATCCGTAATGACATTGCCGCCATTACCCAAGACGGCCTGTACACGCAGATGACCTTCAATACGCGTAACAGGATCAACAACAATACGACGGTCTGCCATTATTCTTCCCTCCCGAGATCTTTATTGGTCTTTTTGGCTCGCGCTTGAGCGACAGCTGACAATGCTGCATGAGCGATAGCTGCGGCGCCGACCACCCCAACTGTGGCCAGGCCCACCTTATCGACAGTCGATTCAATTCCACCGAAACCGGGCGGCAGAATCGTCGTTTCGTGTTCGTAAAACGATCCTTTATCAAAGAAATTCGGTTCAGAGCAACCGATGCATCCATGACCGGACTGCACCGGCCAAGACAAACCTTCGTTCCACCGAATTGTGGAGCAAGCATTGTATGTCGTCGGACCTTTGCAGCCGACCTTGTAGAGGCAATACCCGAGTTTGGCACCCTCATCGTCGAATTTTTCGACAAATTGACCGGCATCGAAGTGCGCTCTGCGGTAGCACTTATCGTGAATGCGCTGCCCGTAGAACATCTTGGGACGACCCAAACGATCCAAAGGCGGAATCCGATCGTAAGTAAGAATATAAGTCACGACGGCCGTCATCACTTCAGGAATCGGCGGACAACCGGGCACCAACACAATGGGCTTATCCGTAATAATTTCTGTAATAGGGACTGAATGCGTGGGATTGGGTTTGGCAGCCTGCACGCATCCCCAGGCCGCACAAGAGCCCCAACCGATCACGGCTTTTGCACCGGCTGCTACGTGTTTAATCTTTTGCAGGAAAGTTTCTCCCGCAGGAATGCAATTGATGCCGTCTTCATTCAAAGGCACATTGCCTTCTACGGCCAAGATGTAATTGCCCTTGTACTTAGTGATTGTCTCTTCGAGCGCTGCCTCTGCCTGATGGCCTGCTGCTGCCATAATCGTATCATCGTAGTCAAGAGAGATCATCGACAAAACCAAGTCTTTGGCTACAGGATGATAGGAACGGATAAACGATTCCGTGCAACACGTGCATTCCAAACCGTGAAGCCAAACCACTGGCATTCTCGGCTTCGTTTCAATGGCCTGGGCAATTTCCTGAGCGCCGGCGCTGCCCAAACCCAAACTGGCAGCCGTCAGTGAGCAAAATTGCAAAAAGCTGCGGCGGCTGACTCCTTGGCGTCGCAACGCTTCATATTGAGTTTCATACATAAAGGGGTTCTCCTTAGCCTTTCGCCTGCCATGATTCAAACAAAAAGGCCTGCTAAGTAAGACGTTCTCTCGTCCTTGATTAGATTGTATGACACGAAAAGTCCAACACTTACAGGCAAACGCAGTGTTTTATTACACCAAAGGGGTATGTTTTGCTCAATTTGTTATATTTTCTTTTATTTTTATACGATTTTTCAAAATCTTCTTGAAATATGTCCGAATCGGTACGGTTTTGATCACTATTTAAAGTTAATTCAGAGTAGTCTGAAAAAAAGCTTTTTTAAGAGGTTGTTGTGCTTGACCGTAATCATTGCCCGGCCGGTGAATTCGAGGCCGAATTTACCCGAATTTATAACCAGCACATGAAGAGTCTGCCCATCTGCAACAACCGATTGCAGGTGAGGGCTATTGACTTTCAGCCGTATAGGAAACACTGGATCGGAGCGTTAGTGACTCCTTGGTCAATTTTGGTCGTGCTTGCCCGGGGCGAGTATTCAACGTGGCCTGACATTTTGGAAGGGAAAATTGCTCCTGTTACCCTTCCAGCTGGGCAATTCAGTTTTCTTGGCATGAAAAGTGAGCGCCTGGGGTCTTTTTTATCCTGTTCGCTGATGAGCCCGGTCGATCCTCTTTATAACCAAAGAGCGGCTGAGAATTTTGCTGCCCGGGCACTTAACCTAATGCTCAGTACCTCTTCGGAGCTTTCTGAAAAGGAGAAAATCAAACCGGCAAGTCTGCCGCAATCTCTGTCTCGACGAGATTTCTTCAGCCCCGTACCAAAGGAGGTGAAGTAAATTGCATAGCCCCGATTTGACCTCAGTGTCTTTACTCGTTAAAGAAAAAAATCATGCCCTGCAGGTTGATCTGCATAACCACCGGACTACGGTTATTTCGAAAACCGTTCAATCTCTGGGAGCAGACAAAGCACCTGACATTCTTCGATCGCTACTGGGGCTTTGTCCCATTGCTCAGGTTTGTGCATTTGAAGCTGCCCGAGAAGCTGCCACCGGTCAAACTATCAAAAATTTAAGTAATCGCAACAAACTGATCACCGCCGAGGCTGTTCTTGAAACGATCCGCGTACTGAGCATGGATTTACAGCCCTTTACCATTCACGGGAAAGTGAGCCCGGAGAGTCTTCGAACAATCGGAGAGCTCCGAGGCAGACTTTGGGAGCTATCGAAGTCACCGACTCAAGATAATGTCGCTTTAGAGAACTTTTTAGCCGACCTTAAAGCGCTTGTCATCTTGTGGTTTGCACGTGAAAAAATTGCCATCAATGCCATCAAACACACATTTGAACGGTTCGATGACATGCCTATGAGCGGTCAAGCACTTCTTTTTCCTGAAGAGATTCATAAAAAAGAAATTTTGAAGCTTTTCGTAAACATCCTTCAGGACTATCCTGATTGGGCAGTTTCTCCTCAGTGGGCAGGGGCTCGTATTCCCGGAGCCTTGGCTCGGATCAGAAGCGTACAAAATCAAGGAAGACGCAATGATTTTCGGGTCAGGGACCTGGTGCTGGCAAGACTTGAAGAGCTAAAGAACTACGCCTCAGGTCTGCTACCGGCCTTTACCATTGAGAGCTATTCTTTGGAGCAGGGTTGGGGGGCTGGAGTCGTTGAAACCGCTCGCGGAACACTCATGCATTTTCTTCGCTTTGAAAGCGGACAAATGCAGTACCACATCGTAGCCCCCACTGAATGGGCTTTTCAGGAAGAAAGTCCGATGGTCGAAGTCATGAACCGCTACGCCAATAAAAGAATCGGAGCCGTGAAGTCAATTGTGACCGGTATTAACCTCATAGCCTGCGCCTTTGATCCTTGTACCCGCGTGACCGTTCAGTGGCCTCAAAAGGAGGTCTGATGCACGAATTATCCATTGCCGAAGGCATCATCGAGATTGTGCAACGAACGGCACAGGCTAACCATGTCAACCGAGTAAAAAGCGTGCGCATCGCTGTCGGTGAGCTTGCCGGAGTTGATATTGAAAGTCTGCGCTTTGCCTGGCAATCCGTCACGCAAAACGGTTGTGCTCAAGGTGCCGAACTCGTTATTGACAGGCCACCCGGCAAAGCCTGGTGCATGGACTGTTCACTTGAAGTGCCCTTAAAACGCTACGGAGAAGCTTGTCCACACTGCGGCGGATATCACCTGACAGCCACCGGCGGAACTGAATTGAAAGTCATTGACATTGTGGCCGATGACTAAAACGAATAATTAGTTGAGAATAAGGAGTTCAATGATGTGTACGACATGCGGTTGCGGCGGCAACCACCCTCATACTCATACGCACGTCGATGAAAACGGCAATCTCATCACGCACACGCACGAGCATCATGAACATCAGCACGGAGAGTCGGACTTGCACTCTCACGATGCGGCTGTCGGCACCGAACGCGCCATTGCGATTGAAGAAGACATCTTGTCACGCAACAATGCGGTGGCCAATGAAAACCGTGACTATTTCCGACAAAAGCATATCCTCGCCCTGAATTTTGTCTCCAGTCCCGGCTCGGGCAAGACAGAGCTACTTTGTGCAACGATTAAAGCTGCCGGTGAGAAACTCACCATCAGTGTCATTGAAGGCGACCAACAAACCAGCAATGATGCCGAGCGGGTTCGGGCTACTGGTGTTCAAGCCCATCAGATCAATACGGGTAAGGGCTGTCACCTTGATGCCGAACAGGTTCGTCACGCACTCGGCCATATGCAGCTGTCCGATAACTCAGTGCTCTTTATTGAAAACGTAGGCAATCTCGTCTGCCCTGCCGAATTTGATCTCGGCGAAGCCCATAAGGTAGTCATTCTCTCGGTAACCGAAGGCGAAGACAAACCGCTCAAATACCCCGACATGTTCAGAGCGTCCGACGTGATGATCATCAATAAGGTCGATCTTCTTGACTACGTCAACTTCAATATCGAAGCCTGTGAAGAATATGCCCGGCGAGTCAACCCGAAAATTCGGATTCTCAGAGTTTCCTCAACCAAAGGCGATGGGCTCGATAAATGGATCACGTGGCTTGAAGCTCAAAAAACCTTGGCCAGCCTATAACGGGAAAAAGCCATGATCGCAAAATTTTTCCGTATTAACGGATTGGTTCAAGGAGTCGGTTTTCGACCGACGGTCTATCGCATCGCCAGAGAACTCGGACTCAATGGCGAAGTATTTAACGATGCTGAAGGAGTCGGGGTGGTACTCGAAGGTGAAGACAACCAAGTATTAGCTTTTCCCGAAGCCATGCGTCAAGGTAAACCGCCTCTGGCCCGTATTGACTACATACACATGTCGGATACACCGGTTAAAGGCTACACAGACTTCACCATTACCGAAAGTCAGGAAGGTAAAGTCAAAACGGCTATCACGGCTGATGCTGCCACGTGTAAGGCTTGTCTCGAAGACATGTTTACGCCCGGCAACCGCCGTTACCGTTACGCCTTTACCAACTGCACCCACTGCGGTCCGCGCTTTACGATTACCAAACACCTGCCCTACGATCGGCCGCAGACCACTATGGCACCTTTTAAAATGTGCCCGCAGTGTCAAAAGGAATATACAGACCCCTTGGATCGACGCTTTCACGCTCAACCCAATGCTTGTCCGGTTTGCGGTCCTGAACTTTGCTTTGAAAACGCACGAGGCGAAGCGATTGAAGGCGACCCGATCGATCTGACAATTGATGCGATCCGTGCAGGGAAAATTGTCGCGGTCAAAGGTTTGGGGGGCTTTCACCTTGTGTGTGATGCCCGTAATCCGCAAGCCGTTGCTGAACTGAGACAACGGAAAGGGCGCGATGAGAAAGCGCTTGCGGTTATGATGGCCAATGCAAAAAGTGCCGCACTTTACGCAGAAATCAGTGAAGCTGCACGCTCAATCCTCGAAAGTGTTGCCAGACCGATTGTTCTTTTACCCAAAAAAGCAAACATTGATTTACCGGGCATTGCCGATGGCTTATCCGACATCGGCATTATGTTGCCTTATACACCTGTGCATTGGCTGCTTTTTCATTCATTGGCAGGTAAACCCGATGGTGCTCAGTGGACCGAATCATTGTGCTTAAATGAAATGCTTGTGATGACCTCGGCTAACCGCTCGGGTGAACCTCTGGTCATCGGCAATGATGAGGCCTTGGAGAAACTGTCAGGGATTGCCGATTTCTTCCTTCTTCATAACCGTGATATTCTCACTCGCTGTGATGATTCCGTTGTCCGTATGGTGGGCGAGAAGCCGATCTTCATCCGACGATCGCGCGGCTACGCACCCGAAGCCATCAAGTTTGACCAAGCAATTGAGCCCACTTTTGCCGCAGGTGCCTATCTGAAAAACACGGCTGCGCTCACACGAGATGAGGATGTCTTTTTAACCCAACATATCGGAGACTTAGAAAATACCCAAACCACTGAAGCATACCGAGAGGCTGCTTCTCATCTTGCCCACCTCTATGAGATTAAACCACAAGTTGTGGTCTCCGATGCGCATCCGGACTTTTTCAGCACCCGTTATGCTGCCAAGCTCGCTGATGAAACTCATGCCAAGTTTTTCTCCATTTACCATCATGCTGCGCATATTGGGGTAGCCATGGCGGAGCTCAACCGTAAAGAGCCCACACTCGGCCTTGCGCTTGACGGCGTCGGACTGGGTCCCGGTAAAGAAATTTGGGGTGGGGAGCTACTCATGGTGAAAAGAACCGGCTTTGAACGTTGGGGAACGCTTTTACCCTTGCCGCTTCCGGGCGGCGACATCGCCGCACACGAACCTCGCCGCATGGGCGCTTCGGTCTTGACTCTTCTTAAAAAAGAGTCTCTCATTGAAAAATTTTTCCCCACCCTGCCCAACGCTGCACACTTCGGTTCGCTCGTCACGAATTGCAAACTCTCGCCTGCGAGCTCGTCAGTTGGCAGACTTTTTGATGCACTCAGTGCACTTTTGGGGTTGTGCGACATCCAACACGATGAAGCCCGTGCGGCCATGCTGTTGGAAAGTACGGCCTACAAAGCTGTGCCTCATGTGCATCGCGACGGTTTTGAGATTAAAGGCGGGCAACTGAACCTGCTACCTTTTTTAGACAAAATAGTCTGTGCGCACAGCTCGCTTGACACCCAAAGCGTTTCGCAATGGGCGGCCGACTTTCATGCGACACTGGCATGTGGCTTGGTGCAATTGACGCTCAGAGCCTGCCGACAAACGGATTACAGGGGTCCTATCGCTTTAACGGGCGGCTGCATGGCCAATCGTATCCTGACGGCTTGTTTGGTCAATGAGTTACACGCACAAAACATGGAAAGCTACTACCCGCAGAAGGTCCCCGCCGGAGACGGAGGACTGGCGTTAGGGCAGGTGTGGTTGGCGCATCTTGCACTAGAAGCTCAGGCCGATCAATTTATTTTTGAAGGAGACCGTTGAACACGTTTCATCGGAAAAAGACTATGTGTTTGGCTGTACCGGCAAAAATCATCAAATTAATTGACAGTGAAAATGCTCTGTGCGATTTCAATGGCATAGAAAAAGAGGTCAACGTTTCGTTAATTGAAAATCCCGCTGCAGGCGATTGGGTTATCGTTCATGTGGGTTTTGCACTGAATCGTATTGATTCGGCTCAAGCCCGCCAAACCCAGGAGTTACTCAAAAGTATTGCAGCCGAGGGAAAAAAAGAGGCGGAGTTCATGTAATGCAATACGTAACGGAATACCGTGACCGGGAAAAGGCCGCTGCCCTAAGCGAGGAAATTGCCCGCCAAACCCGCACCGACCGCTCCTACCGTTTCATGGAATTTTGCGGTGGTCACACCCATGTACTGTCGCGTTGGGGACTGACTGACTTGCTGCCCCCAAATGTCAAAATGATTCATGGGCCGGGCTGTCCGGTTTGTGTTTTACCGGTCGGGCGAATCGAGATGGCGATCAACTTGGCATTAACCGAAAAAGTGATCCTTTGTACTTATGCCGATACCTTGCGTGTGCCCACCTCCAAAGGGCTGTCGCTTTTTAATTGCCGCGCTCTCGGAGGGGATGTACGCATGGTTTACTCTCCCATGGACGCCTTAAATCTGGCAAAAAACAATCCCGACCGGCAGGTCGTCTTTTTTGCAATCGGATTTGAGACCACGACTCCGCCCACTGCCGTTGCGGTGAAAACGGCAAAAAATTTGGGACTTAAGAATTTTTCTGTTTTCGTCAATCACGTGCTCACGCCCGCTGCCATGGAGCATATTCTCAAGAGTGCTTCGAAGAACTCTCCGGCGGGCCTTTTAGACGGGCTGGTGGGTCCGGCTCATGTTTCGACTATCATCGGCTCAAATGCCTATGAAGGCTTTGCCAAAAATTGGGAAAAGCCTGTTGTGATCGCCGGATTCGAACCCATTGATATGCTTCTTGCCATTTTGATGCTGATTAAACAAACCAACGAAAAGCGTCACTGTGTGGAAAATGAATTCACAAGAGCGGTAAGCCCTGAAGGTAATTTAATCGCCAAAAAGTTGATGAAAGACGTTTTCACACTTCGGAAGTCGTTTGAATGGCGAGGATTAGGACAAGTGCCATTTTCTGCGCTGAAACTTGCCGACGAATTTCAAGACTTCGATGCTGAAAAGCGTTTCAATATGCCCGAACTTCACAGCCCGGACAACAAGGCATGCGCATGCGGGGCGATTTTACGAGGAGAAAAAGAACCCCGAGACTGCAAGCTTTTCGGTACGGTTTGCACGCCTGCTCACCCGATGGGCGCTTGCATGGTCAGCTCTGAAGGGGCATGCGCGGCCTACTGGCGTTATGCACCCAAAGGTTCCGGAGTTCAAAAAACAACAAAGTAAGAAGGATTCAAATGTCATCCATTAAACCCAGCTACGTTCGCCATCTCGATCTGAAAGGCGGCCGCATCGAAATGACTCACGGTGCGGGCGGCCTCGCGAGTGCCCAATTAATTGAAGAAATTTTCGCACGCCACTTCACCAATGATTGGCTCGATGAGGGACACGACGGTGCGGTTCTCCCGCCCATGAAACGACCTATAGCCGTTTCGTGCGATGCGCATGTGATCTCACCCTTATTTTTCCCAGGCGGAGACATCGGGCGACTCGCAGTTTGCGGCACGGTCAATGATGTAGCAATGTGTGGTGCCAAACCCTTATACATTGCTGCGAGTTTCATCCTTGAAGAAGGCTTTGCTTTGAGCGATCTCAACAAAATCGTTGAGTCGATGGCAAAAAGTGCGAAAGAGTCACACGTTGCCATCGTCACCGGTGACACCAAAGTGGTCGAAAAAGGTCACAGCGATGGCATTTATATCTCAACGACCGGAATCGGAGAAAAAATAACGGATTTCCCGATTTCCGGTAAGAATGCTCGGCCGGGAGATGTGATTTTGATTTCGGGATCCATGGGTGACCACGGAACAGCCATTTTGTCCAAACGGGAAAACATGTCCTTTTTAACAGAAATTGAAAGTGACACCGCCCCCTTAAATGATCTGATTGAAAAAGTGTTGTCAGCAGTCCCCGACATTCATGTCTTACGTGATCCGACTCGAGGCGGATTGGCAGCAACGCTTAACGAAATTGCCCATCAAAGCGGTGTCGGGATTTTTCTGAACGAAGAATCCATTCCCGTTAAACCTTCGGTTGCTGCCGCCTGTGAATTTTTAGGGCTCGATCCTCTTTTTGTCGCCAACGAAGGCAAAGTCATCGTGATCTGTAACCCCAATGATGCACAGAAGGTTTTGCGCATCATGAAAGTGCACCCTCACGGTCGCGATGCAGCCATTATCGGAGAAGTCACACAAGAAAATGCCGGTTTTGTTGAAATGAAAACGCTTCTGGGTGGCCGCAGAAGCGTTGATTGGTTAAACGGTGAGCAGCTGCCCAGAATCTGTTAACGGTTAGTCCAAACAAGACCCACGCCGAATAGGGAAAAAGCGCTCCTGTCTTGTCCTGAAAAAAAAACGTCATTAACTGCATTACGCGTGGCTACCTAGGACATGAGGAAAAACATTTTCTTTTTTCAATTGACGACTCCAAAGAACGTATAATTTGTGAGTCTTTCAATTATTCTTTCATAGGTTTTTTCATGACATGGATTGTGGGCTTGACCGGCGGAATCGGCTCCGGGAAAACTCAAGCCAGTAACGCTTTTGAGGCATTGGGTGTGCCCGTTATTGACACGGATTTGATCAGCCACGCGATCACTGCTCCCAACGGTTTGGCCATTCCTGCCATTCGTGAGGCATTCGGCGATGAGTTGATTGATCCTTCGGGGCGGCTTGATCGAAATAAAATGCGCGAATTGGTCTTTAAAGATCCCGAAGCCCGTCATAAGCTGGAAGCTATCTTGCACCCGATCATCGCTAATGTAACGATGGCCTCGATCTCTCAGCACTCACAAGCCCCCTATGTTGTGCTGGTTGTTCCCCTTTTAGCGGAAAGTCCTCAGTGGATCAGTCGTTGTGACCGTATTTTGGTGATCGACTGTGAAGTTGAAACTCAAGTGGCTCGTGTCATGCAGCGCTCTAAGCTTTCTGCCGAAGAAGTCATGGCCATTATCGCAACTCAGGCTACTCGCGATGCCAGAAAAGCTATTGCCAATGAAGTCATCGTCAATGAGTCCACGGTGGAAGCGCTCACTCAACAAGTGCGTCGATTGCACGACTTTTACCTCAACATGGCGCGCCAGTCGCCTAAATCGAGAGAACCCGTATGATTGTCAAGTGCCCGACTTGTAAGAAACCGGTTGAATGGTCAGAAAAAAATCCCTGGCGCCCGTTTTGCTCGGAGCGATGCAAACTGATTGACTTGGGCGAGTGGGCAAGTGATGCTTACGTTATTCGCGGCAATTCTTACGCCCAAACAAACGAAAGCGAAGCCGACAAACTGGCCCAAGAGCTTTTTTCTCATTTAGAAGAAGAGAAAAAAGACTCTTCAGGCGAGACTAAATAGTTTCAATCCAACCGTGTGCCCCGTGCGGTCTCAATAACTTTTCGTCATTGATCTTTATATTCGTGAGAAAGAGCGGTACGGGGTTATCGGCCATTAAACGAAGCCAGGCGCTTGAAGCAACCCGTACTGCTGGATCAACCCAGGCAAAAAGAGCGCCTTGGGCAGCGATTTCATCCCAACGACTGATATCAGCCTTGACGGCAAAACGTTTATTTTCAATAGCGTCACTGCTTTGGTTGTCATCGACAAAGACGCCGTCGGCTTTGTGCTGAACATCCGCTTTTGCCTCGGCATCCACCCAAATCTCACGAACCCCCAAAGGCGCTAATTTTTCTTTCCAAGTCTCAAATTCTGCGGCGTGCTCACCACATAAAATAGCCCCGTCAAAAGTTCTGCCTTTTTGTGATTCAAAAAAATCCGCCGCCTGAGCCGACTTAATTTTGAGCCAGTGTTTGGGGCATTTGAGCCATTCTCTCAAGGGCTTACTTGCCTCCAGAAGCGGTTCGGGCCATTCATTCGGTGCAAAGAACCCGAACGAGTCCTGTCTTTCGAGTGCTTTGGGCGTACCTCGCCACTTCCAGGAGCGCAGGAAATGAACCCGAACCAAAGCATGCGGATAATCATGAACGATCGTCACCCAAGGAACCGCCTCTGCAATATCAAGGCCCAACTCCTCTCGCACCTCGCGCTTGGCCGCTTCTTCAGCTGTCTCCATCGCTTCAAGCTTTCCACCGGGGAACTCCCACCAACCGCCATAAACCTTGTCTTGCGGTCTGGAATTCAACAGACAACGTCCCTGCTCATCCATCAGGACTGCACAGGCAACCAATGTTTCAATTCGATCTGTCATTTTTCGGCACTTCTGAAAAAAAGAGCGCCCGACTTGAGCGCCCTTAGGTTAAATGTTTCTGAAATCAGTCAATGTGACCGTGGCAATTCTTAAACTTTTTACCCGACCCACAGGGGCAAGGATCGTTGCGAGAAACGCCTCGCCAATCGACTTTATCGAGATCAACGCCGGCGGGTGATATGCCGGTAAAGGACAATTCGTGCCCTTCATCGTCATGCACCACCTTTTGCTTGGCCTGCTGTTCGGCTTGGGCCCGAGCTTGGGCCTGAGCAATTGCCTGAGCACGTTCCAGCGCCTGCTGCTGAGCCCGTTGCTGTTCAGCCATGGCTTCTTCACGAGTCTGGATACGAACAGTCATCAACACACGCATCACGTTTTCGCGCACACGATCAAGCAGCGTTTCAAACATGGAGAAGGCTTCACGCTTGTATTCCTGCTTCGGTTGCTTTTGAGCGTAACCACGCAGGTAAATACCCTGACGCAAAGCATCCAAAGCCGTGATGTGGGCACGCCAGATGCTATCCAAAACTTGCAGCGTCACTTGTTTGGCAAAATCGTGCATAGCTTGAGGACCGGCCAACTCCACCTTTTCGTTATAAATACGATCCACTTCATCGATCAAGGCCTTGAGCAAATCTTCATCGGTGGTTGAGTTACTCTTTTCAAGCATGCCGGCAAAGTCCAGATCAATACCCCACTCACTCTTGAGAATCGTCGTCAAGGTGTTGAGATCCCATTGCTCTTCAACGGTATCCACCGGCACATACGTTCTGAAAAGATCCGTGAAATAGCCATGACGCAAATTGGTCACCATTTCGCTTAAATCGGAACTTTCCAAAATTTCATTTCGCAAGCGGTAAATTTCACGGCGCTGGTCATTTTGAACGTCGTCAAATTCAAGCAACTGCTTACGGATATCGTAGTTGCGGCCTTCGACCTTACGCTGAGCACTTTCGATCATGCGCGTAAGCATATTGGATTCAATGGCCACACCCTCTTCAAGTTTAAGTTTGTCGGCAATCGCACGCATACGGTCACCGCCGAAGATTCTCAGTAACGGATCTTCCATCGAGAGGTAGAAGCATGACGAACCCGGGTCACCCTGACGACCGGCACGACCACGCAACTGGTTGTCAATACGGCGGGACTCATGGCGTTCACTGCCGATGATTCGAAGACCGCCTGCGGCCACCACCTTGTCGTGTTCGATCTGCCACTCGGCTTTAACCTTTTCAATCTGAGCCTGTTTTTCCTCTTCACTCAGATCGGGATTGGTCTTAATGTCATCGATATGTTTATTGATGCCACCGCCCAAAACGATATCGGTACCGCGGCCAGCCATGTTCGTAGCAATCGTCACTACACCCGGGCGGCCAGCTTCCAAAACAATCTGAGCTTCACGTTCGTGCTGCTTGGCGTTCAACACATTGTGTTTGATTCCTTCTTTATCAAGCAGTTGGCTGAGCGCTTCAGAGTTTTCAATTGAGGTCGTACCCAACAGAACCGGTTGCTGGCGCTTGTTGCATTCTTTGATGTCTTCAATGATCGCGCGATACTTTTCATCGACCGTGCGGAACACCTTGTCTTGCTGGTCATCACGAATCATCTTCTTATGAGTCGGAATGACAACCGTTTCCAAACCGTAAATATCCTGGAATTCGTAGGCTTCCGTATCAGCCGTACCGGTCATACCAGCCAGTTTTTCATACATACGGAAGTAATTCTGGAAAGTGATCGAGGCAAACGTTTGGTTTTCCTGATTGATCTTGACACCTTCCTTAGCTTCAATGGCCTGATGCAAACCTTCGGACCAACGGCGACCCGGCATCAGACGGCCCGTGAATTCGTCCACGATGACGATTTCACCGTTTTGAACCACATAGTGCTGATCACGCTTAAATAGTGAATGCGCTCTCAAAGAAGCCATCAGGTGGTGCATCAAAATAATGTTTTGACCCGAGTAGAGGCTTTGTCCTTGAGGGATAAGGCCGCGTTCAGTCAGGATCTGCTCGATGTGTTCGTGGCCTTGTTCGGAGATATAAACCTGGTGCGCTTTTTCATCAACCCAGTAATCCCCTTCACCCTTTTCCGTTGCCTGACGGGTTAAAAGAGGCGGGATATCGTTGATCTTGGCATAGAGCTCAGTGTTGTCGTCAGCAGGCCCTGAAATAATCAAAGGGGTACGAGCTTCGTCAATCAAAATGGAGTCCACTTCGTCGACAATCGCATAGTGCAGACCGCGTTGACGACGATGATGGATGTCGTACTCCATGTTGTCACGCAGATAGTCAAAACCAAACTCGTTATTGGTACCGTAGGTAATGTCTGCAGCGTAGGCCTGGACCTTTTCTTCATTGGGTTGTTGGCTGTAAATCGTTCCGACAGTCATCCCGAGGAAGTTGTAAACTCGGCCCATCCATTCGGCGTCACGTTTGGCCAAATAGTCATTGACCGTCACCACATGAACACCCTTACCCGGCAGAGCGTTTAAATACACAGCCAAGGTTGCGGTGAGCGTCTTACCTTCACCGGTACGCATTTCAGCAATCTTGCCATCGTTTAACACCATGCCGCCGATCAACTGTACGTCAAAGTGGCGCATCCCCAAAACACGTAAACTGGCTTCACGAACAACGGCAAAAGCTTCAGGCAGTAATGCCTCGAGCGTTTCACCTTTTGCGAGTCGATCACGGAATTCTTGAGTTTTGCCTTTGAGCTCTTCATCACTCAAAGCTTTGATCGTCGGTTCCAACTTATTGATCGCAACGCACTGACGACGGTACTGTTTAATCAAGCGGTCATTGCGACTGCCGAAAATTTTCGTTAAAAGCTCAGAAAACATCTTTTTTACCCTGTGCGAGAGTGATCAGACACTTCGCGTTCTTGTTAATTTTGACGACAACTTTTGTCAATGAGACAAACCATAGCTCGAGATTATCGCATATTGACAGATCAATTTCGCTTTGAAATTTCTTAGTTTTTTGAGTTTTGCGAGCTTTTTTTGTAACTTTTGTGCTCATTTCTCATTGGCAAGCTATCTATGAGAAAATGCCGATCAGAGGAAAATCATGTACGGTCTGGAAAATATCAAAACAGTTTTTAATTCACTCGACGGTGACTCTTTTATCGCTCGTCAAATGGTGGCATCCAAAGTGACACTGGTGCTCGAGCATGCCTGCCGTAAAAAACGTATTAACATCGATTTTCAGCATTGTGTGCATATTGAATGCTCTGCTCAAGGCATCATCATCAACACAACCACGGCAACCATTGCCAATCGCCTCAAACAAATTCAACCGACACTGGAAAAAGCGCTTTTTGATATCGGTTTAAATTTCCCGATTCAGGCAATAAGAGCCGGCAAAATCAAACCACTGCCCGATTTTGAACCCTATCCTAAGGACGCCCCCCGTGTGGCCCAGCCCGGAGCCTCTGAAGCCGTCTACGCCAGTGCCAAACGCACCGAAGATGAAAACGTCCGTAAGGCGTTGGAAAGACTCGCCGAAGCGTTAAAGCTCTAGTTCTCTAGAGAAAATCGCTCACTGCAAATCCCAGTACTAAAAAACCGATGATGAAAAATACGCAGGCGGTCGCCCGATTAATGATCTGAGAGCCTTTTGGCCCTGAGAAAAAGCGTCTGGCCCTTTCAGCCAAAATCGAATACATCACCAAATTGATGAAAACCAAAACGGCGTAAACAACAATCATCAGAACAGACTGTGCTACATAGGACTGGGCCGGGTCCACAAATTGCGGCAAAACACTGATACCGAAAATGATGGGCTGAGGATTGCATAAAGAAATCACTACCCCTTTTGAAAAATTGTTCCAGGCATCTTTCGGCACTTGAGTTTCTGAAGCAGGCCCTTGTTGATCGCCTTTTGTTCCGAAATGCATCCCGGGCTTATGCCAACTGCGCCAACCCAAATAGAGAATGAAGAAAGCACCGCAGATTTTGATTATCGAAAAAAGAGTGGGACTGGAAGCTAAAATAACGCCCATTCCGGACATGGCTGCCGTAAAAAGCAGTGCAATACCAACAGCCTGACCTAAAGCAAAAAATGCGGTTTTATGCCACCCTTGCTGCAAAGAAAGCACAATGGCAAAGATCACACCCATGCCGGGCGAGAGAATGTTTGCTAAAGACGTGATCAGAAAAAGCGTGAAAAGAGACATCAAATGAGCCGTTTTCTATCGGTTTGCCACAATCAGGATAGTACTCCGATTGGGCTCAATTCGAAAAAACGGCTCACCCGGATGCCAATCACATGGCTTTGACCTTTTCAAAAGAGAAATCCTTGGGGGCATCATTTTTTTCAAACGTTGCCCATTCCCAAGATTCGGGATCAGCCAAAAGCGCACGCAGCAATTTATTATTGAGACCATGACCTGACTTATGGGCGCTGTAACGAGCCAAAAGCGGATGGCCTAATACATAAAGGTCGCCCATTGCGTCGAGAATTTTGTGTTTGACAAACTCATCCTGACTACGCAACCCCTCGGGATTGAGTACCCTATACTCATCCATCACCACCGCATTTTCAAGCGTACCGCCCTGAGCCAAACCGATTGAGCGCAGCATCTCCACATCCTGCACAAAGCCGAACGTACGGGCGCGGCTCACCGAGTGCGCATAATCGACGGTAGAGAAATCAACCTCAGTAAATTGCTTTGTACTGTCGATGGCAGGATGGCCGAAATTAATGCTAAAGGCAAGCGAAAAACCCTCGTGAGGCTCAAGCTGCGCCCACTTGTCCCCTTCAGTGACCCGAACCGTTTTAGTCACGCGAACAAAACGCTTGGGGGCGAACTGTTCAACAATGCCTGCGGCCTGAATAAGAAATACAAAACTCGCGCCTGACCCATCCATAATGGGAATTTCCGGCGCATCCACGTCCACGTAGCAGTTATCGATCCCCAAGCCGTTAAAAGCACTCATTAAGTGCTCAATAGTGGAAATCTTGACCGGACCTTCGTTTAAAGTGGTCGCCATTCGGGTGTCATTGACGCGGGTGGCTTCAGCAGGCATCACGACCGGCGGATCCAAATCGACTCGCGAGTAAACAATGCCGGTATCGGGTTCTGCCGGTCGCAAAGTTAAATGCACCTTGCGACCTGAATGCAGGCCAATACCCACCGTACGGACGACTTTTTTAAGTGTTCGTTGTTTAAGCATAAATAAATGAGTGCTTACTTCGTGTCGTGGCGGATGGCCCACCAACCCTTTTCCCACTCATCCTGAGTCTTTTCCTCAGCAGCGGGTTGCTCGGGTTTCGTTTCAACGACGGGCGTCGACTTTTCCTCTGCTGGCTTAACCTCAGCCGGCTGTTGCGTTTCATTCAAAGTGCGCACAGGTTGCTGAGTGGATCCGCCCGGTTGCGAAGCAGGCTGGCGAGACTGCCAAGGATCGGCCTGCTTAGGCTCATCAAAAGTACGCTTATTGGATTCCCAAACCGAAATTTCTCCGTCAGGCTTATCAATCGGAGCGACCTCTTTTTCCTTGCCGCCATCCAAGCCGGTGGCCACCACCGTCACACGCATAGAGTCACCCATGCTGTCATCGTAGGCAGAGCCGTAAATCACTTGAGCGCCCTTAGCCGTGAAGTTGGTGATGATATTCATCACGGTCTTGGTTTCCTTCATCTTCATCGTCTCTTCACTGGCGGTGATATAGACCAAGACGCCACGAGCGCCGTTGAGCGTCACGCCTTCAAGAAGCGGACAAGCCACGGCATTTTCAGCAGCAATGCGAGCACGATCGGGACCGGAAGCCATGGCTGAGCCCATCATCGCGGTACCGCGTTCGCTCATCACTGTACGAAGATCTTCGAAATCAACACCGATCAAACCCGGAGTTTGAATAATTTCCGTAATGCCTGCACATGCCTTGAAAAGAACATCATCAGCGGCTGCAAAGCATTCACTCACGGAAGCATCTTCACCTAATTCGTCTTCAAGCTTATCGTTGAGAATCACAATCTGGCTATCAACACATTGCTTGAGTTTCACCAAACCTTCTTCTGCGCGCTGCATACGCAAAGCGCCTTCGTAACTGAAGGGCTTGGTGACGACTGCGACCGTCAGAATACCCATTTCACGGGCAATTTGAGCCACAACAGGAGCGGCTCCCGTTCCCGTGCCGCCGCCCATACCGGCTGTGATAAACACAAGGTTTGCGCCCTGCAGAAGTTCTCTAATACGATCTTTGGCTTCAATGGCAGCCTGCTCACCGACTTCGGGACGTGCGCCGGCACCCAAACCGGTTTTACCGATTTGCAGCGTTGCATGAGCCCGTGAGTGCGACAAAGCCGTGTAGTCCGTATTAATTGCAATAAATTCAATGCCTTGAGCACCACGCTCAATCATGTGTTCCACGGCGTTACCACCGCCGCCACCCACACCGACAACCTTAATCACCGTCTGGCGAGGATCATTATCACTGAGTACTTCAAACATGGGAATAGGCCTCCAAAACCAATCCCATAATTATGTATGAAGTAAGCGTTTTTTGCTTAGATTTTCAACAAAAAATTTCAATGTTATTAGGGACTTTTCGAGGTCTAGCCCGAACTGTCGGGCTTGGCAGGGATATGACAAAATCAGTATTGTCCGATAAAAAACTCGACGACGTAGCGTTTGGTTTTGGACCATAAGGAATCATCGGAAGCCGCAGCCTCTCCTTCATCCTCTTCGCCTTCTTTAAATCGCATGGCTTCATAGCTGATGAGGCCCATGACTGCACTTTCTTTGGGAGAATTCAAACCGATGCAGGCATCTCCCGTGTAACGCGAGCGCCCCAGGCGTGTGCTGAATGTGTAAGCCAAAGGACCGGGCATTGAGGAAAACAGCTCCGTAATACCCACCAATAAAGCCGAACCCCCGGTCAAAACAATTCCGCCCGGCAAGGTATTGCAAGGCATACCGTTTTGAGACACGTACCAACCGGCTTCAAAGAGCTTTTCGCCGATCGCCATATTCAGGTTTCGGACTTCGCGATAGACAACTTGTGAGATGTCTAATTTGGAATACTTTTTATTGCCCTCTTCCAACGGTGTGCGATACAAAATCACATCCGCATCTTCGGGGCGGCAGCGCAAATCCACCTTTGTTTTAATCGATTCGGCTTCCTGCATCGTACAGTGCAGATAACCGCTGATGCGTTGAGTGATACGTCTGCCGCCGTAATTGAGCGTAAAAGTAAAGCGAGGATGACCGCCTAAAAAGACCGCCACATCGGTTGTGCCTGCTCCGAAATCAATGACAACAACCCCATTTTGCATCTCATCCTGAGTCAAGACAGCATAACTGCTTGCCCAGGCTTCTGGCAGAATCTGAGTGATATCCATCCCACTTCGGCGGATGACCTTGGCACGATTAAGCGCACTTGTTGAATTGGTGACGGCCGAGTGAAGATGAGCCGAAATTCTTGAGCTTTTGGCATCGAGCGTATTCTGAGCCGTGAGCTCATCGTCTTGATTATCGAGTGTGTAGTAGAGCAGGTCCGATTTAATGAGCTGCTGATCGTCGCGCAATTCAAGAGCGTCCTGAGCCATGCTTTGGACATTTTTCATGTCCATTGCCGTCACCGTGCGGCCTCTTAAAGGCATCTCCGCACTGGAGTCTTTCCCTTCCAGGGATTTGCCGGAAATATTCGTGCACACGTCAAGGCTCGGCATCTTGCCTGCAATGCCGAACGCTTCGACTAAAGCCGCTTTCACCTGAGGCAGTGCCTCTTCCGGACTGATGACATTGCCGTCGAGCACGCCTTGAGATTCGGCACGTCCCTGGGCCAACACCCGAAACGTTCCGTCTTTGTATATCTCGGCTACGACAGCAAGGATTTTGCTCGATCCGATATCCAATGCGGTGATAACTTTTTTATTTTCTTTCATCGCGCACTACTTTGTCTGTTGGCCTCTGCAATAGACTCAGCCGCTTGCCGACGTCCGGCCTGCGAGCGGTATATCCGCAGACTCTTTTCGGGCAGCGTAGCTGAGAAGGCCAACTCATACCTGGCGTCAATACTCGAGGGCGCCCCTTTCATTAGTTTCACTATATCCGGATATTGTACGATAACCACACCGAAACGATCTTCAAGCGTCCAATCCTCGTGCTCAACTCCCAACTCAATGCGTGTAGGAGGAATTTTGTCGGAAGCAATGGCCAATGCCCAGCTGTTACGGTCATTGACGCTCACTTCTGTCACGCGCGCTTTAGGCATCACCACCTGAAGCATTTTATTGAAGCGTTTATATCGGCGCGTAACTTCCTGGACCATTTCCGAAGGTCCGAAAAATTCAGGCAGCGCCATAGGGTTATCGACCTCTTCAGGGTTGGCGGCAAAAAGTTCTCCATCGACAGAGACAAGCCTGCCGTCTTCCCAAAGCGCCAATGCCTTGTACTCTTTGATTTCAATATTGATTTTGTCAGGCCAAACCCGCCTGACGTTAACCGACTTCACCCAAGGGGCTCTCAGAGCCGCTTCGCGAATGGCATCCAAATTGATATTGAAAAAAGTTCCGTTTGTGGTGTTACCCAAGGCCCTTCGAAAATGTACGGACGAAATATGGTCAATCTCTCCGGTCAATTCCACGGCACGAATGGTGAAAAACGATTCCGCATAACGAGGAAAGCTGCTCACTGCGACCGCAGCAAGCAGCAGGAGCATCGCCAAAATAATCAGAACCGCTTTAAAAAAACGCTTCATGCAAAAAAAGACCGACGCTTAGACCTAGGGGCGTACAAAATCCAATTTTGCTTCGGCCAAAACCTGAAGCACCAGTTCCTTGTAGCTTAAGCCTGCATTTTTCGCAGCAAGCGGCACCAAAGAGTGAGCCGTCATGCCGGGCGAAGTGTTCATTTCCAACAGGCAGAACGAACCGTCATCGGCCAAAATGAGGTCAATACGGCTCCAGCCGCGGGCGCCCAAAGCACGATAGGCACTCAGGCAGGCACGCGAGATATCTTCGCGCAGATCGTCAGAAAGCTTAGCCGGGCATTCATAACGGACGTCGTTCGTGAAGTACTTGTTCTGATAGTCGTAGTCTCCGTCAGGAGCAATGATTTCAATGATGGGTAACACCTTGGCATCTTGCCCGGACCCCATCACGGCAACCGTTAATTCTCGACCGAAGATACGTTCTTCAACCAACACATGGCGATCCAGGACAGCCGCTTTTTCAATCGCAGCGTGCAACTCTTCAATTGTGGCATCCTTGAGCTTTGTCAAGCCGATGCTCGAGCCTTCACGGGCGGGTTTGACCACCAGGTCGCGTCCCAATTCCTGCATGACATAATGCAAGTCACTGTCAAGCGACACGAGCATGCCCTTGGGCGTCGGAATCTGGCGTTCACGCCAAATTTGCTTCGTGAGATTTTTGTCAATTGCAATGGCGCTTGTCTTCACACCCGGTCCTGTGTACGGAACGCCCAAATATTCCAATACGCCTTGAATCGTACCGTCTTCACCGTAGCGGCCGTGCAAAGCGATAAAGGCGCGATCATAGCCGCCCTTTTCCAACTCAGAAACCTTTTGCTCCTGCGGATCAAAACGCGTGACATCGACCCCGGCTTCGGTCAAGGCATCGTAGACACCCTTGCCACTCATGAGCGAGACTTCACGTTCGCTCGACATACCGCCCAAAAGCAGCACCACCTTACCCAAGCTTTCAGGTTTAATTTCTTTTTTCGTTTCTTGCATTTGTTTTCCTTACTTTTCCGAGATACCGGCACGTGCTTTCAAACGACCGGGCACACCTCCGACGCTACCCGCACCCATGGTCACGACCACATCTCCGTCCCGGGCTAATTTCATAATGGCCTCGTCCATTTCCGCAGGGGTGTCGACAAAGACGAGCTCCGTCTGACCGACAATACGGATGGCACGAGCCAACGAGCGCCCATCGGCTCCTACAATGGGGGTTTCGCCTGCCGGATACACATCGGCCAAAACCAAAGCCTCAACACTGCTTAGTACTTTCACAAAGTCCTCAAAGCAATCTCTGGTGCGAGTATAGCGATGCGGTTGGAAAGCCACCAAAACCCGACGTCCGGGGAAAGCTCCACGCACGGCTTCAAGCGTTGCTTTCATTTCATGCGGATGGTGACCGTAGTCATCAATGAGAGTGAAGTGGCCGCCCTCAGGCAAAGCAATCTCTCCGTAGCGGCTGAAGCGCCGCCCCACACCGGTAAAGTTTTCAAGAGCCGTCTTGATACTTTCATCGGAGACATCGACCATCGTTGCGATGGCAATCGCCGCAAGACTGTTTCGGACATTGTGCATGCCGGGCAAATTCAGGCGAACATCCAGAGGTTCGCGTCCCTGTCTTAAAACCGTATAACACATCTGAGTGCCTTCGGCTCGGATGTTGATCGCGCGCACATCGGCCTCTTCAGAAAGACCGTAGGTCACCACCGAACGGGGTACGCGGCCGATGATGGAGCGTACATTTTCATCATCCAGACAAAGCACCGCTTTCCCGTAAAAAGGCAGACGAGTTAAGAAATCGACAAAAGCCTGCTTGAGTTTATCGAAGTTATGATCATACGTATCCATATGGTCTGCATCGATATTGGTCACCGCCGCAATAACGGGCGACAAGTAAAGGAACGATGCATCGGACTCATCGGCCTCGGCCACAAGAAATTCGCCTCGGCCCAAACGGGCATTGGCGCCGGCTGAATTCAATCGTCCCCCGATCACAAAGGTGGGATCGAGGCCCCCTGCGGCCAACAAGCTTGCAACCAACGAGGTGGTGGTTGTCTTACCATGAGCGCCGGCAATCGCAATACCGCTTCTGAAGCGCATGAGTTCGGCAAGCATCACGGCTCGGGGCACCACCGGAATTCTTGCTTGGCGTGCCGCGACGACCTCAGGGTTATCGGGCTTAATGGCCGAAGAGATCACAACCACATCAGCCCCTTTGACGTTTTCCGCGCTGTGCTCATGGAAAATCTCCACGCCCAGACCACTTAAGCGTTCCGTGGCAGCATTGGTTGCCATGTCGGACCCGGTCACCTTGTAGCCAAGCGTGACCAACACCTCGGCAATACCGTTCATACCGGTGCCGCCGATGCCTACAAAATGAATCTTATTGACCGCAAATCGCATTGTTTTTGCCTTCAAAAACTCAAAACTTAAACTAGTATTTTGCCAAACGTTCAATCGTATCGGCTACTGTCTTGGCAGCTCCCCGTTTAGCCAGGCTTCTGGCCTTGACTGCCATTTTGACTAAATCGCTGCGATTGAGGCTACTCAGTTTCTCATAAAGACTGTCGGGCGTGAGGTTTTTCTGTTCCAACAAAATCCCTGCCCCTTCATCCTGCATATAGCGGGCATTACCGAGTTGGTGTTGGGTAGTGGAAACAACAAAGGGCACCAAAATAGCCGGAATTCCGCCTGCCGTAAGTTCGCTCACTGTTGTCGCGCCTGCGCGACACACCACCACATCGGCCTCACGATAGGCGCTTGCCATATCGTCAATGAAATTAATCACGTTGGCTTCAATTCCGTATTTGACATAAAGCGCTTTAACTTCTTCAACAGCATTTTTACCGCACTGATGGGTAATGATCGGCCGCGTTTCATCATCGAACTTAGCCATTGCTGCCGGCAGCGTTTCATTGAGCACCTTAGCTCCCAGAGACCCCCCGAACACCAAAAGATGAAGTCTGCCTGTGCGATTGGCATAACGCTCTTCGGGTTCCGGTAAAGCCAGAATATCTTCCCGAACGGGGTTACCGGAGACGACGGCTTTGCTGCCAGCCCGATGCGCACACTCACCGTCAAAGCCGCACATCACCGCTTGTGCCCAAGGCATCACGGCTCTTACGCTCATGAGGCTGCCCGCATCGCAATTCATCATAATGAGGGGCTTATTTTTACATCTGGCCCCGAACGCCGCAGGCACAGCAATATAGCCGCCTGTGGAAAAGACTGCACTCGCCTGTCTCTTTTCAACCAATCCTTTTGCGGCAAAGCAGGCTTTCACGAGCTTTAGAGCACCCGTGATCATGTGTTTGAGCCCTTTGCCCCGCATGCCGGTAAAGTCCAGCGCATCAAATTCAATATTTCGTTGACCGACCAAGCGCGACTCCATCCCCACCGGCGTTCCGATCCAGGAGACAGTCCAACCGCGCTTTTTCATTTCTTCGGCCACGGCCAAGCCGGGCATAACGTGTCCGCCCGTTCCGGCTGCCGCAATAATCAAATGTTTTGTCTGCATCTACCGTCTCCTCTTTCCTCTCATCAGAAGGCGATTTTCATAATCAACCCGCAGTAACAGGGCTAATGCACAGAGTGTCACCACTATAGACGATCCGCCGTAGCTCACAAGCGGAAGGGTCAGACCTTTGGTCGGAAACACGCCGATTGCCACACCGATATTAATGAGCGCCTGCACGCCGATCCAAACCCCTACCCCCTGCGCAACCAGGCCTGAGTAAATCAGCTCCAATCGCACGGCCTGTCGACCGATCTCAAAAGAGCGACGCACCAACCAATAAAACAGTAAAAGCACAACCGTAAATCCCACGAGCCCTAATTCCTCACCGATCACAGCGAGAATAAAGTCGGTGTGCGCTTCAGGCAAATAGTGCATTTTTTCGACACTGGCGCCGAGCCCGACGCCGAACAGTTCCCCGCGACCGAAAGCAATCAGCGAGTGCGTGAGCTGATAGGCTTTACCTAACTGGTTTTCAATATCCCACGGATTAAGATAGGCAAACACACGGGCGGTACGCCAGGGCGAAAGCGCAATGGAAGAGACAATCACGGTCAAAATCACAATGCCGAAGGGAATGATGATGCGCCAACTCAAGCCCCCGAGGAAAACCACACCCATCACAATAGCACTGATCACCACCGTCGCTCCCAAGTCAGGCTGCAAGGATAAGAGCATGGCCACCATGCCGATATAGAGCATGACAGGAATCAGGCCTCGCGTATAGGAGTGCATGTACGCCTGACGCTTCACTACAAAGTGCGAGATCACCAAAACGGATACAAATTTGACGACTTCCGAGACCTGAAGATTAACAGGGCCGAATCCGATCCAACGGGTCGAGCCGTTCACCTCATGCCCTAACCCGGGGACGAACACGGAAATGAGCAATAAAATGCCCAATGCGCCTAAGGGATAACTTAACGTGTACCAGCGGTGAAGCGGCATTTTGAAAACAAAAAAGGCTGCCACCATCCCAATGACAATGTAGATGGCATGTCTGACGGCAAAAAAGCCCTCGGAGGTTTGATATTTCGGTGAGTCCCCTAAAGAGATGGAAGCCGAATACACCATCACGAGCCCCAGAATCAAAAGAGCCGTAATGGTGGCAATGACGCTGTAGTCAATCGATGAAATGGTCGCAAAAGAGCTTCTGGTCGTCCAGTCCCCGCTTTTTTTCTCTTTTTTTTGAAAAAGCTGCTTCAGACTAATCATTGCTGATTTTCACCGGCCAGGGCCTTTGCACTGGCAATAAAAATAGCGGAACGTTCAGCGTAATCTTTAAACATATCCCAACTGGCGCAGGCAGGCGACAAAAGCACACAGTCATGGGGCTCGGCCAGATCGGTGGCCTTGCGCACAGCCTCGGGCATGTCTTTTGCATGAACGATCGGGTACGTCGCCCCGGCAAGCGCCTTCTCAATCAAAGGCGCATCGCGCCCGATCAATACGGCTCCCCGAGCATATTTGGCCATGGATTCGGCAATGGGAGCAAAGTCCTGTCCTTTTCCATCACCGCCCAAAATTACCACCAAGCGCGAGCCGCGAGCACCCAATCCTTCGAGCGCCGCCACCGTTGCCCCGACATTGGTTCCCTTACTGTCATCAATGTAATCAATGTCATTGACGGTCATCACGTATTCAACGCGGTGAGGTTCGCCCTTGTATTGAGACAAGGCTCGCAAAGCGTCACTGATGGAAAGGCCCGCTGCATAAATCAAAGCAAGGGCTGCGAGCGCATTCATGGTGTTGTGGCGACCACGAATATGCAAAGCCTCTTCGGGCATCAAGCGTTGCAGCACATGGCCTTCGAGTACCTTGCGTTTACTGAGCTGAACCGAGTCATCCTCATTGAACGCCAGCCACAGGATGCCGTCGCTTTCAACCAACCCCCATTCATTGGAGCGAGTAGGCTCGGACGCACCGAAAGTGAAAACGCGCCGGTCTTCAACGGCAAAATTCATCACCGTTGCATCATCACGGTTGAGGATACGGGCCGTTTTTTCGTGAGCAAAAATTCTTGCCTTGGCCGCCACGTACTCATTCATGCCGCCGTGCCAGTCCAAGTGATCCTGCGTGATATTTAAAAGCGCCGCTGCATCGGGCACTAAACTCGAGGTGGTTTCAAGCTGAAAACTCGATAACTCCAACACCCACACATCGGGCAGGTCATCTGCCTCAAGGTACCGATCCAACTCTCTGACGGCATTGGGACCGATATTGCCTGCTGCGACTGCTTTTAAGCCACCGGCAGCCGCCATCTTCGTGGTCAAAACCGTTGTCGTCGTTTTGCCGTTGGTACCCGTGATGGCAATCACCTTAGGCTCATAGCCTTTTTGAGCTTTCAAATTGGCTAATTCTCTGGCAAAAAGCTCGATTTCTCCCACAAGCTCAATCCCCATCGAGCGGGCTTTTTCAACAAGGGGCGTCACAGCCGAATGCCAGGGGCTGATGCCCGGAGACATCACAAGAATTGAAACACCCTCAAGGCTATCCTGAGCCCGACTCAACTCTACAAAATCAAAGCCCTCGGTTCCGGCCAGACGCCCCAAAGCGGGCGGCTGCTCACGAGTATCGGTTGCCGTCACCTGCCAGTCGCGTTTGAGTAAAAACTGGGTACAGGCCTCGCCCGAAGCGCCCAAACCGACCACTAAAGCTTTCTGTTTTTGCATCGTTTATGCCTCTTAACGAATCTTCAATGTCGACAAACCGATCAACACCAAGATAAACGTAATGATCCAGAATCGGGTCACCACTTGTGTTTCTTTCCAGCCCTTTAATTCAAAGTGATGGTGAATCGGAGCCATGAGGAACACGCGCTTACCTCCTGAGAGACGGAAGTACGTAGTCTGAATCATCACCGAAAGGGTTTCCACAACGAAGATGCCACCCATAATGGCTAAGACCAATTCCTGACGGGCGATCACAGCGACCGTACCGAGCGTGCCGCCCAAAGCCAAGGCTCCCACGTCACCCATAAAGACCTGTGCGGGGTGGGCGTTAAACCACAAAAAGGCAAGACCGGCTCCTGCCAACGCCGCACAAACAACCACCAACTCACCGGCGCCCGGTATGTACGGAAAGAGTAAATAGCGGGCAAAGTCGATGCGGCCTTCCACGTAAGCAAACACGCCCAAAGCGCTGCCCACGAGCACCGCAGGCAAAATGGCCAATCCATCCAAACCGTCGGTTAAATTCACGGCGTTACTCGTACCCACAATCACAACGAAGGTGAGCGCAACAAAACCGAAAATACCCAACGGATAGGCAAAGTGCTTGAAAAACGGAATGATCAAATCAGCATGCGAGGGCATTTGCATCGGGAATCCCGACTCCACCCAACCCACAATCATGTGCACCACATGAATATCGTTAGGCGCGCTGATCGCAAAAGCCAGATAGACAGAGGCGACAATGCCGATCAAAGATTGCCACCCGAACTTTTCTTTGGCACTCATTCCCTTGGGGTCATGGTGCACGACTTTGCGGTAGTCATCGACCCAACCGACCCAACCGAAACCGAGTGTCACAAACAGTACCACCCAGACAAAGCGGTTACTTAAATCCATCCACAACAGTGTTGACAAACCGATGGAAATCAAAATGAGCACTCCGCCCATGGTCGGCGTACCATCTTTAACCATATGGGTCTTTGGGCCGTTGGTACGGACTGCCTGTCCCATCTTCATTGCCCGCAGATAACGGATCGTTGCGGGACCAGCCATAAAGCCGATTGCCAAAGCCGTAAGCGCTGCCATCACGGCACGCAAACTCAAGTAATTGAAAACCTGAAAGGCTCGGATATCCTCTCCGAGCCATTGGAATAATTCCAGAAGCATCCTTAATCCTTCTTTTCTTTGGGCGCCTGCGCTTCAACAAGCGCCTTAACCACCTCTGATAATTTCATGAAATTGGAAGCCTTCACACTGACCACTCGGTAGTTTTGGCTTTCTTTGAGTACCGCATCCATAAATTTTTCACGATTGGGTTCCCAAAGTGCATGCGCCTTGGGAGCAAACGCACTGAACCGCTTGACGGCGTAGCGCATGTTATCGCCGATTGCAAAGAAACCGTCAACGTGTTTCTTGGCTGCATACTCACCGATTTCTTCATGGTACGAAATGCTGCGCGCACCCAACTCTCCCATGTCGCCGGCTATCAACAGGCGCGGCCCCGGATAACTCGTGAGCAAATCAATGGCCGCCTTCATACTGTCGGGGTTCGCATTATAGGCATCATCAATCACGGTAAGCGAGCCGCAATTGTGCACCTGCCCGCGGCCCTTGATCGCTTCAAACGATTCAAGCCCTTGGCGAATCAGATCAAGCGAAACATTCATGGCTAAACACACCGCAGTGGCAGCCAGAGCGTTTTTGAAATTGTGCTCCCCGCGAACTTTCAATTTCGCTTCAAAGGAGCCCGTCGGCGTATCGATCATGGCCACCATGCCGTCGGGACCGGTCCTCACACAACCGCTGACATCGGCCGAGGCATCAATACCGAAAGTCATGATATTGGCCTGCTGGGCCATTTCCAACCAAATCGGACGGCAGGGATCGTCACAAGGGATCACCGCTACGCCGCTTGAAGGCAGAACTCGAAGAATTTCACCGTTTTCCCGGGCGGTGGCTTCAATCGACTGTAAAAATTCCTGATGTTCGCGCTGGGCGTTGGTCACAACTGCTACCGTCGGCTGAACCAAACCGCTCAAATAGCGCATTTCTCCTACGTGATTCATCCCGGTTTCAACCACAGCGGCTTCGTGATGATCTCTTAAGCGCCAAAGGGTAATCGGCACGCCGATATCGTTGTTGAAATTACCCTCGGTTGAAAGTGCGTTATCACCGTAGCGAAGCCTCAAAATCGTCGCGATCATCTGCGTGGTCGTTGTTTTGCCGTTACTGCCTGCGACAGCTGCCAAAGCTAACGACCGCCCGCGACGCCAATAAGCCGCAGTTGCCCCTAGGGCAAACTTCACGTCTTTAACAACAATCTGCGGTAACGGGCTATAGACTTCATGATCGACGACTAAAGCGGCAGCGCCCGCGTGCATGGCTTGATTGACAAAATCGTGTCCGTCAAAGCGCTCGCCTCGCAAGGCAAAAAATAGCGACCCTTCGCGCACCAAACGCGTATCGGTACAGACGTTGGTAAAGGGAACATCACTGCCCACAAGGTGCGAACCCGGCAAAAGTCTCGAAAGAAACTTAACGGTCAAGAGTGCATCGGCCGGAGGATTTTTCATCTTTTGGGCATTTCGCGCTTCAATCACATCTCCGAAGGGGTGCTTCACACCGTTGATTTCCTGATAAAGCTCATGACCCTTACCGGCAATTAAAACCACATCTTCGGGCTCGGCTTCCTTAATCGCCGTAAAAATTGCCTCGCGCCGATCGACAATCACGCGCTGCGGGGTACGAAGTCCCGCGCACATCTGACGCAAAATCTCTTCGGGATCTTCGGTGCGAGGATTGTCACTTGTGAGAATCACCCGATCGGCCCCGGCCTCAGCGACCAGAGCCATAATGGGGCGCTTACCGGCATCGCGATCGCCACCTGCGCCCAATACCGCCCAGAGTTTACCGCGACGCACCTTCGCTACCCCTCTGAGAGCCTCGAGTGCTTTTTGCACGGCATCAGGCGTGTGACTGTAATCAACAATTGCCAAAGCTGCTCCCGGATAGGGAACCCTTTGCATACGGCCTGCGGGCGCCACCAAATGAGGAAGTTGTTCGACAATGTCAGATAGCGCAAAGCCTCGACACAAAGCAGCGCCGACCACTCCCAACATATTGGAAATATTAAAAGCACCGAAAATGGGTAAATGAACCGTGTGCCGCTCGGCCTCAAAAACAATGTCAAATTGCATGCCTTCGGGCATCGGACGAATATTTTCCGCTGCCAAAAGTCTCGTCGCCGGCAAAGCAATCGTTCCCTTAATGGTCGTGACGATCGTATGAATGGCCCGATGAGAGGTCCCTTCAGCCAAACGCACCCCCGCTTCGTCATCAATATTGATTACGGCGTGTTGCAGTTGAGGCCAATTAAAAAGAATGGCTTTAGCCTTCTCATAGGCTACCATATCGTGGTGATAGTCCAAGTGGTCACGCGTGAGATTGGTGAAAACAGCCACATCAAAACGCGTAGCCTGCAGCCGCCCCTGCTCCAAACCGATAGAGCTTGCCTCTAGGGCCACTGCTTTGGCTCCGGCCTTGGAGAGATCCTTGTAAAGCCCCTGAAGTGTGAGCGAATCGGGCGTTGTCAACGGTGCACTTTCAAAGGCCTTTCCGTCCATGAAACAACCGATCGTGCCAATTGCTGCACACTTTTGATCTAAAAGAGTAAAAAGCTGAGACAACCAATGCGACGAAGTGGTCTTTCCGTTTGTACCCGTAATACCAATCGTAAAAAGCTTAGCGCTCGGATCACGATAAAAACCCGCCGCGAATTCCCCCAAATGTACGCCCAAGGATGGTACGGCAATGGTAGGTACAGAAAACGTACGGCGCATACCGTCGTCTTCATAAACCAGTGCACTGGCTTTTTTTGAAGCCTCTTCTAAAAATTCGCGTCCGTCTCGATGCAGACCGGGCACGGCAACAAAAACATCGCCCTCTCGCAAATTACGGGAATCCAGCGTCAGACGCTTGGCTTGAGGCACCAACCGCCTTAATAAACTGACATAAGATTGGATATTGTCCGTCATAAGGAATTTACTCTCTTGGATATTCAGTCCATGCCGCATTCATTTGATTTTCAATAACGGCATTTCTGCTCTAATGGGTTGTCCTGGCCATGAGTCCACCGCCGGCGACCATCATCGGATCATCGGGGTTAACAAGCAGCGTACGCAAAGCCGCCTCGACCACTTCACCGAACACGGGAGCCGCGACCACGCCACCCACGTGACCGGAATCTTTCGGTTCATCAATCATCACCGCTACCACCAAACGCGGCTGGGTTGCCGGTGCCACCCCGACAAAAGAAGCAACGTAATCTTTGACATATTCACCGTTTTTCACTTTGTAAACAGTACCGGTCTTACCGGCTACGGTGTAGCCCGTCACCTTCAGACGCGATGCCGTTCCACCGCGGTGAACCGTGGTCATCATCATGGCGCGCATCTGGCGGGCAATTTCAGGACGATAAACCTGTTCACCCACAGCCGGATGATCCTGCTTCATTAAGGTCAACGGAATCACGTCACCGTTTCTGGCAAAGACCGTATAGGCCTGAGCAATCTGCATTAACGAAGTCGACAAACCGTAGCCGTAGGAAATGGTCGCTTGTTCAACCGGCCCCCAGGTCTTGGCAGGACGCAGGCGGCCCGCTACCGCTCCGGGGAAACCTACCTGAGGGGCCTGTCCAAAGCCTAAACGGCTATACGTTTCCCACAACACTTCGGGCGGAATCTGAAGCGCAATTTTGACTGTGCCCACGTTTGATGATTTGGCAATGACCTGAGAAACCCTCAACAACCCGAAATCCCTTGTGTCGCTGATCGTACGGTCAGCCACTCGAATCTTACCGGGCGCCGTCTGAATCAAACTGTCCGGACGGACAATACCCATATCCAGCGCCTTGGCAATCGCAAAAGGCTTCATGATTGAGCCCGGCTCATACGTATCCGTGACTACTCGGTTGCGGATTTTTTCGAACACAAACGTGCTGCGATCATTCGGATCGAAACCGGGCCAACTCACGAGAGCCAAAATTTCGCCGGTGATGGAATCGGCCACAACGACGGCACCCGCCTTAGCCTGGTGTTTTTCCACCGCATTTTTCACAGCAGAATAGGCAATGTATTGGATACGGGAATCAATCGAAAGATGCAGATCCTGACCTGGCACCGGCTCCTGCGTCCACATTTCTTCAATGACGTGTCCCAAACGATCACGGATTACCCGACGAGCACCATTTTTGCCGGTGAGGGTCCTGTCGTTGGCCAGTTCCACCCCTTCCTGACCATGGTCCTCACGGTTATTAAAGCCCACGATATGCGCGGAGACTTCTCCACCCGGATAGTGGCGTTTCACGTCGGGCGAATAGGTGAGACCCTCCAGATGCATCGCCTGCACCTGACGAACAACGTCCATATCGACCTGGCGAGCCAAGTTGACAAAAGCGTCCTTACGTGACAGACGTTTTTTAAGTGTCGTTTCGGAAACACCCAAAAGGTCAGACAACTGACTTAATTGCGCAGGCGTTGCCGTCACCAAATTCGTTGTCGCCCAAATACTTCGTGCGGGCAGCGTTGCGGCCAACACTACACCGTTTCGGTCAAAAATCTGACCGCGGCCGGCTGCAATCTCAAGCGTTCTGGCATAACGGACTTCGCCTTGTTTTTGCAGGAATTCCGTATTAAAGCACTGTAAATACCCGGCACGCAGGAAGCAGACGACAAAAATCCCCACCAACACTCCCAAAACCACGTGAGAGCGTTTTTGAGAAATTTCCAAGGCCAACCACTCTTTTTCTCTTTCTTTGGAGCGCTTGGGCATGCGCGGAGTCGTATCTTCACTCCAGAATTCGTGGAAACGCTTTCTCAAGAAGTTAAAGACCCGAGTACTTAAGGGTTCACGCATCGTCATGACCGATCCCCCTCTTTACGGGTTACAAAGCGCGGAACAGGTTTGGGCTGCAAAATGACGGTATTTTCATTTCGCGCAGGCTCAAGTCCCATATCACGTGCTCGCGAGGCAATGTAACCGGGCAACGTTACCTTGGCCAATTCAATATTGATTTCACGCTGCTCATCCAAAAGCCTTCTGTATTGTTCCTGCTCCTGTTCAATTTCTGAAGTGAGTGCCCTGACCTTGTATTGGTTATTCACAATCAAGAGCGCAACCCAAACCACGGCCAATGTCAGCGACACAATGGCAATCAGATTAGCGTTTTGGCGAAGAAGCCGCAGCATTTCAAAACGAATCATGCCGGCCTCCCCGTGCGCACACGCGTGGCCACACGCAAAATAGCGCTTCGGGCACGCGGATTAGCCGCACACTCTTCTTCGGTGGGAAGGATGCGCCTGATATCGGTTAATTCAGGCGCAGGCAATTCACTCGCGCGCAGGGGCAGGCGCGAATCAAACCGTCTTTCCGGATGAGCTTTTTCATCGAAAAAGCGCTTAACGATTCGGTCTTCTAGCGAATGGAACGTAATCACGGCGATTCGACCGCCGTCTTCGACCAAATCCATCGCTGCTTCGAGCGCCTGCGAGAGCTCATCGAGCTCGCTGTTGATGTGAATGCGAATTGCCTGGAAAGTTCGGGTCGCCGGATTTTGAGTGGGATCTTTCTTATTGGCAGGAACGACCTGAGCCACCAATTTAGCTAATTGTTGGGTGGAGACAAGGGGATCAGTCACGCGACTTTGAACAATCGCGCGGGCAATCTTTTTGGCAAAACGCTCTTCGCCCAACGTGTGAATCACTCGGGCAATTTCTGTTTCCGAGGCACTTGCAAGCCATTCGGCTGCCGTCTGACCGCAGGAGGTATCCATGCGCATATCAAGCGGCCCGTCCATACGGAATGAAAAACCGCGAGAGGCATCATCGATTTGCGGACTCGACACGCCGATATCCATAAAAACACCCGCTACCCGATCGACATTTTTGAGCGAGAGCTCTTCACGCATGTGGGAAAAAGGAGCATGAATAATGCTGAATCGTTTGTCGTCGATTTCTTTTGCGGATTCAATGGCTTGGGGATCTCGATCGAAGGCAATGAGTCTGCCTTCGGGGGAAAGAAGCGAGAGAATACGGCGCGAGTGACCTCCGCGGCCAAACGTCGCGTCAACGTACGTCCCATCAGGATTTGTTACCACCATAGGCGGCGCCACCTCTGCCATAACGGAGAGGTGAGCGAAGCGCTTTTCCATTCCCCCTCTCCTACAGCACCAGGTCAAACACTTCGGGCGGTAGTCCTTTCTGTAATTCAGCTTGTTCAAATTGCATGTACTTCGCCTGATCCCATAATTCGAAGTGATTACCCATACCGATTAACGTCACTTCGCGATTGAGTCCGCACAGACTTCTGAGATCACCGGGAACGAGAAGTCTGCCGGAACCGTCGGCATTGACATCAATGGCGCTACCCAACATCACACGCTGCAGCGCACGAGCCGAGTATGGTAAAGAGGCGAGCTTGGATCGCAATTCAACCCAAATAGCTCGGGGATAGATCAGCACGCAACCGTCCGGATGGCGAGTCAGGGTCACCTCTCCCTGGCAGGGTACAAGAAGGCTCTCCCGATACTTTGACGGTAACGAGAGACGGCCTTTTGCATCGAGCACCAGTAAAGATGTGCCTTGAAACATCAGTCCACCCAGAACAATTCAGACAAAAAACGAAAGGCTGTTTGCACCTTTACGGCACAAACCTCCACTTTTTCCCACTTTCTTACACTGCAATTTAAAAGGATCGGCGGACTAAGTCAAGAATTTTTCAATAAATATTTCGTAACTTAATGGGGTGCTTGAAGTGAAAAATCCAAAACCATACAGGATGTAGTTGGTTTCAGTTAAAGAAGAACTATAAGTGGTTTTTATAATTATTTTGTTATTCACTCGATTTCAAAAAAGGGCGCCGATTCCGACGCCCCTTATGACGGTTAAAGTTTCTTGAGATTAACTTTGATGCGACCGTCTACCGCAATACCTTCTCCGTTTTTCTCACTGATAATGAGCGGATTGATATCGAGCTCAGTGATTGCCGGGAAGTCGCTCACCAATTGAGAAATTCTCAAGAGACACTCTTTGAGTTGACCCATCTGAGCAGGCGTCGTGCCGCGAGCGCCTTCAAGCAACTTGTAGGCCTTAACACCACGGATCATCTCATCGACATCCACATCGGTCAACGGCGCCATGCGGAAGGTGACGTCTTTCATCACTTCGATGAAAACGCCGCCTAAGCCGAACATCACCATGTGCCCGTATTGGGGATCGGTTGCGACGCCGCACACCATTTCTCGAGAACCCTTCACCATTTCCTGAATGATGACGCCTTCCAAACCGTCAAGAAGGTTCTTTTCTTTAAGTTTGGCAATCAAGTCGCGGTATTGAGCACGCAAATCATCGGCATTTTGAATATTGACACGAACACCACCCACATCGGTTTTGTGAGAAGTAGTCTTGGAGGTCATCTTCATCACAACGGGGTAACCCACCTTGTCAGCCACCGCAACTGCTTCATCTTCATTGACTGCGAAACCCGAGCGGCAGACACGGATGCCGTAAGCATCCAAAACGTCAATACTTTCACGCGTCGTCAACTGTTCACGACCTTGAGAGGCGCTTTGCATGATGATTTCACGGGCGCGATCACGATTGACTTCAAAAACGGGGCTCGTGCCGATCGGTTTTTCATTCCAAACGCGCTGCTGATTGAGGCGATTTAAGCCATCAGCGGCTTGTTCGGCATACATGAAAAACGGCACATTGACCTGCATGTCGGACAATTGAGAGAAGAATTCGCTCTTCGTCATAAATACGCCCACAATCGGTTTTTCCGGGTGCTGGGCTTTAATTTCCATAACCGCACGGGCCACGTCAATGTCCTTCAAACCAAGGAAGGGCAGATAAATCACAATGACCATGTCCACATTGTCGTCGGCCAAAACCGTCTCAAGCGTTTGCTTGTAGTGTTCAATCGGAGCCGAGGCAATCATGTCCACAGGATTTTTAACAGAGGCCGCTGCAGGCAGGAAAGAGCGCAAATTTTCTTTCGTCGCGTCGCTCAAAGGTGCCATCTTCATGCCGTACTCACTCACAGCATCCGTTGCCATGATGCCGGGACCGCCGGAATTGGTGATGATGGCCACGCGATCACCCTTCGGAATCGGACAGTTGGCAAAAACCTTGGCTGTCGCAAAAAGGTTTTCAAGTGAATATTCACGAATCACACCGGACTGAGCCAAGAGAGCATTAGCAGCCTTATCGGCACCGGCTAAAGACCCCGTGTGAGAAGAAGCGGCGCTGGCGCCAGCTGCGCTACGACCGGCTTTAAGAGCGAGAATCGGTTTTTTCTTCGAAACGCGGGTAGCCAATTGGCGGAAATTAGCAGGATTTTGAATGGATTCCATGTAAAGCAGGATTTGCTTCACATCGTCTTCATTTTCCCAGTATTCGATAGCGGTTTCGGCATTCACGTCGGCCTGGTTACCGATAGAAATGAACTGAGCAAAACCCAAATTCAAGTCTTTCAAAATATTGAGAATGCCGCCACCCAAAGCACCGGACTGAGACACAAAGCCGATGCCGCCACGCTCTGGCAGGCTTTCAGCAAAGCAGCCATCCATGCGAATATCCGGATGGGTGTTCACCACGCCCAGGCAATTGGGGCCGACGCAGCGCATTCCATAGGCACGAACCTTTTCCAGCAAAGCCTTTTCAAGTTCCGCCCCGTCTTTACCGGTTTCTTTAAAACCGGCACTGATCACACAAAGACCGCCCACACCCTTTTCGTGGCATTGATCAATCGTTGAGAGCACAAACTTGGCATTAACCACCACAATGGCTAAATCTACTTCACCGGGAACGTCCAAGACCGTCGGGTAGGCCTGCAGACCTTCAATCACTCCACCCTTGGGATTGACGGGATAGATTTTTCCCTTGAAACCGTACTCCTGCAATCGCTTCATGATGTCAGAACCGATTGTGTGAGCTTTAGTAGAGGCACCGATCACTGCGATGGCGCGCGGCTTCATAATTTTGTCCAAGTTTTGCATCTCGTATCCTTTTTTCAAAGCGTGAGCATTAAAAAAACACCCTTATCATACAGAGGGAATTGGGAAAATTTAACCCCCAAAAAATCATCCTTTTGACTAGAAAACAAAATGGCGATGTATTGTTCCTCCCCTACAAACAAACCGACCGAAACTCCAAGTGTGAAAGTTGTTGAAGTTTCGGTCAAAAATGTTTTTTAAACGTTATATTGTTACGTCTGACAGCTGTAACGCGTTCGCTTTATTCTCTGGGTAGGTAAACTTTCGTCACTCTACTGTTTGTTGACTTGGTAGCTTTACTTCTTGTGCACTGCTACAGGTTCCGGGAACAGCAAGTTTGCACTCTTGCATAGCTCGCATAGCTGTAGCCTTATCTACTTGTGTTAAAGCCGCTCCGCCAACAAACACCCCCATTTTGAGAAATTGCTGAATATAGTATTTTTCGTTAGCTTTTGTATAGATAAAGAGATGATTGGGCGAAAATTCGGATTCTGTCGACACGAAGTGGTCTTTGTCCCCTTCAACATCTGCATAAAAGAAAGTATTGGGAGCCGATTCTCCCAAACATTTCCCATCGATGTAAATATCCTTGTACAAAGCCGCTCCCAACACATCATCTCTATAGACGTAAATCCGTGCTTGTCCTTCCGGAGGATTTCCATTTATTGCTTCTACAGCAGCAGCCTGGTCCATAGTAGAGACGCTGGCGCAACCGGAAAGACAAGCAGTCAATACAGTTGCAACAATCAAGGCTTTATTCCTTAGGGAAATCATTTTTAGCTCCTTTTTGATATGTTTTTTTCTATACTACGCCACCATTCCTTTGATTAAAAGCCTTTAGTTTATTTGTACTTCAAGAGGCTCCGCATAAAGCCGTACAAGACCAACAACGCTATCGATATTCTCCCCAAAAACAATTTGATTCGGTGTTGCGTATAAGTTCATATAGATTTCTTCATCCTCAAAGCGATGCAGAATGACTTTCATTTTCAGGATCTTTTCTCCCAAAAATGTAGTGTTTTCTGTCGCTAACACTGGAGATGCTAACTCAAAATATGTTGAGTATTCTCTTGGGAAAATCGCCACCATCCCCTCTGTCGAAATTTTGATTCCCGGAAAATCTTTTTCCATTTTATTAGGATTGTCCTTCAAAAACCGTGAAAGCTCAGCCTCATATAAAGCTCCTTCCGTAATCGTGAATGTTTTGACTGGCTGTTTATCTAATTTTTGTGCGCTGGCGCTGATACGGAAATAAAGTTCTTTCCCTGGTACTAAAAGCTCTTTCTTCAAATAAAAATCGGGGACCACGGCAGTAATCAGTGTTTCACCAACGGCAAGAGCCACCTCTCCGCCTATCTTATTAGGCCATGTGCAGGTTGAAAGAATTTTAGCTTTACAGACCATTCCTTCATATTGGGGGATCTGCATTTTGAGCATGACTTTCTTTTCAACAGGATCTTTTGCAATATAAAAGGCTATATGTTGCCGTCCCCACGATGACGAACTCTTTAAGATTAAAATTTCTTCCCCTGCAATTTGCCTTTGCGAGTCCTGAACAACTTCTGCGCTTTCAATTACTGGTCCTAAAAGTTTCTCAAACTCTTCCTCGGTTTCACACAAGGCGCTCAGCACTCCATCCATGTCTTCTTCGTGTTTACTGGGAAAAACATCTGCATCACCATCGAAAATGAACTTACCATTCTCTTCGGTTTCGGTTACAGTTTCAGACTTCTTTTGACCAGAATAGGCTTTAAACTTCCCAACTGCGTGATCTTTCATATATTCCAGATCATTTCCTTCAAGAACTATTTCAAATTTATTAAATCTTGTTTCAATTCGAAATCCAGCAATCCATGTTGCGTCTTTTGCCATAGAAGGAATGAGCCAATGCATAAAACGTTGATCTGTCTTATCCCTAAAGACAAGAGCAAAGTGGGGTTCCCCAGTTTTTACATCCCGAATACCGCAATAATTGATTTCATATTTATCGTAAACCAATGGTCGCATTGCTTCTAAAATAGCCTCTATCCCATAAGCTTTCATTTTTCCATCAACTAACATGATTGAATCACGCCTCAGATACTTTGAAATCAGTCGAATAGAGTGCGTATAGGCAGAGCTTCTGAGGAGTTGTCCCAAAATTAATTCATCCCAACGCATGCCTTCACTAAACTCTCCTGTTCTTGCGTCGCCTATCAGCAAACCACTAACAGAAACAATCAATCCCTGACTATTCAATAGTTCTTTACTTTTATCAGATAAAAGACTCTCCCGAGTCAGGACACTGACATTACCAAAGGGGGTTTTACAAGTTAAAAGCCGCATTGGTTCTGTTGTAAAAGCTTTTTCAGAAGTGTCAGCAAGCTGCGGAAGTTTGACTGACGGTATCAGACGACTGTCTATGATTTCGGCCGATAAATGAATGCAATCCTCATTTTCTTCCGAACAATATTTACCCAAAATCATTTTTAGTGCAGAAAACTCATGCGGAATGTGAACTGTTTGACTCTGATCATCCAACTTGCCTGGTCGCAATATCCGGATTTGATCTGCAAGAACAAATACTTTCAGACGTACCTGTTCAATTGAAATAAAACTAGGCAACAACCATGGATGGACTACTTTGACCGGTACGAGCTGTCCGTATTCACGATTATCTGTAAGAGCACGCATCCATATACATCTAGGATCATGAATAGGTCTGATTGGCTGATTATTGTCAATCACAAAGGACATTTCGGTACAGACATTAAAACTGAAATTCGGTTGAACATGCTTGACCTCTGTCGGCACCGCGTCTTCATTCCAACGGTTGGGTGCTACGTGATCGATAAGCGTTAGACCATTTGGAAGTAACTCGTCTGCATAGGCTCCCCAGTATGCTGGGATTTTTTCTTTAGCATTCAAAGCGATTTTGCGTATTGCCTCATCACTTAAATCAGCCAAACCAAAAGCCGCTTTCTTGTCGAGTAACATATTCAACCTCATGCATTAGAAATGTTCACAATCTTATTTTCTTACTAGTTACTTCACTTTGAGATGGAGTATCAAAAATAAATTCACTACAATTAAGTACAGGTAGATGGGATAGATTGGGGTATGATCCAAAATCCAAAATCATTTGCCGGTTGCGCCAGTAGAGTACTGGTCTATCCCGTAACCAGCCTTTGATCCTTTTAAATTTCAACCAACAGCTAAGGATCAAAAGTGAGCATCTAAGTATCTCAATCATTGAATCAATATAAATTTTCCATTTATCATCAGCAGCATCTTTTTAAGCTGTATAAAGACAAAAATTTTTATCTATATCATTAAAACAAAATTAATCTCTTCCGCTCTAAATTCTTAAGATACAATTGAAGAGTCGGCAAGATTGCTATTTGCCATAAGTTCCGGCAGCAAGGGCGTTCTGCCTAACAGTGATCCGACCGCAACATCTCAAAAATCAAATCCATTACTTAAGCATTTTTCTTTTCACCAAAGAACTTTGGCTGAACTTGAATTGCTTCAACAGTTCAGGCTACAAAATAGGAGATACCGAAAAATGAGCAAATATTCATTAACTCCGTACGACATGACCCATTGGGAAGGGCTTTATGGGCAGATTATCGGCAACGGTCCCTACGCAAGAGTAGAAAACGGCCTTGCTCAAGAGTGGGTTCCCGGGTATGGGTGGTATTGGTGTCTTTGGGTCGAGGAAGATATCAGTGATTCAATCAACTTTATCCCTAAATCAAAGGAATTCGTTGAAGGCAAAATCGCTGAAATTGAAAAAGACTTTTCGAATAAACTCAAAGGGCAGCGAGAACTGGTCATTAAAATCGCAACGCAATGTCATAAAGGGCAAAAAGACAAGGGCGGCGTTGATTACATCAATCATCCATTGAAGGTTTCAGAGCTATGTACTCACGAAATCAGCAAGTGCGTAGCAATCCTACACGATGTAATGGAGGACGGAGGCGAAACTTACGACAGCCTAAAGGAAAAAGGCGTACTAAAGGAAATATACAATCGAGTCTCAACATTGACTCGTTGGGAGGGGGAAAGTTATTCAGACTACATCGAACGAATATCGCTTGATGCCGTCGCACGCGAAGTAAAAATGGCTGATCTCACGCACAACATGGATATCAGTCGTATCCCCGATCCTACAGAGACAGACTTTAGTCGTCTGGAAAAATACCGAAAGGCATTGAATTATCTAAAAAAAGTCAATTATTAAAACTTGAAATTCTGCGATAGAGAATTTCATTCAGTCGAATTTGTTAAACCGAACAAAGTTGACAATCAAACAATAGTTAAGCGACCATCAGGCGATTGTTTGGTACAGGGCAGGACATTAACGGAAGTGTTGGATGTAAGTCACACGTAACTCCTACCCTATCAACTGTATTGATTTAATTGAATTTATGTCAAACTCAGTACAAGTTCGCGCATCATCTTTGTTTTTGACCACTCAGAAATACAACCTGAAAAGTACAGGTAACACTTCTTACAGTGTCGACTCTGAATACTTATTCCAAAGGTGCCCCAAACGCCCGTTTGACTTCATCAGAACTTTTACCTGAAATACTTCTGCCTGTAGCTATTTCAATCGCATTAAGAAGTTTTTTGGCTCTGTCAATAATAAAATCCTGAAATTCATCATTTCTTAGTAAAGAATGATCAACATAATGAGTTTCAATATATTCATCCAAATCTAACTCTTGTACAGAACCTTTCTTTTCTAACTTTCCAAGGTAAACGGATGGCGCAACTCCTCCAATTTCTCGATTACTTCGGGCAGAAATCGGGGTCTTATTAACAATACTGTTCCATTTTATCTTCTCATAATTTTGCTGCACACAGTAATCTCTAGGAAAGATATGATGAATATCGATTTTTTCAGCTGAGTATATTGAGAAATCCATTTCACTACCGGAAATAAAATCACGAGCATGATTCTTTAAAATTAAAGCCATGATTCCTTTGTAAGCTGCCGATTGTCTGGATTGCAAACTAAGCAATCGAGTGGGATTAAAGAAGAAATCTGTAACTGTCTTAGGTAAGTCCGCATCATTTGATATCCACTTGAGAACCTGTGTTATATCGTTGGCATATCTTGTCTCGTTAGCAGACCCATATAACTCACCAAACACACCGCACCAATACCACTGCTTTACTTTATTTTTAATAGTCGTTGTATAAATCTTGTTCCCTTCCATTAACACGGTACAAATCGTCGCAAGAGGAATAAGCTGAGTACTATATGGAAGGTCTTTGCTTGAAAATACACGTTCCTCCTGTAACAGTTGGGCAGCTATAGTGAATCCCTTGCAAAGATCATCCGCATATTTGATATAAGCTGCTAACTTTAAAGCTAACACATCTTTCTTCTTGCAACTTACTGTTCCTCCTGTTTTGTACGAAGCAAGGAGAGTGAGAGCCGTTAAAAAGTCTGTTGCCGTAACAATATTTAATAGATCATTTTTGAAATACTTTTCCTTACGATCTTCCCAATCTTTTCGCAATGGAAAATCATCCATAGCAAAAATCGCGGTAACAAGCTCAAAAACCGTTAAAGAAACACCACCGGTATTCACATTTTCAAAGACTTGGCACACTGCCTCTCTAGGAGTCTCTTTATCAAGAAGAATAACTGGCATGGAGTACTTTTGAGTTGGCATGATAATTTTCGTGAAGAGCTCCGTAAACTGTCGTATGACTGCCGGATCGTAGTTGTAGTATGCGTAATAATCGTTTTGCCAACCCTGTTCCTCACTAGAATCGAGAATGATATTAAGTGGGAACATTTTCAACCTAAATTCATCTTGCCTTGTAGACAAATCTTTTTCAATTCTTCTGCCAAAATCTGAAGTAATCTGCTTTGTTGTTGGAACAGAAATAACTACTTGTCCATCGTCTGCTTCCAAATCAAGAGCTTTTTCAATGTCTAAATAATAGTATCTATCTATTTTTTTGCCTTTATCTGTTTTCGTACGAACAGGATTTTTGCTGTATAACGCATTGTAAAGTGAGGTTAATCTTTGTTGTCCATCAAGGATAAGCTCATCTGGAACAATGTTTGAGTCTGCACGAGAACCTTCTATTGGTTTATGTTTAAAACGAATAGTTTCGTTCCCATATTCAAGAAACATTGCTGCTCCTACCGGGAAATTATGAATAACGCTAAGAATTAATGCCTTTATGCGTCCATCGTCCCACACCCAACCTCGTTGAAAATCAGGTAACTGTGCTGCCCCAGTATCTACAGATTGCATTAATTCTGAGAGAGGTCTGTCATTAGTCTTCATATATGTTCTCGGTAGTATCCAAATCAAACTTAAAAATGCCGTTAAGCTGTGCTTGTTTCCTTTATGGAAATAACTGACAGAAAAATAACGGTGATTTCAAAATTTTAAGTTACTGAGATAAAAATAAGAAGTCAAAATAACTCTAATAATGATCGTTGGTCTAAATACTTAAGTAACGATCATAAATTAACGCTAACTTATGCGTACTCTTGATTTGAACACCAGTGATAACATTTGGCAAAAAGCACTTACTCGGTGCTTTTTCCAAAACGTAATGACGACAGAGAAGTTAAAATACTTTGTAAAAAAGCAAGTACATAAAAACCGTGCTTTATGGAGTTAGGTATGCCAAACCAATCAGCCACGCTGTTGAAACCTGAGGAACGAGCGAGGATTTGGATTGATAGAAAGTTAGAGCAATCTGGTTGGAAAGTGATCAATCGTGATGAATATCACGATGGTTTAACAGCCGTGGCTATACGTGAAGGACTTCTAGAAAGGCATAAAGAGGCCGACTATTTGATGATGCTAAATGGGAGGGCATGTGCGATTATTGAAGCTAAACGCCCCGAAATCCCTTTGGATAATGAAAAGCTGATTAAGCAGGCAGAAAATTACACTCAAATTATTCCATCGACAATTAGAACCCATGAACGTCCATTAAAACTAGTACTGCTATCAAATGGGAAAAAGATTGCATTTAAGAATGGACACGAGTCAAACCCTCAGTACAGATTAATTGATGATTTTCCTCGACCTAAAGACATTGCACGAATTCTAAAACTTGAAAATCCGTATTCGGGACTGCCTACTCTGTCTCGGCAGGGACTTCGAGATTGTCAGTATGAAGCGATAAGTGCATTTGAAGATAGTTTAAGAAATGGACAAAAACGAGCATTAATGGTGTTGGCTACAGGTGCAGGAAAAACGTACACCGCGTGTTTAGCTGCATACAGAATGCTTAATTACTGTCGTGCTAAACGAGTTTTATTTTTAGTCGATCGAACTAATTTGGGAATTCAAGCAGAAGCTGAATTCAGTAAATTCCGCCGTACTGAAAATGGGAGACGTTTTTCAGATAATTACGTTGTCGAACGAATAACTCGTCCAGAAATCAGTAGTTCCTCAGAGGTCGTTATTTGTACTATACAGAGGTTATTTTCAGTATTAACGGGATATGAGGACGAGTCAGTCCAAGAAAATGAAAATACTGAATCTGCCAGTCAGGTGGGGCATAAAGTAGAAGTACCTGCAAAACCTAGATTACCTCGAAATTTCTTCGATCTAATCATTGTAGATGAATGTCATCGTTCTATATATGGTGATTGGAAAGATGTTTTAACTTATTTTGAAAGTGCTGTCATTTTAGGATTGACTGCGACTCCAATCAAAGAAACCGAAGAATTCTTTAACAACAAAATTATTGATTATTCATTAGAACAGTCTATTGTTGATGGGGTTAATGTTGACTGCCGTATTTATTTCATAAAGTCGCACATGTCACAATCCGGTGCAACTGTAAACCCAGGAGAAAGAGTTAAAACTGAAGCAAAACTAAACCAAAGTACAGAAACAAAAAGAGCTGAAGATGAAATTTTCTTCTCAAAAGGAGATTTGGGACGTAGCGTGATTGCACCTGACCAATACAGAAAAATTTTAACCAAATACAAAGAAGACGTTTATACAAAGTTATATCCTGAACGTAAAGATAATGAACGGTTTGAGAGTTTGCCTAAAACGCTAATTTTTGCTCCCTCAGAGGCTCATGCTCGAGAGGTCGTAAAAATCGCTCAGGAAGTTTTTGAGCATAAGGACGATCATTTTGTTCAACAGATAACTTATTCAGTCGGAGACTCGGATAAGCTGATCAGAAGTTTCCGTAACGACAAAGATTTCAGAATTGCGGTTACCGTTACGTTAGTCGCAACCGGTACAGATATCAAACCGTTAGAAGTACTTATCTTCTTAAAGGATGTTCAGTCCGACCCCCTTTACAAGCAAATGAAGGGTAGAGGGGTAAGAACAATAAGTGATGAAAAATTAAGAGAGGTTACTCCAAACGCCACGTCAAAGGAATTTTTCTATTTAATTGATGCGGTTGGGGTTACGGAAAGTGAAAAAAGACAGCCAATTTCCAATTCTGTCTCTCAATTTCATATAAGTTTTAAAGATCTTTTTGAAAAAATGGCTCATGGAAATGTTCAGGATGAATATCTTCAGCTGCTAGCAGACAAACTTTCCTCATTATTAAATCGTGCGGAGCCAGAAAAAATAGCGGAGCTAAAAAATATTGTTTCGTTTGAATTAAAAGAGTTTGTTCTCAAAATTTTTGAGGTTTTAAAAGATAATTCCCTTCCTCCATTTGAATCAATTGACGATGATAACGAAGAGAGAATGACGTTAATTCGGCCATTGATTTCTAATATCCAAGCTCGAAAAAAAATCATCGAAATTGCAGCTGGCTACGTTAAAACATTGGTTGATACGCTTGATGAACTTGATGAAGTTGGATTTGGTGAAGAAGTAATAAAGCAAGCAAAGAGTGCAACTCAGAAGTTTGAAGATTTCATTGAAAAACATAAAGACTCTCAAGAGGCCCTTCGAATTATTCTGGATGCAAAAGATGTTCCTATTACTAAGGAATTACTTCAAGGGTTAGATTCAACCATTAGGGCAGAAATTCCAGGTTTTTCTACAGTGACTTGGTGGAAATATTACGGATTGTTAAATCCTGATAGAGTAGTGATGCTGAAAAGTAGCGATGAGGCTCACGCTCTAACTAATCTAATCCAATTAGTACGCTTCGCATATCGTTCCATTGAGAAGCTTTGTTCAGTACCATCGCTTTGTGCTCAACTTTTTGCATTGTGGTGTGGTCAGGTCCAGCGAGTTTTGACGGACAAGCAAAAGATTCTTTTTAATAAAGTTGCTCGATATATTGCTCAAAATGGAGCGATTACTACGGTCAATGTTTTTAAGAATAATGATCCCGAATTACGTAGAGCGCTAACAAAAGAAATGGGGTCTTTAGTTGCAGCAAATGACGCAGTTATCGGTTTGTCTGCATTCTTACTTAATCGAAAGGTTGCTTAAAAATGGTAAATAAACAAAATTCAACGCAGTTAGCAAAAAAAATATGGGCAATGGCTGATGTTTTATCCGGGCAGGGAGTTGCGTTTACCGATTACATCACTCAGTTGACTTATTTGTTATTTCTGAAAATGGATTATGAAAATGTATGCATATATGGTGATGAAAGCGCAATCCCTCAAGGGTATCAGTGGGGAGATCTTTTAGAACTTAATGGTGACGACTTGGTAACTCACTACCGTGAAACGTTAGAAGTATTAAGGGATTCCCCCAACGAACTGATTTCAACCATTTTTGTCGATGCGCAAAATAAGCTTACGAAATCTGCATATCTCAAAAAGCTGATTGGAATGTTGGATGAAATTCAGTGGACAGATGTAGACGGAGATTTAAAAGGAGCAATTTATGAAGAAATTCTGGATAAAAATGGTCAGGACAAAAAAAGCGGTGCAGGGCAATACTTTACTCCCCGTGCTCTCATTAAGGTCATGGTTGATGTGACTAAGCCTCTGATTACAGAAAAAGTAGCTGACCCAGCCTGTGGAACAGCAGGTTTCCTATTAGCGGCTTACGACTTCATGAAGGAACAATCTTACGACGTAGATAAACAAAACTTTTTAAGAACTAAAGCATTATCAGGAAACGACAATACCGCACTTGTTGTAAGCCTAGCATCTATGAATGTGTATCTCCATGGTGTAAGCACTGAACATGCCCTAATCCATTGGAAAGATTCTCTTGAAAACCCTCCGACAGAATTGTGTGATGTGGTTTTAACAAATCCACCATTTGGAGACAGGCCCACTGGTGCTGTCGGGTTAAATCGTGAGGATTTTTGGGTAAAAACAAATAATAATCAATTGAATTTCTTGCAACATATTATGGTGATGTTGCGCACCGGGGGACGCGCTGCAGTCGTTTTGCCAGACAATGTACTTTTTGATAATGCAGGTAAAGAAATCCGTCGAAAATTGCTCAAAGAGTTCAATTTACACACCATATTACGGTTACCTAACGGAATTTTTTACGCTCAAGGAGTTCAGGCAAACGTCCTTTTCTTTACAAAAGGGGAGCCTACAAAAAACATCTGGTATTACGACTACCGTAAAGGAATTAAACATACTCGAGTTACTAATCGCCTTAGACGTGAACATCTTGATGAGTTTGTGAATTGCTATAACGCTGACGACATAAGTAATAGGGTGGAGACTTATAGTGAAACAAACCCTAATGGCCGTTGGCGTAAATTTCCAATAACACATTTTTTGGGAAGTGATGATTTAAGTCTTGATCTCCCTTCGTGGATTCAAGATAAAAAATCTGAGATTGAAGAAATGACGATAGAAGAAATCTTATCGGCGCTCCAAGAAAAAAGTGATCAAATTGCTAAATCTATTGCATTCCTTAGGGAGGAACTAAAGTGATAGATTTTCAAGCATTGAGAAATAAAATTCTCGATAAAGCTATTCGTGGTGAATTAGTTCCTCAGTTAG
>NZ_JACJKX010000040.1 GCF_016901835.1 Parasutterella secunda | reverse complement strand
GTTCTGGGATACAATGCTCCGGACGATGTTTTCAACCGAGCGTTGAAACGATATCGAAGAAGATATCAACAGTCTCTGTCGGAATTAAAGTGATAGTCTAAATCCGATGGGAAAATTGCACTTCGTACTTGATACCGGGTATTCTTTTCAATACGAATCTCACCGGCCACAGACAACAATAAATTGACCAACTGTCCATGCTCACAGCGTCGAGTCGCTGACGCTTTGCGATGATATTCTTTCAAACTTTGTACTCGTTTTTCGTAGCTTTTTGTTTTGCTTAATTCGCTTCCTTTTTTAAATACTCCATTGCTTTCATAACAATCCGGATTATTTTGTCGCAAGCTCCTATCCATTGATCGTTGCAGGCTGCGAATTCTTTGTTCATCAACTTGGGCACGCGGCGCTACTTTTATTTTTCCGCTCCATATCTTGCTGAATACGGCAATCGTTTGAGGTCCGGGATCAATTGATAAACGTTCTTCGGTTGAGGCATAGATGTGTTTAACAGGTGCGCGTCCTTCCAGAACAACCTGCAAATAAAAACGATTTTTCCCTTTGATTGTCTTACGTACCAGACGACAGTATTTGATCGTTTTAAATCCTTGCGAACCGTCCTCTTTTAAAAAGGCACAACGGATGTAGTCATCTTTAGGATCGATAATGACACGATAGTCGTGTTGACACCAACTCAACACAGATTTTTCAATATTGAACTTCAGTCCGGTTTTATTTGTCTTTCCCTCGATACTTCTTAACCCGCGCTTGGCAGATTTAAAACGAGGCCGTCCTCCCAACCCCAACTTATATCGATTCACGGCCTGAAACACTCGGGTAGCAATTTTTTGCGCTTCATTGATACCGAGTTCTGTTTTTCGGCCGCTGGCTTGCCGATGTTTGGCAATCACTGCGTGTAAGTCGTATTCCGTCAAATGGTATTTTCTATCAAGCGATTTGAATAGATTTGTTCTTTCTTTACCCT
>NZ_JACJKX010000039.1 GCF_016901835.1 Parasutterella secunda | reverse complement strand
ATTATTCGATGATCTTGGCCACCACACCGGCGCCAACCGTACGACCACCTTCACGAACAGCGAAACGCAAGCCTTCGTTCATGGCGATCGGGCTGATCAATTGAACCGTCATCGTGATGTTGTCGCCAGGCATCACCATTTCCACGCCTTCCGGCAATTCAATCGTACCCGTCACGTCCGTCGTGCGGAAGTAGAACTGCGGACGATAGCCCTTGAAGAACGGCGTGTGACGACCACCTTCGTCCTTGCTCAACACGTACACTTCAGCCGTGAACTTCGTGTGCGGCGTGATCGTGCCCGGCTTAGCCAACACTTGACCACGTTCCACTTCTTCACGCTTCGTACCACGCAACAACACACCAATGTTGTCACCAGCTTGACCTTGGTCGAGCAACTTGCGGAACATTTCCACGCCCGTGCAGGTCGTCTTTTGCGTCGGACGAATACCAACGATTTCGATTTCGTCACCAACCTTCAACACACCGCGTTCCACACGGCCCGTCACCACCGTACCACGACCGGAGATCGAGAACACGTCTTCAACAGGCATCAAGAACGGATGGTCAACGTCACGAACCGGCGTCGGGATGTAAGCATCCATCGTGTCAGCCAACTTCAAGATAGACGGCACACCGATTTCGGATTGGTCGCCTTCCAAAGCCAACTTGGCAGAACCCTTCACGATCGGAATTTCGTCGCCCGGGAAGTTGTAGTTGCTCAACAAATCGCGAACTTCCATTTCCACGAGTTCGAGCAATTCAGCATCGTCCACCATGTCGCACTTGTTCAAGTACACGATGATGTACGGAACGCCCACTTGGCGAGCCAACAAGATGTGTTCACGCGTTTGCGGCATCGGACCGTCAGCAGCAGACACAACCAAGATGGCACCGTCCATCTGAGCAGCACCCGTGATCATGTTCTTCACATAGTCAGCGTGCCCCGGGCAGTCAACGTGTGCATAGTGACGATGTTCCGTTTCGTATTCCACGTGAGCCGTGTTAATCGTAATACCACGGGCCTTTTCTTCCGGAGCCGCGTCAATTTGGTCATATGCACGGGCTTCACCACCGAACTTGGCGGCCAATACCGTCGTAATTGCAGCCGTCAACGTCGTCTTACCATGGTCGACGTGACCGATCGTGCCCACGTTCACGTGGGGCTTGGTGCGTTCAAA
>NZ_JACJKX010000038.1 GCF_016901835.1 Parasutterella secunda | reverse complement strand
AGGGTAAAGAAAGAACAAATCTATTCAAATCGCTTGATAGAAAATACCATTTGACGGAATACGACTTACACGCAGTGATTGCCAAACATCGGCAAGCCAGCGGCCGAAAGACAGAACTCGGTATTAATGAAACGCAAAAAATTGCAACCCGAGTGTTTCAGGCCGTGAATCGATACAAGTTGGGGTTGGGAGGACGCCCTCGTTTTAAATCTGCCAAGCGCGGTTTAAGAAGTACCGAGGGAAAGACAAATAAAACCGGACTGAAGTTCAATATTGAAAAATCCGTGTTGAGTTGGTGCAAACACGACTATCGAGTCATCATCAATCCTAAAGATGACTACATCCGCCGAGCCTTTTTAAAAGAAGACGGTTCGCAAGGATTTAAAACGATCAAATATTGCCGTCTGGTACGTAAGACAATAAAAGGGAAAAATCGTTTTTATCTGCAGGTTGTTTTGGAAGGTTACGCACCGGTTAAACACATCTATGCATCAACTGAGGAGCGTTTATCAATAGATCCGGGTCCTCAAACAATTGCCGTATTCAGTGAGCTCTGGGCTGGGAAAATTAAAGTAGCACCGCGTGCACGAGTTGATGAAAAAAGAATTCGTAGCCTGCAGCGATCAATGGATAGGAGCTTACGGGAAAATAATCCGGATTGCTATGAAAGCAATGGAGTATTCAAGAAAGGAATCGAATTAATCAGAACGAAAAGCTACGAAAAACGAGTGCAATGCTTAAACGAATTCCATCGCAAAGCATCGGCCACTCGACGTTGTGAGCATGGACAGTTGATCAATTTATTGCTGTCTGTGGCCGGTGAGATTCGTATTGAAAAGAATAGTTGGAAGGCTTTTCAAAGGGGCCATTTTGGAAAGAGCCTGGGGAAAAGCGGTATATCGGGTTTTATTGAGCAACTGAAAAGCAAGGCTGCAAGTGCCGGTTTGAAGGTAGTGGAAGTAAAGCCCTATAAGTTGAAGCTCAGCCAATATGATCCGTATACGGAAACATATGAAAAGAAAGCCTTAAATGAACGTTGGCATCAGTTAGGGAAAAGTTCTGAGTGGATCCAACGTGATGTGATGAGTGCGCTGCTTTTGCAGTGTGCGGATATAGAAAATGACAAGCATATTCCGACAGAGGTGATAAAGACTCTGGAAGGTGCGAAACAGCTCCTGAGAGACGCGGGGTATGTGATAT
>NZ_JACJKX010000036.1 GCF_016901835.1 Parasutterella secunda | reverse complement strand
TTTTTCTTAAAAATCATATGGATATGCCTTGATTTTTGCCTCAAAGTAGGATATACTTTATATATCCAATGAAAAGAGGCATTCTCTATGGCCGGCACTTACCTTTCTAAGCGTAAACGTAACGATCACTCACTCAATTTTTACGCCGTCACCAATATCTGGAATCCCGAGAAAAAACGTCAGGATAAAAAACAAGTCTTTATCGGTACATTCCTAAACGGTCATTGTCGTTTTAATGAAAAAGCCATCGAGTATGCCGATCTGTTCAAATCCACTGAATATGAGCATGCCTACTGGCTTTGGCGCGAATCCAGAGAAGCCGAGCAAAAACAAGACTGCCTCGTTCGACAGGAATCAATTGTTGATGCCGAAATTAAAAATGCCGGCTTGGATTTATTGTTATCACACATCGCTCACAATTTAAAACTCGATACTTTGCTCGAGCGAGTCTTTGGTGAAAACCTGGCTCAACGAATTTTATCGCTCGCATACTATTGCGCTTTCGACGGTCGACAACCGCTCAGTCGCATGAGCGTTTGGTTTGAAGATCAGCTCTTGCCCTGGGAACACGGTTTCAGTCTCGGAATGATCGAGAAAACCCTGGTTGAAATCACGGCCTCGGAAATTTTGAAGTTTCAACAGACTTGGATGAAACAATTTCCTCGTGACGATCGATTGTCTCTGGATATCACTTCCGTTTCTTCTTACTCACAAAACAGCATTCCCGATGTCAGTCGAGGATATAACCGAGATCGGGAGAATTTGCCCCAGATTAACTTGCTGATGTTGGTCAGCCAACACTCTCGACTGCCTCTATGGTTTGAACAGCTTCCGGGAGCGATTGCCGATATCACAACCATCAAAGATACGATCCGATTGCTCAAAGAGCTTGACGATACGCCTCGCAGCATTGTTTTTGATCGAGGCTTTGCTGATCAAGACAATATCACTTGCCTGATGGACAATCACATCAAATTTACTATGGGTATCCCGCTGTGGCGCTTCCAAGAAGTCAGAGACGAAATTGATCAAGCTCGTCAAGAAATGCTTTTTAATGCCCCTTCTTCAACACTGTCGCTATTTGAGCCGGACTCGGTTTATCAAACTCAAGGGATTACCAAACTCAAGAAGATTAACGGCCACCGTGTCTATTTGCACTTGTATTACACGGATTTCTATCACTCGCAAACCAATCTGCTGTTGATGCAGGACTTGGTGCGAATTGAGCAAATGTTGAAGTCAGGACAAGAGCTGAAACGTCCGACCGATATTGAGTTGGCAAAAAAATGTTTTACGGTCAAAAACACGCCGGTACGCGGTATTCAAGTAAAAGAAAATTTAGAGGCTATCGAACAATTGAGAAACAGTGATTCGGGATACTTTGCCATTTACAGCACGGAATTTAAGGACGCTGAACAAGCCATGTTTGCCTACAAATTACGAGATGGGATAGAAAAACGGTTTGATGATTTGAAAAACGAAGAAGACATGCATCGGATTAGGGTGCATTCCACTCATAACTTACAATCACGACTGTTTATTCAGTTCATTGCTCAAATTCTAAGATGCTCTATCCTGTCTAAATTGCAGTCTGTCGAGGGCGGGCAATTAAGTAAGGTTCAGTCCGTGACGGATTTGCTGTGGAATGTGGCCAGTTTAAGGCGTGTGCATGTTGAAGGTCATCGGCCGTTTTACAAACGGCCGACGAAAACGCAAAGAGAAATTTTCACCTTGTTTGATATCCCGATGAACACTAAAGCTTGGCCTTCAATGCTCTAATTAGGATATACCTCATGAAAATTTAGG
>NZ_JACJKX010000035.1 GCF_016901835.1 Parasutterella secunda | reverse complement strand
GGAGTCAATGAAGTTGCAATTTCTCAATCCAATACCGTGACGCTTGTTGGCGGCGACGATAAGGAATTGATTGCGTTTGCCGGCGAAGGTGATAAGAGCGTAACAGTTGAAGGAACGTTAAAGCTTGGCGATGCGGCTTCGACTAATAACAGCGGAAAACTTTCAGCTCCCGTGACGATTACTAACAGCGGTGAAATGAATGTTCAAGCCGGTAGTTATCAAATTGCCGATTTGACAGTGAACTCTTCAAGTCTTGTTGTCAATAACGCTTCTGCTTCCATTGATACTCTGAAGTTAAATACCTCTTCAACCATTACTTCCGGCTCTCAGGCTGTAGAAGTGAAGGGTATGACGGTTGACGCTACGGCTCATACCGTCACGGGTGCTGTAAATGTTGAGAAACTGACGGCAGCTGCCGGCAGCGTGATCAACGTCGGTACCAAAGATGCTCGCGGTGACATGACCGTTGGCGAAACTTCTGAATTAAACGGCATGACCTTCTTCCTTGATCCTGCTTGGGTAGAAGGACAGGAAGTCACCGATGCCTCTCGTTTGGTATTTAAGAACCCCAAGGTGGACGCTAAAGTAATTGCCGGTCATAACAGCTACGTTGTTTTCGGTTCAGGCAATACCACGAATTTCACCCCTGTGTTCGGTAAGCAAGTGACCTGGGGTCAGGGCGGTGTGTTGGCTGCAGCCTATGTGGCTCAACCCATTACGATTGATGCAAACGGCGCATTGGTTGTCGACGGTTCTTTGCAACAGTTGGGTGATGCTCCTGCAGCAGGTTCCGTGACGTTTGGTGAAAACTCCGTGTTGGTGGCCGATGTGACGGAATTGGCTTCCGGCGAAGCGTTGATTACGGCCGATACGTTTAATGTGAATGACGCCTCCAAGGCTGTGATTGTCGGCTCGATGAAAAATGGCGAAACCTATAAGTTAGCCAGCGTCGATAACGTGTGGTCCGCCGATCAAATCGTCTCCGGTAATGCCTTGTGGAGCTTGACCGGTAATGATGACGGTTCCTTCACGGTGAAGCTTGAAGACGCCACGAAGATCTTCGGCGACTTGATGCAAGGCGGTCAGCTGGCTAATGCCGGTATGACTGCTGGCGGTGATGCGGGCAACTACGTGGATTCGCTTTTAACCGATGCTTCCGGCAATGTCGGCAATCTCGCATCGACCGCAGCTCGATTTGATGCGGCGATGAATATCGGTGGTGCGTTGTCTGTGTTCACCAATGCTTATGACCGTGCAGGAGAATTCCGCGAAATCGTTCGCTCTGAATCGACGATGGATCAAGAACCTCGCCTGTGGGCTCATGTGATGGGCGGCAAGACCAAGTTGAAGGGCATTTCTTCCGGTGCTCAGTCCGTTCATACGGAAACCGACCACTACGGTATTGTGATCGGTGCTGAGGGCATGGTAACGAATAATCTGTCTTTGGGTGTGGCTTTGGCAGCCGGTACCGGTGATACCGACAATGACAAGGTTAACGCTAAAGATGAATTTGATTACTACGGCATCAGTGCTTACGGTCGCACAACCGTCGGCTTCGTGGACATTTTGGGTGACGTCTCGGCGACGTTCCTCAAGAGCGACATGAAGATGCACGGAGTGGCCGATATCGATGCCGACGCGGATACAGCCGTTTACTCAGCGGGCGTTCAAGCACAAAAGACGTTGAACCTCGGTTGGGCTGACGTGACTCCGTTTATCGGAATGGATGTCTATCACGTGCGTAGCGACGGATACTCTGCCGGTCACGGTATCAAGGTTGAAGACTCGGATGCGACAGCGGTTGAATTCCCGATCGGTGCCAAGTTAGCCAAGAGCTT
>NZ_JACJKX010000034.1 GCF_016901835.1 Parasutterella secunda | reverse complement strand
TTAATCGGATAGGAGGTAGGTAGTTATTCTGCCTACCGTCCTTCCACACCACCCACCGTACGGATCCGTAGTGGGCGGTTATTAATAACATCCCTGGTCACGCTTCTTATATACGTTACCAAGACAGACCCATCCCATTTCTCGAAGAAATCGATTGGTTAGCGTCGTCGCCAAGATTCGACTGTTAGCTATGTGCCAGTACGATTTACGGCTGTTCGCATACTGCCAGGCTATCGATGGAGATAGACCTAGTTTCTGCAATGCATGGTATTTCGTCCTAACCTTTTTCCATTGCTTCCAGTAGATTTGACGTATCCGACGTCTTAACCATTGATCAGTGTCGCGGACAAACATTGTCATATCACTTCTCAGAAAGTAATTAACCCAGCCTCGCACAAACTCCGAAAGCTGTTTTCTGAAGGCTTCCAGGCTTTGTCCTCGACTTCGGTTTGTTATTTCCTTCAATCGCTTTATACATTTGTCTTTCGACTTCTGATGTGGTCTTGCTTTGATTGTCCCTTCCTTTGTCACGTAGAAGCCAAATCCAAGAAATTTCACATCAGTACTACCAATGTATCGGATCTTAGTTTTGTCTTCGTTCAGCTTCAGAAAGAGTTTCTTTTCAATGAAAGGCTTGATGTTTGCAAGCGTCCTTTCTGCCGATTTTCTGCTTTTGCAGAAAATCATCATATCGTCCGCGTAGCGCACAAATGGGTGCCCTCTCTCTTCCAACTTCTTATCCAATTCATTTAGCATGATATTGGCTAAGGTTGGGGAAATCGGTCCTCCCTGCGGGGTGCCTATCGTATTAGGCATGGTTTTCCCATCTTCCAATACGGGGGCTCTCAGAAATTTATGAATCAGCGATATGACTTGACCATCCTTAATCCGCTCCGATAAAAGTTGGAGCAATTTCGAGTGGTTTACCGTGTCAAAGAATTTTGCTAAATCCAGATCTACAACCCACACGTACCCTTCATTGGCTAATTTCAGACTCTGTTCAATTGCCGTCTGACAGCTTCGGTTCGGTCTGAAGCCGTGACTGCTGTCGGAGAATACCTTTTCATACTCTTCGCTCAGTTTTTGTTGCACGGCTTGTTGTACCAATCGATCGACTGCCGTCGGGATGCCCAGTGGTCTGAATTTACCTTTTTCCTCTTTTGGAATGAGTACTCGTAGCACGGGTTGGGGTTTGTATCGCCCCTCTTTTATGGATTGCACCAGTTCGGGGCCATGCTCGAGCAGGTGGGGCAAGAGGTCCTGGACCTCCATCCCATCCACTCCGGCACTTCCCTTGTTGGCAACCACCCTCTTCCAAGCTTGGTTGAGGTTGTTGCGTTCCAATATGGCTTCCAGTGTAACCATCCGTTCTACTCTGTTACGTGGTGGCATTTATCCTTTGTTGTCTCTCAGCAGATTCCTTGACCACTGTTACCCTCTCGATTCCGTCGATACTCTCACATTGGTGATCTTACGATCTTCCAAGTCTCCATCTGCGAAGCTACTTCAGGTGCCTCCGTTATTAATTTCCGCCCTTCGCAAGTGCCATCCACTTGTTACTATGGCTTCTGCTGACTGCTCTCAGTAAGCTTTACTCCATGACCGAGTGTTGTGGGGTCATGTCTGAGAGCCCTCCCTGGGTAAGGACTTAATCTTTCCCTTCGTGTATCCGCTTCGTTTACACCGCAAGTTCCGAGTAGCTTTAGGACTTCAGCTTGTTTTGCAGCTTTATCCACTTGCATATGCCTGACGAAGTTTCTGTTCGTCGGATCAAAGGTTTGCCTCGGGCTTCTTTCAGATTCCACCTCGCAGTGGACACCCTTGCCGTTAGCTATGGGCTTGTCGCTACTTACCGCCCTCGGGACTTTCACCCGTTAGATTAAGTGCCATGCCAGGCACACAAA
>NZ_JACJKX010000033.1 GCF_016901835.1 Parasutterella secunda | reverse complement strand
CACAACAAGCTCACCGAAACGCTTGTACTCGACGTCGCCAAGCTGCACAACTGAACGTTCGTCAAGTTCCTGATTCGACCAAGCAAAGAGTTTTGGAATTAATTCGTTTAATGACATGGAACCCTCCCGCACCCTTAATGGAGGTTATAAGGTGCGAAAATGAAAATATGCACAAAACCTATTGGAGAGCACCATGTCACGAAAAGAAAGATTACTCGTTAACACCATTGATGTCGAGCAAGAATACAAAGTTATCGGCTTAGATCTGGCTAAAAATGACACCTCTTGTGTCTGCATCGCCGAATCCGGTGAAATTATTGCTATCGATCGCTTAAACTATCCAGATCTTTTAGAAGCTGCCGAACAGCTTTCTCCCACTATTTTCGCTATGGAGCCTTGCAATGGAATGCACTGGCTTGTTAATCAATTGCAAGAGTATGGTCACGAATGTCGGGTTATTAGCGGAAAAGCTGTTCAACAATACGTTGGATCACATTTTGGAAAACAAAAGACAGATTTAAACGATGCTCAAGCTATCGCTTATTTAGCTCTGGATGAAATCCTTCGCTTTATCCGGGCTAAAACCCCTGCTGAAATGAGTATTCAAGCACTTCAGACTATTAGGGCGCAATTGTCAAAACAAAAAGTGTCTTCAATTGTGTGTTTCAAGTCTATGTGTCAAAGTTACGGAATTTCTATTGGGAAAAATGAAAGCAGTGTTGTTAACTTCATTTCTCTTTTGAAAGAAACAGACAAAATTCCAGAAGAAGTAAAAGAAGCATTACGAATGTTGATCGCAAACTACAAAGTCTTAAGAACACGAATCAACAAGATCGATAAGGTGCTCGAAAAGATAGTGACCAATAATGTAACAGGTAAAAACTTAAAAGATATTCCATCTTTTGGTGTGCAATGTGCGGCTCGGTTATTAACCATTGCTCCCAATATCAAAGACTTCGAAGGTCCGAAAGACCTTGTTGCATACTGTGGTTTGGCTCCAAGAAATATTACGACCGGTCATAAGCAAAAAACGGCTGGAATAACCAAACGTGGAGATAAATTAATGCGTCGCAACCTCGTCCAGGCAGCTAATGTTCTTTACAGAATGAATAAACAAGGCAAATTACAAAACTGCAAACTCAAACGTTGGATGGATAAGAAGTTGAAAATATTGCCGTATCAAAAATTTATCATTCAGCTTGCGGCTAAACTTCTGAGAATTGCCTATGCAGTGATGAAATACGGAACAGAATTTGATTATGCGAGAGCTGGTGTCGCTCGCTCTGCATTGAAACCGTAAAGATCAACAGAGGAGCAATCAAGAACAATACGTTATGAGAAAGCCGGAGGTGCTTCCACACAGCCCGTTCCTGTCCATTGTCTCTCAGACAAGTCGTTTTATAGGGCATTGGAAGTCTTTTTCTGAAAGTTCATAGTGGGCAAATGAAATCCGTTAGGAATTCTGCAACAGCCCGGATAGATTGCTAGAAATAGCCTCTTTCCTTAACGTAACAGTATTAGATTTCTCCCCTTAAAAAGGAAAAAATAAGTCACTAAGGCCAAGGCCTCAAAGCGTAGCTTTTCAGCCTAGCCCTTAGTGGATGATATTTCTTAAGACAGCGTGTACAAGCCCTTTCGCGGCATATCCTCGCTCTGTTAACAGAGCTCGGTATTCCACGATGGCTTGACACGTCACCGATAAACACTTGGAGGCAAAAAAATTAATCAGCAACAGCCGTTGGCTGTTGTTAGATGGGAAGATTTTTACCTCTTACCCTTGACAAACTATCGGGTTCCATAGATGGATTGGAGTCCTGAGCAGATTTCACATACTCTTAAAAAAGTCGGACAGCGAGTCAGTCACGAAACCATTTATCAATGGGTTATTGAAGATCGTCGAAATGGAGGTGATCTTTATACTCACTTGCGTCGTCGCCAACGTAAAT
>NZ_JACJKX010000032.1 GCF_016901835.1 Parasutterella secunda | reverse complement strand
TTTTTGAATGGGGAGCCGGGCAATGTCCTACTTTCACTGGAAATACAACCAACTATCATCGGCGCTAAGGCGTTTCACTGTCCTGTTCGGAATGGGAAGGAGTGGGACCACCCCGCTATGGTCGCCCGGCTAAGCTTGTTGTCTGATCTGTTTTTCTAACAGACCCGACGAATTCTTTTCGGTTTCACAAAGCGTTACGGTTTGTGCTTGCAGTCTTGAGCTCCTTTGAGCAACAAGCTGTACGGTTATAGGATCAAGCCTTACGAGCAATTAGTATCAGTTAGCTTAACGTCTCACAACGCTTCCACACCTGACCTATCAACGTCCTGGTCTCGAACGACTCTTCAAGGAGGTCTAGCCTCCGGGAAGACTTATCTTCAGGCAGGTTTCCCGCTTAGATGCTTTCAGCGGTTATCCCTTCCGGACATAGCTACCCGGCAATGCGATTGGCATCACAACCGGTACACCAGCGGTCCGTCCACTCCGGTCCTCTCGTACTAGGAGCAGCCCCCGTCAATCTTCCAGCGCCCACGGCAGATAGGGACCAAACTGTCTCACGACGTTTTAAACCCAGCTCACGTACCTCTTTAAATGGCGAACAGCCATACCCTTGGGACCGACTACAGCCCCAGGATGAGATGAGCCGACATCGAGGTGCCAAACACCGCCGTCGATATGAACTCTTGGGCGGTATCAGCCTGTTATCCCCAGAGTACCTTTTATCCGTTGAGCGATGGCCCTTCCATACAGAGCCACCGGATCACTATGACCTGCTTTCGCATCTGCTCGACTTGTTGGTCTCGCAGTCAAGCACGCTTTTGCCATTGCACTATCAGCACGATTTCCGACCGTACCTAGCGTACCTTCGCACTCCTCCGTTACCCTTTAGGAGGAGACCGCCCCAGTCAAACTGCCTACCATACACGGTCCCTAGCCCAGATCATGGGCCGAGGTTAGAACCGCAAACAAATCAGGGTGGTATTTCAAGGATGGCTCCGCTCAAACTGGCGTCCGAGTTTCACTGCCTCCCACCTATCCTACACAAATCGGTTCACAGTCCAATGTAAAGCTACAGTAAAGGTTCATGGGGTCTTTCCGTCTAGCCGCGGGGAGATTGCATCATCACAAACACTTCAACTTCACTGAGTCTCGGGAGGAGACAGTGTGGCCATCATTATGCCATTCGTGCAGGTCGGAACTTACCCGACAAGGAATTTCGCTACCTTAGGACCGTTATAGTTACGGCCGCCGTTTACTGGGACTTCGATCAGGAGCTTGCACCCCATCAATTAATCTTCCAGCACCGGGCAGGCATCACACCCTATACGTCGACTTTCATCTTTGCAGAGTGCTATGTTTTTAGTAAACAGTTGCAGCCACCTATTCTCTGAGGCCTCTTCACGCTTAAGATGTTTCTTCTCTCACGCTACAAAGGCACACCTTCTTCCGAAGTTACGGTGTCAATTTGCCGAGTTCCTTCTCCCGAGTTCTCTCAAGCGCCTTAGTATATTCAACTCGCCCACCAGTGTCGGTTTGCGGTACGGTCTTGTCAAGCTACCACTTAGAGGCTTTTCTTGGAAGCACTTCCGATGACTTCTTCTCACGTGGAGAATCGATGTTTTGACTCGAAGATCTGAGAGCGGATTTGCCTGCTCTCCTTCTACTCTCACAAACCGGGATATCCAACACCCGGATCATCTTTCACACTCCGTCCCCCCATCGCATACTTGACAATGGTCTAGGAATATTAACCTTGTTCCCATCGACTACGCTTCTCAGCCTGGCCTTAGGGGCCGACTCACCCTGCTCCGATGAACGTAGAGCAGGAAACCTTGGGCTTACGGCGAGCGGGCTTTTCACCCGCTTTAACGTTACTCATGTCAGCATTCGCACTTCTGATACCTCCAGCATGCTTCTCAACACACCTTCGCAGGCTTACAGAACGCTCCCCTACCACTCATACTTATGTATGAATCCGCGGCTTCGGTTACTTGCTTAGCCCCGTTACATCTTCCGCGCAGAAAGACTCGATCAGTGAGCTATTACGCTTTCTTTAAAGGATGGCTGCTTCTAAGCCAACTTCCTGACTGTCTTAGCCTTTCCACTTCGTTTTCCACTTAGCAAATATTAGGGACCTTAGCCGGCGGTCTGGGTTGTTTCCCTTTTGAGTCCGGACGTTAGCACCCGGTGCTCTGTCTCCCGCGCTAGCACTTCCAAGTATTCGGAGTTTGCCATGGTTTGGTAAGACGCCATGTCCCCCTAGCCATAACAGTGCTCTACCCCCTGGAGTGATACGCGAGGCACTACCTCAATAGTTTTCGGGGAGAACCAGCTATCTCCGGATTTGTTTAGCCTTTCACCCCTATCCACAACTCATCCGCTAATTTTGCAACACTAGTCGGTTCGGTCCTCCATTGTGTGTTACCACAACTTCAACCTGGTCATGGATAGATCATCCGGTTTCGGGTCTACGCCCAGCAACTACTCGCTCTATTCGAACTCGCTTTCGCTACGCCTCCCCTACTCGGTTAAGCTCGCTACTGAACGTAAGTCGCTGACCCATTATGCAAAAGGTACGCAGTCACC
>NZ_JACJKX010000031.1 GCF_016901835.1 Parasutterella secunda | reverse complement strand
TGCTAAATCTATTGCATTCCTTAGGGAGGAACTAAAGTGATAGATTTTCAAGCATTGAGAAATAAAATTCTCGATAAAGCTATTCGTGGTGAATTAGTTCCTCAGTTAGAGAGCGAACCAGAAGTTAATCAAATTGGTGAAAGTCCCGAGGAACCTCCTTTTGATATTCCTAACAAATGGAAATGGATACAAGTTAAGGCTCTGGAAGCAAAGAGAAAAACTGTTTGTCCCATTTCTTTGAATAATGACAAAGTCGAACTTTGGAGCATTCCTGCCTATGACGAGGGAAGAGCACAGATTGTCTCTCCATCAGCTATTGGATCGAGCAAAAAGATTGTTTCCATTGGTGATGTTTTATTAGCAAAAATTGTTCCGCATATAAAAAGGTCTTGGGTTGTAACAGAAAATCGCCCTGAAGCTCCATTAATTAAGTTGGCATCAACTGAATGGTTGATTTATCAATCCGATTTGTTCATTCCAGATTTTCTTGTTTTACTTTTCAAGAGCCCCTATTTTCGCAATAAGATGATGAAAACCATTTCAGGTATGGGGTCTTTGAAAAGAACAAATCCTAAGGCCTTGTCACAGGTTTGGTTACCGCTGCCACCCAAAGAGGAACAATATCGTATTTTGAGTAGAGTAGAACGTTTATGGATAGAAATCGATCAAATGGAATCTGCCTACAAAGAACTTCTTGAAATAAGTAATCAATTAAGAAAAAAAATTCTCAGAAAAGCTATTGAGGGCAAGCTTGTTCCACAGCTAGAGAGTGAACCAAAAGTTGAACTACGAAATGAAAAGGAAAGCTTCAACATCCCATTTGAAATTCCTACTAAATGGAAATGGACAACATTGGAGCAAATATGTCTGCAAATTACTGATGGCGAACACAAAACTCCAAAATATCAAAAAGATGGAGTCCCATTTTTATCTGTAAAAGATATAAGTTCAAAAAAGTTGAACTTTTCAGACACTAAGTTTGTATCTTTAGAGGATTTTGATGTAATAAAAAAGAGATGCCACCCACAAAAAGGAGATATCTTATTGTCTAAAGTTGGTTCTACCGGAATTCCTGCAATTGTTGATACTGACAAAGACTTTGCACTCTTTGTTAGTGTTGCTTTATTGAAACTCAATAAGTTGTTAGTTCTTGATAAATTTTTATGGTACTTGTTGCAATCACCGTTAGTGCAAAAACAAGCAAAAGAAAATACCAGAGGCATAGGAAATAAAAACTGGGTCCTAAAGGCAATAAAAGCAACCATAGTACCTTTGCCGCCTATTCCTGAACAGCGTCGAATTGTCGATCAATTAGAAAAAATATTCTCAAGCATCAATTCTCTATCGAAATAATGACGTTGCTGTAATTAAATTTACTAGTTTTTGGGATATTCTATATTGTTCATCTAATGGAGGGATGGGTATCCAGAGTTCTTTCAACTTCTTTAGAGTCACTCTAGGTATTCCCGTTCCTTGCATTTGTTTCGCAACAATATCCTTTGCGTATTGACTGCGCAAAACATAGACTAAAAACTCTGGCAGTAACAATTCTCTTTTTACTTTTAATAACGCAACACTTGACAATAGACTGAAAGGATTTTCAAGATTGTTAATTGTTACCACGCCAGTCGTCGCCCCATCCTTGATAAACAAGACATCACCATATTCAGGATTACATCGTTTGAATATTTCTTCATGAATTTCTTTTGAAACATAAGTTACATTCGTAAGATCAACGCCGGTAGATTTAATATTTTTTGCGGTGATATATAAAAAATCTCCTTTATCGGCAGATGGTGGCGAATGATGTGTGCCATCTGTAATCTTGGAAGTCACATTTTTTAATTGAGTCCATTTCCATTTCTTGGGAATAGAAAATGGTTTTGTGTCAATTAACTTTCCAATTTGTTGTACCGCTGGTTCGTTCTCTAGCTGTGGAACCAACTTACCTTGAATAGCTCTTTCTAGACACAACTCGCGGAAACGCTCGGAGAGTGGTCCCGATAGTTCGTTATAAGCCTTTTCAGCCTGATCAATTTGCTCAAAAAGTTTTTTAGTCTTCGCAACTATGCGCCGTTGCTCTGAAATCGGAGGAAGAGGTACTCCGCAATTTTTTAACTCTGAAGTTCCTAGGCGTTGTTGACCTGCAGTACCTTTCAAGTTCTCAATGCCATAAGCTATAAACCACGATGATTTCACGAACAAAAGAAGATACTCCCGATCAACAATGTTCTCGTGTGGTCTGAGAACATGAAATTCACTCGATCCACAACCAGTGCCACTAATTAAGTTATTTGCTATAGCTGATTTACGATTTTGAAAACAGGGAGTAATTTTTGCTACAAGAACATCCCCATCAGCAAACTTTGTATATCCACTTTTTACGATATTCCAGGGCCTTTTCTCTTCCAATGAAATATAGTTTAAATATCCGGCAGATACGGCTGCCATAGGGATAAAAGAAACATTGGCATTTGCATCAGTAGCTGTAACTTTCGGATTGATGTGCGCCACATCCAACAAACGAACCCACTTCCACTTCTCGGGAATAGTAAACGGCACTTCACTCTGAGGCTCACCGATTTCTACAACCTCTGGTTCGCTCCCTAACTGAG
>NZ_JACJKX010000004.1 GCF_016901835.1 Parasutterella secunda | reverse complement strand
GGGCATTATCGAGAAAGGAAAAATTCAGCAGTAATTGGAAAAAAGCCCAACAGGAAATCGCCAAACTCTATCAACGTATAGGCAACATTCGTCAGGACTTTATCAATAAAGTGGCTTTGGATCTGAGCAAAAAACACGCTGTGATCTATCGAGAAGACTTGAGAATATGACGGCAAGTGCGGCCGGAACGTTGAACAACCCTGGTCACAATGTAGCGCAGAAATCGGGTTTAAACCGAGCGATATTGGATCAGGCCAGGGGGAAGTTTTTCCAACGACTGCAGTGGAAGTGTGAGCAAAGAGGCGGAATCGTCATCAAGGTGGCGCCTCAGTACACTTCCCGCACTTGTCCGGTATGTGGGCATGAGTCAAAAGAGAACCGCAAGAGTCAGGCGAGTTTTAAATGTGTGGCTTGCGGTTATCGGAACAATGCCGACATAGTGGGAGCAAGAAATATAAAGGTGCGCGGGCAGCGCATGTCAGCCTGTGGGGAACTCGGCGAAGAAGGCCGAGCTCGAGTGAAGCGGCGGATGGAGTCAATCCATTGCGCGGGTCAGCAGCAGGAACCCATCGAAGTGATCATCGGCGAGAGCCGATGACACAGTAGGGAATCCTCGCCGTTCACAGCGGGGAGGATGCCAATCAGAAGGAGAGTTGAGTGAAGCGGCAACTTCCGAGGAATCCTCGGAAGTTCGAATCGAGGGAAATAGACCCGTAACCAGCAAGTTTAAAAAAATCTTGCTAGAAAGCCAACGCGCACACCTTTGACTTAATTCGAGGGAGCTCCAATCACAACCTACAACAAGTTGGAGAAGTTTGGCGCAGGAGGGAGCGAAGAGCCGCTTAATTTTTAAGAAGAGGTGTTGGTTGAGTCCAAGAATTTTGACTTCTGCAACACCCCCTTACTGGTGTTCAGCTCATTTCAGAAATGACTTTTTCAAGTTTTGCTGCAATATCGATCACTTTTCTGTCTTCCAGGCGCGCAGCTCCGACCGTTATACCGATCATGGCATGATTAGGCCTTTGCATAAGGGGTAATGCTACATAAGGTGCTCGACCGACTGCCCACCAAGGCGTAAAGCCTAAGCAGAGAATGGCCTCGGCATCAGCGACCTTAAGCGTATTTTCAATAGCTGCAGTGGCGTTACCGACGCCTTTTTCAAGGGCATTACGATAAACGGGATTTTCTAAATCCGGTGAAAATTGCAAAGCACCGAGCAGTCGATCAAAACCATAGGGGTGGTGCTGCGCGCGCATTTCATACATCTTTACCAAATCACGGAATGTGCCGGGCGTTTTCCCATTTCCGTATTTGGCCAGATATCGGTCAAAATCACCTTGAATTTCTGTTGAAGAAATCGCTCTGTAGTACGTTTCAATGCTCTTAGTTTGAACCTCTACAATTTCAATCTTATGCTTCTTAGCCTGTGCGATCAGTTTGTTTATCGCATTTCGTTCCTGATCATCAAAAGCCCGGTAATCAGGCACAGCAATAGCAAGGCGCAGAGGTTCTTTCCCTTCACCTAAGGCGGTGTGTAAGTCAAGGGACGTTGGGCAGACTTCGGTTGCTTCATCTTCCGGATCGGCTCCGGCCATCGCTTCCAGAAGTTTGGCTGCATCGGCCACAGAATGGGCCATGGCACCCGGTGTATCCAAAGAATGTGAGATAGGAATGACACCGTTTCGAGAGACGATTCCTACGCTGGGTTTGATTCCGACTATGCCGCAGGCAATCGAAGGAATCACAATACTGCCATGGGTTTCCGTTCCGATGGCACTGTGGCAGAACCCGGCAGCAACCGCAATGGCAGAACCGGAACTAGAACCTCCCGGAGACAAGGTGGGGTCGATAGGATTGATACCTTGTCCGCCGAGTTCGGAGTAGCCCGGAGGCATTTTGGAACTGAGATAGCCCGCCAACTCACTCATTGAAGTCTTTCCGAAAGGTAAGCCACCTTTTTCTCTGAGTTTTTTAACACAGAAGGCATCAACGGCCTTTAACTCCTTCAGTGCATAGCTACCGGATGTTGCTCGAAGACCGGAGACATCAATATTGTCCTTAACTAAAACGGGCCATTGAGCATCAAGAGGCGGTTCCCGCCATTGGCTCACAGCGTGAATGATGTGATTAAAGCGCCGAATACGTTCGTTGATAGTCGCAGGATTGGGTAATGTGCCTTTGTAGAGAAATTCCATGACAGGCTCCGGAAAGTCTTCAGTCACCGATCAGTTTGGCACGTTGTGTTAAAAGGTGCAATAGCCAATCTTGCTTAGAGTTTAAATTGTTCAGGCTTGACAACCTGACAGCCGAATCGTTTGGCTTTGCCTCGGGCTTTTAGAACCTTCTTGTCTTTGGAAATTAAATATTCTGCACCTGTTGCTCGGGAGAGATTGAAGAATTTGTTGTCATCCTTGTCACGACAAAAAAAATCCGTGCTTAACGGTTCACGGAACACGGCGTGAAGCTTGACCCATTCATGAAGCAATTGATCAATCTGACTGTCTCTTAATTGAAACATTGGGCGAGTGACCACGTCAGCAAATTCAAAAAAAGTATCCAAGTGGCCGATGGGCAGAATATTGTCGGTAGCAATAGCGTCTAACAGGGGTTGTACTTTGCTGTCTTTGAACAAAAGAATATCGAGGACGATATTGGTATCGAGGACACAATATCGACCGCTCAAAGAGCGCCCGAACGTTCGGGCGCCTTCGAGAAGATGAAGCAGTTTTTCTCGATCAACAGCCATCAGGGCAATAAATCCGCCACGGCACGGGCTTCGTTGATGAGTTCGTCCCGGGTAATTTCGAGGCGGCGACGAACTTCCTGAGTCATCGGCATATTGCTGATAATTTGATAGCGGGCTTCGCCCGGGCACAGACACGGGAAACCGAATACCAAACCTTCAGGAATGCCGTAGCTGCCGTCAGAGGGCACCGCCATTGTGCAGCATTTACCTTGGCTGCCTAAAATCCAGTCGCGCATATGATCAAGCGCAGCGCTTGCAGCAGATGCGGCCGAAGAGGCGCCGCGCGCCTTAATAATCTGACCGCCGCGGGTTGCCACATTTTTAATGAATTCTTCCTGCCATTGGGGATCGAATTGATCGGCCAAACGATGACCCTTGTAGCGCAGGAAGCGGATATCCGGATACATGGTATTGCTGTGATTGCCCCAGACAAAAACCTGTTCAATACCGCTCACAGGAGCTTCGAGTTTTTCGGCCACGCGTGCCATGGCACGATTTTGGTCAAGGCGCATCAATGCTGAAAAGCTTTCGCGCTTGAGATCCGGAGCATTGCGCATGGCGATGTAGGCATTGGTATTGCATGGATTGCCTACGACCAACACGCGGACATCACGAGAGGCTCGTTCGTTTAAGGCTCGTCCCTGACGTCGGAAGATTTCTCCGTTTGCGCGAAGCAGATCCGATCGATCCATTCCGTCTTTACGGGGTTGAGCACCGATTAAAAATACGCATTCCGCTCCGTCAAAAAGTTCCTTTTCATCAGTATGAGCACTCATTTCAGCGAGAAGTGGAAAGGCGCAGTCGGCCAATTCCATCATCGTGCCTTTAAGTCGCGATTGACTCTCAGGAGTGTTGCGAGCCAACAGTCTTAACTCAATCGGTTGCTGATGACCGAAAAGGTCGCCTGAAGCGATACGAAAAAGGATGGAGTAACCGATCGAACCGCACGGACCGGTAATAGCAATACGTATAGGACGAGTCATTTTTGCACCTGACAATATGTCTTTTCCCATTATTATAAAAAGATTTTCCTTGATGGATAAATATTTCTTATTAATCTTCTCGATTTCAATAAAAAATTATTGAAAAGTTTAAGACATTTGTAGGATTCTTTGCTGAGTGTAGAAACGCGGGACAAAGCGTGCGGACTCTATTACAATGCACCGAGTTAACACATATAGAGGCCTCTCATGTATAAAAAAATCGTTGTGGGACTGATCAGTGCGGCTATGGCCGGTTTGGTTTATGCCGCTCCTGATGAAGATGCAGAATTCAAAACTCCTGAAGAACTCGGTTGGGAGGCCGGAGTTGTAGCCCCCAGTCCTCTGGATCCTGAGTACATTGATCCGGAATTTAAGACTTTAGAAGAAGCAGAAAAAGCCAAGGCGATCGGTGAGGCTGAATTAAAACGTATTGAGAAGTTGCGCGCAGGTCACAACTATCTGTGTCAGAAAAAGATTTTTGTTAATGACTGCATTGATCGTGCCGAGGGAGTGCTTTTTAAGCGCTCACGTATCGCCAATAAATTGATTCGTCAGGCTGATCACCAAATCAGAATTTTTAAGGCTCAGGAGCGTCGGGCCAAAGCTGCGCAGGATACTCCCATGCCTGCTAAACGTGCTACGGTGAAAAACAACGACGATAAAGTGGCTAAACAAAACGCTAAAAAGGCTCAGGAAGGAGCCAACCAGGCAGCCTACGATGCCAAACTGCAGGCCCAGGAGGCTCGTCGCGCTCAGTTAGAAAAGGAAGCAGCCGAGCGTAAAGCCAAGCGTGAAGCCCGCCAAGCGGCCTATGAAGCCGAACGCCAGAAACGCGAACAGGCTCAAAAGATTCAGGAAGAACAAAATAAAAAAGGCGGACTCTTTTTTTAGTCCATGAACGAGCAATTTAGTAAAGCGATCAATTATGCCTTTTCGCCCGACGGTCCCTTGTGTAAAAAAATTGAGGGATTTAAAAGGCGCGAGAGTCAGCTGCAATTTGCGCGTGCCGTGGGTGAGGCAATCGATAATAAAAGCGTTGCCGTAGTTGAAGCGGGGACCGGTACCGGTAAGACCTTTGCGTATTTGGTGCCTGCCATTCTCTCACGATCGAAAACTATTGTCTCAACAGCCAGTAAAACCCTTCAGGACCAGCTCTTTACAAAGGACGTCGGTCGCATTTGTTCGGCTTTGGCTATTGATGCCGACGTGGCGGTCCTCAAAGGCCGCGCCAACTATATCTGCAAAGAGCGTTTAGAGCGTTTAGTGGATAACGGTCTTTTGCCCGAAGCCGACAGTTTCAAGCGTTTAAAAAAGATTCTGGATTTTGCCCGTGTGAGCACAAGCGGCGATAAAAACGAAATTGCGGGTATTCCGGAAAAAGATCCCCTTTGGCCTTGGGTCACAAGCACAAAAGATAATTGTTTGGGAAAGACCAAGTGTCCCCACTACGATGACTGCTTCCTCAACAGAGCTCGCGCCCGAGCCCGTGAAGCCGATATTGTCATTGTTAACCACCATCTTTTCATGGCCGATCTCAGTCTCAAAGATGACACCATGGCTGAGTTGTTGCCCGATGCCGACCTCATCATTCTTGATGAAGCCCATAAATTGCCCGATATCGGGATCGATTATTTTTCAGATATCTTCTCGCTTCGCGAGCTGCAGGATTTCTCTGAAGAAGGACGACTAATCGGCAAGGCCTACGCTGCCGGTGTGGCTCGTTGGGATGATCTCTTTTTTGAGATTAAGCGCGCCGCATTAAATGTTCATCAGACGATTCACAGAGGCTTGGGCGTCGAGCTTGAGACCGAGGTTGAAATTGCTTCTATCGAGGCTTTCTCAGAGACGATCAAAGAACCGTTGGATAAGCTCTCGGAGGCTGTCCAAGCAGTGTTGACGGCGTTTAAATCAGTCAGTGCTGCCAATGAAGACTGTGAGCTCTTTGCAGATCGGGCGACCGACTTATCCAAACGGCTTGATGACTGGCGCGTAACGCTTGCTAATCCCCAGGCGGTCAAAACCGTAGGCGGTGTGCCTTCGGTTCTCTGGATGCGTCTGACTGAACAAAATGTTCTGTTTTCCAATACCCCGTTATCCTTGGCAGAACCCTTTACCAAGGCTCGAGCCAAAATGAAAAATGCCTGGGTATTGACGAGCGCCACCATTTCCACCCGAAAAGACGATCTAACACCGGACTTTTCCTATTTCCTTGGAGAGTTGGGTCTAAGCTCTGATACAGCGACCTATACTTGGGAGAGCCCTTTTAATTTTGCTTATCAGGCCCGTTTTTATTTACCTAAGGGTTTGCCGGGTGTTTTTGACGATAACTTCTCGCATGAATTAGTGGAAGCGACTTGGCCGCTTTTGCAAAAAACTCAAGGTCGCGCATTCTTTCTTTGCACAAGTTTTCGATCCATGGAAGCTATTGCCAATGAGTTGCGCCTTCGCATGGGAGCAAACTTTACCTTATGTGTGCAGGGGGAGGCTCCGAAAAGTGAGTTGCTTGAACGCTTTAAGTCCAGCCCCAATGCCGTTTTAGTCGGTTCCATGAGCTTTTGGGAAGGCGTGGATATGAAGGGCGACGCACTGCAGCTTGTGGTGATCGACAAAATGCCTTTTGCTCAGTTTGATACACCGGTAGCCCGAGCTAAAAAAGATTGGATTACCCAACAGGGGAAAAATCCTTTTATGAATTATCAACTGCCTGAAATGATTACGACCTTAAGGCAGGGGGTGGGGCGACTGATTCGCAGCGAAAATGATTTTGGCGTCATTGTCTTCGGTGACAACCGCCTTTTACAAAAGCGCTACGGTCGTGTGGTTTTAGAGAGTTTGCCTGCGATGATTCGCACTCAAGAGTTCGCACGAGTGTACTCTTTCCTTGATAATCCCGATGAGGCTTATTGATGGCAACTCGTACGCAATATGGAAAAACCTGGTGGGGTAAAGCTTGGTTAAATGCCCTCAGTGCCTGTGACTATACCAATCGTTTGCCTCGCGGTAAGACTTATTGCAATAGCGGTCATGTTCTCGATGTCAATCTCAATGCCCAAACTCATGAAATAGAAGCTGTGGTGCAGGGCAGTGTCTATCCGTATGACATCCGAATCAAACTACCGACATTTACCGAAACTCAGATTCAGACACTCATTGAGACGCTCAAAAAACGAGAAGATTTATTGGCGAGACTTTTCGACAAAGAATTGCCGCCTGAAATAAACGACATATGCCTGTCTTTGGGACTGAAGCTTTTCCCGTCATCGAGTCGTGATATCGAAATGGATTGCAGTTGCCCCGATCGGGCCATTCCCTGCAAACATATCGCTGCGGTCATCTATTGGCTTTCTCGCCAAATCGATAAGGATCCTTTTTTGATTTTTGCGCTTCATGGTCTTTATTTGCTCGATGCGCTGCAGGCTGAAGGACTCGAAGTGAAGGAGGTGACCGAGGATCGACCGACCACGCTTCATGCGCTCTCGGCCATTGTCAATGATATGGAGCTTGTGCAGTGCAGCGGGGACTTTAAGTTAACGAGTCTGCCGTTGACGCCATTGCCAGTCATCGGGAAAAAGATATTTTCTCTGCTGCCCGAGCACTTTTCGCTCTCCAATGAAAAGAATTTCGGAGCGAAGCTCTTGGAGCTTATTCGCAGAAATGATCAGAAGACCCGACGTCTTTTCTTTTTGACAGAATTGTCAAGCCCCTCAGAGCGATCACAGACATATTTAAAGCAGATTGAAGAGGAAATTTCGGGCTTCAACAAAAAGCGCTTTCATTTCGCAATCGACAAAAGAAATCTTAGAGACTTTGCTCTTACCGATGAATCCGGTAAAACTCTTAAAAAAGACGATGCACTGCGTTTAATCAGTGCCCTAATCGGTTTACCGGAAACGCTCGCGCGTCAGTGGCTTACGCCCGAACTTTATGCCTTAAGGGTTCTTTTTCTCGCTACCGACCGTCTTTACCGATCTCAAGCACTTATCCCTGTCGCTGTCGTCTCGCCCGATCTCGAGGATTGTTGGCCGCAGATTTACTGGATGCCTGCGATTCGCTATTCGCAAATCGGACTCGCCTTTGCGCAAATCTGTAGAGCGTTTGATTCGGTCGTTGACGATCTGTTTCGGCTTGATTGCATCGAGTGCACAACGCAAATTCAAAAAATTTATTTGGGCGTGACACTTGCCTTGACGTTTTGGCATCGCTTGCTGTCATCAGATTTTTCTGAGAGCGATGGCGGTGTGCTCTTTACCTCACCTTCGAGCAGAGAGTTGTCAGCCGATGTGAAGCCCGCTTTTGCCAATGAATATGCCCGGTACCTTCGTATTTTGAATTTGACGTTTAATTTCCCTTGGAAACCTATCGTCAGTCTGACACGCTCTCGTGATAAGGCAATCAATGTGCATTTTTGCATTAAAGCGAAAGACTCTAAAGCGAGGCCCGTTGATCTCAAGCTTTTAATGAAAGATGAGCGTTACGGGAAAGAGCGTTTTGCAGCACTCAATGTTTTAAATACTTTAAAGTCGATTGATTCGCTCTTCGGTGATTTAGTCGAATCAAAAAACAAGATAGTGACACTTGCCTCAGATCAATTGAAGGATTTTCTTTTTGAGATTGCTCCTGTTTTGACGCTTTTGGGGATTTCACTGTCGATGCCCGCTTCGCTTAAAAAACTTCTCAGACCAAGGCTCACGGCTTCAATCTCTTCGAATTCTTCATCAAAGTCATTCTTTAGCAAAGCGGCTCTTACGGATTTTGACTTTAAGCTCGCGATCGGTGATCAACCGATAACTGAAGATGAGCTTGCCCGTCTTTTGCAACACGTAGGTGAAGTGATTGAATGGGGTGATCAATACATTTACGTGGATCCGGAAGAAATTGAGCGCTATCGGGAAAAATTGGAAAATCCTCCGAAAGCGACGATGCTCCAGAAAATGCGGGCAGTCCTGACCGGTGAGACCGATGGTATCAAAGTGAATGTCGCCGAGACTATCAAACGGGAGCTTGAGACCATTCGCTCTGTTGACCGCGTGGATTTACCCGCGACACTTTGTGCCGAATTGCGCCCTTATCAGAAGCGAGGCTATGAATGGCTGATGAAAAACATCCGCTTTGGCCTCGGTTCACTCATTGCCGACGATATGGGGTTGGGTAAAACGCTTCAAGTCATCGCCTGCATCACTCGGCTGAAAGAAGAGGGTAACCTAGCTGATAAAAAGGTACTTGTCGTTGTGCCCACGACCCTTTTGACCAACTGGGAGCGTGAAATCGCTAAATTCTCTCCTACGTTGCGCGTGGCGGTGTACCATGGTGCGAACCGAGAGATGCCGGCAACCGACACTTTTGATGTGCTGATCACATCCTATGGTCTGGTGCGGCGCGATCTTGATCAATTGGCCGCTCTTTCACTCAAGCTTTTGGTGGTTGATGAAGCGCAGGCTGTGAAAAATCACCTCACCACGCTTGCGCGTTCGCTTTCATTGCTTAAAGCCGATGAGGTGATTGCCATGAGCGGTACGCCGGTTGAAAACCATCTGATGGAGTACTGGTCTATTTTTTCTTTGGTTCAGCCGGGACTCTTGGGAAGTGAACGGGATTTTAAACGTACTTTTGCTACGCCTATTGAATCTGAGCGCGATCCCCAAGTCATTGAGGCTTTCAAAGCACTGACCGCTCCTTTTATGTTGAGACGCCTTAAAACGGATAAGAGCATCATTAACGATTTGCCCGAGCGCATTGTAAACGATCAGTTTGTGACGCTTACGCCCGAGCAGGCAGTCCTCTACCAAAAGACCCTTAATGCCGCGATGAAGCGACTAGAGAAAATTGATGCGGAGGCAAAAGCCGACGGTAGTGACTTACGCATGCAAAAACGAGCGGCCGTTTTAAAACTCATCACTTCCTTAAAGCAAATCTGCAATTCGCCTTCTCAATATTTAAAAACAGAGGGTGGAACTCCCGATTCCGGTAAAGCGGCTTTGCTCTTTGAGCTCTTGGAACAAAATTTTGACTCCGGTCGTAAAGTGTTGATCTTTACCCAATATCGGGAAATGGGTGATCGACTGAAAAAATGGATCACTGATGCGTTGGACGAAAAGGTACTCTTTATAAACGGCTCGGTGCCCGTGAAAAAGCGAATGCAGATGGTCGATGACTTTCAAACGGATCCTACTGTGCGCGTAATGGTCCTATCGCTTAAAGCAGCGGGAACGGGGCTTAATCTCACGGCGGCTTCGAGCGTGATTCATTACGATTTGTGGTGGAATCCTGCGGTTGAAGCCCAGGCAACGGATCGTGCCTATCGAATCGGACAGAAAAACGATGTATTGGTTTATCGATTTGTGACAGCCGGGACTTTTGAGGAACGCATCAACGACATGCTCGCCTCGAAAAGGGAGTTGGCAGAGTTAACCGTCAATGCGGGCGAAACTTGGGTAGGGGATTTGAGTACCGGAGAGCTCAAGAAACTTTTTGCTCTGGATAAATGAGGTACAAAAAAAGACTGCTCCTTTAAAAATCTCAGAGCAGTCTTTTGACTGAATCGCAAAAGCAATTAGCGTTCGCGATTCTGATTGAGTTCCAGAACGCGGTTAACGTCGTTTTCCAAATCCGTTACGCCCATTTCACGATAGCAATCACGGATCAATTCCAGAGCATCGTCAGAGTAAGGCGTTTGCTGGAAGGTACGCACCACGTTTTGAGCGCGTTCAATGGCCGCCACATACGCATGACGTTCGTAGTAGAAGCGGGCAATGTTGTATTCATGGTGAGCCTGAGACAGGACCAATTCATGCATACGGCGACGGGCTTCATGAGCATAACGAGACTGCGGGAAGCGCTCGACCAATTCCTTTAAGGTGTCAAAAGCGGTTTGGGCAGCATCGGCATCGCGCTCGTAAATATCCTGAGTAAGAAGGCTCGTAAAAATCGTGTTGCGCTGATTAAGCGTAGCCAGAGCCTTTAAATACAGGACATAGTCGCTGTTGGCATGATTGGGGTATTGACGCAGGAAGCGGTCACAGGCTTGCACGCACTGAGCGGCGTCACCGTCACGCCAGTAGGCGTATGCGCTTTCGATCTGTGCCTGTTGAGCATAACGACCGAAAGGATAACGGCTTTCCAATTTTGTGTAATAATCTTGCGCCCGAGTCCAGTCGCTGTCGGATGCTGCGGTGCGAGCTTCTTCGTAAAGACGCTGAGCATCCCAGCCTTGGGTAATATCTGTTTCGATTTTCGTGCAACCTGCGCCCAGTGCTGCGACAGCGGCAGCAAGAACAAGAGTTGCCGCGCGGGTGCGCAATTGATGTAAAGTTAATGCCATTGATGTGACTCTAGAGTAATGCGGTCAATCGATTCACGGATTATAACGATCAGACCGCCTCAGACTCAAGTAATTTGTTAAGGAAGTATATGTCGGTTACGACTGATGAAGCGTTAAATTTTGTTGTTGAGGACGAATTTTCAGGCGAACGCCTCGATAAAGTACTGGCTCGTTTGATGCCGTCGGTTTCGCGCGCACGTTTGCAAACCTGGATAGAGCAGGGAGCGGTGGCAGTTAATGGTATTACTGTTGAGAAAATTCGTGCTAAGGTCGCTGCGGGTGATGAAATCGAAGTGATGGAGCAGCCCAGTCCCGAGGAGCTTGCTTTTAAACCCGTAGCGATGAATTTGGACATTGTCTACGAAGACGATGAAATTTTGGTGGTCAATAAACCCGCCGGGCTTGTTGTTCACCCGGCAGCTGGGCATTGGGATGACACGCTTTTAAACGGGTTACTCGCCAGAAATCCCGAATTAAAAACTTTACCCAGGGCCGGTATTGTTCACCGCTTGGATCGTGATACTACCGGGCTCATGGTCGTGGCAAAAACGCTTGAATCTCAGACCGATTTGATCCGACAGCTTCAGGCACGAACCGTTAAACGTGAATATTGGGCGATTGTGCATGGCCAGGCACCTGAGGCCGGTTTCATTGAAGAGCCTATTATGCGCGATCCGCGCTCTCCCATGCGCTTTTGTGTGGGTAACGGCCCCCGAGCTAAAGAAGCAAAGACTCATGTGCGATGTGTTGACGTGGGTAATGTGCCGGGCGTCGGTCAAACCCCTTTGACAGTAAGTTGGGTAGCTTGCCGCCTGGATACCGGTCGCACTCATCAAATTCGTGTTCATATGCAGTGGGCGGGTCTGCCATTGGTTGGCGATCCCGTCTATAAAGGTAAAATGGGAAAGTTGCCTGCGGATTGTCCTTTGACGATAATGAAGCGCCAGGCGCTTCATGCCTCCCGTTTGGGATTGGTTCACCCGAAAACAAAAGAAAATATGCAGTGGTTTGTGCCCGCTCCGCAAGATTTAACAGAACTCATGGAATCGGTCGGTTTCGGACCGACCGATGAGCCGGTGACAGTTTTTGAGAAATAGGATGAAAAATGATTGATGATACGACTAAGCCAGCCTTGGCGATCTTACAGCCTGATTGGAAAGAGATTTGCCCGACAAATGTTGATGCCTTGATGACGCTTCGTTCGGGCGGCGTCTCCTCAGGCCCCTTCGGTGATAAAGACGGTATCGGAGGTTTTAACGTCGGACTTTACACCGGAGATGTCGGCTTTTGCATCAAAATGAATCGCAACCTGGCGGCGCAATTGGTGCCGTCAGACCCGAAGTGGCTCAAACAAGTCCACGGCGTCAAAGTGGTCGATGCTGAAACGGCTGCCCCCGAAGAAGAGGCCGATGCGAGTACCGCGATTACGCCCAATACCGTTTGTGTGGTACAGGTAGCCGACTGTTTACCGGTTTTGATTACCGAAAAAGGCGGTCAAGCCGTTGCAGCCGTTCACTGCGGATGGAGAAGTCTTGCGGGCGGTATTCTTCAGAAAACCATTGAGCGTCTTCGTGAGCGCTTGAATAATCCTGATGCCCAATTTATCGCTTGGCTCGGACCCAGAATCGGTGATGAGGACTTCGAAACGGGTGACGATGTGCTTGAAGCGATGAAAAAGACGATCGAGGGCGCTGAAGTGGCCTTTAAGTCACAGGAAAACGGAAAGTATCTCTGTTCGCTCACAACGCTTGCTCGTATGGCTTTGTTGCAAGTCGGTGTGGATCAAGTGGTTGAGGCCAATCACAGCACCTATGCCAATCCCGAGCTCTTTTACAGTTTCCGCCGCGATCAAACGACGGGTCGCCACGCGGCCATGATTTGGATTAAAGGTTGATTATGCAGAGAAATCCCCGAATCGGTGTGGTCTCCATGGGCTGCCCCAAGGCCCTGGTGGATTCCGAGCGCATCATGACTCAGCTTCGTGCCGAGGGTTACGATATTGTGGGCTCGTACGCCGACGCCGATCTTGTGATTGTCAATACGTGCGGTTTTTTAAATGAAGCCGTAGCTGAAAGCGTCGAGGCCATCAATGAAGCGATGCGGGAAAACGGACGGGTGATCGTGACGGGGTGTTTAGGTGCGAAAAAGCATCTTGACGGCACGGCCTATCTTGATGATGTCTGCCCCGATGTGTTGGGGGTGACAGGCCCAGGGGAATTCGATAAGGTCTACGGGTTGGTTCATCGCTATTTGCCTCAACCGCATAGCCCCTATCTCGATTTGGTGCCCAAGGCCGGGCTGAAGTTAACGCCTCCTCACTATGCCTATCTGAAAATCAGTGAAGGCTGCAACCATAAATGCGCTTTTTGCATTATTCCTCAATTGCGAGGGAAGTTAGTCAGTCGCCCGATCGGAGAAGTCCTGCATGAGGCAGAGTTGCTCAGAGAGTCCGGCGTGCGCGAACTCATGGTCATCAGTCAGGACACGTCCGCCTACGGTGTTGATCTGCGCTACAAGATTGACTTCACGGACGAAGGTAAGGCACTTCGAACCCGTCTTTTCGATCTTGCGCGAGAATTGGGCGATATGGGAATGTGGATTCGTCTGCACTATGTTTACCCCTATCCGGCTGTCGATGAAGTGGTTGAATTGATGGCCGACGGTAAGATCCTTCCCTATCTGGATATCCCGTTTCAGCATGCCCATCCACGGGTATTAAAGGCGATGAAACGGCCCGCTGCAACCGAAAAGACTTTGGAGAGAATTCAAGCCTGGCGAAAGATTTGTCCGGATCTGACGATTCGCTCGACATTTATTGCGGGGTTCCCTGGCGAGACAGAAGAAGAATTTCATTATTTGCTCGACTTTTTGAAAGAGGCACAACTCGATCGCGTGGGGTGCTTCGCTTATTCACCCATTGAAGGAGCACCGGCCAATGACTTGCCCGGTGCATTGCCCGATGAAGTCCGTGAAGAACGCCGTGAGCGCTTCATGCAGGTGCAGTCTGAAATTTCTGAAGCCCGAATGGCCAAAAAAATTGGCACTGTTCAGAAAGTCATTATTGATGAGCCCGAGGATGAGGACGGTGTGGCAATCGGCCGCACAATGGCCGATGCCCCTGAAATCGACGGCATTATTTATGTCACAACGGATGCTCACCTCAATCCCGGGGATATTGTCGATGTGCGGGTAACGGCTAATCAGGAGTATGACTTGATCGGTCGTCATGTGATTCAATAATAAGAGGACAAGGGATGCGAATCAAACTGTTTTTTAAGCGTGCTTTTTTCGCAGCCCTTGCTGTCTTTATTCTTGTTGAGGGGTACTACATCGGTCAGGTGCTATGGTACAGTGTGGCCCCTATCGAAACCTCAGCCTATATCGAAAGTGAACGTGAGCGGTTGGGCTCGGTTCAGTTTCGTCCGGTGCTTTTGAGAAATATTTCTACCGATATGGTTCGGGCAACCGTTGCTGCCGAAGATGTACGTTTTATGGAGCACTTCGGTATTGAATGGGAGGCTACCGGTGAAGCCTTCGTTAATAATGTGATAGAAGGTGAGCGAGCACCGGGAGGCTCGACCATCACGCAGCAGACGGTCAAAAATCTTTTTTTAACCCATGAAAAAAGCTATTTGAGAAAGTTCCAGGAGATGATACTGGCGCTTGTTATGGAAGCAACCTGGTCTAAAGGTCGAATCCTTCAAACCTACCTCAATATTGCTGAATTCGGGGAGGGGGTGTTCGGTGTAGAGGCGGCTGCCCGTCACTACTACGGAGTGAGCGCAAGACGGTTGTCTCATTGGCAAAGCGTTTGGCTTGCGGCCATTTTATCTAACCCGCGATATTACGAAAAACACGGTTCAACCCGATGGCTTCGTCATCGCATCGATGTGATTGAAGGGTCCATGCGCGAGCCGCAATTTGCAAGCATCAATAACCGTATGCGTTAATCGGCTTTTCTTTCAGCGATACGTTTTTTTAACCAGTAATAAGCTAACGATCCGTAAACGGCGGCCTGAAGAAGGTTGCAGCCGATTTGTGGGAGAATGTCAATTAATGCGGCTCCTTCCTGACTGGCAAATACAATGGCCTGACATCCCGGGGTAGTCGGTATCATCCAGGCAAAAGGCAGGGTCCAAGTCGCAAAGTTTTCCATCGGAAAGACAAGTCCTGAAAGGAACACACTCGGGGCTGAAGCCAGCACTAAGCCTGCCGCATAGCGGTTGGTATTCATCCATAAAGCCAGAAATATGGCTAAGGCACAAAGCGCTAACGTGAAGGCAATAATCGCCACAACGGTTGCAAGGGGATTGATAAGTGTCGGCATGGTCAAGATCGACAACCCCATCCCCTCAATAAAAAAGGACCAGAACAGTGATATCACCCAGAAAGCCAGTGCTACAGGAATAAAGGCTTTGACGGATGACATGGCTTGAGTAAAGAAAGGCGTTTGCTTAGCTTCGGCTAACCATCCTCCTAAAGCGATTCCGATGCCGAAAAGCATCACAGCCTGAACAATCACAATACCCACAACCGGTACCGTGTAGTAACCGTAACCCGAGATGTTGTTAAAAAGGTCTTGAGAGGAGAAGGCCGAAGGACTCATGGCCATTTTTTTGACAAGGATCGGATTAAGTCCTTGTCCAACCAATCGGGAAGCCGCCTGAGTAATATTTTCTTCGGCTGTAATGGCAAGAACTGATGCCGTTACAGCCCGGCCTTTAACGGGGAGTGCCCCGTTACTGAAAACCGTCACCACAGTTTGTTCGCCTCTTAAAATATCACGGGAGAAGTTCTCTGCGATTGTGATGATGACATCCACATCAGAATGTTTAAAGGCAGCTTTAGCGACTTCGAGATCACTTGTTTGCAAAACGGCATTTACCGATGGGGCTGATTTCAAGCGTTCGGTGAAATTCTGCGACAGGCGGCTTTGGTCCATATCCACAATCGCCGTCGGGATTTTGACAATGACCTGATTGTCATAGGGCAGAGCGTAGAAAACGAGGTAAAAGAGCGAAGCAATCGCAAAGATCATGAAGCTGTCGTGAGACAGGACAGATCGCCGTATGGTTTCAAGAAAAACTTTCCATGCGCTCATAGTGCCTCCCCGGATTCAAGTCGGCACTCATCCGTTACGCGTTTTTTAAAGAGGGCATAACCCGCCCCGAACCAAACCAGGGCAAAAATCGCAATTTTTCCAAGCGTATATAGTGAGTGACCGAGGGGCGCCGCCACAATCCATTGCTCACCCTGAAATTGAAAATAATGAGTCAAGGGAAACGTCATCGCCAACCACTGAACGGGCTCAGCCATGGAGTCAAGCGGATAGGAAAAGCCTGTGTAGGGGAAGATCGGTGCAATATAACCGACGGTACAACTTAAAACAATCACCCAGCCCAAAGGCATGAAAACACCGATGAGAAACATGGGTAGCAGCGTCATGACAGCCATGAAAAAGGCGAGTCCCAAAAGCCACAGAAGAAGCGAGCCTTGTACCCACCAGCCTAAGTATCCGGTCATGACGGCAACATAAATGAATCCGTAGAGTGTGTAGAGCATCCACCAGGGAAGGGCTTTACCGAGAAAAGCAATTAGGGGACTGCCTCCTGCGATATTGATCCAATCATGCACGTTTTTGTCTCGCCACTCAGCCAACAGGCGGCTGCCTACTGCCAAAGCCAAAGCCAGGTGAAGAATACCGGGAATCAGTGTTGGCAAAATGTATGCTTGGAAATTAAAAGCAATGTTACCCAGGGTAATGGAGTGAACGGTCACAAGCGATGTCGCTCTTTTTGCCTGTTCGCTATTGAGTCCTGCGGTTTGAGCCAGGCGCTCTAATTTTTGCATCTGATCGGCAAGCAGTGTCTGCTTGATATCCAATTCCAACGTCGTGGCAATCGCGTAGAGCGTTTTAGGAAAATACAGTTCAAGACTGGCAGCCTGCGGTGTGCCGCTTCGATCAAGCCAATTAGGGGGAATGACGAGGTAGGCATAAATATCGGCACGTTTGACTGCGTCAGAAGCTTCAAGAGGCGTTGTGTAAGAGAAAAGTTTTACCGAGGGCAGCGCATCAAGCTTTATTTCAAGTTCAATTGATTCGGGTTGGTGATCAAGATTAACAACACCCACCGGAACATCACGAATCAGGCCGTTACCGAAGAGTCCCGCAATGAGCACGCACCAAATCACGGGCATGACGATAAACATCGCGATATCCCAAGGTCGGGAAAGAACTGTTTGAACCTCCCGAATCACAGAAGCTTTGAGCGCAGCCATGTTAGTCATGAAAAACTCTTAGCGTTCGACAATCACACTCATACCGGGACGAAGGTTCGTAACCGGATTGACAGGCCGGGCTCGAACTTCAAAAGTTCTCAAGTCATAGCCGCTTGATTGACGGGTCGCGCGCCATGTGGCGTAATCTCCTCTGGGGTTGATGAAATACACCTTAAATTCCACATTTTGAGCATTCAAGGCCGGAATCTGTGCTTTAAACACGGCCCCTTTTGTAATTTGCGGCATATCGTCTTCGCGGATATTGAAAACTGCCCATTGATCCGACAGATCCACAAGCGTAGCAAGGGGCAGGCCCGCCGCGGCAATTTCGCCTGCTTCAACATAGATGCGTGAGACTTCGCTTGCTAAGGGAGCCGTGACGTTTTTCTCTTTGACGAGACTTTCAACCTGATCGACACCGCCTGCGGCTTGAGCGCTTAGAGCACCGGCAGCTTCTTTTTCCTGAGTACGGGCACCTGTTTTAGCAATATCGTACTGTTCGCTTGCAGCAGCGAAAAGTTCATCAGCACTTTTTTTCTGCGCCAAGGCTTCGTCGTGCTTTTGTTTTGAAATCAGTCCCTCACGATAAAGTGCATGCACTCGGGTATAGGTCTTTTGCGCGAGTTCTTTACCGGCTTGGGCACGCTGCATTTGCGCTTTAGCTGCACGAATTTCCTGAGGACGGGCCCCCTCATCAACCAGATCTTTTTTGGCGGCTGCGGCCGTTTGCAAAGCGCGAACTTCTCGCAGTTTGGCTTCGACCTCCGGAATGTCGAGTGTCATCAAAAGCTGGCCGGCTGTCACATTGTCGCCTTCGCGGATTTCAAGCGTTTGCACTCGTCCGGTTACTTTAGCAGCGACATCAACTGTTTTGGCTTGCATAACGCCATATAAAGGCTCTTTGGCCGGATGTGTCCCCATCCAAAATCCGACACCGACAAACAGGGCGCAGATCACAGCGGCGCCTGTAGCCAAAACCGGTTTATTGATTTTTTTCTTGTTTATTTCCGTCATTGTTCAATCACCGTTATATCAGGACGGGAAAAAGTATCCATGAAGTCAAGCATGGAACCGCTTGCCGCATGCAACAGACTGAAGGCGACGACAAAGCGATAGGCAGCCACGCGGCTTGCAACCTCTGCAGCGATTAATTTATTTCTCGCATCATTGACATCGTCGACCGTGGACAATCCCTCATTAAAAGACTTTTCCCTTAGTCTCACATTTTCTTTAGCCAATTCAATCGAGCTTGCGCTCAGGCGATACTGTTCGAGAGCCTGATTGCTCTTTAGCCAAGCCACTTCAACAATTTTGTTGATTTCATTTCTGGCCTGACTCTGAGCGGCACGAGCTTTGTTGACCAAGGCTTGTGCGCCGCCAACCCTGGCCGAGCGGTCACGGTTGTCCCAAAGCGTAAAGGAAACGCCGATCCCGGCAATCCAATCGGGTTCGGGCAATGTCAGGTAGTGCTTGATCATGTTGTAGTGCCCGAAGAGATAGAGCTGCGGGTGGTAGGTACTTTTTGCAGCCTGCACCCCCATTCGGGCCTGTTCGTGCTGCGCATCGAGCGCTTTTAAAATAGGATTATTGGCTAGAGCCCGATCCTGCCAGTATGAGAGCGTTTTTAAGTCTTTGCTGACAAACATCGGCGTATCCAATCGCCCGACAGACTCTTCGCGTAAAAGATCGGCTAATTCTGTTTCAGCAACTTTACGGTCGGTTTGAGAACCGATATATTCACGCTCGGCAGCATCCCGATTGACCTGGGCACTCATGCGCTCGATTTTTGCGATCATTCCTGCCTTTTCGAAGCGTTTTGCACGATTGAGGTCCCGTTCAGATTGTTTGAACAGATCAGCACGCAGCTTTTCAACACTTCGGGCTAACTGCACTCCGAAATACTTCTGCACCAAAAGCGTGTCGAGCTCGTCCTGAGTTTTTTCGTGCGAGGCACGGGCTTGGCGAAGGGCTGCCTCAGAGGCTTTTTGTTGAGCAGAAATGGCCCCGCCCGTGTAAATCGGCCACATCATATCAATCGAAGCACGAGGCCCCGAGATATCTTCTTCAAGATCGATTTTGAATTTATTTTGACCGAGCATCTCAGACAATCCCGGTATCGGCAAAGCCTGCCCGATCATTCCCGAAGCACCGGCCAACGGATTATCAAAGGCCATATGGATGTCTTTACGGCCTTCAATCTGTTGAGCGTTCAGACTGATTTTGGGTCCCCTCAACGATCGGGATTCCTTGACCTGCTGTTGTTTTTGGTCAATATCGGCCTGACTCATTTTGAGCGTATCAGCCCGCTGCGTCATGAGCGCACGCGCCTGATGAAAACTCACGCCGGAGGCTTGAGTGCTCAAGGGGAGAAAAATTGCACAAAGCGCAGCCGCTAAATAAATCTTTTTCATTTTTAATAAATTTGTAGCAGTTGATCTATTTTAGACTCAACTGCGTCGAAATCAGGTCAAATTGTCGGAGTTTTTTGAGTCCAATGCTTTAACAAAGCCTCTTAAATAGGCCAACCTTGCCTCAATGGTCGGTGTTGAGGTTTCGATTTTAAGTTTGGTGGGCCCCATCATCCGCATATTTCTGCTCTTTTGCATGAGTTCGATCAACCGCATCGGTTCAAAGAGAGGCTTTGCGGCAAAAGTGATGATCATCACGGATTCTGTTGCCTCAATGCGCTCGATTCCTAAGTGCTGACAATAAAGTCTCAGTCGGTGAGTTTCAATGAGGGTATTGGCTTCAACCGGCAACTTTCCGTAGCGGTCCCCCAATGCTTCACGAACGGTTTCAATGGCATTAAACGATTCACAACTGGCCAGCTCCTTGTAAAAGGACAAACGTTGGTGGACGTCTTCGACGTAGTCAGAAGGCAAAAGTGCAGGGGCGTGCAAGTTGATTTCCGCCATTGCTTGAAAGGGGGCATCCAAATCAAAAGACTCATTGTTGCGCATGCTTTTAACAGCTCGGCGAAGCATTTGGTTATAGAGGTCGTAGCCCACGGAGGCAATTTCGCCAGACTGGTGTTCGCCCAGTACTTCACCGGCACCGCGAATTTCAAGGTCATGCATCGACAGGTAAAAGCCGCTGCCCAAGTCCTGCAGATTTTGAATGGCTTCAAGCCGTTTTTGAGCATTTTGTGTGAGAGCATCTTTGCCGGGCGTCAACAAATAGGCATAAGCCTGGTGATGACTTCGGCCCACGCGTCCTCTTAATTGATGCAGTTGTGCCAAACCGAATTTGTCAGCTCTGTGCATGATGATTGTGTTCGCACTTGGCACATCGATTCCGGTTTCGATAATGGTTGTGCACAGCAGCACGTTGTAGCGCTGATGATAAAAATCGCGCATGACCGACTCCAGTTCACGCTCATTCATTTGACCATGCCCTACGACAATGCGGGCCTCCGGAATGAGTTGTGCGAGCTGCTCACGACGGTTTTCAATCGTTGCGACATCATTGTGAAGAAAATAGACCTGACCGCCACGTTTTAACTCACGCATCACGGCTTCACGGATTACTTCAGGAGTCTCTTTTCTCACAATTGTCTTAATCGACAGACGCTTTTCAGGAGCAGTGGCGATAACGGAGAATGAGCGAATGCCTTCCAGACTCATGGCAAGGGTTCTGGGAATTGGGGTCGCAGTCAGTGTTAAAACGTCCACTTCTGCACGAAGTTTTTTTAATACTTCTTTTTGTCTTACGCCGAACCGGTGTTCTTCATCAATCACAACTAAGCCGAGTCTGGCAAATTTCACTTTCTCAGATAAGAGCTTATGAGTGCCTACAACAATGTCGATGGTTCCTTTTTCAAGACCTTCGATGACTTGGGCACTTTGTTTTGCACTTCTAAAGCGAGAAAGTTCTGCTACGGTCACAGGCCAAACCGAGAACCGGTCCTTAAACGTATGAGCGTGCTGTTCGGCTAAAAGCGTTGTGGGGCAAAGGATGGCAACCTGTTTGCCGCCCATGACGGCTGCAAAAGCTGCTCGAAGAGCTACCTCTGTTTTTCCGAAACCGACATCACCGCACACGAGTCGATCCATCGGCTTATCGGCCTTCATATCATCGAGCACGGCTTCAATGGCGGCTTGTTGGTCAGCGGTTTCTTCAAACGGGAAACTTTCGGCAAAGGCTTCATAGTCTGCCCTTGAGAACTGAAATGCATGACCGTGACTTTTTTCTCGAAGCGCGTATAAATTGAGAAGCTCGGCAGCCGTATCGCGAACTTTTTCGGCAGCTTTCTTTTTGGCCTTTTCCCAATCGTTTTTGCCTAAATGGTGAAGCGGAGCGTGTTCGGCATCGCTTCCCGAGTAACGCGATATAAGCTGCAGTTGAGCCACCGGCACAAAGAGTTTTGCATCATTGGCATAGTCTAAACGCAGGAACTCCTCTTTCCCATTGGCCGTTTCAATGGTTTGTAATCCGGCATAACGGCCGATACCATGAGTGATATGAACCACGGGGTCGCCGATTTTGAGCTCAGCGAGGTCCCGAATCATCATGTCGACGTTCGTCGTGTGGGCGTGACGCCGCAATGTCCGGCGAGGAGCCTGTGCATAAAGCTCGGTTTCCGTTAAAAGGGTAATTCCCTCAAGGCTTAACCCTTCGATTAACGGACCCACGGTAATCATGACGGGATCTGAGTCTTTGACAAACGAATCGAACGATTCCGTATAGGCAATCTTTAATCCGTTTCGGTCAAAAAGCTGCGCCATCGTCTCTCGACGACCGGCACTCGGGGCCATGATCAGCACTCGGTGATGACGAGTTTTTTCCTCATCAATGAGACGCTCTAAATTCTCAAGCGGACGTTCCGCTTTTCTGTCCACCAAGACTCTTGTCGGTTTGTCGGCCGGATCGATTTTCCCCTGAAAGCGAACGAATTGTTTGAGTTGGATAAAAAATCCCTCAGAATTCAAATAAAGACTGTCAGGTGGCAACACAGGCCGTTCGGGATCGGCTTTCAAAAACCGGTATCTGTCCTGCGTTTCCTGCATAAAGCGATTAAGCGCCGCTTCATTGTCACCTAGCAGTCCGATGAGTGTGTTATCGGCATTGAGGTAGTCAAAAAAAGTTGTCCGTTCTTCAAAAAAGAGGGGCAGGTAATATTCAATTCCGGCATTGATGATGCCGTGGCTTAAGTCCTTATAGAGAATGGCTTTGGTGGGGTCTCCCGGAAAATTTTCCCGCCATCTGGCACGAAATTGAACGAGAGATTCGGCATCAACCGGGAATTCCCGCCCGGGAAGCACTCTTACTTCATCAACGGTTTCAAGAGATCGTTGAGTATCCGGATCAAATGAACGGATAGAATCGATCTCGGTATCAAAAAGATCGAGGCGGAAGGGGCTAGAAGCGCCCATCGGAAAAATATCTATGAGGCTACCACGAACACTGAATTCTCCCGGAGCGACGACTTGACTGACGTGCTGATAACCGGCACTGACGAGCCGCTCGCGCAAGGTGGCCGCATTGATCTCTTCGCCTTTTTTAAAGAAAAAGACACGGCCCGATAAATAACTCTTGGGGGCAATCGTTTGTGCGGCTGTCGTGCAGGTGAGCAAAATCACATCGATTTTGTCATGTTTTTCCTCACGGTGAGTGAGGTTAAAGAGTATTTCCATGCGCTCGCTCACCAAATCCTGATGGGGACTTACGAGGTCATAGGGCAGTGTTTCCCAGTCAGGGAAATAGGTGACTTTTAATTCGGGCGCAAAGTAACTGATATCGTCTCGAAGTCGTAAGCATTGAGCGGCATTATCGGCGATCAGAACAAAAAGTTTACCTTCCTCGTGCACTTGTTGAGCTGCCAGCGCTAGCCATAAGGCATCGGCTCCGGTTGTGCCGAGATTGAGGGTTCTTTTGGCTTTAACCGTTATATGTGAAAGGTCTTTTTTGATTCTGTCACGTAAATTTTCAAACATTTGCGCCTCTTTCAGTAGGTGGGTAATTATCGCTTTTTTTCGTCTTCTTAGTAGGATATCAGTAACGTTTTTTCTGTCATTTCCAATTACCAATTGCTCGTATACAATCCATCGGCAAATAAGAGGTGGTTCATGGCATTGAGCACAGACGCCAAACTATGGCGAGGCATTTTCTGTACGTTGGCTGGCGGTATCGGCTGGGGCTTTTCCGGAGCCTGCGGTCAGTACCTTTTTACCTTCCAGGATGTCAGCCCCGACTGGCTGACGGTTCTTCGCATGATCATTGCCGGTATTTTGCTCTGTATCTTCTTTTTGCCCGGACATATAGCGGCCATGCGTCCGATTTTCAGACCCGGAGTTCATTGGTTGTGGCTCTTGATCTATGCCTTAGGCGGCTTGATGATCAGCCAATTCGGATACCTCACGGCGGTGGAGTACACCAATTCGGGCACGGCTACGATGCTCATTTATTTCAATCCGGTTTTTATTCTGATAGCTGTCTGTTTAATTCAATCTCGATTGCCCTCTAAACGCGAGCTATTGGCGATTGCCTGCGCATTAGCCGGCACTTTCTTTGTGGCCACACACGGTGATGTTTCTCATTTAGCGGTTTCTCCTCAAGGGCTATTTTGGGGTTTGGCAAGCGCTTTGGGTATTGCCGTTTACACGATTTTGCCCGCCAGGTTCCTATCTGCCTATCCGACGCAAGCCTTGATGGGTGCCGGCATGCTGGTGGGCGGTTTGATCACGGGTTGGATTATTGATTTTCCCTCTATTCATTTCTCTGTGGATATCTACGGAATAATTGCTTTGGCGCTTATTATTTTATTAGGCACAATCGGTGCCTTCATGCTCTATATGCAAGGTGTTGCCGATTTAGGCAGCGTCAAGGCCAGTATGATTGCCTGCGTCGAGCCGATATCGGCTGCTGTGTTTTCCGTGGCATTTTTCGGAACACATTTCTCAGCGATGGATTATTTGGGATTTACTTTTATCATTGCCACTATATTCGTTTTGGGACGGCATTAAGGATCGTTTATGAGTAAAAAAATTTTGTTGATACCGGCAGCCGGTGTCGGGGAGCGGATGAAAATCGGTTATCCCAAACAGTATTATCCCTTGTTTGAAAACAGGACGATGCTTGAAGTCACCGTCAATCGCATGCTCGGAATGTCGATTTTTGACCGTGTGGCAGTTGTGGTTTCAGAAAATGACGCATACATCGATCGGTGTCGATTCGAAGGTGCAGTGGAGATTCATCGATGCGGCGGAGACACTCGGGCTCAGTCCGTTTTAAACGGTTTAACGGCACTTCATGCCGAGCCCGATGATTGGGTATTTGTTCACGATGCAGCGCGTCCCTGTATTGATAAAGAATCAATCGTTCGCCTTGTCGATACGATTGAAAGCGAAGCGGTTGACGGGGCTATACTTGCACTGCCGGTAACCGATACGCTCAAGTGGGTCAATGATGATGCCATGATTGAAAAAACGATTGATCGCTCACGCTGTTTTCGTGCACAAACCCCGCAAGTGTTTCAGGCTCAGGCACTTTTAACCGCTCTTCAAAACGCTATCGAACCCGTGACCGATGAGGCAAGCGCCATGGAAATGCAAGGCGCTCGTATTAAGGTAGTTGAAGGTTCGGCTTTTAATATTAAAGTGACGTACCCGGAAGATTTGAAATGGGTGCGCAGTTATATAAATCAACTGTCTTTAAGAAAGGAATCTGTCCAATGAGTTTCAGAGTCGGGCAAGGTTATGACTTGCATCGTTTGGTTGAGGGCCGCCCCCTCATTTTGGGCGGAGTGTCAATCGATTATGAAAAAGGTCTTTTAGGGCACTCCGATGCCGATGCTCTGCTTCATGCAATTACCGATGCCCTTTTAGGGGCGGCAGGACTCGGAGATATCGGACGGCATTTTCCGGACACGGATCCGGCCTATAAAGGCGCAGACAGCAAAGAGCTCCTTGCTCAAGCTGTCGGACTTGTAGTTAAAGCAGGTTGGGCCATTGTTAATGTGGATGCAACGGTTATCGCTCAGGCTCCCAAATTGGCCCCTCATATGGACAAAATTCGAGAGTCCGTTGCCCAAGCAATCGGTATTGATCTTCAACGCGTCAATATCAAAGCAAAAACTAAGGAAGGGTGTGACGCGGTAGGTCAAAAAGAGGCTATTGAAGTGCATGCCATTGCGCTTTTGGAAGCGTTTTAAGAAAGGAAAAAAATGACTTTTGCGATGTAACCTATTGTATTGGCTGTAGCAATGGCAGCCTCGTCCGTAGCTGCGGCAGCAAGCTTCGAGCTTATACCGGGAACAGATAATCAATACGCACTCGGCTTGGGTGACGAGGCCAGTAACCAATCAAGCGGTGAATTTATCGTTAACCGCGATTACGACTATTTAGCAGGCGGTCAAGTCTTTGGCTTCACAGGAGAACAGCACGCCGATAACAATTCTGTGAATCTTATTGCAGATGGTGATTATTGGGTCAGGGAAGCCTACGGTGGCTTGGTACAAACCGATACGGTTGCCAACACCTCTTCAAACACGCTCAATCTTGACGGTATGTACCTTGGCGGTGCTGTCGGAGGCTATGCGGTGGGCGATCGCGGATTTGCCGACAACAACGTTGTGTCAGTCAAGAATCTTTCCGAATTTCAATACATTATGGCCGGGGCGGTAACCGCTCAGAGCGAAGCGCGTGCCAACGGCAATCGCCTTGAGATTGTTGACTCAACTGTTGCGGATAGTGTTGATACAAGCATAGATGATAACGTCAGTCTGGATGCTTTCGGAGGACTTGTTGTTTCAGATGGAAAGGCAGAGGCAAGCGACAATCAAGTCTCGGTAGACGGATTGACGTTGCAATCGTCGGTTTTCAGACTCTACGGTGCAAATGTTGTCGGAATGCAAACCGTTACGAATAACAACAGCGTTTCAGTGCATAATCTTAATTCAGGCTCTGCAGTGGCCGGGGTTGTATCGAGCTACATCCTCACCGCAGGAGATGCCGAAGTCCATCACAACTCCACGACAATTTCTCAATTCAACGGTCCGATTGCTGCTAACGGTGTTTATCTCGATGAAGCTCAACAATTCGAAAATCCCATCACGGTGAATCTTTCCGAGACATCTGTGACAGTGGATGGTCAGAATAAAGAAGTATCGGGTACGCAGGAATTCAAGGGTAACTCTGTTTATTTAGGGGATGCGACGCTTAATCTTTCAGGTACCCGTGTGCAGATTAAGGACTTCATCAATCAGGATCGTGATGATACTGTGTACATGTACACCGGTGATGAAATTTCCATTAACTCGGGTTCCGTGAACTTGTCGGATTCCTCTTTAGTCGTCTCAAATGTTCGAAACGGGGAGCATACCGGTAGGATTTATACTGCTGACATTTCCTTGGGTGAACAAGCCGCACTCAATATCGATTCTGTCAAAACCTCTATCGTTGGCAGTGATTTGCAAAATGTAGCATTGATCGGTGTTTATGTGACTTCTTCAGAAGATCAAATAAAGACCAAGCCCGTTCATATCAACAACAGTGTCGTAGAAATTTCCAATAGCATCATTGATCATGCTTTGGCTGTTTATCTGGATGACGATGTTCAAGTCGGCTACTCGGGTAATCATACGGTTAAACTTACCAATGCCATCGTTTTAAACGGTGTGTTCGGATCAGCCCAAGAGACACATGGCTCCGGCAATCCACCCGTCTTCTTGCCTGAGGGTAATACACTTGAGTTGAGCGGAGTCAATCGTGTCCGTACCATCCAAGGTTTTGATACCTGGCGCTTTGTCATTGATGACAACATGGTTGAAAATCAGCCGATTTTGACCCTAGCCATCGCTCAAGCCCGCTCACAGTCTCCGGTCAATTGGAACGAACATGACAATTTAACGATTGAAATCGTCAAACCGACAGATTTTGATCTAAAGGATGAAAATATCACTTTGATATCCGGTGGTGGCAACAGTACGCACTATTTCAACGATACACAGATAGTGGTTAAGTCGACTTTTGTTGATTCGGTTTATTCACCGGATGACTTTTATGTGAATTCCGATCATGCATTAACAACAGGTGATGAAAATATCTTTAAAAATGGGGTGAATGTTGCGACAGCTAATTCCGCCACACTTGCCGATTCTCATCTGGGCTCTATCGCGTTTGTAAATCAAGGCGCTGAGTTTGTTGCAGACGTCGGTATGAAGGCACTGACTGATGCAGCCAAGCTCGGTGAAGTGTCAGCTTTTGCCGCCATGCACGGGGGATCCTCCCGCTATGACTCAAGTTCGACCATAGATGTAGACGGTTATTCGTTAGTGGTCGGTGCCGGTCTCAAACTCAATCCCAATTGGCTTTTAGGTGCCTTTGTTGAAGCCGGATTGGGCGAAAGTGACAGTCATGTCCGCCAAACCAAAGGCGAAAGCGATCATGACTACTACGGTGTCGGCTTAGCCACCCGTTATCAATTCGCAAGCGGCTTATACGTGGACGGTGCTTTGCGATTGGGTCAAAGCTCAACGGAATTCAAGGGACAGTTTGCAACCGATTACGCTAAATACGATTCTGACGTCTTTTTCTCAACCGCACACTTGGGTGCCGGTTATCTGTTCAATTTAACGGATACGGTCTCGATGGACGTCTACGGTCGTTATCTCATCAGCTATTTGGATAGTGACTCGGTCAATCTGCATAACGCCTACTCGGACGATTTTGATATTGAATCGACAACTGCTCAGGCCGTCCGCGTGGGCACCCGAGTAAACGGTTCTTTCTGCCCGTACGCCAATTGGACTGCAGGGCTGGCCTACGAGCGAGTCTTTGAGGCGGATGCTGAGACTGCAGTCAATCGGGTCGATCTTGACAGCCCGAGCCTTGACGGCGACACAGCTATCATGGAGTTGGGGGTGAGTATGAAACCCTCTGTGACGAGTCCGTGGACTCTGCAACTCGGCGCTAAGGGTTATGTTGGGGATCGCGAAGGCGTGAGCGGCAATTTAACCTTCAGATACGTCTTCTAAGAACAATCAACACATAGTACAGAGAACGAGAATCCGGCTTTTGCCGGATTTCTCGTTTAGGGGTCTTGTCTGGGAAGAAGGGTATCGGTGGGTGCCGTTTGTTCTTCAAGCGCCGGTTTTTCGTTGCGCTTATTGGCAAGCGGCATAATCAATTCCACAATGAGGCCATGCGGGTGATTGGAGGAAAGAATAATTCTGCCGCCCGAACGTTTGACTACGCGCACGACAATGGCCAAACCGAGCCCTGCTCCTTTTGCGCCGCCTCGGGCTGTATCCCCTCGTTCAAAGGGACGAACCACACGATCCATTTCTTCCTGAGGGATACCGACACCTTTGTCACAGATACGAAGCACCGCTTCTTCGCCTTGACGCAGAACCTGAATATTAAGATCAAGCAGTCCGTTTTCCTGAGTTCTGCCGTAGCGGTCAGCGTTGACCAACAGATTCTGAATGGCACGAACAAGCTCAGTGGGATGGGCCATCACAAAGAGATTGCCCATGATGCTGGTTTCAATGCGGACATCGTCTTTGGTGCGCAGGCGCATATCATCGATTGTTCCGTACACCGCAGCTCCGAGATCCACTCTTTCGAGCGGTTGTTTGCTGCGCTTGGCGTAGGCCATGAACTGATTCACAATGCTTTCCATCTGTTCAAGGTCGCTTACCATCGCGTCGCGCGAGTCTTCCGATAGGTTGGAAAGTTCAATTTCAAGTCGCATGCGGGTAAGAGGCGTACGGAGGTCATGCGAGACCCCGGCGAGCAAGAGTTCCCGATCGTCTTCCATGCGTTCGAGCTCTTCAACCATATGGTTAAAGCTTCGATTCACGGCTTCGATTTCAGCCGTGCGGGTGTTTTCAGGCAACGGATCAGGCTTTTCACCTCGACCGAGTTTTTTGGCTGCAGCGCTCAGTTCTGCAAGTGGTCTTACAGTGCGCTGCGTTAAAACAGTTGCCCCCATGGTACCCACAAGGAATGCAACAAATGCCCACCAGATCCAGGCCGTACCGAACGGAGGATCAAGAAGGTCACTGCGAATCAAAAGCCAGTAATCATCGCCTTCAATTTCCATGGAAACCCAGACCCCGGGTTCATCATTGACCATGCCGGCTACGATTGTGTTTTGTCCCAATACCTCTTTGGTTTGCGTTTCAATGAGTTCGGCAATGCTGCCTTGAGCCACCAGGGGTTTCCAAGAATCGTTGGATTCTTTGGGCAGAATACGCACGCCTTCACGGTAGGCGAGAATGTGTAAAAGATCCGGACGGGTGTTGGGATCGGACGATATCAAGGCGTAGCGCGTCAGATTAACCGTTGAGACAATCTGTTGCGAGACGCCTTTGGAAAAAGGAACCTCAGATAAGACACGGAAGCTTTGAAGCCACGCCAAAGCCGTGATGATCAATAAAAGCATCAAAAGCGTGAATGTTCGCCAAAAAAGGCTGGGTGACTTCAAAGCCATATTGCACCTACCGGTTACTGATTATTTTGACCGCCATCGGGAATGAACACGTATCCGACGCCCCAAACCGTCTGCAGGAAGCGAGGCTTGGAGGGATCCGGTTCAATCATCTTTCTCAGACGAGAAACCTGAACGTCAAGCGAACGGTCAAAGGCTTCGTATTCGCGTCCGCGAGCAATTTCCATCAGTTTATCGCGCGAAAGCGGCTGCTTGGGGTGACGGGCAAAGGCCTTAAGAACGGCGAATTCGCCGGTCGTAAGCGGCACGGGTTCTCCGTTTTTGCGAAGGACACGGGTGCCTAAATCCAATTCAAATTCACCGAACTTAACCACTTCGTCTGTCATCGAGGGAGCACCCGGAGCATCGGCAACCGGCCGTCTGCGAAGCACGGCGTGAATGCGGGCAAGCAATTCACGAGGATTAAAGGGCTTCGGGATATAGTCATCGGCACCCATCTCAAGGCCAACGATACGGTCGACATCTTCACCACGCGCCGTGAGCATAATGATCGGTGTCATGTCTTTTTGTTCACGCAGACGACGCAGAATCTGCAGACCGTCTTCGCCCGGCATCATCAGGTCAAGAATCAACGCATCAAAGCGCTCGCGAAGCCACAGACGGTTCATCGTTACGCCGTTATCGGCTACAAAAACCTGAAAACCGTTTTCGCCGAGATAGCGACGAAGCAGATCGCGCAAGCGGGGATCGTCATCAACTACGAGTAATTTAGGTGTACGTTCTGCCATGATTTGTAACTCACTTTAAAATGAAATTGAACAAAAGGAATTTGTTGTTACATTTATATTTTCTCTGATTTTTCAGTTTTGTAAAGAGGGGACAACCGCTTTATTACACTTCATTACACAATACGAAATCCGTTAAAAATTCGTTTCACCTTTTTTTGATCATTGTCCTTACTATCTGAATTGTTCAATAGTGTGCCGAGAATCGGCAAGGGATTTTTGATGATTAAACACGCCGGAATTCGAACAATCGCGACGCTCCTGTGTTTAGGCACTGGAACGCTTGCCTTTGCCCATCCGTTACTGCTTTCCGTGTCCGATCACCATAACAGCTCACTGCCGGTTTATGATCAGCGACAACAAGATCAGATGCTCTTTGCCCTGCCGCAGTCTTCGGATAACCCGAAATTGTGGACAGAAATGACCCCGAAGGAGCGAGCAGACATCTGGCCCTATTTAACGCCTCGCATGCAACGCTTTTATTGGCGCAGTATGACTGATCTTGAACGACGGCAAATGCGTGCAGAATTTTCGCCTTCTGTTAAAGAAAAATTTCGCAAGCGTTATGTTTCGCCTGATAATTGCGGCAATCCCGAACATGCGCAACAGGCTCGCTATCGGTTAAGCCCTGAAGAGCGCCAGAGAATGCGAGAGCAGATTCGGGAAATGCACATTGAGTTTTATCGCTTTCACCATCGGGCGCCTACTGGACAGGCTGCTGACGTGCCGCCTCCGCCCGAACTTCCTACGCCTAATCAATAACCGACCGACAGCACTGTTGCCGTGCTAAGATAGCCAATCATTTTTTGGATAAATTCAAATGACGGGTCAACCCATTTTATTGGCTTTCGATACTGCAACAGAATACTGTTCCGTGGCTTTAAATGCGCCAGGCGGTCTCATCGAGCGAACCGAAAAGCTCGGTAACGCTCACTCTGAATGTCTTCTGCCTTGGATCGATGAAATGACCAAGCAGGCAGGAGTCCCTTTAAAAGGTATTGACGGCATTCTTTTCAGTGCCGGTCCGGGATCTTTCACCGGACTTCGTATCGCCTGCGGTGTGGCTCAGGGCTTAGGGTACGGTTTGGATAAGAAACTTTTGCCCGCTTCGTCTCTCACGACCATGGCCTTCCACTATAAGGATCACGGCCGCAATATCGCTGTATTAAATGATGCACGCATGAATGAATGCTATGCAGCCCTCTATCGAAATGATGAAAAGGGTTTCAGAGTCAGTGCAACCGAGCATTTGATTAAACCGCATGAGGTCGGTGAGTGGCTCACCCAAAACGACGTGGATTTTGTTCTTGGAACTGCTATCGGTGTTTATGACATGGCAATCGGGGTTGAGCACCTTTATGCTCATCCGAACGCAGCTTTCATGATCGAGTGGTACCTCAATTGTGAAGAGCAGGTCAAAGATTTATGGTGTGATCCTGATAAGGCAGCGCCCGTCTACGTCCGAGATCATGTAGCGCTCACCATTAACGAAAGACTTCAAGGGGGTAAGCTTTGAGTCTTCATTTCACGCAGGCTACCTCCACCGATTTGGATGCGATCGTCCGACTCGATTCGAGCGCGTTTGAATTTCCCTGGTCTCGTGCGGATTTTGAAGGCTCGCTCAAGATCGGTCACTCGTTTTTATTGCTCAAAGATGATGAGACGCTTTTGGGTGTAGCCGTTTCCATGCAGATTTTTGATGAAGCCGAGCTTCTCACGATTGCCGTTGATCCTTCTTATCAGGGGCAGGGTTATGGGAAGCTGTTGCTTAACGAATTACTGGCAAGACTCGCCCGTAACGGTGCTCAACGGCTATTTCTTGAAGTTCGTGTCAGCAACACTCGCGCACACTCACTCTACCTCGGGGCGGGTTTTGAGGAAATTTCCCGCCGAAAAGGTTACTATCCCACTCGTGACGGTCGGGAAGATGCGATTGTCATGGAAAAACTATTGAGTATCTGATGGCAACCTATTCACAAGAAACCGCTAGACTATGGATGGCAATGGATATCGGACCGCTTTGGATCGGTCGGGACGATGACGATCCGTTGTCACCGGCTTCTATTGCTGCAGACAGTACAAAAAATGAAGTCCGTGAACCCCAAAGTCAGACGGTTGAGCAAACTGCTGTTGCCAAACCTCAACCCCCTAGCTTTTCACTTGAGCAGACGCCTTCTGCTGCTGAAAAGCCTAAGCGTGGCACTGCAGGAAGCATCAGTCCGGAATATCACCATCAAAAAAGTTATGAGCTCAAGCCGATTCGTCGAACGTTTGCTGATCCCGGCATCGTTGAAGTGGATTCGGATTTACTCACGCAAGCCCAAACGGCAGACTGGCAAACGCTCGAAAGCCTGGTTGCCCGTTGCACAGCATGTCGCGCATTGAGCCAAAGCCGCTTGTCGACCGTCTTCGGTACCGCTCAACGTACCGCCAAAATGGTGATCGTCGGTGAAGCGCCGGGACGAGATGAAGATTTGCAAGGCAAACCCTTTGTCGGCAAAAGCGGGGAACTTCTTGAAAATATTCTCAAAGCCATGGGATTGCGCCGAGGATCGGATGTCGCCATTATCAATGTGCTCAAATGCCGTCCGCCCAACAATCGTGATCCGCACGACAATGAAATTGCGGCGTGTGCGACTTTCCTCATCCGTCAGTTGGAACTTATTGATCCCAAGGTTATTGTGCTCTCGGGTCGAATTGCCTCGCATGCATTATTGAAAACGGAGACTTCTACGGGGAAACTTCGCGGTCACACACATTACATTGAAGTCAACGGCAGACAAGTGCCCACTGTCGTGACCTATCATCCGTCTTATCTGCTTCGTTCGCCCACGGAAAAGATTGCCGCTTGGCGCGATTTCAATTTGGCGAAAAAGCTTCTCTTAGAGCTTTCTTAGAATCCGAAAATCAGTGACGTTTTTCTTCACCGATGAGGTGAGTGGAGTCGTATTCACGTTGGTTTTTGATGTGCTTGCCGATAACAAGCAGCATGGAAACCACCACAAAGAGGCCGAACGTGACCATGGTGGCCGGGGCACTCATGCCGAAGTGAATCAAGAGTGAATAGATACCGAGCATAATGAGAATGGAGAGATTCTCATTGAAATTCTGAACAGCGATGGATTTACCGGCGCTCATCAAGACGTAGCCGCGGTGCTGTAAAAGTGCATTCATGGGGACCACAAAGAAACCTGCACAGATTCCCACTGCGATCATAATGACAACGGCCACGCACACTGCCCAGGAAATGGGGGTGCCGAAAAGTTCAATGCCACCAGCCGGGACCATCGATTGGTTAAAGTAGGCCGAACAGGTGACGAGTACTCCCATAATCACACCCATCCACAATACTTTAAGGGAATTTTTCAGGCTGATGAGCTGAGCGGCCAACACGGCACCGATTGCAATACCGATACTGACCACAGCCTGAAGGATGGCGCCTTCAGACAAATTCATACCAAGAGCGTATTCAGCCCACTTCAAAACCAGGAACTGTAAAACGGCACCGGCGCCCCAGAATAGCGTCGTAACCGACAATGAAATTTGTCCCAAACGATCCTTCCACAGGATGGAACAGCTGTGGTAGAAGGTTTTTAAGGTTTCGATCGGACGGAAATCCGCTTTCGGATAGCGAGCGCCCGTATCGGGAATAAGAAGGTTGACAGCGGCAGCAGCAAGGTAAATCAAGACGATGATTGAAATAGCTGCTTGAGCCGGGGTGGCTATACCGAGCGCTTCAAAGGGAAAGCCCGAGTGCAAAATGGCGTAACTCACAGCATCATTAATGAGAACGCCGCCCATGACGACACCTAAAATAATAGAAGCGACAGTGAGCCCTTCAATCCAGCTGTTAGCCAGCACTAATTTAACAGGGGGCAACAATTCTGTGAGAATGCCGTATTTGGCCGGCGAATAGGCCGCGGCTCCGATACCGACTACGGCATAGGCTAAGAGCGGATGAGAGCCGAACAGCATCAAAAGGCACCCGCCCACTTTGAGCATATTGGTGAGAAACATCACCCGGCCTTTGGGCATCGAGTCGGCAAAAAGCCCCACGTAGGCCGCCAGACAGATGTAGCTGACAACGAAGAATAACTTCAATAGCGGCGTCATCCAATCGGGCGCATTCATTTGCGTCAGGAGCGCAATGGCGGCAATGAGCAACGCATTGTCCGCTAGGCTCGAGAGAAACTGAGCGCACATAATGGAATAAAAACCGCGATTCATAGTCATCCTATCTGTTATTGCCGACCGATTCTAGCAGAACCAAAGAGGGGTGGATTGAGCTGCGCTTAGGGACAAATCCCACAAAACGTAACAAAACGTGCTGCACTCAGAAAAAAATAGTCACCTGCGCTAAGATAATCGTTTATTTTGCGGGGTTGAATCAGTCCCCGGTAAGTTTTATTTAGGGTAAAGAGTTATGCCACGTCCTATTGCCGCCACCATTCATATGGGGGCTCTCAGACACAATCTTCAACGAATGCGTGAAGCCGCCAAAGGACGCACGCTTTGGGCTGTTGTCAAAGCCAACGCTTACGGTCACGGATTGCTTCGTGCTGCCCGTGCTTTTGAAGAGGCCGATGGTCTGGCGTTAATTGATTTATGCGATGCTCAAAAAGTCCGCGAACAGGGTTGGACGAAGCGTATTTTGCTTTTGGAAGGCTTTTTTGATGAGTCTGACCTTCCGCTTTTGGAAAAGTTTGATATTGAGACGATTGTGCATAATCGTCACATGATTGAGATCTTAAAGGCTCATGCACCGTTTAAGTCTCTGAAGGTTCACATTAAGATCAATTCCGGAATGAATCGCCTGGGTTTCCTTGCTACCGAAGAAGAGGGCGTTCGGGCTGAGCTTGAAGCGATTGAGGGTGTGAGGGTTATGGGGGTGGTGACCCACTTTGCCAATGCAGAACCCACTTATGAAGCCGACAAACCCGCAACGGTGTCGTTGCAGTTATCCCGCATGAGACAGATTGAGCCTCGCCCCGAGCACCTTTGTATGGCCAACTCTGCGGCCACTTTGTGGCAAGACGACGTTAAAGGCGATGCGGTGCGAGCCGGTGTTGCGTTATACGGTGCGAGTCCCGACAGTCACTACACGTCAGAGGATCTGGACATTCGTCCTGCCATGACGTTGTCTGCCAAAATTCTTGCTATTCAAAATGTGCCGGCAGGTGAAGCGATCGGATACGGCTCCCGTTTTGTGACCCATCGCGATTCACGCATTGCCGTGGTGGCCTGCGGCTATGCCGACGGTTATCCCCGTTCTACCCCTGACGGTACACCGACTTACGTGGAAGGAAAAATTGCACCGATTGCCGGCGCCATTTCCATGGATATGCTCACGATTGATGTGACCGATGTTCCCGAAGCCCGGCTTGGCAGCGAAGTCGAACTTTGGGGTAGTCACATTCCCGTAAATGAAGTGGCCAAACGATGCGGCACCATCGGCTATGAGCTTCTTTGCGCTATTGCTCTGCGTGTGCCCATTGTTGAAGATGAACAGTAAAGCGAAAGCTCTATATGGCGACTAAAAAGAAGAAAGTTGAATGGGTGTGTTCGGAGTGCGGCGGCACGACAGTCAAATGGGCCGGCCGCTGTCCCCATTGCGGACAATGGAATACGCTCAAAGAGTTTGTGGTTGAGTCCGGCGCTGCCGCTCGTTTCGGAGATGCCCGTCATAAGGGGCTCGTGAGCGCCTCGGAAGTGATGGATCTTAACGATGTTCAGGCCCAAGAGGTGCCGCGAATCATCACGGGATTTCAGGAATTTGATCGGGTGATGGGCGGAGGCCTTGTTGCCGGCGGCGTTTCTCTTATCGGGGGTGATCCCGGAATCGGCAAATCGACTCTTTTGCTTCAGGTCATGTACCGTCTGGTTCATCAGGAGGTGAAATGCCTGTACGTGAGTGGTGAAGAAAGTCCCGGCCAAATTGCTCTGAGAGCCAAACGCCTGGGACTTGAGCCTCAGGGTTTAAGACTCATGAGCGAGATTCAACTCGAAAAGATCGAAGCGACGCTTTTGACAGAAAAACCCCAATTTGTGGTGATTGACTCGATTCAGACTCTATTTTCCGATCAACTTGAATCGGCTCCCGGTTCTGTTACGCAGGTCCGAGAGTGTTCTGCCAGACTGACACGTATTGCCAAAAGTTCCGGCATTACTCTTATTTTTGTAGGCCACGTGACAAAAGAGGGCAGCCTCGCAGGCCCCCGCGTGCTTGAGCATATTGTCGATACGGTCCTTTACTTTGAAGGCGACACGCATTCGAATTTCCGCCTCATTCGTGCCTTTAAAAACCGTTTCGGTGCAGTCAATGAATTAGGCGTCTTTGCCATGACTGATCGGGGATTAAAGGGCGTTAACAATCCCAGTGCGATTTTCCTTTCTGAACATAAGTCTCATGTGCCGGGTTCGGTAGTGATGGTCACGCAGGAAGGCACACGACCCTTATTGGTTGAAGTGCAGGCACTGGTGGATGCGAGCCATCAACCTTCTCCTAAACGCCTCTCTGTGGGTATTGACCAACAGCGATTGTCGATGTTATTGGCTGTGTTGCACCGTCATGCGGGACTTGCCTGTTATGATCAGGACGTTTTTGTCAATGCCGTGGGTGGGGTTAAAATTACCGAACCTGCAGCGGATTTGGCTGTTTTATTAGCGATTTATTCTTCCTTCAGAAATAAATCGTTGCCCGAAGGATTAGTGGTCTTCGGAGAAGTGGGATTGGCCGGAGAAATCCGTCCCGCTCCGCGTGGACAGGAGCGACTGAAAGAGGCCGCCAAATTGGGATTTTCCAAGGCCGTGATCCCAAGAGCCAATGCTCCCAAACAGCCGATCGAAGGACTGGAAATTATTGCGGTTGATCGTTTAAGTAATGCCCTTGATGCGGTCAGCTGAGAAAAGATTTTTGAAGGAAATACAGATGAAAATTACGAAAATTCTGCCCTCTGAGGCCACACCTGCCAAGGCGATACTGGATCGCGCCCACCATATTGCATTGACAAGTCAAGAACGTGCGGATCTTCCCTCTTCATTGATCATCGACAATGTAACTGTCGAAGTCGATATTGCTCAAAAACGTGCGCTTGAAGTGGGCGACGTGATGTTGGACGAAGCGGGTCACTTTTATGTGGTCGATGCTGCGCCCGAGACCGTTTTGATGATTAAGGGCGAAGATGACTTCGTGGCTGAAGCAGCAGTTGCTTTATTGAATCGCGGTATTCGAGTTGCTCAAGTCGAAAACGGATTTGCGATCGCTCGTGACGAAGAGCTCTTAAAGATGCTCACGGACGCTGGCCTTGAGTTTGAAGAAGCTCAAATGCCCTTTGATCCGATTAAGCTTCCCAAGCGCGGACACGGTTGTTGTTGCGGCGGTCACCATCATGAACATGGAGAAGGCTGCGGTTGTGGTCATCATCACCATGAACACGGCGAAGGCTGCGGCTGTGGCGGTGAACATCATCACCACCATCATCATGAAGAGGGTGAATGTTGTTGTGGCGGCCATCACGATCATGAGCACGGTGAGGGCTGTGGTTGTGGTGGTGAACATCATCATCACCACCATCATCATGAAGAGGGCGAGTGCTGCTGCGGTGGTCATCATGATCACGAACACGGTGAAGGATGTGGTTGCGGTGGCGAACACCATCATCACCATCATCATGAGGAAGGCCAGTGCTGTTGCGGTGACCATCATGCGCATGATGATCACGACGATGACAAAAAGGACTCTGTTCAATAATATTTAACCAAGGGCGGCGGCAATGACCGCCCTTAGTCTTATTATGAGTATTGAAAGCGTAAAAGCCTATTTGAAGACAAAAGGTCTTGTCGATCGTTATATTGAATTACCAGGATCCACGGCAACGGTAGCTTTGGCTGCAGAGCGATTGGGATGTGAACCGGATCGAATCGCCAAAACATTAGCCATCAAGTTAAAGAGCGGAAGGCTCATGGTGGTGGTTGTATCTGGAGAGGCGAGACTCGATAACTCTAAATTCAAAAAACTCTTTAAAGAGACTTCGCATTTTTGTCCGGCAGAAGAGCTTGAAACCCTGTTTGGTCATCCGATGGGGGGTGTCTGTCCTTTTGCACTGAAAGAGAATGTAGAAATTTATCTCGATGAGAGTTTGAAAAAATACGATATTGTTTATCCGGCAGCGGGATCCGCAAACAATGCTGTCAAAATTGGCATTGATGAATTGTCTCAGACTCTTGAGGCTGATTGGATTTTTGTGACTAAATGAGCAAGAATGCTTTGCTTTTGTGGAAGAAATTAGATTTGGACAGATTTTAAAGCACGCGAGCCCCGATAGTGGGGACTATCGAGGCTCTTCACTTACGCACCTAGCAGATCAAAAACAGAATAAGTGCGATGAGTAATTTAATTGCCCATCGGCGAATTCGTTTTGATATACTAGTGACTTGAGAATGATAGTGCATAGTTATTCTCTTATCTGCAAGCGGCTTGGTATGGGGATACCAGGCCGTTTCGCTATGGTTTTGTCCGGACCGATTGGGAGGCGACCACAGCGAAACCTCCCAATATTGAACGAGTAACTATGCAAACCCCGTCGGACAACAGGCGCTATTTTATCAAAGAACGTAACAGACCAATCGTTTTGTTAAACCACAACGACAATGTCACATCTGACGAAGCAACTTTGCCATAGAGATTGACAGAGCAAAAGAGTAATCAAAATAAATCAGTTCATATGTGTCAGGGACCGGAGGGAAAGCCCTTAGCAAAAAAGGAACAACTGATTGATGTTTCGGTTATTTAAGCGTGTGTAGAAGGGGCGATATCAGTGTATGTTGAACATCCTGACAAAAGGAAGGTGACATTTTCGCTGTAGCGTAACATGGTGCGGGGAATCGGACTCGAACCGACACGCCTTTTAGTCGGCGTCAGGACCTAAACCTGGTGCGTCTACCAATTTCGCCATCCCCGCACAGATCGCTCATTGTACCTGAAAATATTTTTTTGTTCTGATTGTTTCCCCTCATTTAGAATAGTCGAGAGCTGATTTTTTTCGGAGTCTCTATGTTTAATTTTGTCTTTCAAAACACAACCAAATTGGTTTTCGGCAAAGGTCAGATTGCACAATTGCAATCACTGATTCCGATCGATAAAAAGGTATTGATTACATTCGGGGGCGGTAGCGTCAAACGAAATGGAGTTTATGAGCAGGTTAAGATCGCTTTGAAGGATCACGCTGTTATCGAGTTTTGGGGAATTGAACCGAATCCTGCAGTCGAAACATTGAGAAAAGCGGTGCAACTCGGACTGGAAGAAAAAGTCGATATGCTGTTGGCCGTTGGCGGCGGTTCGGTATTGGATGGAACAAAGTTGATTGCAGCGGCGATTGCAGAACACGAAAAAGATGCCTGGGACATTGTGAAATCCGGTACTGCCCCTAAACAAATACCCTTTGCCAGCGTGATGACTCTGCCTGCAACAGGTTCTGAAATGAATAACGGTGCGGTTATTTCCTGTCATGAAACTCAGGAAAAATTCTCTTTCAGAGGGGATTATCCGGTTTTTTCCATTTTGGATCCTGAAACAACGTATTCGTTGCCTCCCTATCAAATTTCCTGCAGCTTGGCCGATATTGTTGTGCATTGCTTTGAACAGTATATGACCACAACCGGTCAAAACAGAGTTCTCGACAGATGGGCTGAAGGCGTGATTGCCACCGCTATGGAAATAGCTCCACTTATCAAAGCTGATTCCCATAACTATGAAGTCATGAGCGACTACATGTTTAGTGCAACCATGGCATTGAATAACTTTATTCGCATGGGGATCACTCAGGACTGGTCCACCCACCAGATCGGTCACGAACTGACCGCTTTGTGCGGAGTCACTCACGGAGAATCCTTAGCGATCGTCTACCCTGGCACAATTGATGTTTTAAGAGAACAGAAAAAAGATAAACTGCTTCAATTCGGTTCCCGAGTTTTAGGGATTGTTGAAGGGGACGATGATAAAAGAATTGATGAAATCATTGCCAGAATTGAGTCTTTCTTTAAATCGCTCGGACTGGCTACACGCTTATCCGAGAAGAATATCGGTATTGATGTGATTGAAGAAATTGCCCGTCGATTTAATGAAAGGGGAGTAAAGCTTGGCGAAGCTCAAAATGTGACGGGAGATGTTGCTCGTGAAATTTTAATGAGAAGACTGTAATTTCATCTTATTGAAAAATAAGAAATTATTCGCAACTATTAAAGTTTCGCATTAAATTGATTGGTGGTCATTGAGACGGTTGGATTGAAATTTAAAGTTCTCAACGAATTCAAATAATTGAACTTGAACCACAAATTTAACCACGCAATGGCTATAATCAAGCGTTTCTGTGCAAAAGATTCGGTTTTGCACCACGACAAATTTTTATTGGACGGGGAGATTGTTCCCTGACTATTGAACCGTTCGGAATGACCGATCATTTCGGACATTTAATTTAGTAGTAGAAAATGACAGAAAAAGAAACCACGAAGAGTTCTTTGGAACGTACCCTTGACTTGACGATTTCGGCTCAACAATTGAAGGCTGATACCGAAACGATCCTTAAGCGCCGCGCTAAGACCGCTAAGGCTCACGGTTTCCGTCCGGGCAAGGTTCCGATGAAGATGGTCCGCGAAATGTACGGCGCTCAAGCTTACATGGACGCCATGAATCACCTGATCGGTCAAGCTTATGAAAAGGCTGTCGAAGAAGCCGGTCTGAAGGTTGCCGGTGCTCCTGAAATCGCCCCGAAGGGTGAAATCAAGGATGACGTTGATCCGCAATTCACCGCTACGGTTGAAGTTTTCCCGGAAGTGGAAACGCCCGATTTGAAAGATGTTGAATTGAAGCGCTTTGTCTGTGAAGTGACGGACACCGAAGTCGAAAAGACTCTCGAGATTATGCGTAAGCAACGTGCTGTCTACGAAGTTGAAGAAGAAGGCGTTGCCGCTGAAGATAAGCGTGTCACGATCAACTTCGTCGGTAAGCTCGACGGTACGCCCTTTGAAGGCGGTACGGCCAATGGTTTTGCCTTTGTGATCGGTGCCGGCCAAATGCTCCCTGACTTTGAAAAGGGTGTCATGGGTATGAAGACGGGTGAAAAGAAGACCTTCGAAATGACCTTCCCGGCTGACTACGTTGAAAAATTGGCCGGTAAGACGGTTGAATTCGAAGTGGAACTCACCAAGATTGAAGTGGCTAAGTTGCCTGAAATTGATGACGAATTCGCTAAGAAGCTCGGCATCAATGACGGTGTCGCTAAGATGCGTGAAGAAATCGCCGCTAACCTCAAGCGCGAAGTGAAGGCTCGTATCACTCAGCAAACCAAAGACGGTGTGATGAATGCTTTGAACGACGCCTGCCATTTCGATCTTCCGAAGGCTTTGGTTGCTGAAGAACAACAAGCTTTGGCTCGCGGCTTCGAACAAAATATGTCCGCTCGCGGCATGGATCCGAAGCAACACAAGGTTCCTGTTGAAATGTTCAAGGAACAAGCCGAACGCCGTGTGCGTTTGGGCTTGCTCGTGAACGCTTTGGTTGAAAAGGAAAACTTGACTCCGACCAAGGAAGAAGTCGAAGCTCACGTGGCTGAATTGGCTGCCAGCTACGAAGATCCGGAAGAAGTCAAGAAGTGGTTCATGGGCGATGCCCGCCGCATGAGCGATGCCCAAGCCTATGTCTTGGAAAACAAGATTACCGAATGGGCTTTGAGCAAGGCTAAGACCACCGAAGAAAAAGTCGAATTCGACAAATTGATGGGTGGTTTGTAATTCGCTTTAGTAAGGATTGAGAAGTTATGGCGATGACTTTTGCAGATATGAACCTTGTGCCGACCGTTGTTGAACAAAGCGGTCGGGGCGAGCGCGCCTTTGACATTTTCTCGCGCTTATTGCGCGATCGTGTGGTCTTTTTAACGGGACCGGTTACCACGGAAAGTGCCAATTTGGTCATCGCCCAACTTCTTTTCCTTGAAAGTGAAGATCCGGATAAAGATATTTCGCTCTACATCAATAGCCCCGGAGGCAGTGTTTACGCCGGTATGGGCATTTATGACACGATGCAGTTCATCAAGCCCGATGTGAGCACGATCTGTGTGGGTATGGCTGCCAGTATGGGTGCGTTCCTCTTGGCAGCCGGCGCCAAGGGCAAACGTTTTGCCTTGCCCAATTCCCGAATCATGATCCATCAACCTTCTGGTGGTTCTCAAGGTATGGCTAGCGATATTGAGATTCAGGCCAAAGAAATTTTGGATTTGAAACTTACGCTCAATACCATTTTGGCCGAACGCACGGGCCAATCGATTGAAACGATTGCTCGTGATACTGACCGTGACAACTACATGAATCCGATTCAAGCCAAACAATACGGTATTATTGACGAGATTTATGTCAAGCGCGGTCAAATGTTGAAGTAAAGCGTTTGAACGATCCGTTTCATCAGGGGAGGCGCTGACCTCCCTTTTCTTAATTAAGGGTTTCAATGTCTGATAAACAAAAACATTGCGCGTTTTGCGGACGCGGTGAAAATGAAGTCGAACACATGGTGAGCGCCAATGGGGTGAGCATCTGCTCGGATTGTGCCCGCATGGCTTTGGAATCCATGACAGGAGAGGCGGTTCAGACCGACTCGGAATCTGAAGAGGGCAAAAAGGAAACTTTCCTTGATAAGCCTTTGCCTAAACCCCATGAGATTTTCGAGCGTCTTGATCAGTATGTGATCGGACAGGATCGTGCCAAAAGAATTTTGTCTGTAGCGGTTTATAACCACTACAAGCGATTGAAACACTTAACAGAAAAAAGTGTTGATGTGGAACTCGCTAAGAGCAATATTTTGCTGATCGGTCCGACCGGTTCCGGTAAAACGCTATTTGCTCAAACCTTAGCTCGCATGCTTGATGTTCCGTTTGCCATTGCCGATGCGACGACGCTCACCGAAGCCGGTTACGTGGGTGAAGACGTTGAAAACGTGGTGTTGAAACTTTTACAAGCTGCTGACGGCGACATTGAACGCGCTCAACGCGGCATCATCTATCTTGACGAACTCGATAAGATTGCCCGTAAGAGCGAAAATCCGTCCATCACGCGTGACGTGTCCGGTGAAGGCGTTCAGCAGGCTTTGTTGAAACTCATTGAAGGTACGCAGGCCAATTTACCTCAACAGGGTGGTCGTAAGAACCCCGGCAAAGCCATGGTGACGGTCGATACCACCAATATTCTCTTTATTTGCGGTGGCGCTTTTGACGGGCTCGATAAGATTATTCAACGTCGTGGGGAGCGTGCCGGTATCGGCTTTGCTGCTCAATTAAAGAGCAAGAACGAAAAGTCCCTTACAGAGCTTTTTGCTCAGGTCGAACCGACCGATTTGGTCAAATACGGTTTGATTCCCGAATTGGTGGGACGTTTACCTGTGATTGCTTCTTTGGAAGAGTTAACCGAAGAAGCGTTGATCAGCATTTTGGTAAAACCCAAAAATGCTCTCATCAAACAGTACGAAGCCCTTTTTGCCATGGAAGGCGTGAAACTGACCGTGACGCAACCTGCGTTGGTAGCGATCGCTAAGAAAGCCATTAAACGTAAGACCGGCGCTCGTGGTCTGCGCAGCATTGTGGAAAGCGTGCTCACCGATGTGATGTACGAAGTTCCGCAATTGGGCGATGTTAAAGAAGTCGTGGTTGATGATCGCGTGATTAACGAATCCGCCAAACCGACCTATGTTCGCTGATGACCGAAGCGCTTTATCTTTATTCTGATGAATTAAAAGCGACGGCAACAGTCGTATCGTGTGAGCCGCTCGAAGACGGTCTTTGGGCGGTTCAACTCGACAAAACGATTTTTCATCCGCAAGGTGGCGGACAGCCGTCTGATATCGGTCATATCAACGGAATGGAAGTTAAAAAGGTTGTCCATACGGCTGAAGGCATCATTCATTGGCTGATGGCGCCGGTTGAGGGGAGTGTTCAACTGACGGTGAACGCTGCCCTTCGATCTCTTAATACTCGGTTGCACTCAGCCGGTCACATTATCGGCCTGGTCGGTGACAGACGCGGCTGGCATGCGACGCGAGGCAACCATTTTCCCGGTGAAGCCCGAGTCATTTCTGAACCGAACGATCCCTCAACAATTGTTTTGCCTGATCCTTTAACGTTTGAAAATGAGGTTAACGGCATTATTGCCCAGGGACTGTGACGCAAGACAGCCGAGGATCATGGATTAAGAACTGTCACCTGGGGAGAACTTGAACCTTATCCCTGTGGCGGCACCCATGTACTCAATACTCGTGATATCGGTACGGTGCATATTTCAAAAATCAAACTGAAAAAAGGTCAAATCTCGGTCTCTTATAGTGTTGACTGAAATTTTGCGTGAACTACACCGTCCTGAAAGGGCGGAGCTTCGCGCGACCCGCTTGAACCGTTCAGGTTCAAGCCTCTCGCCGAGGAACCCGCACCGACGGGTCTGTCCTCGGGGGAACTCTTCAAAAAGGAATCGCTTCCTCTTCCAGCGCACGGCCGTTCCGGCCGTATCGGTGTTTGTCTGATTCTGAGAGCTTAACCCAATGACGTAAGTTTCGCGCTGCGGCTTCATCCCGGTCATGTTCGTGACCACACTGCGTACAGCGCCAGTCACGTTCCTTCAATGTCAAACTCTCTTTCTTGGCCCCACACTCCGGACACCGTTTACTGGACGGGTACCACCGCCCCGCTACGATCAGGTTTTTTCCGACCGCTTTCAACTTGTATCGAAGCGTTCGGTAGAAGTTGCCGATCCCAACATCTGATACCGCTCGAGCCAGATGATGGTTCTTAACCATCCCTTTTAAATTCAGATCTTCAATCACATAGGTTGTCACTTGACTATCGTTGACTAATCTATGAGTGATTTGATCGATCCAGTTCTTGCGGCTATGGCGAATTCTCTCATGAGTGCGGGCTAACTCTTTTCTCACCTTCTCATAGCGTTTTGAGACGGTGACTTCCTTTACTTTTTCTCCTTTTTCATTTTCCTTAACGTTGACGATACGCAGACATCGAGCCAATCGCTTTTGCTGTTTTTTTAGTTGCTCAGAATGTTTTTTCAAAAACGTCGGATTATCGATTTTTTCCGTTCCGCTCTGACTCACAACCGTAAACGCCGTTTTAATGCCGGCATCTATGCCTGCCGTACGTTCAAAATCAATCGTATCCGGTACAACTTCGGGTTGAGCATCATCAACCAGAACACTGACGTAGTACTTGCCTGAGGCTTCCCTGACAACCGTAACGGTTTTAATCGTACCGTTAAAGCGTCTATGTAAGATGGCTTTAATCGGTCCGATTTTGGGTAAAACGATATGACCTTTTGTTCCTATTTCCGGGAATAGAACTTTACAGTTCTGAGGACAGTGAAAAGATTGCCTGCTGCTGTGTTTACTTTTAAAGCGAGGATGCTTTGTTCGTTTTTCAAAGAAATTCACAAAGGCCCGGTCAGCATTGCGGGCTGCCATTTGAAGCGATTGTGAATTGACATCCTTAAGCCATGGGTATTCTTCTTTCAATTTGACCAAACGGACAATGAAATCATTGCACCTCATGGTTTTACCGGTTTGTTTGTAACAATCATCAGCCTCAGAGAGGTAACGATTGAAAACCCAACGGGTGCAACCGAAGTGGCCAATCATAGATTGACGCTGCAAGCTGTTTGGATAGATCCTAAATCGATATGATACAAATGACATGACTGAATCGTATCATAACTAGATCTCAACAATCAATATATTTAAAGCACTTTGTTGATTTATAGCAATCCTTTGGATTGCTGTCTTATATCCACCTCATAAATGGGGTGGTTTTACGACGATGGTGATAAACCTTCTTTTTTTGTATCCGTTTGTCTACCGGCGGTCTCAACGCTAACGAAAGCTGATAGGCTAGACTCAAATTAATGTGATTAGGTTTTTTGGGGTTGAAATTTCTATTTTTATCCCCATATACGCCCTGTAATGGTCTCTATGGTAAGAAAATCAATGACAAAGAACTCTACGAAAAAACAAGCTGTGTTGCCTGTTCTCCCTTTGCGTGACATGGTTATTTTCCCGGGATGCATTCAACCCGTTTACGCGGGCCGTGCAATGAGTCTCGCGGCTATTCAAGCGATGGGCGAAAGCGACCAGATTGTGATTTTGACTCAGAAAAAACCGGATGTGAACGAACCGAAAGAAAGCGATTTGTATGATGTCGGTGTTGTTGCACGTGTGCTGCAACGCATCACGCTTCAAGACGGTTCGGTCAAGCTGTTAATTAATGCTTTGTATCGCGTCAAGGTTGAATGGCTCGATTTTTCTCAAGCCTACATCAGTGCCATGGTTAATCCCTTCCCGACGGTTCGTCCTGATCAACCGTTGGAAGAAGAGGCGTGGTTGAAAGCTTTGATGACTGCGTTTAATAATTTCACGCAGGTCAATACCGCTTTGCCCAAAGATCTGATCAGTCTTTTGAAAAATAAAAATACGCTCGAGGAAACGCTCGATTTGGCTTGCAACTATTTGGATATCTCTGCTCAACAGCGCCAGGAGTTGCTCGAAGAGCCTGATCTGATTCACCGTGTTGAAAAAGTGTTGGCTCGAGTAAGTGAACTCATCGATAAGGTGCAGATTGAAGAAAAGATTCAGCGCCAGGTTAAGCGCCAGATGGACCGCAATCAGCGCGAATACTTCCTCAACGAGCAGATGAAGGCTATTCAAAAGGAACTCGGCCGCGGTGAAGATGAATCGGTTGACATTGATCAGTATGCCGAGAAGATCGCCAAGAGCGGTATGAGTGATGAGGCTCGTGAAAAGTGCGAAGGGGAATTGAAGAAACTTCGCATGATGCCCGCCATGAGTGCAGAAGCGACTGTTGTTCGTGGTTATCTTGATACGCTTTTGGCTCTGCCGTGGACAAAGAAGAGCCGTGTGAGCAAAAACATTAAGGAAGCCAGTGACATTCTCGAAGCCGATCATTATGGACTTGAGAAGGTTAAAGAACGTATTCTGGAATACCTGGCCGTTCAATCTCGAGTCGATAAGGTCAAGGCGCCGATTCTGTGTCTGGTCGGGGCTCCGGGTGTCGGTAAAACAAGTTTGGGACAGTCCATTGCCCGTGCGACCAATCGTAAGTTTGTTCGTATGGCCTTGGGCGGTGTGCGAGATGAAGCTGAAATCCGCGGTCACCGCCGTACGTATATCGGTTCAATGCCCGGCAAGATTATCCAGAGCATCACCAAGGCCGGTGTACGCAACCCGCTCTTTTTATTAGACGAAGTCGATAAGATGGGGATGGATAGCCGAGGCGACCCGGCAAGCGCCCTGTTGGAAGTGCTCGATCCGGAACAAAACAGCACCTTCCAGGACCACTACGTTGAGGTCGACTACGATTTGTCGGATGTGATGTTTGTGGCAACGAGCAATTCGCTGAACATCCCGCAGGCGCTGCTTGATCGTATGGAAGTGATTTTCCTCTCGGGCTATACCGAAGATGAAAAACTCAATATCGCCAAGCGCCACCTGATCCCGAAACAGATGAAGTTAAACGGGCTCAAAGACAAGGAGCTCACGATCGAAGACGAAGCGGTCCTTGACATCATTCGTTATTACACGCGTGAAGCAGGGGTGCGTGGTTTGGAACGTGAAATCAGTAAGATTTGCCGCAAGACCGTGAAAAACGCTTTGATGGCTCAAGGCGCAGAACCGAAAAAACGCGGTTCAAAGAAGAAGGCCATTGAAACCGTTGTGGTCAATTCGGCCAACATTGCCGATTACCTGGGCGTAAGACGCTTCAGTATCGGCCTGGCACAGAAAGAACCCCAGATCGGCCAAGTCAACGGTTTGGCCTGGACTGAAGTCGGTGGCGACCTGCTGCAAATCGAAGCGGCAGTTTTCCCGGGTAAAGGTCAGGTGCAGCGTACGGGTAGCCTCGGTGATGTGATGAAAGAATCCGTTGAAGCTGCGCGCAGTGTGGTGCGGGCTCGCGCTGACAGCTTAGGACTCGATCCGGATATCTTCGGTAAAACCGATTGGCACTTGCACTTCCCCGAAGGGGCAACGCCCAAGGACGGGCCGAGTGCGGGCGGCGCCATTACGACCGCAATGGTCTCGGCGCTCACGAAGATTCCCGTCAGACCCGATGTGGCAATGACCGGTGAAATTACGCTTCACGGTGAAATTCTCGAAATCGGCGGCCTTAAGGAAAAATTGCTTGCAGCCTTGAGAGCAGGCATTAAGACAGTCCTTATCCCGAAAGACAACGTGAAGGATTTACAGGAAATTCCGGAAAACGTGAAAAACGGTTTGGAAATTATTCCTGTCAAATGGATTGATGAAATTTTGCCCATTGCATTGGTCAAAAATCCGATGAAGCGTTTTGAAGCGCTTGAAAGCGGTGTGAAGACCGATGTTATCGCTCAGCCAATCTTAGGTAATCAAACCGGATCGGCTGCATCTTAACCGCTTAATTTTTAGTTAACCGTAAGGGGTGGGTTCGTTCTCACCCCTTTCTTTTATTTTGTGTCGGACGGCAGATTCTCCGATTCCTCATTATTGGCCGTTCAGTATTTGGTACGAATGGACTCAATGAGTCTTTTTTTGCGAAAAAGTTTGTTCTGACCCTTGAATTCAGCCGTTTTGTAGTGTAATATGCGTGCTTCTGTTTGATAGCTGTGGGTGCTTAGCTCAGCTGGTAGAGCGGCGCCCTTACAAGGCGTAGGTCAGGAGTTCGAACCTCTTAGCACCCACCACAGTTTCAGACGCATGCAAGTCTGCCGGAGTGGTAGTTCAGTTGGTTAGAATATCGGCCTGTCACGCCGAGGGTCGCGGGTTCGAGTCCCGTCCACTCCGCCAAGCTTTTTCAAAAAGCGAGTAAACTTGCCTCTTGCGGCTGAAGCAAGTCGTCAAATAATTTGAACAATCCGTTCCAAACAGGGGAGTGGTAGTTCAGTTGGTTAGAATATCGGCCTGTCACGCCGAGGGTCGCGGGTTCGAGTCCCGTCCACTCCGCCAGCTCTGATTGTTCAAAGATGCCTCTTCGGTTTCGGAGTGGTAGTTCAGTTGGTTAGAATATCGGCCTGTCACGCCGAGGGTCGCGGGTTCGAGTCCCGTCCACTCCGCCAACAGCTATCGAAGAAAGCATCAAGCCTCTCAGGTTCGGAGTGGTAGTTCAGTTGGTTAGAATATCGGCCTGTCACGCCGAGGGTCGCGGGTTCGAGTCCCGTCCACTCCGCCAGCCTCTTCTCTTCTTTTTCCTCAATCGCTCAATTTCGTAAAGTTTCGTGTACTTTTCTGGAATTCGTCAGCGCGCTTTGCCCTGAATTGCTAGAATAAACACATTTTTGTGGACTCTCTCCACACTTACCGATTTTTTGTTTTATTTAGGAAATTAGAAATGCTTCAGGCTTTTCGTACGCACAAGCGTTGGATGATGTTTATCGCCATGATTTTCATCATTCCGTCGTTCGTGGTCACGGGTATTTACAGTTATAACCGCATGTCCGACTCGGAAAACGATTTGGCCACTGTGGGTGAGACTTCTATTACGCCCATGGATTTTGATAATGCCAAACGTCAATATTTGGATAATCTGCGTCGTCAATTGGGACAGAGCTTCCGAGCCAATATGCTCGATACGACTGAAGCGCGAGCTTCGATTCTGGCCGCTTTGATCAGTGACCGTGCCGTGTCTCTTGAAATTGCCTCTGAATACGTCAATGTGGGTGAAGCCGACGCCATCAACCTCGTTAAGCAAGCCCCGGCTTTCCAACGTGACGGTAAGTTCTCTACTGAAGCGTATCAACAGTTTTTGAGCAGTATGGGTAAGTCCGATGAACAGTTCGTTTTAGAACTTCGTCGCGATCTCGCCCGTCAGATGCTTCTGTCTTCTGTGTCTCAAACGACGCTTGCCAGCAACACCGTTGCTCAACGCATCCACGATCTTCTCACCGAAGAGCGCACGATCCGCACTTATGAAATTAAGCCTGATCGCTTTATGAAGACTGTGACCGTGACCGATGCTGAAGCCCAAGCCTACTATGATCAAAATAAGGCTCAATTTGCGGTGCCTGAAAGCGTCGATATTGAATATGTCGTGTTGTCTCCCGAAAGCTACAAGAACATTAAAGCCAGTGAAGAAGACATCAAGACCTTCTACGAGCAAAACCTGCAACGCTTCTCTACGCCTGAACAGCGTCGTGCCAGCCACATTCTGATTGCAGTGGATGCGAAGAAAGATGATGCTCAAGCTAAGAAAGAAGCCGACGAGCTCTATAAGCAACTTCAGGCTGAACCCGCCAAGTTTGCCGAATTGGCGAAGACCAAGTCCGCCGATCCCGGCAGCGCCCGTCAAGGCGGAGACTTGGGCTTTTTCCAAAAAGGCATGATGGTTCCGGAATTTGAAAAGGCTGTTTTCTCCGGCAAGAAGGGCGATCTTGTTGCACCGGTGAAGACTCAATTCGGCTACCACATCATCCGCATCGATGACATTAAGGCTGCTCAAGCTAAGCCCTTAAATGATGTTCGAGGTGAAATTGAAGCGCTTTATCAACAGCAGGCTGCAATCCGCGCCTTTGCCGAAGACGCTGAAACATTCTCCAACATGGTTTACGAACAAAGCGAGTCGCTTCAACCCGTTGCAGAACGCTTCGGTCTGAAGATTGAAACGATGAAGGGCGTGACTCGTAACTTTGAGCATCAACTCATTAACCCCAATGTTGTTGAGGCACTCTATAGCTTTGATGTGCTCGAAGATAAACGCAATTCCAACGCCATTGAAGTGGGTACCAATCAACTCTTGTCGGCTCGAGTGGTCACACATAATCGTGAAGCGGTCAAAACGCTTGATCAGGTCAAGGCTGACATTTTGGATCACTTAAAGAATCAAAAGGCGGTGGCTGCTGCTCAGGATCAGGGTAAGGCCGATATTGCCAAGCTCACCGAGAAGAAGGCCTCCGGCAGCGCCTTTGGCGAAAAGGCTGTGATTTCTCGCGAACGTCCCGGTGCTTACGCCTATGAGGTTGTCACTGCTGCGCTCCGTCCGCAAGCCGATAAGCTTCCGGTTTTCACGGGTGTGCAAACGGCTTCGGGCTCTTACTTTGTGATCGAAGTGCAGGCTGCGAAGAAAATTGAGGCAAGCCCTGAACAATTAGCCATGCGTAAGGCTGAACTTGCTCAGCTTTACAGTAACCCTGAACAAACCGCTTTTATCAGCGGCTTAGAGCAGAAGTTCGGTGCCGTTATCCTCAAGGATGAATATAAGCCCGGTTACAAACCGAGCGAAGAAGAACAGCACTAAACTTTAAATGCTGAAGAATTGCCCCGGCTGAGAACCATTCAGACCGGGGCAAAATTTAAGCCCGGGAAATTGAGTTTTCTCGGGCTTTTTAGAAACCGTTTAACGCGAATTAATTTTCTTCGCTTCCCATCGTGCGGGCAATGGCTTCACCGGGACCGTCTTCATCGAGCACAAATTCGCTCTCATCGTAGGGGTCAACCAGATCATCGGGATTGCCGCCCCAACGAAGAATTTCCAGAGCGCGTGCTGCACGATCGCAGATATCCATCGCAACAATGCCGGTATTGCGAGCGCGAACTGCTTCGCCGTGCAACCATACGGCGCCGAGCGTGGCGCTGACGATATCAAACTTTTGAGCAAAGAATGCGCCGATCATGCCGGCTAATACGTCACCGGATCCGGCTGTGGCCAGACAGGCGTTGCCCGTCGGGTTGATCCACGAGCGTGAACTTCTTAAAGTCACAACCGTGCCGGTACCCTTTAAGACCGTAATGGCTCCGGTTTGTAAGGACAACTCACGAGCACTCGTGACGCGATCTTCCTGAATGCTCTTGACATCACGATGCAACATACGAGCGGCTTCACCCGGGTGAGGCGTGATGACTGTGTGAGCTTTACGGGCAAGAACCTCATCTTCAAGCGACTGATCTTGAGAGATCATGGTGAGCGCGTCCGCATCGATAATGAGAGGAACATCAGAGCGCACAGCAGCAACCAGACGCTCTTTGGCCTTTTGGCTGAAACCTAAGCCGCAACCGATCACAATCACGTCAGCGTTTGAAAAATCAACCGGTTCGTCCGTAATCATCAATTCGGGTTGCGCCGGATCATAAAGCGGAGCATTAGGTGCCATGAGTTCAACCGTGACGCTGCCGGCGCCGAGTTTTAATGCGGCACGTGCGGCTAAGAGTGCTGCACCGACCTTGCCTTTGTCGCCGCCGATCACCACGCAGTGACCGTAGGTCCCTTTGTGAGAGTAGTACTTGCGCAACTCAAGAATGTGCTTGAAATCGTCGGTATCAATGAGGCTTAATGAGGAAAGGGGAACGGAGACATCAAGTTCAGATAACGTCACCATGCCGCTTGCATCTTTGCCGTCATTCATGAAGCACCCGGCCTTTGCACTGATAAGGTTAAGCGTCATGTCAGCCACACACCCTTTGATGCCGCCCACCCAATTGCCTTTTTCAGCATCGATGCCGGTCGGCACGTCAAGAGCCATGTGCAGAGCCTGACGTTCGTTAAACCATAAGGCTGCATCAATAAAGTCACCGGAGATGGCTTTCGTAATGCCGACACCTAACATGGCATCAACCACGACATCGGCTTTGGGTGCCATGTAGGGATCATCAATGACTTCGCCGCCTTTTTCAATCCAGTGATTGTAGGCGCGAAGAGCATCAGCGGTCTTTGGCTTTTTCCCGCCGATTGCCACGCAAATAACATGATGGCCGCGGCTCTTGAGGTGGACAGCGGCCGTGTAGCCGTCGCCGCCGTTGTTGCCGTGACCGCAAAGAATCACAATTGTGCTGGCTGCATCACACTGGTCATCAATCCAGTTGGCTGCTACGAAACCGGCCCGATCCATCAACGTGCCTTCGGGCAAAACGTGACTCAATCGGGTCTCCAATTCTCCCAATTCTTCTAAACTTAACAGCGTGGTAGACATGGTCTGAAAGCGCTCCTTAATTAACCGACAATTATTGGCGACATTTTAGTCAAAAACAGGTTTAATGTTTTCGTTCATTCCCAAAGACATTTGAAAATACCTTTACCTAAAGTTAAAAAACAGCTCCGGATTGTCTCGATAAAGTCAAAATCAAGAGGCAGGTACTTATAATAAATTGATTGATTTCTTTTAAATTCTTCTTCGTTACCGAAGACTTTCCTGGGGAAACTATCTGCCATGTCCAACACCGCAACGATGTTTACATTAATGGCCACCAGCGCTTTGTCGGACTTTCGTGCCGAACGTTTGTTAAAGCGTATTCGTGAGTTCGCTCCTGCCGCTCAGGGCATCTCTGCACGTTTTGTGCATTTCGTGAACGCCAAAAGAGCCTTAACTGATGATGAAAGCGCCCGTTTGCAGGCGCTTTTGCATTATGGCTTTGAAACGGCTGATGTTAAAGCCGATGCCACGTTTATGGTGATTCCGCGTTTGGGCACCATCAGTCCTTGGGCCAGTAAAGCGACCGATATTGCTCACAACTGTGGGTTGGATGTGATTGTGAGAGTCGAGCGCGGTACGCTCTATAACGTGGACTTTAACGGCAATACTCCTTCGGCTGAGATTTTGACTCAAGTGGCTGGCGTCTTGCACGATCGCATGACAGAAAGCGTTGTCAAGGCTGACATTGATGCCTCTGAGCTCTTTCTTGAGTTGCCCGGTAAACCCATGGTCACGGTTGATCTTTTGGCACAAGGCCGTCAGGCTTTGGCCGAAGCCAACCTCTCAATGGGTCTGGCCATGAGTGAAGACGAAATCGATTATTTGACCGAGGCCTTTACGAAAGCCAAGCGTAATCCGACAGACGTCGAACTCATGATGTTTGCCCAGGCCAATTCCGAGCACTGCCGCCACAAAATCTTTAACGCCAAGTGGACAATCGACGGTAAGGATGAAGAAAAAACGCTTTTCGGCATGATTCGCGAAACGCATAAGGCACATCCTGACGGCACCATTGTGGCCTACTCTGATAACGCAGCTATTTTCGAAGGCGCAAAAGTGCCGCGTCTGTACCCCAGAACACCCGAAGGAGAATCTTTCGGTCGTGTCTTTACCGAAGAAGAGGAATTGACGCACACGGTCTTTAAGGTTGAAACGCACAACCACCCCACGGCGATTTCGCCCTTCCCGGGCGCTTCGACCGGTTCGGGCGGTGAAATTCGTGACGAAGGGGCTACCGGTCGCGGTGCTCGTCCGAAGGCCGGTCTTTGCGGTTTTACAGTGTCTTCTTTACAGTTGCCTGATGCGCCCCAGGATTGGGAAACGGATAAGGATGTGACGGTTCAAGCCGAACATTGCGATAAGGTTTACGGTAAACCCGGTCGTATCGCCAGTTCGCTCTCGATCATGACGGACGGTCCTTTGGGTGCTGCCGCCTTTAATAACGAATTCGGTCGCCCCAATATTTTGGGTTACTTCCGTGTGTTTGAAAACAATGTGGCCGGAACCCGTTACGGTTACCATAAGCCCATTATGCTTGCGGGCGGTATCGGTAACATCCGCAACGACCAAACTCATAAGACAGCATTGCCCCCGGGAACGCTTTTGATCAGTTTGGGCGGCCCCGGCATGCGTATCGGTTTGGGCGGTGGTGCAGCAAGCTCTATGACGACGGGCTCGAACTCCGAATCGCTTGACTTTGACAGCGTGCAGCGCGGCAATGCCGAAATGGAACGTCGTGCTCAGGAAGTGATCGATCGCTGCTGGGCAAGCGGTGACAAAAACCCCATTTTGGCAATTCACGACGTGGGCGCAGGCGGTCTGTCAAATGCCATGCCCGAATTGGCTGATTTGTCAGGTCATGGCGCCAAGCTCGATCTTACTAAAGTGCCGGTTGAAGAAAGCGGTATGAGCCCGCTTGAAATCTGGTGCAACGAAAGCCAGGAACGTTATTCAATCGCCATTGCGCCCGAATCGCTTGAAACCTTCGATGCGATCTGCAAGCGTGAACGCTGCCCCTATGCTGTCTTAGGTGCTATCAGTGAAGACAATACGCTTGTCGTGACACGCGAAGAAAACGAAACGCCTGCTGTAGATATGCCGATGGAAGTGCTTTTGGGTAAAGCACCTCGCATGCATCGCACGGTGACACACGTCGAACAAACGCTTCCTGAATTTAATCCCAAAGGTATTGATTTGGCTAAAGCGGTTCGCGATGTATTGCGTCACCCGACGGTGGGCAGCAAGAGTTTCCTCATTACGATCGGTGACCGTACGGTGGGCGGTCTTGTTCACCGTGATCAAATGGTGGGCCCCTGGCAAGTGCCGGTGGCTGACGCCGCTGTCACGAATCTGAGCTTTGTGGGCAATCGCGGTGAAGCGATGAGTATGGGCGAAAGAACACCTCTGGCTATTGCCGATTCGGCTGCCGCGAGCCGCATGGCAATCGGTGAAGCGGTTACCAATATCGCAAGCGCCGACATTGAGTTGGGTTTGGTTAAATTGTCTGCTAACTGGATGGCCGCATGCGGCACCGCCGGAGAAGATGCCAAGCTTTACGACGCCGTGCGTGCAGCAAGTACCCTTTGCCAAGAAATGGGATTGGCTATTCCTGTCGGTAAAGACAGTCTCTCGATGAAGACGACTTGGGATGATGCGGGTGAAAAGAAGACCGTCACGTCTCCGGTATCGCTCATTGTTTCCGCTGCAGCGCCTGTGCGTGATGTGCGCTTGTCCCTGACCCCGCAACTTAAAACAGACGTTGAGTCCGTTTTGGTTGCCATTGACTTGGGGTGCGGTAAGAACCGCATGGCTGGCTCCATTCTTTCTCAAGTGACACAGCAGTTCGGTTCCGTTACACCGGATCTCGATGATTCGGAGAAACTTCAAAGCTTTGTGAAGCTTGTTCGCAAACTGACATTGGCCGGTTGCGTCTTGTCCTATCACGATCGCTCTGACGGCGGTCTTTTGGCAACGATTGCCGAAATGATGTTTGCAGGCCACACGGGTGTTCGTATGGACTTAAGCTCCATGGCAGGCAGCGCTGAAGGTAAGGATATTCTTCCTGTGCTCTTTAATGAAGAATTGGGCGCCGTGCTTCAGGTTCGTGCCGACCGGATTGATGAAATCCATGCTGCCGTGACGGCGGCGGGCCTTGCCGATTGCACGCACTTTATCGGTGAATTGACGAGCGATGACAAACTTCATATTGAAGCTCACGACAAGGTACTCTATGAAGGGGATCGTGGAGAGCTTCAAAAGGCCTGGAGCGAAGTGTCCTGGCAGATTGCCCGTATGCGCGACAATCCTGCCTGTGCCGATCAAGAGTATGAACGCTGCACGATGAAAGATGATACGGGACTTTTTGTTCGTACCACCTTTGATACGGAAGAAGACGTGGCAGCACCCTTTATCGCTACGGGCGTACGTCCGAGAATCGCCATTTTGCGTGAGCAGGGTGTGAACAGCCAAACCGAAATGGCCGCAGCCTTTACGCGAGCCGGTTTTGAAGCGGTTGACGTTCACATGACCGATCTTTTGACCGGTCGCAGTGATCTCAAAGACTTCGCCGGTCTTGCCGCTTGCGGCGGGTTCTCCTACGGTGACGTTTTGGGCGCCGGCGGCGGCTGGGCTACCACCATTTTGCGCAATCCCAAGATGGTCGATATGTTCTCCGCCTTCTTTAACCGTCCTGATACATTTGCCTTAGGTATTTGTAACGGTTGCCAGATGATGAGTCACCTGCGTAACATTATTCCCGGAGCAAGCCACTGGCCGCAGTTTGTCCGTAACGACTGCGAACAGTTCGAGGCCCGTTTGGTGCAGGTCGAAGTGATGAAGAGCCCCTCGATCTTCTTTGACGGGATGGCAGGCAGCATGATGCCGATTGTGAATTCTCACGGTGAAGGTCATGTTCAATGGCTCAAGCCCGAAGACGCACAACTGGCTACATTGGCTGCGCGCTACGTGGATCCGGCAGGACGCCCCACGGAAGTGTATCCGTTTAATCCCAACGGGTCTGCTGACGGCATCACCGGCGTGACCACACCGGACGGTCGTTTCACGATCATGATGCCGCACCCGGAACGTACGCACCGCACGGTACAAATGAGCTGGGCACCGGATACTCTGGGTGAGTTCAGCCCCTGGATGCGTATGTTCAGAAACGCGAGAAAATTTGTCGGATAACGATTTCAGTTAAGTTATCGGATTAATTTCGGCCCTTGCTCTCTAAAACAGACGCAAGGGCTTTTTAATTGCTTAAAGGAAATGTGATGCCTTTTGATCTTTGGGTGAGTTTTACGATTGCGGCAGCTGTCTTGGCTGTGGCGCCAGGTCCTGACAATCTATTTGTTTTGCTGCAATCTGCGATGTACGGTGCTCGGGCCGGTATTTTTGTGACGCTTGGCCTATGTGTCGGCGTTTTTATTCAAACGATGTTGGCCGCATTCGGTGTGGCAGCGATCGTTGCCGCTTCTCCCACGCTTTTGATGATTATTCAGTTTGCGGGGGCCGCTTATCTTCTTTATTTGGCTTGGGGCGCCTGGCGGGCACCGGTGGGGAGTAGCGATGCACAATCCGAGAAAAAGTACCCGAGACTCACCAATTTTCAATTGTGGCGCCGAGGGATACTCATGAATATCACCAACCCCAAAGTACTCATTTTCTTTTTAGCGTTTTTCCCACAATTTATTGTTAAAGGGGCTACTGAAAACCAGGTCATGGTGCAGATGCACATTATGGGATTGACCTTTTTGGTCTGCACTTTGGTGGTTTTCAGTGCCATTGCCTGGTGTGCAGGAACGCTGGCAGACCGATTGCGCAGTCCGAAAGTTCAGAATATCCTTAATAAGACAAGTTCGGTGATTTTCACGTTACTTGCCGTTTCGACTCTGCTTTGGAAAGCCAATTAATTAAATCATCATGACTGAAGCCCGCAAACAAGACATTTTGCTCATTACTTTATTGGGTACTGCCCATGGGCTCTCGCATTATTTTCACTTAATCATTCCGCCCTTATTCCCATGGATCATGCCCGAATTCGGTACCTCCTTTGCCGAAATGGGCGCTGTGATGACGGTCTTTTTTATTACGAGTTCCCTGGGGCAGGCCGTAAGCGGCATCGTGGTGGATAAGCTTGGTCCCAGAGTGTGTCTTTATGGTGGCGTGAGCCTCTTGATGATTGCGGGGTTTTTGTTCAGCTTTGCACAAAACTATTGGTGGTTTTTCCCGGTTGCGGCCTGCGCGGGGCTCGGTAACAGCGTTTTCCATCCGACAGACTTTTCCATTATCAATCGCTGTATTTCAAGTGAACGGTTACCTTTTGCATTCTCGATTCACTTTCTGGTGGGTAACGTCGGTTGGGCATTGGCGCCGATCATTATGGTCGGTGTTGCAAGCTTTACCGGTAGCTGGCGTCTGGCTGCAGCAACCGCAGGATTAATGGCCTTGCTGGTTCTCATTGCTTTGGTTTCCCATAACGCATTTTTTGACAAAATCCTCACCGAAGGCAAAGGCCTGACCCCTGAAGAGAAAAAGGCCGATGAAAAAGCCGATGTGGGCTTCGGTTTCCTTAAGCTCCTTGTTGTGTGGCTTTGTTTCCTGTTCTTCTTTTGCAATTCCTTTGCTTTGGGAATTTTGCAAAATTTTGCCCCGTCTATCTTTAATGCTACCTACCATGTCGGGCTTGAAATCGCTACAGGGGGGCTGACCGCATACATGATCGGATCGATTGTGGGCGCAGTGCTCGGTGCGTACGTTGCTAAAGCCTTTAAGCGAAGTGATTATGTGATCGCTGCCAGCATGTCGCTTTCTGCGCTGATGGCCATTCTTTTAGCATCTCAGTGGTTCGGAGCGTGGTGCGTCTTACCCCTTATGGCTGTCATGGGGTTCGGTGTCGGTGTGGCGACTCCCTCACGAGATATTCTCATTCGCGGTGCATGCATGACGTTTTTAAATTCGAAAAGTTTGGGTCGCGTCTACGGTTTCACCTATTGCGGTATGGATGTCGGCCAAACACTGGCACCGCTTATAGCCGGACCCTTACTCGATGCCGGGTTCTTCTCACTTGCACTCATTTTGGTGGGTATATTCCAAACCGGTGCGTTACTGACAGCATTGGGCGTGGGACAACAAAAAGAAAAGGCACACTAAGTTTTATTAACTGAGCAAATCTTTGAAGGTATGAAAAAGGGGAGTCGATCGGTCTCCCCTTAACATTCAGTGTAACAATCGGATTACTTACCGACTTTGATGTTGGCCTTTTGGAAAAGTTCCTGAATGTTTTGTTGAACCTTCGTTTGAACCAACATGTTGCGATAGTGATCCTTGCTCTTATCGTAGGTCGGGAAGAGCTGAGCCTTACGGGAATCATCCACGCGAATGATGTAGTAGCCGCCGTTGGCGCGAACCGGTACTTCGGTGTAATCGCCGTCATCCAAGGAACGAATGGCTAAGCCCACCAATTGCGGGAAATTGGCTGAAGACGTCCAGTTATCGATCTGACCGCCCTTATCCTTCGTGCCGGTATCGACAGAGTACTTCTTTGCGACATCGGCAAACTTGTCACCGTCTTTGAGCGCATCGGTGACCTTCTTGGCATCGGCTTCGGTCTTCACGGCAATGACGCTCACCTTGTATTCCTTATCGCCATAGGCTTTCTTTTGTTCTTCGTAGAACTTCTTCACGTCGGCATCCTTCACGGGATTTTTCTTCGCGAAGTCAGCGATCAAAGCGTTGATTAAGACGCTGTCGCGGGCGTTATTGATGGCATCACGAACCTCAGCACGGTTGGCGAGCTTTTGGCGATTGGCTTCTTGCAGCAGGACTTCTTTTTGAATCAACTGATTGCGGACCTGCATTTCCAATTCAGGCGTACGCTTTTGACCGTTTTTAACAATCTGTTGAATGATTTTTTCCTGAGCTTGAGCGGAAATCGTCTTGCCGTTGACGGTGACGGCAGACGGTGCCGCCAGGGCCAAAGTGGAGGCCAGGGCCAAGGACAAACCGACGACTAAAGCTTTGTGTTGCATAACTATCCTCTATAACAAAGAGTGATTAATGGTTGATTTTTGTATTTTGCGCCTCTTCAGCGTATTTGGCGACATAGAATCCCAGCCCAATTGTAAACAGAAGTGTCAGGCCCAAAAGCCCGAAGAGCTTGAAGTCTACCCAAATGTCCATACTGAAACTGTAGGCGACAAAAAGGTTGATAAAACCGATGGCCACTAAAAAGACGAGACAGAAGTTCTCGACTTTTCGCCAGGCAAAGTCGGGCATTGTGATGCCAGTGAAAACCGTTTTGATGTAATCCTTTTTACCGAATCGACCGAAAAGAAGAATGGCGGCAAAAAGCCAGTAAAGCAGGGTGGGCTTCCATTGAATGAAAGCGGGATCTTGGAAAGCGATGGTCATGCCACCGAATAAAACCACCAAAACTGTTGAAAAAACAGCCATTTTGGAGGGTTTTTGACCTTTGATGAAAAGAAAGCCCATCTGAAGAAGGCTTGCAATGATGATAACGGCCGTGGCTGAGACAATCGGAATCAGATCGGGGGTGACCGGAAAAATGGGGGTAAGTTCAGCGGTGTAGGATCCTGCTAATTTAAACGTAATGAAAAAACAGATGACGGGGAGCAGATCAAAAAAGGCCTTCACGGTAACTCTTATTTATTAATTAGGGGATGAAAAATTTTTGCCACTATAGCGCAAAGCATGACTTCGTGCGTAAATCGCAATACTTCGATACACTTTGTCGGGTTTCTTCCAAATCTAGTGGGTTACACTCTGACAGCGTTCCTTTTACTGAAGCGAAGGAAGAAAAAATATGAATAAGAACATGAAATGGCTCACTGCTGCAGGAATCGTTGTGGTTTGCGCAGTGGGTTATACATTTTGGAATAAGGATGCGAACACTCCTATGACAGAAACAGCTCAAGTCGTTCAAAATATTCAATCGGCTCAAAAGATCGTGACCGTTGAAGGCGTAACGGAATACCGTCTTGCCAATGGCCTTAAAGTGTTGCTTTTCCCGGATTCAAGCAAACCCACGATTACCGTGAACATGACTTACCTCGTGGGCTCTCGCCATGAAGGCTATGGTGAGACGGGGATGGCGCACCTGCTTGAGCACTTAATGTTTAAGGGCTCGAAAAATTACCCAGAACCCACTAAAGAATTTACCCGCCGCGGCTTTAAGATGAATGGCTCGACGTGGCTTGACCGCACGAATTACTTTGTCTCCTTCAATGCCGTCGATGACAACCTTGATTGGGCTTTAGGGTGGAGCGCTGATGCCATGACCAACTCCTTTATCGCTCAAAAGGATTTGGACACGGAAATGACTGTTGTGCGCAATGAATTTGAAATGGGAGAAAACAATCCCGTAAGTGTTCTTTTAAAGCGCATGCAATCTGTGCTCTTTGACTGGCACAACTATGGCAACAGCACGATCGGTGCCCGAAGCGATATTGAAAACGTCAAAATTGAAAACCTTCAGGCGTTCTACCGTAAGTACTATCAACCCGATAATGCCGTGCTGATGGTCTCAGGCAAATTTGATGAAGCAGAGACCCTTCAAAAGATCGAACGTATTTTCGGAGCCATTCCGAAGCCCACGCGTGTTTTGCAAAAAGAGTGGACCGAAGAGCCCGTGGCTGACGGTCCGCGTACTTTTGAAATCCGTCGTGCAGGTGAAATGACCGTGGTGGCCGTGGGTTATCGCATTCCCGCAGCGCTTCACCCGGATGCTCAGCTCATTAATTTAGGTGCGGATGTATTGGGTGATACGCCTCGCGGACGGTTGCACAAAGCGATGGTGGAGACGGGATTGGCTACTCAGGTTTTTGCCTGGCCCATGCCCGCGCACGATCCGGGTTTGGCCATGTTTGGTGCCATGTTGCCTAAGGGCGGGGATATTGAAAAAGCCAAACAGGTGCTCATTGAAACAGTTGAGGGTACTTTTGATAAGGAAGCATTGAAGGCTGAAGACTTGGGTCTCATGGCTCGAGAAGAAAAGACGCTTTATGAAAGAACGTTTGCGGATCCCGAAACGTTCGGCGTAGATGTGTCGGACTTTATCGCATTGGGTGATTGGCGCCTTTTCTTTGTACATCGTGACAGCTGGGAGAAAATGACGCCCGAAGATGTGATGGCTGCCTGGAAACGCTACTTTGTGCGAGATAATCGAGTGGTGGGTACTTTTATCCCGGATAACAACCCGCAACGTGCACAAATGAGTCCCGCGCCGACTTTAGACGAAGTGCTCTCTCAACACCAATTTAAAGAACAGGGACAAGAGGCTGAAGTCTTTGATTCGACTCCTGCTAATTTAAATGCCCGTACGGAACGCTTGGCAATCGGGGATGTTAATGTCGCACTATTGCCCAAGAAAACCCGTGGGGAAACGGTGGTTGTGCGTGCACAGTTCCGCTATGGCAACCCTGAGTCTCGTCAAAATAAGCGTGCGGTATCGGCTTTGATGAGTGCGATGCTCGAACGTGGCACTCAAACCATGACGCGTGAACAGATTAACGATGCCTTTACTAAACTTCAGGTTGAAGGTGATATCGGGCAATTCACAACGACACGTGAACATCTGCCTGAGGCACTCAATCTCATTGCCGAGCTTTGGACCGAATCTTCAATGCCCACCAAGGACTTTGAAGAATTAAAGGCTGAATTTATCACTGATGTGCAGTCGAGGATGGACGATCCTCGAATCATGGCGCGCGATGCCATTACCGAACACTTTAATCACTACCCGAAGGGCGATCCGCGGTACCGCTTAACGAGTAAAGAATTAAAAGAAGCGGTTGAAGCCGCAACCCTTGAAGATGTTAAAGCCTTTTACGATCAACAGTTCGGTATCGGCCGCGGAGAAATCTCTATTGTCGGTGACTTTGATGCAGAAAGCGTGAAAGCTCAGCTTCAAACGATTCTGACAAAGAAAGCCTCTCACGTTGCCTATGAGCGTATTGTGAGAGAGCATTTTGATACGCCCGCAACTCGCATCATTATCGATACACCTGATAAAGAAAATGCGACGATCGTCGCGCGCTTTGACTTTGCCCAGAATAAGAATGATCCGGATTCAGATGCCATGCTTGTTGCGAACTGGATTTTCGGAGGAAGCACGGGGCTCTCCAATCGTCTGATGCTTCGTTTACGTCAAAAAGACGGTTTAAGTTACGGCGCGGGCAGCAACGTCAATATTCCGGCTTTCGGCAATGCCGCTAGTTGGACGATGCAGGCTATTTTGGCCCCGCAAAATCTTCGAAAAGCGGAAATTGCCCTCTATGAAGAAATCGATCGTGTCCTAAAAGACGGTTTTACCCAACAAGAGTTGGATGAAGCCAAGAAAGGCTTTATTGAATACCGTGCCGTCAACCGTAGCCAGGACAATCTCATTGCCTACCATTGGTGCAATATGATGAATGAAGGCGTGGATTGGACTGAGGCTGCCCAGCGTGACGAAAACGTTAGAAAACTCACGCTCGAGGACGTCAATGCCGCTTTCAGAAAGATGGTCAATCGCAACGGCTTGACGGTTGTGTTGGCAGGGGATCAGAAGAAGGCGATGAGCCAAGAATAATTTTTGAACAATTCTGTTAATAATTATTGGGGCCGGTGGGTAAAACTACCGGCCTTATTTTGTGTATTTGTCGACTAATTTTCCGTTATTTAGTGTTGCTTTTATGATGAAACAGAATTTGAAGTAATGAGAAAAATAGGCTAATAAATTCATTAAATTATCTCTTTATACGGGATAACCCTAATGTAATCAAGGGGGGGGGTGAGCTAAATTGAATTCTATCTATAACCTTTGAAAATAAGAATTTAAGAGGTATTCCATGAACAAGGTCTATAAGTCTATTTGGAATGCGGTGACTCGTAGTTGGACAGCGGTTTCTGAAATTCAGCACACTCATCCTAAAAACTTGAAAACTTCTTTGTTTATAGTGACTTTGCTGTCATTTATTTCTACCCCATCGTTTTCCGCCTATATGTTTAATCAAGATGCTGTTGTGGATGCTCCTCTCGGTCGTTTTGATGACATCATCGTTATACAAGATTCAAACGTGGTTTTTGGACAAGGACTTTTTATTAGCCCTCAAGGGATACAATTCCGAGATGATTCAGAAAATCCAGGAACTCCATCTTTAACGGTATACGGAACCGATCAGCTTGGAAGTAACGTCAGTTTCTATTCAAACAATCCCGCTCTAGGAAATTTCAATACTTATACGAAATTAACTATAAATAAGAACAATGTTGCAGATAATTGGGATTTCGGGTCAGTTAAATTTGAAACATTACAAGTTGGGGGTGGTGACGGGACATTCTCATCAGACTCCGTTATTGTTGCTCAGGGGAACGGATCGGATACTGAGAAGTTCATCATTCAAAACAGTAACGAGCAATGGCAAGACTATCGAGGTTGGCTTCGTATCAGTAATACTAACTTAGACTTAGATTTGTCACAGGATTCTATTTTTGGTCAGGTTGGTTTAAGTGTCGGTTCAGGCGGAGTTGTTTTCGCGAATGAACGCTACATGACTATTGACCGATTTGGTTGGTCTAGGGATAGTCAAGGTCGTGGTATTTTAGATTTGACAAATGTAGATCCTCTAGATTCTGCTTATGATCGTTCTGATCCGTTCCTTCACGTCAATACATTATGGATGGAAGGTGACGGTCAAATTCGTCTGGATCTTTCTCACTATCTCATTCCTGGTTCGGTGATGACTCGAGATTCAATTCTTGACTATCAAAGAGATAATCGAGATGAAAATTTTTGGGTTCTTACCGCGAATGCTATATACGGTAACGGGAAAATCGATATTGTTGATGAAAGTGGAAATATTATCAGTGAGAATGTTGAAAACCCTTCGATTGAAAATGTAGATTTTTTCAATTGGGGCAATCCAAATAATTTGGCTGCCACTGGAGTCTGGGGTTACATTGCACATTTCAATCAGGTAGACGATCCCAATAATGATGAAGACAAAATTGGTGTATATGTTGATTATGAATTAATGTCATTAGAATTAAAGGGCACTAATCAGTGGGACCATTCAATAAAAATTAATTTAGTTGATGCAACCAAACGTGATTTGTATATACCTGTCAGTGGTACCGGCATTATTGATATCGATTCTTCGACAACTGACAATAAATATCTGACCATTTCAAATATCAACAACACATTCTCCGGTCTAGTTAATGTTGGATCTGGGACTATTTTAGAAGTTTTATCCGGGGCTTTAGGTGGTGTTGATGCTGATGGTAAGTTAACGCAAATCGGTACATCGCTGGTTTTAAGAGATAAGTCTACTTTTAATTTAATAGACCAATTTAACGGAGTAACTGCAACATCTCCTCAGGTTTTAACTGCTATTCAACTGTTCGGTTCAAGCTCGGTAAATTTATATCAGGGTACTGAGTTGGATCTTCATTTAGGAACCGAGTCATCTTCCTATCTCGTTAATGAGACAGACAAAAACCAATTTGGCGATAAACAGTTAATTGGTGAAGGGAACCTTACTTTAAGTAGCGGTGAGCTTTTATTCACAAGTTCATCCACATTATTTGAAAATTATTCTGGAGATCTGACCGTTAAGAAAGATTCAACCATGTTGTTCTCTGACAAAGAGGGGGCACAATCTTTCGTACTCAAAAAACTATTCGGTGACGGTACAGCAGAGTTGGCGACAGACACAATTGTTGGTGACTTATCTGACTTTACAGGTCAATTGCTTATTCAAGATAGCCAATCATTGACCTTAGCAGATTCGGCAACTACACAATTAAACATCCATGACCCTCTTGAAATTAATACTTTGACAAATAGCTCAGTTTTAATTTTCGATAGCTTTACACAATTTGATAATGGGTCAATTACTCAAAATCTAAATTTAGATCAAAAAATTGAAAATTATCAATTCATAAATACAAATGGTTTTTTCAATGTGTCGGCGGCAAAGAATCTGACTTTGAAAGGATCTAATATAGAAAGAAATGGTCTAACTGAGTTGGATAATAGTACCTTTATAGATAACGCTTCAGCCCTGTACTACAGCAATTTTAAGGGAAAGGCTTCTGTAAATTTAAACAACATTTCCGGAGAAGGTACTTTAGGTATTTATTTCTCAAGCCCGAGTCAATTGAGAGTGGATAGTGTTGCAACTGGTAACGCATTCACACTAAAGTTTGAAAACGCAAAATTTGAAGTAGGTAATTCTCATATCGGAGACGAAAACAATAAAGTCAATAATCTTTTTGTTGGCAGTGACTCAACTCTCGTGTTGCATGGTGCAAAACAGATGCTCGGCGATCTAACCCTTAGTGATGGCAGCTCGTTGGACTTCACAATAGATAATGGATTCAACCTGTCTGGAGAGTCCGTCAACGTGCTTGATATGAATGGAAATAAAATCAAAACGTCGGTTGATGAAGTTTCTGTTTGGGTTAAAGTTGATCCAAGTGTCGATGTTAGCTCTCCGGATCTTAATCAAAGTTTGATGCAAGTTGTTCGTGATGAAAACAACTCCGGATCTGACCTTATTTTGATCAAAAATATCGATATCACAGATACCTCCATAGAGAAGATTGCATCTACTTTGACACCGCAAGGAGAATTAAAAACAGCAACTGTTACATATGTTGTCGATCAAACAAATATCGCGGACATTACTACAGGCGTCGGTAAAGGTTGGGGTACTGAAGACGATGGCCAAGGTTATATCGGTCTCCGATATAACGACGTTCAACAGGTAGCTATATATGATCAGCAAGTGGCTCAGTTTGAAGCGACTGGTTCGGATGAGCGTGATACGATTCTCACAAAGCTCTCTGATAAAGATCCGAACAGTAAGGGTTCTGTTCATTTTTATGGGAATGGTACCGTTTATCTGAATAGTTCTTATGGTGCGAACGATTATTCAGGATCCACAACAATTGACGGTGGTGTGACAGTTAATGCCATTTCTGAAAAATCGTTAGGAGATTCTGAGATTGTTCAAGTTGGAACAGAGAGTAGTGAAGGTAACCTAGGAATTGCTGCAGTACAAGATATTGGGGCGTTGAGGGTAACCGACAAGAGTACTGTGAGCTTGGGTGAAAAGGCGAATGTTAACATAAAAGGGACGTCAGAAAGTGTTATTAACGGAACTCTGTCTGGCACTGGTAGTTTAACTTTAGCTGGCGGAGTGGCAACCTTTAACCATTCAGACTTATTTAATGAGTTTAGTGGTCAATTTAATGTTTTGAACGATGCCAAAATGACCTTTGTCGGTCAAAATCAACTGACACGTATTTTAGGTGATGGTGAAGTATCAATCAGTAATACAACACAGTCTGTTGCGTTAAAAGATTTGTCGGGGTTTGCAGGTCAATTGCATGTGCAAGACAATACTGTGCTCCGTTTCGACACTGAAACAGATTTACAAGACGGTGATATAAAGTTAACGTTGACAGGTTCCCAGACAGGTAATAAGGTTGTCTTCGATCAATTTATGACAGATACTTCCGGTGTAATTGATAATGGTCTTGTAATTACTAATATTGATCAGTTTGATTTCAATGGCATGAATGGGGTTTTCCAGAATTCAGGCAAGTTAGATCTGAATTTAAAGAATTCAACAATCATTCGAACTTCTCGAAGTGAGCTGGATAACATTACCAAACTTGACTCTAAATCAACCTTAAATTATCAATTTGTTAAAGGAGTGAGTGGCAAACAATCACTTGCAGGTGTCAACGGTGCAGGGTCATTGGGATTGGAATTTAACGAAGTTGTTGATTTAAGCTTAATGGATGGTGAAGATTTCAATGGCCAACTTCGATTTGTGAATGCGGTGTTAGAGGTTGGGCAAAATCATACCCAGAACGACAGCAACTCTATTCTTGCGGCTAAAAATGCCTTGTTTGTTGATACCGGTTCAACTTTAGTGATGAAAGGAGAACAAACTTTAGGACACAATCTGACTTTAGGATCTGGTAGCGCCCTGGATTTTTCACTAAACGATGGAGAAATGGTAACTAATGGTACAGCTGACAATGCGCTACATTTAGCCGACAAAGACATCGTCTTGAGTGATTCAGGTGAAAACGTTCAAGTGTTCGTAAATGTGGATCCCTCAATTAATATTCAAGAAGCTGATACGACCGGTTCTTTAATGGAAGCTGTACGTGTTCAGGATGATGCAAATTTGTCTTTGATCCTGATTGATGGTATCGGTAATGATGCAAAGGATGTGGCTAGCCACATGCAGCTGACACAAAACCGTGATGCTCAATCGGCAGTTGTGACCTATCACGACTTATCAGGAAATACCGTAGCTGATATTTCAACAGGTGTAGGATTGGCTGGTGACGAACATGGCAACATCGGGTTGATGTACGGAAAAGTTACTCAAGTGGCAATATATGGTGGACAAACAGCTGTATTTAATGCAACAGGTGACGTTAATGGCGATTTGATCAGTGCCAAAATTACTAATAGAGATGAGGAAGCAGGTTCTGCGCACTTCACTGGTAAGGGAACGATTGAGCTGACTAATTCGTCAAACGATTACTCTGGAGCAACTACCATTGATGGTGAGGCAACCGTAATCGCCAGTGCTTCAAATGCTTTGGGTCGCTCTACCAACGTTATTGTGGGGTCTGATACTCAGGGAACTTTAGTGGTCAATGCTGATCAAGAACATCTGGGAGGATTACAAGTCAAGGACACCGGTTCTTTGTCTGTAGCAGAAGATAAAGTCTTTACTATCAACAATAGTCACGACAGCAATATTACAGGCGAATTATCGGGTAAGGGCAAAATCAGTTTAGTGAACTCGGAACTGACTTACACTAATGATGTTGAAAAAACGCTCTCTGTCGCTTTTGAAACGCAAGACTACGATAGTAGCTTTATTAAAAAGGGACAGGGAAAGTTGGATTTTGAACAACAATTGACCAACTTGAATTTGAGCCTTCAAGAAGGTAGTTTAGTTCTCGATAACGGTGATTCTTTAACCGGTCTTGAAGTCTCTCAAGGAACCTCAATAGATGTGAACGGTCTAGTGAACCTGGAAGTGTTAGTAGGTACCGGAGCAACGTTTAATATGGCCTTGGACTTCGGTAGCGGTTCTCAAGATGAGCTTGTCGATGGAAAACCGGGACTCAATATTGGTAATGGTACCGGCAGTCATTTCCTCAATGTCACCTCGAAAGATTTGAATAAAGGAGCTGAGGAAAGCATTAAAGTGGTTCACATGGACAGCGGCAATGCTACATTTGCGCTCTCCGGAGGTAAAGAAGCCATCACAAGCGGTGGTTATGATTATCTTCTTAAGTCTTCAGAAGTACCCGACGGTGGTATGGAATACTTCCTCTCGAGTATTGCGGGAGACAAACCGGTCGATCCTACTGAACCCACTCGAAATGTAACGGTGACAGCCGGATCCTACATCGGCATCGCCTATGCAGCTCAGTTGTTCGATTTGTCCTTGCATGACCGAGTCGGTAACCGTGATTGGATCAATCCGATTACCGGTGAAAAACAAACGACATCCTTGTGGATGCATCACACAATGAGCCATGAACGCTTCCGCGATTCAACGGCTCAATTGAGAATGCGTACGACCTCCAATACGACGATGTTGGGTGGTGATCTCGTACAGTTCACAACTGGTGACACGGGACTTGCTTATGCCGGTCTTATGGGCGGTTACGGCAGTATGGATACGAAATCCCGTTCTAAGGTAACTGGTTCACACTCCAAGGCCGATACCGAAGCGTGGGGCGTCGGTGCTTATGCCGGATGGAAAGCCAACTCTGACGGTCAAACGGGACCCTACGTTGACGGTTGGGTGATGTTTACTCATGCCAATAGCGATGTGACCGGTGTGAGCCAACACACTGAAGACGTTAAAGGTCAAGGTCTTTCTGCGTCCTTGGAAGCCGGTTGGGGCTTTAAAGTCGGCAGCGTTGCAACAGCAAACGGTAAGATCGCGAACTTTACTATTGAACCTCATGCGTCTGTCACGTGGTTCGGTATGCAATATGACGAAATCCACAATGATGCGCAGGACGTGAAGTTTGAAGGAGAAAACAACGTTCGTACACGTTTAGGTGCTCGCGCAATTTTGACTCAGGAAGGTAACAACGATTTCAACGCATTTGTTGAAGCCAACTGGGTGCACAATACCCAAGAGTACGGCGCTACGATTTCCGGTCTCACGGTTGACCAAGCGGGTTCCCGTAACCAAGGCGAAGGTCGGATCGGAGTGGATTGGCGTGTAACGGACAGCCTTTCTGTTTGGGGTAGAGTCGGTGCATCGTTCGGCAGCGACAACTACAACGAACGTGAAGGCTCGATCGGAGTTCGTTATCAGTTCTAGTGACAAGTCAGACCTTCAGGATTAAAAGTTCTGGAGGTCGGATTAAGACTTCCTGAAAATTGCCCCTGTTGACAAATATGTTAACAGGGGCAAAATTTCAAAGGTTTAAATCAATTAGAAGCGATATTTAATTCCTAAGCTTCCTGCTCGTTCGCTATAACTTTCATTGCCGAGGTTCACAGAGAATTGACCGTATCCGGTGAAATTCTTATGAATTTCAAACTCAACACCGAGTTTCATCTCAGCTGTGTCATTAGCTCCGGCCTGATGGTCAGTGAGTTCACCGTACTTCGCCCCATAGGCATGTGTATTGTGAACCCAGTTGGCCTCAGCGTAAGGAACAATCGTCGAATTGCCGTTGACAACAGCCGAGGCTCTGACACCTAAGCGAGTGGTGATATTGTCTTTTCCTAAGAATTCAACATCGCCGCTCATTTGCATATCATCAAACTCTGTTCCCCACCAGGTTACCTGAGCTCGAGGTTCGATAAAGACTTCTGAAGCTCCGAAGTGTTCATCGTTGTACCAAGAAAGCGCCCGAATGTTATAACCGGCTTCCAGCGATGCAGAAAGACCGCTCGCTCTGGCCGTTGCCGAATCCATATGATTATCAAATTTGCCTTTCAAATGGCTGTACTGCAACCAACCGTTGACATAAGCACCGGTGCGATCCACAGCAGGATCGTTTTGATGCCAACCGCCGTAAAAGCCGATATTCCAACCTTCGATATCAGCGTTAGCATACGCTTCAACTCGAGAGGATCTGGACTTCAGGTCCTGTGTTCCCCAGCCTGCCATCAAGCCTGCGAAAACGTAACCGTTTCCACTGGTATTGAGTTGTACGATATCGCCCCCGATCTGTGTAACAGAAGTATTGCTGCGCATTGACAATTGTCCGGTTGAATCATGCGAGCGTTCGTGTGAAATCGTTTCTCTCATCCACATCGATGTTTGAGTTTTCTCTCCAGTCAAAGGATTGATATATGGACGAGTACCCTGTCGGTCGTGGATGGAGAGGTCAAACATTTGAGAAGCAGCGGCAAAACCGATGAATGCGCCTGTATTGACAGACACATTGCGATCGGTCCATGTGCTCTCTTCATCGGCATAAGAAGTCAAAATATAATCCGCACCGAAATCAAGATTGCCGCCTTCACTGTCATGACGAACCAAGCGGTAAGAGTAGCCGCCCGCCTCAATACTGCCGCCGTAAAGCGTCGGATTAAAGTCGGCATCGTCTCCAACTTCCATCAACGCCAAGCGTTCGAGTTTACCGCTGTCAACGCTGTTGATGTTATTGACTTTCAAAACCGCATCTCCGGTGGCTGTGCCGCGAATAACTAAAAGATCACTCTTTTCACCATAGGTGGCATCCACTCGCTCGTTTGTTTTTGAGGTATTTTCTTTTGTTTCTTCAACAAGATCTTCCTCTACACCGGTTGGAGTGTTATCACCCAAATAGACATCAAAGACAATCGTGCCGTTTCCGGTCCAATTACCTCGGATGAATCGAGTGGCAAAGTCTGTTTCACCGGTTGCATCTTCACCAACGAAAACAGTTCCTTGGTTAGTAAAAGTACCCCGACCATTGTTAAGACGCATGTTGCCGGACAATCGGAAAGCTTCGGCCGTCTCAGTTAAGGTAAAGTTCTTGAGATTTAAAGCTGAGCCGGCACTATTCCAATTGGCAAAAGTTAAACCACCCTTCGTGACAGTAACGGACGTAGAGCCGTCATTGAATTGTTGAAGGCCTAACTCAAGGGTACCGGCTCCATCTTTAATGACTTGGCCGTTTACGATGGAGCCACTCGTAAAGCTCTTATCCTCCTCAATTGAGAAAACCCATGCATCAGCATCAGACTGCATGTGTAGGGTTCCCTGCATTTGACTCAAGTCAGTCGTATCCTTGACGAGAACCTGTCCCGTTGTATTAAACACACTGTCTGCTTTACCGATCAGAACACCGTCCAGATGTGTTTGTGTTTCTGAGCTTTCGACTGACAGGGTTAAAACAGAGTCATCATGAAGATGCAATGTGGCGCCTTCTGCTACCAAAAGACCGGTAATGGTCTGATTGACAGCTTCGCGGATTTCAGCCGTTGCATTTTTCTCTAACTGCAAACCGGCAGCAGAAGAACCCCCGACTTCTCCGCCCAAGGCTCCGTCATGCGCAACGATTAAATTGGCATTTTCGTGAACTATGACGTCACCGGCAAAGTCAGTTGCGTCGCCGGTGAGTGCAATCGTTCCTTGCGTAATATTGAGATTGACTTGATCATTTTTAGACTCAATCCATTGATTGATCGTCACTGTTTCGTTCGGTTGACTAAAGAGATTAATTGAAGTCTGATCAAGTCGGATCCCTTCAACGCGTTGACCAACGTAAAGACCGGTCTCATCGGCAATGGTAGACCAACCGCCGATCAAATCCGCCAGATGCGTACCAGAGTCCTTTTCGTAAAGGGCAATGGTAATTTCTTCCCCTAAAAGAGCACCGTTTTCATCTTTAAGGGATACGCGATTGCCTATGTCAACGCTACCGTCTACGATTTGGAAGAATTTACTTTCATAAGCTTGGGCATTACTGTTGACAACAGAAGCAAAGTCGTAGCCGTTTTCTTCATCAATCGTGTCAATTGCACCGTGCAGAGAGGTTTCTGCCGTGAAATCGCTCTTATTGATTTTAATGGTAGAACCGGACTGTGCGGTGAAGATTCCATTATCGTCAACGTGGAGCAAATTGGAACTTGATCCGTAGTTGTTGTCAGGCGTACCAATTTGACTTAAGTCCAAAGTTGAAGAGGCATCTAAAGTCAAGCCTAAAACGGATGTCTCGCCCATGACACGGAAGACACTGTCAGCACCGGCTTCCAACCTAACTTGTTGAGCCAATTCATGATTGAAGCGGTAGGTTTCTCCTGAATCCGTACCGAAAGTAAAGACCCCGTTGATTAAACTAAAGGTACCGGAAAAGTCGATATTTTGTCTTTCACCACCGGCAAAAATAACCTCATGCAAATGACCGGGAGAGGTTTCTCCATCATGCAAAAGATGAACTTCTAATTTGCCATTACCAGACAAACTGGAGATTCGTCCGATTACCGCTTCGTCTGTTTCAACATCTTCAACCGTAAGGTCATAATGCAGAACCCCATTTTCATTAATGGTGATATCAGACTCGGTTGCAGCATTAAAAGAGGAGCCTGAAGTTCTGACGTGGAGGGCAGACTCGGGGCTGTCCTGGTTATTGTCACCGATCGTAACGGTTCCTAATGTAGACATCGAACTAGAGATGGCCGATTCATCTTTTTCAATGATGATTAAGGAGCCATCTTTGATGTTTAGCGTAAGACGTTCGTCAAGCCCTGCGGCAGTCTTAAACATGTCATTGGTGATGGTTCCTTTGACATTACTGATATTGAGTGTTGAATCCGGAGCGGAAACAATCAGGTCTGAAACAAGCAGGGGAGTGTCTTCTTCAATACTTCCGCTTCCTTGAATGGAGAATGTTCCGCCGTTTAATCGAATACTGTCCTTCAGTTCTGTTTGGTAAAGGGTAGTAACAAGCTCAGCACCTTCATTGATTTGAAGAGCGGTCTTGCCGGAATCTGAGTGGACAAGTCCATTTAAGGTACTTTGACCCTTATTGAGAATTTGCGTGTTATCAAGATAAACATCGGCACCGGATAACACATTGAGATTACCGAAATTATTTTCTTGGGAAAGTTTGACCGCTCCGTTTACTTCTACGGTTCCCGTTCCATTGATAAGTTCAATATCCAACGTTGAAGTGTTTTGATTTTCAGCCGATGAAGGATCATAACTTCCAACTAACGAGAGAGTTTTACCCTCATCAATCGCTAAAGTTTTGGCATGACTGTTAACTGCTATCGAGTCTTCTGTCGTGACGAGTTTAAGATCGTAGGTAAGCGTACCGATTTCACTTCCGGCTATGGATAGACGGGATGAAAGATCGTTTAAGCTATCTTTGCCATTAACCTTAAGGGACAAATCTGCCGTTTCAAATGAGCCGCTAGAACCTAAAATTTTGGTGTTAACGCCGTCAGAAGCATCGACATTGAGCAATTGATTGGTGTTGGCTAGGGTAACATCCTGATCAGCGTCAATTACAAACTGTGTATTGTTCAGTTCGGCGCTTTGAATTTGAAGTACGGTACTGTTTAACGTCGGATTAAACAATTCGACCGTACCCATCTTAATAGCCGAGTCACTGGCTGAAGTAAGATTATTCAGAGAAACCGTGCCGTTTAAGGGGGCAAGGTCAAACGTGGCATGTGACAATGAAACACTTGATTGCGAGTTCCAATGGGCGCTGGTGTCAGACATTGTCAACGAATGATCTGTAACTTGATACAGACCGCTGAAATTGCTGTTATCGCCCAATTGCGTATCGGTGTTGATAAGGGCGGTACCTGATCCTCTCAGATGGTTCAAATTAAAGGGTGTACCATCTTGCCCATCAAATTGAACAACAGCTCCGTTTCGTATTGTCAAATGACTGCCGTCAGAAGCCAGAAACTTATTGAGCGTTCCTGAAGCATCGTCAAAAACGGCACTACCTGAAACAATAGCAAGATTACTTTGTTTAGCTCCTTCCATAATTGCAACAGTCGAACCTTTGGCAAAATGCGACTGATAATTGTCATTCCCCACAAGATACAAACTGTTGTTGGCCAGAGTAACGACAGATCCGTCAAGAGCCTCAATTTTGGCTAAACGTTGAGTGCCAAGATTGCTTTCGATATTATCGCCCAACGTCAAGGCAGCATTGTGTCTAAGATAAACTGAGACCAGCTTGTTAGGATCCGTTTCAGTGTTATTATCACCGGCCCCTAGGGTGTAGGCAGCGGAAGCAATTAAATGCGAATTTTCCTTAACGACCACATTACCGCTGAAGGTATTGTTAATGTGGCTCATTCGGATTGCAGTACTTTCATTATTGTCCAGTGTTGAATCAATATAAATCGTACCCTTACCCGTTACTAAGGCACTGAGTGTATTGGTTTCGTCAGTGGGATTGTCTCGATTAGCAGAAATTATTAACCCTGCCTCAGGATGCTCTTTAATTTGCTTTAAATCAATTTGAGTCAGTTGGTAGCCGATTGCCACCCCCTTGGTTGGGTTATCCTTGTCAGAGCTGGTCACAATGTTCGCATCATAACCCCAATGACCGACGGCGACATCGTATTTTTGATTATCGCTGTCACTATACTGAAACACCTTAAGGCTTTCACCTTTATCAATAGGATTGCCATTTTCGTCAACTAAATGGATTTCAGAATTGACTGCACCGCCTTCGCCAGTTCCTAAAATTTGGTCTGCAACCAAAATAAATCTGTCACTATATGTATCATCGGCATCAAGTATATTGACATCATTTTCAGGAGCTTGCTCATCAGCACCGGTTAACCAGTTTTGAGGATTAATTTTTATATAGCCTGCTGCATTGACTTGCAAAGTATTAACGTGCATGGCGGGTTGGTCATAGTCGCCCGTATAGTCAGTCAAGTCAATTGTGCCGCCTCCGACATACTCTCCTGTTTCCCTTTGAATGGAATCAAAAATGAATGTTCCAGAATCAGGTCCAGATACATTTAATTGGCCTGAGATTTTAAAAACACCTTGGTGAGCGACACCAAATGAGGCTGTTGAACCGGTAAAACCAGTGTCATTGACATCGAAAGTATAAGTGCCACGCGACAAAAGGATTTCACCATTAAATCCTGTTAAATCCAAAGTATTGTCAGAAGCAAAATCCAACGTGCCAACATTGTTTTCAGTGCCAACTAAAAGTTGTAAAACGCCATTTCCGGTAGCCTTGAAATTGCCTAAAGTCAGGGCATTGTTTTCAGCCGTGGAGTCGGCAATAATTAAACGACCGCCGATGTTATAACTTTCTGAAGACAAAGAATCAAAATTGGTTGTAGCCAGAACTGCATCGTTGTTAATGGTGGTCGTTAAGTTATCGAGCTGCCTATCTGATGAACCTAAAAGTACAAATCCACTGTTAACAACGAATTGTCCGCCGGAAACTGTATTACCAAATACAGTTGGGGCGCCGGCTTCACTCGATCCGGATACTTTCAGTGTGCCATCTTTATCGACGGTAAAAATTCCGCCCACTTGTGTTTGGTTAAGGTGTAAAACGGCATTGTCAGAAATTTCCCAGCTTCCGTTATAGTCTTTGCCAAGATTACCGTTGATCAATAACTCGTCAGCGTCGCCCTTTTGAACGATCACTTTGGCTGAAGGGGAGTTTTCTGCTGAACTCAGTTTCGTCTTTAATTCTTCAGCATCAGCAGTAAGAGTTAAACTCGCATCGGTAATATCAAAGGTCCCATCAAAGTCTGAATTTGTAGAGAATTGATATTGTCCCTTCAATAATTCAACTGTTCCGGATTGGGTTCTGTCATTCTGATCTTTAGTGAGAGCTGTCAAACTTACAAGTGTGTCGGTGCTTTCAGATAATGCAAGAACGGAACCGTTATTTAACAGTAGGGAACCATTAAAACCGTTTAACAGAGAAGCGGCAAAATGACTGGATACATTCGTATTACCATCTAAACGCAGAGTTCCGGTGCCCTTCATTTCAAGTTTAGCATCGGTTCCGAGCTCATTGAGGTTATCGCTGGTCGACAATCCTGTCAGCGTTAATTCAGCTTGATCATTGATCGTGAGTTGACCGCCATGAACAGCATCAAGGTGTAATGCCTGATTTGAATTAATGAGTAATGCTGAATTTGAATCAGTCAGTTGAATTTTGCTACCGACATCGGCACCAGACAAGGTCAGTGAAGAGGACTCAGCAACGTTAAATATTCCTTCGTAATCGCTACTGTCAGAAGCTTTAATTGTTACATCATTTTTGATATTAATGCGACCCGCTCCACTGAGCTCTATATTATCGAGATCGGTGGCGTTGTTGTCAGATTCAGCAGTTAGTGTTAAATCAGCTGTTTCATCAAGAGCTAATTTTGTTAACTGAAAACCAATACCCAGTTGCCATTCATTGTTGGCCTGGTTACTTGAATACAACCCCTGTTGATACGTTCCAGTAACACCTTCTTGAAGGGTAAGGCTGATACGACCTTCTGGCGTGATTGTTGTGTCACCTGCAACAATATGGAAACTGTTATTGGTAATATCAGCAGATGAGGCAGTGATCAGGATGTGATTCCAACCTTCATCTTGAGCCAGGAGATTGATTTTTTGGGTATCCGCAAAACCGCGATTGTCGTCTACTTGAACGTGAACCCCATTTCCGGCTGTCAAGTTACCAGTAACATTAAGAACAGAATCACCCTTTAGGGTTAAGCGGGCTTCAGATCCTTCTTGAGAAGAACCGAACTCTAAAGAAGACAGTGTTGTTGAATTTTGTACGACTAATTCAGATCCGGTTTGAACAAACGAACCGTATTGATGTTGATCTTTAGTGAGTGTGAAAACAGAATTACCGGTCAATGACAAGATGCCGTTAAAAAGTACATTACCGGTGTCAGCTAAATTAATCTCTGTATCAGTTAATTGGTAGCGATTAAGATCTAAAGTTCCGTTACCTGTGAAGGAAACGACGTCAGCAAATTGTTGCAATGCTCCAAACTCGGTTCCATTTATAAGGTGAAGTTCCGCCCCACCGTTGATATGAATGTTTTTAACAGCTTTTTTCGAAGATGTCTGAGCATTTACTGTGACATCTGCGCTCTCTTGAAGGATCCAATTGGAAGAGGAACCATCGATACTGTTATCAAATGCACCGTCATAATTACTACCAAAAATGATTTTACTATCTTGTACAGAGAAAGTAGCCTGATCATTTACAGCATTGCTGTCAGCAATTTCATACGAATTTTTACCAAGTTTAATTTGGCCGGCAAAAAGACTGAAGTCCGCTCCTTGGACGTTAGGTATAGAGCTCAATACCGCGCTGGCTTCATCTCTAAAAGTTATGGTGTCTCCAATAGCTCCAATAAATGATGCGTTTTGAAGTTTGCCCGTTGAAATAGTCAAAGAGGAGGGGAGATTATCACCTGATACAAGATCGACAGAACCGGTAAAAGCATTGTTAAAAGTATTGGACGCATTTTCAACCGTGAGATTAGTAGAATCCAATACTAATGTGCCGCTACCTTGAAGACCAGTCTTTTCTCCAAGATAGTTGCCTTTTTGAGCATCAATTGACCCAGTAAGAGAAACAACGTTATCGTCTGTTATCTTTAATTGTGAATCGGGAGAACTAAGGTAAATTGTATGTTCATCTTGATCTGTCGCTAAACCACCGACAATAATCTGTGAATTTGTGCTAAAGGAACTGTTCTGTCCAAGCAGTTGCAAAGATGGACTCGATGTTGTTTCTTTTGAATCCCGATTGACATTTACTTGGACCCCGTCGTATACGGCCAGAGCTCCGTTAAAATTCAAGGACCCGTTAATTGAAACAATGCCTAAGTTTTTAGGATCGTTTTCAGAAGCCTTTAAAGTCAAAATACCGCTTCCAGTAACATCAACATCAATTGATTGTCCTGAAGGCTGTCCCTCTTCGACTAAAACAGTATATTGCAGCGATTCGTAATTATTTCCTTCAATACCGCCTAATAATTCCAGTTGAGATAATTCATAGTCAACTGACAACTTTTGATTTGCTACAACCGGAGAAATGTTCCAATAATATTTGGCGATTTCACCATTACCTTCATTCAAAATACTTGTAAAAGAGGAATCGGTGATTGCGAAATCGCTATTTGATAAATCTTTTACAGTGCTATTGTCAAACGACAGCAAAACCTGATTCTGCTGATTCTGTAATTCAAATAGGTTAGAGTCGGCATCAAAAATTTGATTCATCTCTAAACCGATATAGTTACTGTTAGCGGCTGTATAAAGTTGACGCACACGATAGGGATAATCAGAACTTAAATTAAAGTTGACTGATGAAAAGTCAATAACTGCACCTTCCGTTCCCCATCCGAATCGGCCGAGAGTAATGTATGAATTACTCCCTGTGTTGTCGAGCAAAACTGTAGTGTTAGTGCCGGCAAGGAAACCTGCTGAATATAAAGCGTAATTCCATCCGGACACTTCAGCGGGATCAAATATTCTGTCAACCTGGTTCTTATCTAAATTTATTGTTCCGTTGTTGAGCTGGAACATCCCTGCAAATCGTTGTTGATCCTCAGATAATTTTTCTATACCGAAGACATATTGGTCCGCAATAGAAAATTCTTTTCCATTTGCATCTATATATAAATAACCATACCCATCCGAACTCGAAATATGAAATGGATTAGATGTTTCAGCATTTGAACTTAATAATTGAAGATTATTAATTCGTAAGACACCGATGGAATCAAGATAGGCTTTTTGACCATGAATTCTGACAATTGAACCTAAAAGATTGTTGTAAAAGTCTGACTTTCCTTCGGCGTCGACAGTAAGTTCGCCGCCAATTTGTATGGTTGTTGAGCGAACATTATTCATTTTCAGGCCGGTAGCGTATTGAACATTGGCATGAGCTTGACTGGACCCAATTGTTACCTGACCCGCAACGTTATCTATTTCACCGGAAACATCACCGCCGTAAGAATAGTTAAAAGTCACATCGGTGTCATAAAGATTAGGAGTAGTGTTATCCTTCAGACCTTCAAATAATAGGCTGTAAGCGGTGACTTTAGCCTCATCACCATATGCATTGACATTATTTAGTACCAGAGAGTGTGCATTTAAAGTTCCATTAAAATTGCTGTTATCACCGTTGATACGCAGTGTGCCTCCATGATAGTCTGTTACAGAATCGTAATCTACAGCATTAATAACAGAATTTTCATCTAACTGTAGGATATTATCCCCGTAAAAATAACTGCTTGTCTCAGTTGTCGCTTCAGGTTTATCGTCTGATATTCTGGTACCGACCCCAAATATATTAATCGTTACGTAGTTTCCTTTAATAGAGCCACCGTTAATTTGTAGGTGCCCCCCCCCCATTTTGATCTTTGTTCAGGGTTAAAGTGGCTCCATCTTTAAGAATAAAGGAGTTCTTGTTACCTTTAATTGAAACACCTGTCAGTGACAAATCTTGATTAATTAAATATGAGTCACCATCAATAAGCTGATTCCAATTGATTGATTCATCCGGATAGATGTGTTCTGCAGCAAGCGTTATTTCTGACCCGGACAAAATCAGGGATGCAAGAGCGGCACTGATAACCATACTTGATGAACGTGATTTTTTACCTAAAGTTTTTTGTGCCTCAGATACAGCCGTATAGCTTTGAGTGACAGCATTCCAAATCGATTTGTAGATTTTGTTCATAGTCAGAAGCTTAAGAAAACAATATTAATAGGGAAATATGACGGACCAATTATGCCATTACAACAATTTTGTTAACGATCAATTTTGTAATTTTCTAAGTAATCAATATAAATGTTTATTCAAATTTTCATTTCAAATTGATTTTTATTTAAATTTTGTTATTAATCAGAAGGTTAAATTAAACAGCAATTGAGTTATTTCGTATTTACTGTTCTGAACTCAGGGAATTCTCTAAGGTTTCTTCGAAGAAAAAGGGTAATACTTGAAAGACATGTCACTGATGGGGTTATCCATGAACAGAATTTATAAATCCATTTGGAATCAGGTTACTCAGTCGTTCACTGCCGTTTCTGAGGTTCAACACACAAAAGGCAAAAAATCCCGCACTATCTCTCTATCCGGAGTCTTGTTTGCCACATTATTGCCGTTTAGCCTCTTAACCCATGCAGCCACCATAGATTCATCCTATACAGATGGTATTGTGTTCGGTCTTGATCAATCCGTTACTTACTCTGATCCCTTATCCATAAGTAATAGCGATAAGAATCTGAATATTAATTTTGATTTCAATCAGGTAAGACGCTTTGATACCGAGATTGACCTATCTTTGATTGAACAATCTCAGGGATTTAATCAAAAATTTTTAACTCTGACTAATTTTTCTTATCCTAATGATTTCACTGGTGAGAACATTTCGATTACGGATAGTTTGAGCCGTGACTTCATGCAAAATGTGTATCAGGACAACGGTACTGATCCTGTTGCGCAGGGTATATACATATTAGGAGACGGGGCCTATAAACTTCAAAATCTCAATAAAAATATTTTGGGAGATCCCACTGTCGGAACGACCGGTATAACAGTGTCTTTACCTTCACAAACAGGTACGTCCACAGAGGTGAACGTTGAAGTTTTATCTATGCTAGTCGGACTTTCGCTTCAGTCCGGGCAAGAATTGACGTTGGATATCGATGGAGATCAGTCTTTTTATGCAAAATTGTTAGGCAAGGGCTCTGTTAATTACCAAGGCCGTGATAAGAGCAAAGATAAACTGACAATCACCGATCTGAATTATGGTGATCTTTTCCAAGGATCAACCACATTTTTCCCACACACTGATTACGTAGGTTCAACCACTTTTGAGAATGTTACCGCCCTTATTCAATCAAGTTCTGGTTTGGGCGGAACATCATCGCTTGAGTTGATTAATTCAGATGTTCGCAAAGACGACTCAATCCTTGTACAAGGAGATATTCGGATTGATGAAAACTCCACCATCGCTTCCTTAACCGAAACGAAATCCGTTGAACTTCAGGGGCAGAGGATTTTTGTTCATAACGCTGAAAGTCTTGATGACAGTGTCAGTGTGAATGTGTCTGGGGATTTTCGATTTGTTTCCGCGACCGGAACCAATCAGGTCGACATTGATGCAAAGACGATTGTTTTAACTCGAGCAGAAAACGGAGATGCTTCCAAGGTAATTTACGATCAAAATGCTGAAATCTCCGCCGATTCGACAATAATTGAGGGCGGTTCATCCCTTACAGTTCACGGTACAGATCAAATCAAAGGCCTGGTGTCGCTTGGCAATACTCAAGATCAGTACAACAGCCTGACGATCAAACAAACACAACCAACTGGCGAACAAGATCAATGGAGCTTGGGTACCGAAACAACTTTCAGCTCCACAGATAATCAGTCAATTATTGTTGTCGAAGGTCTCTCGCCTCATTACCAGTTCACTCTCGAAGATAATGAGGAACAGTGGAAGAATTACCAAGGTTGGATTCACGTTACTAATAGTCGCTTCACTGTAGAAAATTCAGCAAGCTCTATTTTTAATCGTAATGAAAACTCGGTGGGCTTAAGCGTCGGCCACGGGGGCATTATTCATATTACCGATAAGACAACAATCGACCGCTTGGCCTGGGCTAATGATATCTCTTCCGGTGAAGTGGGCGGTATTTTAGATTTAACTCATTTCGAACCCGAGAACTCTGACACATAAAACCCCGTATTAACCGTTCATGAACTTCATTTAGATGGACCGGGTTACATCTTTTTGGATCCGACGAAATATCTCAATATTGATAAAGTAGGCAATGTCCAATTGGGAGGATCCGTTCTCGATTACGATGATTCTCCCCATAAGCAAGTTATCATTCAGGCCGATCACATCTTAGGTGAAAATGATCGGATTCATTTGGTCACCCGCAATGAAGAAGGTGGTTTCGATGAGAATAGCCATCACACAAAAAATTATGATCTGTTTAATTCAGTGACCGGCCAAAAAGCGGCTGTAGCCACTTGGGGTTATAACATCGCTAAAGAACAAATTAAAGAAAATGGTGAAACTCAGGGTGATGTTTATGTCGGTTATTCCTTAAACCAATTGGAGTTATTGGGTCACGAGAAAGTTGATCATGCCTTGGAAATTAATTTAACTCAAGCTACTGACAATACATTAAGTGCAAACATTATCGGTAACGGAATTATTGAAATTCACGGGGACAAAGAGAAAGACACTGTGCGGTTTTCGGATTCTCGAAATGACTTTAACGGACTGGTTGATGTCGATTCAAATCTGACATTAGAAGCGTTGTCCGGAGCCTTAGGTCAAGGCGGTGTCGCCCTTTTGCTTGGAGAAAATTCTACATACAAAATGGTTAATCAAGGCACTCAAAAGTTAAACGGACTCGTTCTTTCTCACGGAAGCCGTATCGAATTAAATGCCGGCAGCGAACTTGAACTAGCTCTCAATACTACTTATCTGCGCTCTGACCAATCCGTTGTAAAAAATGCAACAATCGGAGACGGACACCTTCAAGGGGCCGGCACTTTAACGTTAACCGAGGGAACACTTCTGTTTTCTGAAGCATCTAAATTATTTGATGATTTTACCGGAACGCTGAAAGTCAAACTCGGCGCTGAAATGCAGTTTGCCGGTACCGGTGGTTTCTTATTGCAAAATCTTCATGATGATGGAACCGCAACGCTCCTGACCAACAGCACCCTCGGTAACCTTGAAAGTTTTACCGGATTGATTTCTTTGGGAGACAAAGTTGCGCTGACTCTCAATAACACAACAGACTTGAATTCAACACCAAACTACCGTCAATCTATTCAAGGAACGGTCGGTAATTCAGTTGTTTTTGACGACTTCGATGTAAACAATACTGATCAATCGGTAGAAATCGATAAACCTTTTAAGTTTGAAAATATTGATTCTTTCAAATTTAAGAGTATTACCGGAACATTCGGTCTGTCGGATAAACAAGATTTAACTTTAGCTGACTCAACAATTGTTCGCCGTGTGGATAGCTTGGATAAGGTCTCAATGGACTCTGATTCTTCTATCTTCTATGAAATTAAAACGGGTCAAGATCAATACAACCTTGAAGAGATTAAAGGCCTGGGCACATTAGGACTTTTGTTTAACGGTGAAAATCAAAAGCTCAATATTGAAAAAGTGACTTCAGAGTTCAAAGGTACTTTACGCTTTGACAATGCAACATTTGAGATCGGCTCTAATCATAAAGAAAACGCCAACTCTGACTTAGCCTCTCAAAATGGGTTATATGTCGGCCAATCTTCTACATTAGTCATGGATGGATCGCAGACGATGGGAGGAGATTTGACGCTGGCGGGTGGCAGCAGCATTGATTTCTCTCAAGGACGGGGCAACTTCGTGACTGAGGGAGTGAGTGCCAATGCTATTGACATGAATAAGCATTCCGTTGAGGTTGTCGATGCTCAAGATACCAAAATCAAAGTTACCGTCGATTCTGATGTGAAAGTTGATCAAGCTTATACAGGCGGGACTTTAATGGAGGCTGTACGAGTCGATGACGAGATCGATTTGAATTTAGTTTTAATCGACAATATCGGTAGTGACGCCAATGAGGCTAAAGCCGCCATGCAGCTTGATAATGTCAGCGGTCATTCAGCAACAGCAGTCGTTGATTACAAAGATATCGCGGATATTACGACCGGTGTATCGCTTCAAGCCTCGGGAGACGAAATCGGTTTAGCGTATAACACCGTCACTCAAGTAGCTATCTATGATGGAGTTGAAGCTGTATTTGAAACAACGAATGCTGTCAACGGCGACGTAATCAGTGCCGACATCGTCAATAAAGGGAAAGAAGGTGGCTCCGTTCGTTTTACCGGAGACAACAAAGTTATCCTGAGCGGTAATAACAGCTACACGGGTACCACTACGCTAGATGGAAATGTTACTTTGGTTGCTAATGCCGGAACGCTAGGTCAATCTGAAAATGTGATTGTTGGAACAACCGACGGTGCGGCGACATTATTGGTCAATGGCAGTCAAAACATCGGTGGGTTGTCTCTTCAGGATAATGGCGCAATGGCTATTGATGCCGACGCTGTTATGACGATTACTGATAGTGATAACAGTAATATCTTTGGGGAGTTGTCAGGTAATGGCACCATCAACTTAGTCAATTCACAATTGACATATCATGGAGCTCTAACTCGAGAATCTGAATTACTTGAAGTGAATTTCATAACGGATAAAACGAGTCGCTTTATTAAGACGGGTGCGAATGTCATTGATTTTGCACAAAATCTGTCAGACTTTAATCTAAGCCTGAATCAAGGAGGAGTGATTCTTGACAATGGTGATTCTCTGAATAATTTAGCGGTACAAAAAGGGACTACTGTTGATGTTAACGGCAAGGTCAATATTGCAAAGCTTTCCGGCAGCGGGGCAACGTTTAATATGTCTGTTGCATTCGGCGAAGGTTCGCAAGAAGAACTGGTTGACGGAAAGGCCGGTTTACATATTGATCAGGCAAGCGGAGAGCATTTCGTTCAAGTCACATCGAAAGATTTAAATAAAGGCGCCGAAGAAAAGATCAAAGTCATTGAAGTGGGTAAGGGAGACGCTTCATTTGCCTTGGCTAATGGCTTAACTGCTATTACCAGCGGAGGTTACGATTATGAACTCGTAGCCAATGCTGCTGAAGGCGGTTCCGGAACGGACTATTTCTTAGATAGTGTTTCCGGACCGGAACAGATTCGAAACACTACAGTAACAGCCGGTTCTTACATCGGCATTGCCTACGCAGCTCAATTGTTTGATCTGTCCTTGCATGACCGAGTGGGCAACCGTGATTGGATCAATCCGATGACGGGTGAAAAACAAACAACGTCGTTGTGGATGCATCACACGATGAGTCATGAACGTTATCGGGATTCTACGGCTCAATTGAGAATGCGTACAACCTCCAATACCACGATGTTGGGTGGTGATCTCGTGCAGTTCACAACAGGTGACTCGGGTCTTGCTTATGCCGGTCTCATGGGCGGTTACGGTACCATGGATACGAAGTCTCGCTCAAAGGTAACGCATCTCCACTCTAAGGCCGAGACGGATGCTTGGGGTGTGGGTGCTTATGCCGGATGGAAAGCCAACTCTGACGGTCAAACAGGACCCTATGTTGACGGTTGGGTGATGTTTACGCATGCCAACAGTGACGTCACGGGTGTCGATCAAAACACCGAAGACGTTAAAGGCCAAGGCCTCTCAGCCTCGTTGGAAGCCGGTTGGGGCTTTAAGGTCGGTAGCGTCGCCACGAAGAACGGTAAAGTGGCGAACTTCACAGTTGAACCTCATGCATCTGTGACGTGGTTCGGTATGCAATATGACGAAATACACAACGACGCACAGGACGTGAAGTTTGAAGGTGAAAATAACGTTCGCACACGTTTAGGTGCTCGTGCGATCTTAAGTCAAGAGGGCAACAACAATTTCAACGCATTTGTTGAAGCCAACTGGGTACATAACACGCAAGAGTACGGTGCGACGATTTCCGGTCTCACGGTGGACCAAGCGGGTTCCCGTAACCAAGGCGAAGGTCGAATTGGTGTTGATTGGCGTGTAACGGACAGCCTCTCTGTTTGGGGTAGAGTCGGTGCTTCCTTCGGCAACGACAATTACAACGAACGTGAAGGCTCGATCGGTGTTCGTTATCAATTCTGATCATTAAACACTCTTTAATTCAAAGGCCTCGGTTCAATCCCCGAGGTCTTTGTTTCTGAACAAAGTCAAAAATTGTACGATCCAATTTCAATGAGATTGCCGTCCGGATCTCGCAAATAGACCGATAAAATTTTTCCTCTAGCTCCGGTTCTTTTCATAGGACCTAATTCAATCTGCACTGCCGGGACCAGGGGTTTGAGCATGAGGAGCGATAGGGGAGTCGGCACGATGAAAATTTATTTTTGACTGACCGATCTTCACAGCTTGTCTTCCGTTACCAAAGCTAATTAATGGACAGCCAAGGATGTCTCTGTAAAACCGGATCGAACGTTCTACGTCTTTGACGGTAAATACAAAATGATCGATGTGTCTAAGCTTAAAAGAACTCATCATAATTTACAAAAAATCTTCCTTTTAAGTGTATATCCAATCCGAAATATTATGACTTGTCCTGAAAAAAGTTGACACCTTTTGATCAAGTAATGAGAGTCAATGACATATTACAGAGGCGAGGCGGATCCGGCCTATCAAGTATGTTAGGGTCGACTGAAAACGCTTTCCGCGGTGTCAAACCCGGTGCGAAGAGCTCCGACGGTCAGGCAATAGACATCCGTTGCACGGTTAAGTAATTAACTTAGTCTTTTCGTATCATCCCAAGCGTTGCTTTAAAAAGATAACGCTTGAGATTTTAATTTAAGGTATTAAATTAATATTATTTTTATATTAATTTAATATTATTCAACAATAAAACCTAAGAAGTAAAAGAACCTTTCAGGAAGTCTTCTTCTATTCGATTCTTAAGAAAGAGAATAGGGAAGGGCTTTGAGATTAAATTCAACGCTCTTAGCTAAAAAACTTCCTTTTTCAAGACTCTTTACTGAAACCGAGGCAAGCGTTTCGGTTCGTTTATCAATGATCGAACTAATCACCACCTTACCCACGGCAGTCTCGGCCTCAAACACATCGTCACCGGGTAACAGTTCGAGAGCTTTCTCACTTTCAATCAGAATCATCCGGCGGGGAGTGGAGCCGATATGCTGCATACGGGAAATAATTTCCTGACCCGGATAGCACCCTTTATCAAAGACAAGGCCGCCCACTAATTCCAGATTGATCCATTGAGGAATAAAGGCTTCTTTTGTTTTCTTAAATACCCAAGGCGTGCCCGTTTCGATTTCACTGGTAAACCAGATATCTTCGTCCGTCTCCGGCTGAAAACGATCGGTCACATGTGAGGTTTTACCGATAACCACCGCGCGTTTTTGACTTCCCCAATCGGCGACACGAGCAACCGTCATTTCTCCGTCATGAAGAACATGATCGGTTTCGGGAAGAGTGATTTCAGGATTGACAAGACCGATAACGGAAAAATCATCCGCAACACGAATTTGCACCTTGCTTCTCAAAATAAACATAGAGAGACGTTTGACAAAACCGGCTACCAGATCACAAGGAATGATCAGATAGTAGCGATCATCCTTTTTAAAAACACGCATGAGCGCCAGTATTCTTCCCTGAGGCTGACAATAGGCTGCCAAACGGAAAGCATCACCCAAATTTTTTATGTGATTGGTAAATTGCCCATGTAAAAAAGTCTCGGCATCTGCACCGGATACTTCTAAAACAGAAAGTGACTTTAAAAGAGAACACGTTTTTTCAGCATTAATAACTGAGGTCTTAAAAGAGCCGAAATTGTGATTTTCCATGAGCAACTACTCCAAAATTCAATGCAGGCTGATATTATGAAGGCTTCAAAAAAATAGTGCGAATTTTCTCTACATGTTTAGGTTTAATAAGGACTTTTTTAAAACGCTCAATCGCCCGAACAAACGAGCCTGGATTATCGGTGCTGTCGCTGCTTTGGCTGTCATTGATCTTTTTATTATCAGTGCCAATCAAATCAGTTTTACCGATGAGGCGCTCGCCAAAAAAGAAATCACTTTTAATGTTCCGCCCGGCACACCGGCCTCACGCATCCCGGCTATCCTTGAAAAAGCCGGTGTTGAAGTCAATGATTTTTATTTCAAACTGTCCTTGAGAATTACGGGAGCCCACAAAAACCTTCATGCCGGTTTGTATCAGGTGTTCCCTGATGATACCGTTTCCAGTATCACGGATCGCTTGGCAAAAGGCGAAGCTTATCTTTTCTCCTGGCGTATTCCTGACGGGTCAACGTATTGGGAAGTGAGAAAGAGCTTAAATGCCATGCAAGGGATTAAGCATGATTCGGCTCAGATGACAGCGGAAGCGCTTTTATTTGCGATCGGTGCGAAGGAACAACACCTTGAAGGCCTCTTTGCACCCGATACCTATAATTTTCATGCCAATGTTTCGGATCTCACGATTCTTAAAAAAGCCTACGAGCATCAGCAAGCCATTCTCACAGAAGAGTGGACGAACCGTTCAGCAGACTGCCAGGTTAAAACGCCGTACGAAGCGTTGATTTTGGCCAGTATCGTCGAGCGTGAAGTCGGCCGAAGCGAAGATCGTGCCATTGTGTCCGGGATTTTCTCCAATCGCCTGAGAATCAAAATGCCGCTTCAAACGGACCCCTCCGTTATCTATGGTGAAGGGGAGACCTTTGGAGGAGACATCAAGCGTGAGCATTTAAGAAAAGATACGCCTTACAATACGTATCGGTTTGTCGGATTGCCACCTACGCCGATCGGCAATCCTACGCGTGAAAGTATTCATGCGGTGCTTCATCCGGCAAAAACCGACTATCTCTATTTTATCAATAAGGCAAACGGTGACTTGGTTCCCAGTAAGACCTTGGCCGAACACAACCGTGCCGTGCGCCGCTACATTCTCAATAAAGGACACTAAAGATTATGCGAGGGCGCTTTATCACTTTTGAAGGCATTGACGGAGCCGGGAAAAGTACGCAGATTGATGTGATTGAGGCAACGCTTAAGGCTCGTGGGCTGGAGGTCATCCGTACGCGAGAGCCGGGCGGAACGCCCTTAGGTGAAGTGATTCGCAAAGAACTTTTATCTGTATCGATGGATCCGGCAACAGAGACGCTTCTTTTCTTTGCTTCCCGCGCCGAACATATCGCTCAGGTCATCCGTCCGGCATTGGAGCGCGGTGCCTGGGTTTTAAGCGATCGTTTTACCGATGCAACCTACGCCTATCAGGTCGGAGGCAGAGGATTCCCGGCTGAAAAAGTCGAAGAGCTCGAGCGTTGGACGCACGGTGACCTTCAGCCCGATCGCACGGTGCTTTTTGATATTGAACCCGAGGTAGCTGCCAAGCGAGTGGCTCAAGCCAGAAACCTTGATCGATTTGAAAAAGAAAATCTCGATTTTTTCACACGGGTGAGAAACGCCTATTTGACACGCGCCAAACAGTCGCCCGATCGTTTTCTTATTGTCAACAGCATGCAGGATAAAGAGACGGTGAGTGACATTCTGCGCAAGGAGTTCTCAACATGGGCTTAGCCGTTTACCCTTGGCAAGAGGAGTTAGCTCGAGAACTCGTGAGTTTTCGCAATAATCTCCCCAACGGCCTTTTGATTTACGGACCGCGTGGCATCGGCACCATTGACTTAGTGGTTGCCTATGCCAAAAGCCTTTTTTGTGAACACCCCCACCGCGACGGCACGCCTTGCGGAGAGTGCAAAGGCTGCAAAATGGCCAATGCTTTTACGCATCCGGATTTGCGCTATGTGGTAAGCGAAGCGGAGGCTATCCCTCGAGGGATTCCTTTTGAGCCGCCGTCCAACGCCTCAAAAGACAGAAAGATTTATCGGGAAATTCTCATTCATCAGCCTCGAGAATTGACGGACTTTTTAAATCTTGCCCCACACATTGAAAACGGACGCCGAATTATTGTGGTGTATCCGGCGGACGCCATCCGAGCTGATGCTGCCGCAACGTTTTTAAAAAGTTTGGAAGAACCACCTGAGAGAACGACCTTTTTGCTTGTTGCAGACGATATTGATCGGGTGCTGCCCACGATTCGCTCGCGCTGCAGACTTTTAAGAGCCAAGGCGCCGACGCACGAAGAGGCTTTGTCTTGGCTTAAAGCACGTGGCATTCGTGATGCTGAAGAAGCGCTTGCCCGAGCTGCAGAAAGGCCTTGTCTTGTGACCGATGAAGAAGCCATCCGTCAAAACACAGAAATTGACGCCAAAACGCGCGAGCAACTGTTGACACTCACTACGATGGCCCCCGAGATTCGTCTGGCGCTTTTGAAGACCCTTTCTCAAGGCTCTCGAATTGACCCCACCAAAATTGCGGTTAAAGAGGGACGCACCGCTTTGCCGGTCTCTGCGGTTTTACCGGTACTTGAGCGCTGGAGCTACGATCTTTTAGCGGTCAAAACCGGACTTGAACCACATTATTTTCCGGCCTATTCTCCGCAGATGAAGCAGCTCGTGGCAACGGTGGATGCTGACAAACTCTTTAAATATAACGACAGCCTTAAAGCCATGAGGCGTGTGGTCACACACCCCTTAAACGCTCAACTGATCATTGAACAGGCGATTTTGCGCTATCGCAAAACGATGGCCAATCAAAATTTCGATTGATTGCAGCTACATGGCTTTGAGTTTTCTCATCGCGCGGGCCACTTCACTTTCTTCGGGCGTGAGGTAGCGGCTCGTGGTGCCGACGCTTGCGTGGCCCATGGCGTTTTGTACCACATTAACTGGCATTTCTTTCAGAGCCGTGGTGGCAAACGTATGCCTTAACCAGTGCGTGGAACTGGCCCGAAATTTTGCTGCGTCCAGCGGATGCTCGCTTTCAACATGGGCAGCGACTGCGGCTAAAAATTCTTCGAGTGTCCTATAGAGTCCTGAGCGACTTAAAGCCGTGCGTTTAGCCTGCCCCGGCCGCAGCTCGGTTTTTCTGCCTCGTCCTAAAGAAGCCAAAAGGGGAGTGTCCTCATCGACGATGCCCAATCCCGGGAGCGACCGAAAGGCAAGATAATGATTAATGAGGGCAAGCTGCTCGTCTTTGAGTGGTAAGCGTCTCACTTTATCGCCTTTACCCACGACTTCAATAACGGTAATGCTGTCATTGTCGATGCGCCGGCGGGCAATCCACGAGGCCCTTGCCTGAAGCATTTCGCTTGCCCGAAGGCCCAGACCTTTCCCCAACATCAAAATAACGGCAAGCCTTGCGTGTCGCTCATCATCGTCCATTGACTCAAAATAGTCATAAATAAACTGCCATTGCTCTTCGGTGAAAGACCGGTCCGCAAAGGCCTTCGGGGCTCCTTCGCCTTCAAGATAGGGCACTTTGGTAGAGATTTGATCGAAGGGGTTATAGAGGATATAGCCCGTTTTCTTTAAAAAATTGAATAACTGGCGCACAACCGTCACGGACATTTTGCGTGATGTATGCGAAAGTGGTCCGTTAAAAGGTCTCCAATTTTCATTTTCGCGCGGCGTGTTTTTGGCACCGATCCAGTCGTGCTGCGGACAGTGCCAGCGTTTGGCCCAATCGCTTTCGGCAAGTCTTCCCAACTCTTCGAGCCATCTGAGATAGTCCGAGGCCTCCGTCACACCGACTGAACTCATGGCAATTTCTTTTTCAACGGTGCACCAAAGCAAAAACCGTTCGGCTTCTTTACGGTAGACACCTTGAGTATTGGCGTTACCCGCACGAGCCGATAACCAGGTCTTTACCGCCGAGAGATCGTCGGTTGCTTCAAGACTTTTCATGGCATCGTTGCCGCGATTAGAACCTGTTTTACCATCCAATCCTAATGAAAGCGTCAATTTCTCAAGCGGTTTAATCCGAGGATTAGACGGGTAGGAAAAAGAATCATCCGTCTCAGTTTTGGTATCAGCCTTTTTACTTTGTCTGATCAGACCGTTATCGAGGAGCCACTTGCTGATTGCTTCTTTTTCTTCTTCAGTGTCGAAAACTTTTCCCAATTCGTTCTTTTTAACGAGTTTGGTGAGGTCAGAGACTCTTACACAGCGGTTTTGCAGAGCTTTAAAAGCCAGCTTTTCATTAAAAACCTCCACCAGCATGGTTTGGGAGGTGACTTTGGCGGGCATTTGATCGAGAAAAAGACTGTCCATACGCAAACTTATGTTGAATAATGATTGTTATTGTAGGTTGATTTTATTTAATATTGTTGTTTGTCAAAACAAAAATAGCGTTTTTTCTTATGCGTCGGTTTCTGATTACCTGTGTGGCCATCATGGTCGTGATCTTTTCTGCGATGGGTGTGGAATCACTCATCATGGGTGATCACAACTCCATTTTGAGGCAGACCCTCACCAGTCCTGTCAAACAAATTATTGACGGCTCGCGCATCAATTCCAATCAGGTTGTTGTGGCAATTGACACCCAGATTGATCCGTACATGCAGCGTACCTACTTTAAAGCGACGATTGACGCAATTGATAAAACGGTGCGAGGAGCCGATAAGTTTTTAGTGCTCAAGTTTCTTGATCGCGACGCAATAGCGTCTATGCTAGTTGACAATGAGATTGATTTTGTCATCAGTGAATCGGACTTCTATGCTGATCTGGCCTTTGAAGATAAAGTCAAAGCCATAGCGATGCTTTGGCGTCCTCAGGCGAAGTCGCCTAGCTATTCAACCGCCTCAACAATTGTGGTGTCAAGTGACAGTACCAAAATTTATACGCTTACCGATATTGCGACGGGCTCCTATCGCGTAGCCGGTACCGCCGAAGAATCCTTTGCCGGTTTTACCGTTGCTAAAGAGCCCTTTGTCCAAAAAAATCTTTCCTGGCAGGCCGCCTTTAAAAACATCGCCTTTACTTCTAACCGTGATCCGCTTGAAGTGCTCAATGCCGTGAAAACGGGCAATGCTGACGTGGGAATTGTTCCTGCGTGCTTCATTGAAGTCGCGATGATTCAAAATAAGGCGCACTTAAGTGATTTCAGAGTCATCAATCCGCAGCCGGTCTCCGACCTTGCCTGTCAGCACTCAACTAATGCGTACCCGAGTCTTATGGTTTCTTACCGCAATGGCGTCGACAGTAACTATATTCTTGAAATGACCAATGCTTTATTGGGAATTAAGCTTCCCTACGGTGCAACCTGGAGCATGCCGGAAAACACACGTGCGCTCTATGACCTGATGTACCACTTGAGAATCGGCCCTTATAACAACGTAACGTATTCGGCAATTTATCGAACTTTAAGCGAAAACCGCACGATTTTTATTACCGCCATTTTCTTAATTGTGGCGGGCTTTTTCTATAACCTCATCATTTCAGTTGAAGTCGCCTCGCGCACGAAGGCTCTGAAAAAAGCACTTGCTGAAAAAGACCGGATCTCTAAGCAGCAGGAGCAGACAAACGAATATATTTCGAGGCTTGAGCGCACGGGTATTGTGGGACAGATGTCGAGCATGATTGCCCATGAATTAAAGCAACCTTTGGCAACGGTCTCCAATTATTCGCGAGGACTTTTGCGTCGTATTGAAAAGGGGACGGCTGACAAAGACACCGTTATTCGTATTCTCAAAGAGATTGAGTATCACACTGAGCGTGCCAATGATATTGTCGATCACGTCAGAAGTTACGCCAAACCCCATGAAGTCAAACGTGAAGAGCACGACATTCGCGATATTGTTGCCAAGACCGTGGCCACGTTTGAAAAGTCCGGCCGTACCACTGTACCGGTGGTCGTTGAAGGGGTGCAAAAAGCCCCCATCGAAGCCGATGATTGGGAATTGGAATTGGCGATTTTAAATCTTTTGAAGAACTCGGCCGACGCTTTCACCGAAGTGCATCCTGCCATGCGTGACACCTCCGAAGACCTCATTCGAATCCGCATTGAAGATCATGAAGATACCTGGTGGATTCGGGTGATTGATAACGCCAAACATGTCGATGAGGAATTTACCAAGCAGTTCTTCCAAAAATTGGAAACGACTAAAGCTCATGGTTTGGGCCTGGGGCTTTCAATTGTGAGTTCTCTGGCAGAGCGTCACGCGGGCCGAGTCTGGGCAGAACCCAATCCGGGACGAGGCGTGATTGTGACGATTGAACTTCAAAAATACGTGCCAATTGAAGAAAAACTTAAGAAGCTTTAACTTATTTCGGGGCTTTGAAAAAAGCCCCACTGCTGATTTCCTTATTTCAAATCCAATCGATACAGTTGATCATTTTGGATAATCAAATCACAATTAACACTGGAATTTTTCTTTTCAAAATTGTCAACAAACCCCAACAAATGTAAAATCATATAGCGGTTTACGAAGATTTTCTTCATAAAATCAAATTTAATTGGGGTAGTTATGTTACTTGAATTTCGTGTTTCGAACTATCGAAGTTTTCGTGATCAACAAATCTTTTCAATGTCGGCTTATCCCAGACACGAAGAGGGTCTCGATACGCATGCTTTTAAGACAGGTGTAGAAAATATCCCTCCGGTTTTGAAAACAGCAGCAATTTATGGTGCTAACGCAAGCGGAAAATCAAATCTGCTCAAAGCCATTCAATTTATGAGGGGTTACGTTCTTCAAACAGTTACGAATCCTCTTTCTGTTTTGAATGCAGCATACAGCACCTTTTTGTTTGACACTGAGTCTGCAACCAAACCCTCATCTTTTGAGATTACTATTTTGGTCGATAAGGTTCGATACCAATACGGTTTCAGTCTTTTGAATGGACGGGTGATTGAAGAGTACCTTTTATCCTACCCTCAAAAGGTTGCCCAAACCTGGTTTAACCGTATATGGAATTCTCAAACCGGGCAATATGAGTACACATACAGTACATTTTTTAAAGGCAGCAAAAAGACGTGGGAAAAGATGACCCGGGATTCTGTGTTGTACTTAAGTACCGCTGTTGCCTTGAATAATGTTCAGCTCAAACCGATCTACGACTGGTTTAAAGATCAATTGGTTGTTATTAATGACCTGGAACGTCTGAATCAAAACTTTACGGTCAACCAAATTAAATTGGGCAAGGCCAAAGATGCGATCATTAAGCTCATGCAATCTGCGGATTTTTCAATTGATGATATTCGCTTGCTGACAAAAAAAATTCCCAATAAAAACATCACAATTGACGGGGACAATCAAGTGCAGGTGATCGACCAAGAGATCGATCACGACTTTGTGTCATTGGGCCACAAAACCGATTCCGGTATCCGTTTTTTAAATTTAGAGCAAGAGTCTCTAGGTACACAAAAATTCTTCTTTTTAGCGGGTCCGATTTTGGATATTTTGAACAAGCACGTCACTATTTTGTTTGATGAGCTTGATAACAGTCTGCACCCTAAATTGGTAGAAAAATTGATTCAGGCTTTTGAGACCATTCCTGATCAGGAGGAAGGATCTCAACTGATTTTTACAACGCATTGTGACGGGTTGCTGGAAAATCAAACTTCATCGCCCCAACAGGTTCCGCTTTTGCGACGCGATCAGGTTTGGTTTATTTCAAAAAATGAAACACAATCTTCAAATGTGTATTCGTTGCTTGACTTTAAAGTCAGAAAAAATGAATCGGTACGAGACGGCTATCGTAGAGGTAGATTTGATGCAATTCCTTTTATTGATCGGTTGAATAACGCAGGATAGATATATGGCAAAAAAGAGACACCATTCTTTGGATAGACGCAATGCAGGGAAACGACCGACCAGGGATCGCATTCTTATTATTACCGAAGGAGAAACTGAAAGAGCCTATTTTGAGGCTCTCCGACGGTATTATCGTATCCCTGCTGTTGAATGTAGGGTAATGCCGTCAGGAAAAGGCACCTCTCCTAAAAATATAGTTGATTACGCGGAATCCTTGCTTCTGAATGGTTTTACTAATAATCAAAGACTGCTTTTCCCTCCGAAGGCATTTGAAAAAGTCTTCGTTGTGTTTGATGAGGATAATGATCCATTAGCTCGAATTACCGCAATCAAGAGAATTAAAGAGCTATCAGGGAAGTACCGGACACAGGAAAAACAGAATATTGAGTTTACAGCGGTTGACTCTATTCCGAATTTTGAATTGTGGTTCCTACTCCATTTCGAGTATTTGTACCCACAAAAAATGCTTCCACTAGATTCTATTGAGCGTTTAAAACGATATGTCCCGGATTATGTTAAACCGATGTCGACAATGTTTGACAAAACAAAGGATCAAATTTTTTTAGCCGTAAAAAGAGCGGAAAAATTGCTTGCAGATGATAGCCGGCAGAAAGGAGATATCTGTACAAACGTTCATCTGAGTGTTAAAGCGTTGCTCCAATCTGAAACGGGTTGATCGGCTCGCCATTAAGTAAACCGGATTGTCTCTCTGAAACAAACCGGTTTAATTTTTTAGAGTGCTTTTTTAATTGAACGTGATGTCATACTGCTCCGGGCTGTAGCAGCTTTCAACCTGAAGTCTCACCGGGCAATTGATGAAATCCTGCAAAAGATTGAGCGCCTCGGCCTCATCTTCCAAAAAGAGGTCGATGACGGTTTGACTGGCAATAATGGCAAATTCTTTGATGCCCGGGTATTGACGCCATTCTCTTAAGACTTCACGCAAAATTTCATAGCACACGGTTCGGGCAGTTTTAATTTCGCCTCGTCCGCCGCACAAGGGGCAGGGCTCGCAGAGAATATGTCCGAGTGAATCGCGCGTGCGCTTTCTCGTCATCTCAATGAGCCCGAGTTCGGTAAAGTTGCTCATCGTGATGTGCACCCGGTCGGTTGAAACTGCCTTTTGCAGTTCAGCTAAGACTGCCGCCCTGTGTGAGTCTTTTTCCATATCGATGAAATCAATAATGATGATGCCGCCCAAATTGCGAAGTCTTAATTGACGGGCAATGACTCGCGCGGCTTCAAGATTTGTTTTGAAAACCGTGTCGCCGAAATCGCGCTTTCCGACATAAGCACCGGTATTCACGTCAATTGTGGACATGGCTTCGTTTTGATCGAAAATGAGATAACCGCCGGACTTCAGATCTACTCGGCGGGAAAGCGCCTTTTCAATTTCGCTTTCGATGCCGTACTGCTCAAATAGCGGCGTTTCGGCCGTATACATTTCCAACTTATCGGTCACGGTCGGCACAAAGGTTTGAGCAAAGGTTTTGAGTTTATCGATATTGTCATCCCAAGCATCGACAAGCACTCGAGTGGTGTTTTCATTGACCATATCACGAAGGGCACGCTCTTCAAGGTAGAGGTCCTGGTACAAAATACCGGGAGCAGCTGTTACCGTTATTTTCTCGGCGATCTGCTTCCAGAGTCTGCCAAGATATTCCATATCGGTGAGAAAGTCTTCGCTTGTGGCCCCTTCGGCACAGGTTCTCACAATGTAGCCGCCTTTTTCGCTCTCGGGTCTCACGGCTGTAATGAGGGCTTTGAGTCTGTCGCGCTCAACTTCATCTTCAATTCGTTGAGACACACCGATATGGGGCTCTTTGGGCAAATAGACCAATTTGTGGCCGGCAAGCGAAATGGTGGTTGTAAGTCTTGCGCCTTTCGTACCGATCGGATCTTTGGAAACCTGAACGATGACAGACTCTCCTTCATGGAGCAGATATTCAATGGGTTTATAGGAACCGTCATCCTGGCGGGCCGTATAAATATCATGAACGTGTAAAAACGCCGTGCGCTCGAGACCAATATCGATAAAGGCCGATTGCATGCCGGGGAGCACCCGCATCACTTTTCCCTTGTAGACATTGCCCACTAAACCTCGCTGCGCGCGACGTTCAATATGGAGGTCTTCCAAAATTCCGTTGACCATGACTGCCACGCGGGTTTCCTGGGCTGAGCAATGAATGAGAAGTTCTTCGTTCATATTTTTTAAGAAATTAATTCAGTTCTTCAAAGGACGGCAGACCGTCTACTTTTGATCGACGTAAAAAAGTGCTCTCAGTTTTAAAAAGTCAGCAGGAATATCCTGCGCATGATCAAAACCGGTGATCAAAAGCGTACCGCCTTGACGGCAAAATTCATTAAGGAAAGGATCTTTGGGATTAATATCATTATCAACCACCAAAATTTTTACCCCGAGCTCCTCAATAAAATCTTTATCCAAATCCCGAATAGGCTACGTAAGAAAACCCTGCCGCACGGGCAGCAATGTAGCGATTGGCGGTCGTGGTCTCGATAATCATCTGATTCGGATAGGGGCATTCCTTCATCATTTTGACAAAATCCTCACCCTTGTCGATATCCAGCATCAGTTGGGGATGAGCTTTTAGGATCGGAGCCATGTCCGTGAGTAAAACCGGCGTGAAAAGCTCATGAATTTTGCTCTCTCTGATTTGGCTAACCGTGGGAGGGAGAATCCAGCGATTGGAGCCCGTCTCTTCGTTAAAGTCGTCAATAGAATGGGCTCCGAAATAATGACCGTCAAGCGTTTGACGCATATCCATTTCAATGAAACGATAGCCAGAGTCGATCGCCGATTGAACCGCTTCAAGGGAATTGGTGTACCGAAATCCGTCAATTTCGCCTGCCGCATGAGCCATATATTTTTCTTCACCGATTTCAAGAGAGGGGGCGGGTGCGATCTCAATCAACCCCAACCGGTAGGCTAAACCGTAGTGCCACTTATACGAGTAGGCCGTTGCCCACAAGGCAATCGTGAGCAAAATCAAAGCGACCAATATAAAGGGTCGAATAACAAAGCGTTTCATAATCAATCCTTTCTGTCTGAATTATAGGTGGCAAGACTGCCTTTCTGCCAAGGTAATATTTAGTCTCCCTTTTGTTAAAATGTGCACCGATTTTCCTGTTGCGAATACTTTTTCAGTCGAGTTAAACCATGTCTGATATTCAATCAAGCGGACAAAAGGCTCTTCGTGCTCAAGCCGGCATGGGGCTTTACGTGTGCCCTCAGGATCCCGAGGGTCTCAATTCACTTTATTACACAATTGAAGTCAACGATGCGCAGGGCGTGGCCTTTTTGCGGCGCCTTCTCACCGTTGATGTGAAAAATATTCACCGTGGTGAAGTGCGTCAGAGCTTCATTCTCAATGCATTGGGGCTGATTACGGATTTTGTTTGGGTTGCCCATTTACCCGATGCCGATGAGCACTTCAGAGTGGTTTTCCAATCGTTGGATACATTGGCTTGGATGCACCAGGTTGCCAAAGCGTTTGACGAAGACTTCAAAACCATCAAGACTGCCAATGCGCTTTTGTTTGCCGATCAAACCAATACCCCTCACGGACTTTTAGCTGACGGAAAGGTTCAGGTGATGAAGACCGGTCAGGGTGAAGTGCTCGTGATGCGTGTCGGCAACATGAGTCTTTTGCAAGGGGAAGAAAAAGTATTTGAAAACTTTACCCATCCCGGCATTGAAATGCTCGACGAATTATCAGCTCTGTCGCTATGCTACGCACAAGGCCGTCCCTTGACTTTTGCCTGGCAAGCCCAGGACATGATGCCCGCAGACATGGATGGAAGTCGCTTCATTGATTTTTCGGATCCCGCTCGTATGTTTATCGGCCGGGCACTCACCGAAGCGCGCATGAAGGCAACGGAGCCCAAAAAGGTCGTCGCTTTAACCTCTCACCAAGATGATGCCTTTGACTGGTTTGACGATCCCCGGGAGGTGACGCTGATGACCGGTGATGGGGAGGCTGTCACTCAAACCGGCTTTGTGGGACTTTTAGGCGACAAACTGATTTGCTCGGCCTTTGTCCCTCAATCAACAGACGCGTCGAGCTTACTTTGGGTCAATGGCTCGGAAAACCAAGCCTATCGTGTAGAACGAATTGACTAAAAAAGGATTTCATCATGAGTGTGAGCGTTTTTGATATTTTCCGTGTCGGCATCGGCCCTTCATCTTCTCATACGGTGGGTCCTATGCGCGCGGCCGTGCGGTTCAGCCGAGAACTCGTCGAATCGGGGCTTGATCAAAAAACCAATCGCATCTGGGTGGATTTGATGGGCAGTCTCGGTGCAACGGGTATCGGTCACGCAACCGATACCGCCTTCCAGTTAGGACTTATGGGTATGTTACCCGCTAATGTTGATCTCGATGCCGCCCCCAAGATTTTGGAGGCCATCCGCACCGAACATCGTCTGACACTGCCTTCCGGTAAGGTGATTGAATTTAATCCCGAACGCGACATTATTTTAAGTCCGGAGAAAGTGGCTATTTATCACACCAATGCCATGCACATCATTGCTCAGGACAAAGACAACAATGTTCTGCTCTCAAGACGTTATTACTCCGTGGGTGGCGGCTTTATTGTCGAAAGTGATCCCAACAACTTTGATAAGGTAAGCGAAGAAAAAGAAACCATCCATACCAAGGCTCAGCCTTATCCTATTTCCAGCGCTGCCGATCTGATGAAGTGGTGTGAAAAAACAGGGCTTTCGATTCCTGAGATTGTTCGCGCAAACGAAAAGGTCTGGTGGGAAACGGACGAAAAAATCAATGCTCAGCTCGACTACCTCTGGTCCGTGATGAAGGACTGCGTTGCCCGCGGTCTTAAAAATGAAGGCATTATGCCCGGTCCCATGAAGGTGAAGCGCCGCGCCAAGCAAATGTATGAAAAGCTGGATTTTGAAAAGCGCTCCTTAAACGATCCGCTTGCGGTTCTTGATTGGGTCAATGCTTTTGCTTTTGCAGCCAATGAAGAAAATGCCTGCGGCGGACGCGTAGTCACTGCACCCACGAACGGTGCAGCGGGCGTCATTCCTGCTGTGCTTCACTACTACATGAAGTTTATTGACTCGGCCGATATCGAAGGCGTACGTGACTTTTTACTCACAGCCGGTCAAATCGGTATTCTTTATAAAGAAAATGCTTCGATTTCGGGCGCTGAAGTGGGCTGCCAAGGTGAAGTGGGCGTAGCCTGCTCCATGGCCTCTGGGGGCTTAGCTCAGGTTTTGGGCGCAACACCGCAACAAGTTGAAAATGCCGCTGAAATCGGTATGGAACACAACCTCGGCATGACCTGTGATCCGGTTGCAGGCCAAGTGCAGATTCCCTGCATTGAACGCAATGCCGTTGCTGCAGTTAAAGCCATTAATGCTGCCCGATTAGCCCTTTTAGGTGACGGCCATCACTACGTGTCTTTGGATCAGGTGATTGTGACGATGCTTAAAACCGGTCTTGATTTGCAATCGAAATACAAAGAAACCAGCCAAGGTGGTTTGGCCGTGAGCGTGGTGGAATGTTAATCGGTGAACGTCTGACACCGGAAATGATTTGAGCCGCATTTCGCGGCTCAAATCGTATTAAAGAATCAGTTGAAGTTTACTTACGAGTGTAGATACGGAAGCTGAAGCTGAAGGGATGAGCATCCGTTGCGGGGAAAGATTGTTCTTCAGTGAGTACCCACTCGTCGGGTGAGAGGTGAGTAAAGAACGCATCACCCTCAAAGTCAGCATTTAAATACGTAATGTGGGCCACTTCGACACGGGGAAGCGCTTCTTCGTAAACTTGAGCGCCGCCCATAATAAACGCAATCGGAGCATCTTCAACTGCTTTCAAAGCCTCATCTAAGCTACCGACTACTGTGGCGCCTTCAGCCTTGTAATTTTCTTGACGCGTAATCACAATATTTCGTCGTCCGGGCAGAGGACGTCCTAGCGACTCCCAGGTTTTACGTCCCATAATGACCGGTTTTCCGATCGTCGTGCGCTTGAAGTTTTTTAAATCCTCAGGCAAATACCACGGCAGTTTATTGTCTTTACCGATTACGCCGTTGCGGGCGTGTGCGACGATTAAATGCAATTGCGTCATACGCTTCTCTCCTTTAGACCGCCACCTGTGCCTTGATGGCTGGATGGGGATCATAGCCCACGATCTCAAAGTCTTCGTACTTGTAGTCAAAGATGGATTCAGGACGACGTTTGATCACAAGCTTTGGATAGGGACGAGGCTCACGGGACAATTGTAGGCGCACCTGATCGAAGTGGTTGTTATAGAGGTGGCAGTCGCCGCCCGTCCATACAAAGTCTCCAACTTCAAGGTCGCACTGCTGAGCGAGCATATGCGTTAAAAGTGAGTAGCTTGCGATATTAAAGGGGACGCCCAGGAAAATATCGCACGAGCGTTGATAAAGCTGGCAGGAGAGTTTTCCGTCAGCCACGTAGACCTGGAACATCATGTGGCAAGGGGGAAGCGCCATTTTCGGCAATTCGGTTACGTTCCATGCCGTCACGATCATGCGACGGGAGTCGGGATTGGTTTTAATCGTGTGGATGAGTTCAGCAATTTGGTCCACGGTTTGATTGTCGGCTCCGCGCCAGTTGCGCCACTGAACACCGTAAATGGGACCCAAATCGCCGTTTTCATCTGCCCATTCATCCCAGATGCTCACGCCGTTGTCTTTGAGGTACTTGATGTTGCTGTCACCCTTTAAAAACCAGAGCAATTCATGAATGATGGAGCGCAGGTGAAGCTTCTTAGTCGTCACAAGCGGAAAACCGTGCTGAAGGTTAAAGCGCATCTGATAGCCGAAGACCGAGCGCGTGCCGGTTCCCGTGCGATCGCTTTTGTTGACGCCATGGAAAAAGACATGACGCATCAAATCTTCATATTGATGTTCAATAAGCATGATCAATCCATTCGAAAAACTTAACAGATTGATTCATTCTACTCAACTCTTGACTCGCAAGGAAAATCCTTTCTGATCTAAAAGTATCAATTATTTTGAAATAATTTTTTATTACTGTATATAATTTTTTATTGATCGGAGAGAATCTCTTTATTAAACTTATTGCATGCAAAACGAAAAACTGATTCCATACTTCTCTGTGGCTGAGCTGATCGCCCGCACTTTTCCCGATGCTGAAGTGGTGCTCCACGACATGTCCACTCCTCAGCACTCAGTGGTCTATGTGGCCAACGGCGAAGTGACAGGACGTAAAATCGGACAGACTTTTCACCACTTGATTGAAAAAGCTGTCTTTGCCGGTAACCCCGAAGACGGTGTGGTCGATAACTATTTATTTAAAAAAGACGGACGGCTCATCCGTTCATCTTCTCTTTTAATACGAAATGAGAAAAAAGAGTTGATCGGTGCGCTTTGTATCAACATCGACACGACGCGGGCCAACGATTTAATGAATTGGGCCCAAAACCTCCTTCACGGTAAACCCAAAGCAGGGGAAGGGCAAAGAGTCATTGCCGAACACTCTGAAACTGAAACAGTCGCCTCACCTGCAAAAGAAGACAGTGTCCGGCAATTTGTCAATAACATGATTGACTCGATGGTCAATGAACTGATTGCAGAAGGTCGGAACAGTCGAGACGACCGACTCGAACTCATTCGCTTTATGGATGAGCGCGGTGTCTTTTTAGTCAAAGGCTCTATGGAGTATGTCGCAGGCAAGCTCGGTCTTTCTAAGGTTACTCTTTACGGGTACCTCGATGAAATTCATGGAAAACGTTAATTATCAGGAGCTTTATCATGAATTACGTTTGTACGAAATGCGGAAAAATCACTCCCGTCACAACAAAAGAACCCTGTTGTGAATGCGGCGGTTTGTTTGAATTGGATTTCACGCCGCCCAAATGGGATGAAAAACTCATTGACAAGACTCAATGGAATCAATTCCGTTATCGCCGCTTTATGGCTCTTGATGATGAATCCTGGCAAAGCGTCACCATGGGTGAGGGGATGACGCCCATCATTCGCCTCGATGATAATGTGCTTCTTAAAATGGACTATTACATGCCGACCTTATCCTTTAAGGACCGGGGAGCTGCCACTTTGGTCTCACACATGAAATCCATCGGTGTGACAGACTGCGTACAGGACTCAAGCGGCAATGCCGGCAATGCTGTAGCCGCTTATGCAGCACGGGCCGGAATCGGTTGCGAAATCTTTGTCAAAGATGGCACGAGCCCATCGAAAATCCGCATGATCAAATCACACGGCGCAAAAGTCAATGAAGTGCCGGGCAGCCGCGATCATTGCGCCGATGTCTGCCGCGCAAAGGTTCGTGAAGAACACGTCTATTACGCCAATCACGTCTTTAATCCCTTCTTCTATGAAGGCATGAAGGCTTATATCTATGAAACCTACGAGCAGCTCGGACGAATTCCTGCCAACATCGTGGTGCCTGTGGGTAACGGAACGCTTTATATAGGAGTAGTCAAAGCGCTTGAACACTTATTGGCTTCAGGTGTCATTGATCAATTCCCGCAGATTATTGCGCTTCAAAGTGAAAAATGTGATCCGCTTTATCAAGCGGCTAAACATCACGCAACCGAACCCGAAGAAGTTCCGGTGACCGAAACGATGGCCGAAGGCATTGCAATCGGCAAACCCAGTCGCGGCGCAGAACTTTTGGATATGGCCTATCGCCATAACATCCGTTTTGTGACGGCCCCTGAGGATAAAATTCTTGAGGCCCGTGCGCATTTGGCTGCCCACGGTATTTACTGTGAACACACGACGGCTGCCAATTACGCTGCCTATCTGCATTATTGTGAACTTTACGGGCCGACGCCTGATACATTGATCACTATGTGCGGAGCAGGTATTAAATCGGATCACTAAGCCTGATACACTACGTCTGAAAGATAAGACAGGCGGTGTCCTACAAAAAGTGCGAAGGTGGTTAAAACCACTTGAGCACTTTTTGCGCAGAGCTTGGAGCAAAGAATACTAACAAAAAGGAGAGAGCACACTTATAATCCTCAGGGTCTGTGTGCAAAATAGTTATGAACCCCTTGATTTTCGGCGTCTGGGACGGGCGCTTTTACGACAATCGATCCACATTCTCCCCGGTGGCTCCTGAAGGGTTGCCGCTTGATCAGTTTTCTCAGTTCAATCCCGGCAACCCCATCATGAGTTTTGTCTGTGACAGGGGATTTATTGTCATGGATCGGCGCGCTAATCTCGCTTTCTCACTTTGGCGTTACTACCAAAGAGCGGAGCGCGAAACCTGCGGCAAATGCACGCCCTGCCGAATCGGGGTAATGGTCATTGCTGAAGCATTGGGTAAGGTTGTTCGTGGGAAAGCCTCCGAGGTGGATTGGGAGTACGTGAAGACTGTAGCCGAACAGATGAAGCAAACCAGTCTTTGCGGAATCGGTCAGACGACGCCTGAGGCACTTTTGGGCGCGTTGCAATATTGTCCTGATGAACTCCTTCAGGCTCAGCCCGTTGCCGAAAACGTCTATGACTACTACACGGTTTTAAGTGCTCCTTGTATTGAGGCTTGTCCGGCTCACGTCGATGTTCCCCGCTATATTGACTACATTAAGGCGGGCGAACCCGAAATGAGCGCGGCAGTGCTTCTTCGTCACTATCCTTTGGTCGGCAGTTGCGGGCGTGTGTGCGTGCGTTATTGTGAAAAGGCCTGTCGTCGTCAGTATCTGGATAGCGCCGTCGATATCAAGAATTTAAAGCGGTATGCCGCCGATGCAACGGGTCCCATGGAAGAGCTCTTTAACTTTGCTCAGCGCGACACCAACCCCATGAGCCCGAAGGTGGCCGTGGTTGGAGCAGGTCCTGCCGGCATCAACTGTGCTTATCACTTACTGCTTCAGGGCTATAAAGTCGATATTTTTGAAGCCAACAGCCACGCAGGCGGCATGGCTCAGGTGGGCATTCCCCAGTACCGTTTGCCCAAGGGGCTGCTAGAAAGTGAAACCAATGTGATTGAACAATTGGGCGGCCGCTATTTCTATCACCAGCGCCTGGGCTACGACTTTTCGGTGACTGACCTTTTCAATCGCGGCTACAACGCCATTTTCTTGGGCGTCGGTTGTTCCAAGGGCATGTATCTGGGTCTTGATAATGAAGACACGACGCTCACCGGTTACTTTAACGGCATTGATTTCCTGCAAAAGGTTGAACGTGCTGTCACCGGCAATCGCCCCTTTAAACTCACAGGCGACGTGGTCGTGGTGGGCGGCGGTAACGTGGCAATGGACTGCGCGCGCTCGGCCGCTCGTTTGACGGACGGCACCGTGCATGTGGTCTATCGTCGTACCGAAGAAGGGATGCCGGCTGATCACGAAGAAGTGGTGGCCGCTAAAGAAGAGGGGATCGTCTTTCATTTCCTCTCGGTTCAAAAAGAAATCATATCTGCTGACGGTAAGGTCACCGGTTTGAAGATCGCCAAAATGCGCGAAGAAAAGGTTCCGGGGTCGCGCCGAGGCAAACTCATTGAGATTGAAGGTACCGAAACGGTCCTTGAATGCACGAATCTTATTGCGGCGATCGGTCAACGGCTTGACCAGGAAGTGCTCTGCGATGATGACGGCATCATGTTTGATAAGCGCGGCAACATCTCGGTTTCTGAAGCACTCGCCACAACTCGTCCGGGCGTTTTTGCCGGAGGCGACGCAGCCACCGGTCCCACAACGCTTATTGACGGCTTGGCACAAGGTCAGATTGCCGCTCAGTCCATTAACGAATACCTCACCCGAGGCTCAGTCGGTTTTGTGGCCCGTCGCCGCATGGGCGAACTCATCAAAAAGGGTGAACTCATGAAAGAAACCGATCCGAAGATCGATCTGTGTCCGGCACCGCGTCATAAATTAAAGACCCTGTCTTCTGAGGAACGGAGAGGCAACTTTGAAGAAGTTGACTTATCGATGACAGAAGGCGAAGCTATTGCTGAAGCCAATCGTTGCATGCGCTGCTACCGCATCTACGGAGTGGTTACGCAATTGCCGATTCCCGGTAACATCACTCATATTCAAAACCAAGCGGTGTAAGGAGAGAGTCAATCATGGAAAATTTTGCTTGGTTTAACGGTCAGAAAGTCTCTTTCCAAGAAGGACAAACGATTTTACAGGTGGCCAAAGACGCCGGCGTTTTTATTCCGACCCTTTGCGCCTTTATGCCCCTTAACCATACGCCGGGCACGTGTCGCATGTGTTTGGTTGAAGTGTTTGACGAGGGTGAAGAAACCGGTCACGTGGTCACGGCCTGCACAACGCCCATTAAGGCCGGTCAACGCATTTTCACGCGCAACGAGCGCGTGCGCAAAATGCAGCAATTGCAGATGAAACTCCTTTTTGCCGATCATGAGCAGGATTGTAAGAGCTGCGCACGGCACGGCAACTGTGAGCTGCAGGACGTCGCACTTTTTATCGGTATGACTCATACACCGACACCGAACACCTTTGTCGCCAATCGCGTCTTTGATGACTCGTCTGCCGGCATTGTCCGTGATGTCAATAAATGCATCCGCTGCGGGCGCTGCGTTGAAGTCTGCCGCCAGGTGCAGGGGATCGGTGCGCTCACCATTGATAATTTCGGTACCATGGCAGGCGTTGCCATGACGGGTGCCAAGCGCTGGGCGGATTCTGCCAAGTGCGTACAGTGCGGTCAGTGCACATTGGTTTGCCCCACCGGTGCTTTAAGTGAAAAAGACGAAACCGATCGGGTGCTTAACATGATTGATGACCCGGAAACGGTCACGATCTTCCAATTGGCCCCTGCCGTTCGTGTGACGCTTGGGGAAGAGTTCGGTATGACGCCGGGCGAAAATGTCGAGCCCCTTATTGTTTATGCCTTAAAGCACATTGGTGTCGATTACGTGATGGATACGAATTTCGCAGCCGATGTGACCATTATGGAAGAGGGGACGGAACTCTTGGAGCGCCTCAAAGCCCGTAAAGAAGATCACGAGGTTGCGCTTCCCATGTTTACCTCCTGCTGCCCGGGCTGGGTCAATTACGTGGAAAAACACGCGCCGATGGTGATGGAATATCTCTCAACCACCCGATCTCCGCAGGCGATCTTCGGGGCGTTGGCTAAAGCGCTGTTACCCCAAAAACTCAATGTCTCGCGGGATAAACTGCGCGTCATTTCCGTTATGCCCTGTACGGCTAAAAAAGGCGAGGCCTTGCGACCGACGCTTGCGCGAGAAGCCGGACCGGACGTGGATGCTGTTTTGACCGTTCGGGAATTGGCAAAACTTCTTCGTCGCTGCGGGATGCACTTGAAAAATTGTAAGCCCATGGCTCGAGACGAACATCTTTTTACCGACTATACCGGGGCCGGTGCTATTTTCGGTACCACAGGGGGCGTCATGGAAGCGGCGGTTCGCACGGCTTACGCTTTAACCCATGACGGTCAAAGTATGAAGCCCATGGTTTTTGAACCCACACGCGGTTTAGAAGGCGTCAAAGAAGCGACGGTGGATTTAGGCGAATTAGGAGAAATCCGTGTCGCGGTGGTGCATGGTCTGGCTCGCACACAGGCGCTTTTAGATAAGATGAGCCGAGGCGAAGTGATCTATGACTTCGTTGAAGTGATGGCCTGCCCCGGCGGTTGTATTTCAGGGGGCGGAACACCCAGAAAGAAAAACAACTATCAGCCCTTCAGCCGAGTGCGGCAGGAAGCTATTTATAAAATTGATGAAGAGTGCGCTATTCGCGAGTCGCACAAGAATCCTGAAGTCACGGCGCTTTATGCCGAAACGCTCGGCGCTCCGGGTTCACACTTGGCACACGACCTGCTTCACTGCGAATATCGCTCGAAGAAAGCTCAGAAAGAGCCTTCCGATATTCGAAAACTTTGGCAGGTTTTAAGTGCAAGGTATACGCAGCCTGCGAAAAAGCGTTAAAATCACGGCTGACTCAGGGCGGGGTGAAATTCCCCACCGGTGGTAACAGTCCACGAGCGCGGGTGGAAGTTAAAACAATTTTCACCCGGTCAGCAGAATCGGTGAGATTCCGATACCGACGGTATAGTCCGGAAGAAAGAGCGACAACTTTCCTCATGAAGGCGTATTTTTCTTTGCGCCTTCACTTTCCCTGATGCGATTTTTAAATGTCTTTTAAAGAAAGGATACTTGTATGCATCAGTCTGAAAACCTTCTGGCTCAATATGGTGTAGACAGTTATACGCGTGTTAAGCGCGCCATTGCCGATTTACGTGCCGGCCGTGGTGTCATGGTCGTTGACGATGAAAATCGTGAAAATGAAGGGGATCTGATTTTATCAACGGACTTTTTGACCGTTGAGCAAATGGCTCTGATGATTCGTGCCTGCTCGGGTATTGTCTGCGTGTGTTTACGTGACGAAGACTGCAAACGCCTGCAATTACCCCAAATGGTTGAAAACAATACCAACACGCAAGGCACAGCTTTCTGTGTTTCGATTGAAGCCGCGCACGGCTGTACAACCGGAGTAAGTGCAAAGGATCGTGTCACGACCATTAAGGCGGCTGCCAACCCCAACGGTAAACCGGAGGATTTACTGCGTCCGGGCCACGTCTATCCGCTTCGCGCACGCGCCAACGGCGTGCTTGAACGCCGCGGACACACTGAAGCTACAGTTGATTTAATGCGTATTGCAGGACTCAATCCCGCAGGCGTTCTCTGTGAACTCATGAACGAAGACGGCACCATGGCTAAATTGCCTCAGGTTTGCGAATTTGCCAACCTGCACGGTCTTTGTGTGATTACGGTTGAAGACTTGGTTCGCTATCGCCAGGCGTTTAATTGCTGATTGAAATAGACAGGATTTTAGCCCGAGAGGATTTTCCAAACGGGCCGAAATTTTAACTAGGCCTTTAAAATTTCTTCAATCGTTTCGGGCGACACCTCATTGATACCGACGGGAGCATGTGGCGCTAAAGTGTGCTCTCCGATATCTTTTTGAAACCAGCTGACGTTGTACCATTTTCCGGCTTTAAAGCCTGCGCAGTCATAGGTTCCAACCAATCTGAATCCTAACTTTTTATGTAATCCGTCGCTTTTCTCGTTGGGTTGTGTAATACCGCTTGTGACTTTCAGAATACCCTGAAGCTTGAGGATTTGAATTAATCGCGTGACAAGCAACGTTCCGATTCCGAGAGACGTGCAGGTGCGGTCTAAATAGACAGAGAGTTCTGCATTCCACTGGTAAGCTTCGCGCTCCATGTGGCGATGTGCATAAGCATAGCCCAGAATGCGTCCGTTTTCTTCAGCCACAATATACGGATAGAAGGCTTGAATTGAGGCAATTCTTTCTTTAAAAGCCTCAAGGCTCGGGAGAACGCACTCAAAGGTAATCGGTGTATCGATATATTGTGCGTAGATATCCAGTAGTGCTTGAGCATCCCCCTGTGTGGCCAATCTAAAACGCATCGATCTCTCTAAAGATTGTAGGAAGAAGTTATTCTAGTTCAGAATTATTTCCGTGATCACAGATTTTATCCTCCCAACTGATAGGTAACTCTTAAAAGATTAAAACTCCGCTTTTAAAATTTTTAAAAGTCCACTTTTAATTTTTTTGAAAGTGCACTGTGAAAAAAATGTTTCAGTGTATCCATCTAGGTTCTATTACTCATATCTAAAGGAAAGTGAGTATTCCCATTGAGCCGTACTTACGGGATAATGAGGCGGATTTTATAAAAACGGAGTACAACAAAAATGAAACGTCGTTCACTTATTTCACTTTGCCTGTGCGCGATTGCTGCAGGCGGACTGATTACCGGATGCACAGATGATGCCGCTCAAAGCGGCATTTTGAAAGTGGGAGCCTCGCCTGTGCCGCACGCAGACATTTTGAAAGCGGCTCAGCCCATGTTGGCTAAAGAAGGGGTTAAGCTTGAAGTCATTGAATTTACCGATTATGTTCAGCCCAACATGGCATTGGCTGACAAGGAACTCGATGCCAACTTCTTCCAACACAAGCCTTATCTGGATAATTTCGCCGCCGAACGCAAGTTGCAACTTGAATCATTGGTAGCTGTTCACATTGAACCGATGGGTGTGTACTCCAAGAAAGTCAAAGATATTAAGACTATTGCCGATGCCGCCAAAGTTGCCATTCCGAATGACCCCACCAACGGTGGTCGTGCGTTGAAGATTTTGTCTGACGCAGGCTTTTTCAAATTAAAGGATGGCGTCGGTGTTAACGGAACACCTGCTGATATTGTTGACAATCCCAAACAAATTCAGATTATTGAAATGGAAGCCGCGGTGTTGCCTCGTGCGTTGGATGACGTCGATTTTGCCGTGATCAATTCCAACTATGCTTTGGGTGTGAATCTCAACCCGATGAAGGATGCTCTTTACATGGAAAGTAAGGACTCGCCTTATGCCAACATCGTTGCTGTCCGTAAGGGTGACAAGCGCGATGAGCTTCAAAAGCTTGCTAAGGCTTTGACCTCGCCTGAAATGCGCAAGTTCATTGAAGACAAATACCAAGGTGCAGTGGTTCCTGCCTTCTAATTAAATCTCCAGGAATAGCAAAAATCCGGCGCAAGGCCGGATTTTTGTTGAGAAATGTACTCAAATCAAAAACTGACGTGATCGGGCTCAAGTCCTGAGAATCCCATAACGGGCAGGGCATCGAGTTGAGCGATATCATCCTCAGTCAATTCGAAATCAAAACTTTCGAGATTTTCTTTCTGATGCTCGGGTAAAAGAGCTCGGGTGACGGGGATGACGTCATGATGACGGCACCAGCGAAGAATAACCTGTGCCACAGGGCGTTCATAGTGAGAAGCAATCTCCTGAATACGCGGTTCTGAAAGCAGCGATCCGTGTCCAAGAGGTGACCAAGCCTCAACCATAATGCCGTTTTTCTTACAAAAAGCGACGGCCGAGCGTTGGGTGTATCCGGGGTGAAATTCAAGTTGATTGACAGCGGGCACCACATTGGCACGAGCCAAAAAACTGACCAGATGGTGCATCTGAAAGTTCGATAACCCGATGGCTTTAACCAAACCTTCCTCATAGAGCTTTTCAAAAGCGCGCCAAGTACCGATATTGACACTTTGCCAAGCCAAGGGTTCACCTTTGGTGTAAGGCCAATGAATCAGATAGCAGTCAAGATAGTCAAGCTTTAAGTTTCTGAGCGACTCTTCAAAGGCTCGCATAACAGAGTCGTACGTGCGGTTAGCCGCCCAGCACTTGGAGGAAATAAAAAGTTCGGAGCGCTTGACTTCACTTCTGCGAATGGCTTCAGCCACTGACTCTTCATTTTCGTAAATAGCAGCCGTATCGATATAGCGATAACCCAAGGCAATAGCGTTTTGCAAGGATTTGACCAAATCCTCTCCGCTGGGGATTTGCCATGTGCCGATTCCAAGAGACGGAATCTTCACACCATTATTGAGTTTAATTTTTCCCAACTTGACTTTCATCCCAACCTCCCGAGACTCTCAACGTTTTCATTTTAGTGAGGAAGACCGTTTCACTTTTTGCCCAAAGCTAAACTTAAGCAGCGTTAACAGGGGAAAATAAGCATTCTTTGTATTTAGTCAATACATTAGAATTAGATGCCTAAATGTTGAGGCGTTATGACACAAGATTTTGACTATTTCTTACTTTTATCGGTAGCAGCCATTGTGCTCGTTCTCTGGCTTATTGCGCGTATGTTAAAGGGCGCGGCAAAAAAGACCGATGAAAAAAAGATTGAACATACACACCCTCAACGTCGCATTGAAAGAGTCGCCACAAGGACAACTTTAAAATCAGAACCCGAAATTAAACCTCAGGCACCGAAACCTCCACGTGTCACGGGTTTTTACTTTAAGTCGGAAAAGGGTATCCCTTTTGCCTGGGTGCGTTTATCTTCAATAGGTGCCCAGCCTTGGGGCAACGGTTGTATTGAATTATCCGACAACCTCAAGCGCTTTACCGAACGGTTTTTAAAACCTCAGGATAATGAATCCCTTCTTATTTCACTTTTTTGTGAGCTCCCGAGCACGACCGAACTTTTCACAGATTGTTTTACCGATAAAGGGGAGGGGATCGGCAAAGATCAAAAACTCGGGTTAACGGCAGGGGATTTCCCGAACTATTTTCTAAGCTCAAAGACTGATTTTGATCATTGGCTGCTCTCAGAACTGAAAAGCATCTATCACACACACTTTTTCCGCTGTAGTGCTTCTGAGCAAGCATTCCTTATCGGCAGCGAAAACCGTTCTTTATCAGTAGGGGTTCCTTCTGTTTATTCATCACTGAATTTTCATTCAGCCCTTGCCTATATGATTCTCTCAAAGATTACTTCTGAGACAGATTTTTACAAAAGAGCGCGCCTTTGGAATTTCTATTGGTCTGTTATTGAAACCAAGACTTTTCCTTACACGGAAACCCTAAATACTTTCGAACGAGTTGTTATTTCGCAAACATTTGTCCAAACGCAAAAGTTGCCGTTTTTGCTTATACAAACCCCAAAAGGTTGGGGAAAGTGTTATAACGCCCTGAATTATTAGGATAAATCAAACATTTCAGTGCTTCTTTACAAACACATTATTGCTAAATCGCCATTTGTATTAGGGTTTCTACCTACTTTTCGATTTTACAAATTGATACTACATTGAAACCAAGAGATTGAAACCATTCGTTTCGGCTCGGTACTACCGTGTGCAGAGTTGTATTTCTGCGTTGTTACGGCGCTCAAAGACGACCGCTCGCGATAATAAATATAAATTTGGAAAGGAGAATGCAATGGCAAAATCTAAATCCGCTTCAATGGGTTTGGCAATGCAAATGCTCATTGGTCTTGTCCTAGGTGTGATCGTCGGTATGTTCTTGGACTCCCAGTTCGCCACTACCTACGTGAAACCCTTCGGTGACTTGTTCATCCGCTTGATCCGCATGGTCGTCGTTCCCTTGGTGTTCGCCACCTTGGTTGCCGGTGCCGCCGGTATTTCCGACGTCAGCAAATTGGGTCGTGTGGCCATTAAGACGTTGGTCATCTTCATGCTGACCTCCGCTATCGCCGTGATTTTCGGTTTGTTGATCGCCAATATCATCGACCCGGGTATCGGTCTGACGCTTTCAACGGAAGGCTTAAAGGCTGCTCAAGTGAAGGCTCCGAGCTTTGTTCAAACCTTACTTGACATCGTTCCTATCAACCCGATGGAAGCCTTCGCTAAGGGCTCCATCCTTCAGATCATCTTCTTCGCCATTATGTTCGGCTTCTGCCTGAACTTCCTGGGTGAAAAGGGTCGTCCGGTTTATCATTTCTTTGATATCGTCGGCAACTTGATGATTCACATGACGCAAGTCGTGATGCGCTACGCTCCGATCGGTGTGTTCGCTTTGATGGCTGTCGTCGTTTCTCAACACGGTTTGGCTGTTTTGCTCCCGTTGGGCAAATTGATTCTTGCCTCCTTCATCGCTACCGCCTTGTTGGTCATCTTGATCTACATCCCGATCGTGATGTTCATCATCCGTATCCCGGTGGCTGATTACTTCAAGGGCATCTTTGAACCGTGGTTGATCGCTTTCACGACGTGCTCGTCTGCCGCCGCTATGGCTGCTAACCTCGTCGCTTCACGTCGCTTGGGTGCTACGAACTCCATCGCTTCCTTTGCGGTTCCGTTAGGCAACACGATCAACATGAACGGTACGGCCGTTTACATGGGTGTGTGTGCAGTCTTTGCCGCTCAGATCTATGACCTCCCGCTCACGATGGGCGACCAAGTTATCGTCGTTATCACCGGTGTGTTGGCTGCTGTCGGTACGGCAGGTGTCCCGGGCGCCGGCTTGATTATGTCGACGCTGGTCTTCACGCAAATCGGTATTCCGCTTGAAGTGATCGCTTTGATCGCAGGCGTTGACCGTGTACTCGACATGATCCGTACGTCTATCAACGTCGTCGGTGACTCCACCACCGCTTTGATGGTCTCCCGTATGGAAGGTGAATTGGGTTCAGAACCCTTCAATGAAGACGAAGGCAAATAATTAAAGCCTGAGTTCTGACTCAATGATGCGGCAGGGTGTAAAAGCCTTGCCGCTTTTCTTTTAGCCTCGTACTAAGTCTAATCCTTTGTAAAAGCTATTTTTAATTTTCAGCTTGTCAAACGTAGACAGCTTTTTTGAACCTGAAATTCCTTTTAGCTGGGGAGAAAGGTTTGGTTTCGTTAACAAAGAGGTACCACCTCATTACGAGCGACACAATAAGGATCATCGATCTCTATCGACTATAACCATTTTCTGGATAAATCAAATTCAAAGAGATAAAAATTTAAAATGTTGTTTTTTAAAAAAATGTTGTTTTTTAAAAAATAGGCAATTCTGCTGTCTTCTGTTCATTATGGAATTCCAACTTAATCATTCCTATTTCTTTACTTTTTACCCAATATTAAGAAAACTCTTTAATCAGAGTAAAGAGCCTCAGAAAGAGTCTTTGCCCACTCAATCGATTTACAACACGGTCAAAGAGGCCGTTTAAGAAAGGACAATTATGACTAGTGATGACATCATCCGATTGCTCAAAAAGAGCGGTCCAGAAAACGAGACGCCCGAAGATTTTAAAGATCGGGCTCTGGCAACCTTAAATGACGGGGAGTCACTGACGGCGCTCGAGCTTCAGAATGTGGATGAAGCCGTGATCTCTGAAACGGTTCGCCGCATTGAGGATAACGAATCCTAACCGCTGAGCTATTTCTCTACCGATGGCGAAGAAAGAAAATTTCTTCGCCATTTTTTCATCTTTATCCTCAAAATTAATCCTATTTCAATATTTCATACAATTGATTTAATATCATTTTGAATTAAAAACTACAATCCCTATATTCAATACAAGGTTTGTGCTAAAGTACGCTTCGTCATAAACGAGGAATTCCCCACCATGCGTATCGGAGAATTATCAAAATTATCGGGCGTTGCCGTTGAAACGATTCGTTTTTATGAAAACGAGGGACTGATTCCCAAAGCCGCGCGCTCTATGAACAATTATCGCTCTTACACCGAAGGGCATTTAAAGCGTCTGCAATTTATCCGTCACTGCAGAAGTCTTGACATGAGTCTGGAAGATATCCGTCTTTTAAGTGACGTCGGGGCCCGTCAGAATGAAGAAGCCTGTAAGGTGCAGGAAATCATTACGCGCCACATGAAAAAAATTGATGAGCAGATCAACGCCTTAAAAGAATTGCGCCAACACCTGGGGCTTTTGTCGCTTTGCTGCCACGGCAATCACGCCAACGGTGAACCCTGCGGCATCATCGAAGGGTTAAACAATGAAGCGTGCTGCCACAATTGTGAAAATCTCAAGATGAAACGTTCTTTGAAAAAAATCGAAACCCCAAAAACCGTATCGGCTTAATGCATTATGATCAGTCAATTCTTTTCTTTTGAAGTCATGGTCGCCATTGCCATTTTGGCAATTCTCACGGCCTGCCCCACGTATTTCATCTATGTCTGGGCCAAAACAAAACCCGCTGCACGACCTATTCCGCATTTCCCTCATGGGGTAAACGGGTGGCTGTTGATTTTTGTGGCCACCGTTGTGCTCTCCATCATCACGACAGCGATCGATGCAATGAATACCTTAAGCCTCATGAGCGAGTCCGGTGTCACGAATTGGGCCGTAATCTCTCCTTCGATCGTGATTATCGGTCTCTTTGTTTATTGCCTCTACATCATCGCAAGAAAACGTGATGCCTCCGTTGTCAAACAAACGATTGTGATTTTGTGGGTAGTGGGGCCGATTTCGCTTATTTTGCTCTACTTCTTCTTTGATGCATCAGTGAGTAACCAAACCGTGGTGCGAGCTTGTCTCTATGCCGCGATCTGGACACTGTATTTTCTCTTTTCTAAGCGCGTTGCCTGTACTTACGGCACCAAAGCCGTGGATACGTATGTGAACCTGGCTGTTGAGATCGCAGGCTCCAAGAAAGCTCAAAAGGCTAAAGAAGCGAAATCCAAGAAAACGAAATAACTACACCATCTAATTCAAAAGCCCGGAATCAAACGAGACCGGGCTTTTTATTAGACAATTCGAAGGGATTAATAACCGAATTCTTGGCGATTGCGTTCAATCGCTTCTTTTTTCGATTCTTCATCCGTGTAGAAACCGAGGCGATGGTATTCTTCCTTGGGTCCGTCCACATAGCCCACACAGCGGAACGTAAACTTCACATAAGCGCCGTTGCCGGTCTGGTGATGCGAGCGGGAAATGGCTGAGAGCGGTTGCATCCCGCGATTGGTTTGCAAGCAAAAGTCCGTAGCCTCTTTTCTAGCATTTTCCCGAACGATGATTTCCTGCTCAACCCAGGGCTGCTGCAGTTCCATTTCATAGGTGGAAGCATCTAGCTGCTTCATACTCTTTTGAGAAACGTACTGATCCGATGTGGCGCAACCGGCAAGAATCAGGGCGGGCAGAGCCAGTGTAAAAATTAATGATGAACGCATGATGCAATCCTTTGAGAAAACGTCAACATTGTACAGGCTTTAGATCGCCGTGGCCGCGACAACCGGGTAAGAAGTTGTCTCAACGGCGAGCGTCCCGTCCGAAATAAACACAATATCTTCGCAGGGGCCACCGATCTTGATGAGCACATCTGTATGGCGAATGGTTTCTTTCATAGGACGCATCTTCTGACTTAAAAATCCTACAGGCCCCCACCCTTTAGAGCCCTTGATCACAAGTTCGACGTGTTTATGCGCCGTATCACGATAAAAATAAATCGGTGCTGTGAGACCCAGCGCTGCATAATTTTTAATGATTTCAGCTGCCGCAAAACCCGATAACACGCCACCGTAAGACGGATGGTTATAGACTTCTTCTGCGGTGGCACAACCCAAAAGGAAACACAAAAGGCCCGTATCGGCAAATGTAAACTTTGAACGCTTGACCTGGCGCCTTTGTTCGAGTTTGAGTGACGGGATTTCAAAAAGGACGCCACAGTCCATTAAAAAATCCGTCCAATAGATAGCGGTGGCATAACTGATGCCCGCCTCTTTGGCAAATTTCGAGTGATTCAATTCCTCCATGTTATTCGTGGCCAAGACTTTGAGGTAATTGAAAAAGAGCGTGTCTTTATAAACATTTAAAACGCCACGCACATGTCGGGCAAAAAATTGAGCCAACCAATTCTCGTAAAAAGCCGCTGTTGAGAGCGACAAATCGGTTCGTGGTAGAAATCCGTTTCGCATCAGATCAAAAAATCCGGGTTGCGGATAACTGATGCGTAAAGCCTGAGGGACTTTCCCGAAGGGATCAGGACTTTTGCCTGCGTACTCGCGCTGAGAAACAGGGGGAAGGCTGTAGTGCATGAGCTCTTTATTTTCTTCGAGACTCTTTACCGTTTCTTTCGGTAAGTAGCCAACCAACACAATACAAGCCTGATTGTCATCGGGCAAAAACTTCACAAGATCGGGCGCATTTTCAATTCCGTCCACAATGAGACGATTGCCGTAAACACTGAAAAAATCTTTGGGTTGGGTGTGCGCCAGATTTCTCGGGTAGATATCGTTCAAATCAACGTACGACAGATCATTAAACACAGTTCGCACTAAGGTTGTTTTTCCACTTGAAGGCATCCCGCTGATTAAAAACAGATTGGTAAGCGTGCGCTCTTCGCTTAATGTGCGAGCAAGTGACCTTGCAATATGAGGGGCAATAGGCATGAATCAAAACTTGGTAAAAATTGAAATAACTTTTGTATTTTATCCAAACTTTAAAACTTTTTGATTTTTCAGATTGAATGTATCTGTTTTGTCATAATTGCTCTTTAGAATCGTTGACGAAAATATTTCCATAAATTTTTTGAGGTTCACATGTCCAAAACGATTGATTGTGTCCGCTTTCAGCCTAAGAGCGAAGCCTGTTCTCTGATGAAAGCCTTTGATGAGAAAAAGGCTCAGGAAGTTCTCCGCTATCACCAAACACTTCCTGTTTATGAAAAAACACCTCTTACAAAGCTTTCGGCTTTTGCCCAAAGCGTCGGTGTCAAAGAAATTTTTGTTAAAGACGAAAGTTACCGATTCGGCTTAAATGCTTTCAAAGCTCTGGGAAGCTCGTACTGCATGGCCACTTTAATGGCTGAAAAACTCGGCCTTTCCGCGCAGGAGGTGACCTTTGAGAAAATCACGACGCCTGAAAGTAAAAAGGCGTTGGGAGAGCTCACCTTTGTGACCGCCACCGACGGCAATCACGGGCGGGGAGTGGCTTGGAGCGCTAAGATGCTTGGTCACAAGAGTATTGTTCTGATGCCTAAAGGCACGGCACCCGAGCGTCTGGCTAACATTCAAAAGCTTGGGTCTGATGCGTCCATCACCGACTTCGTCTATGATGTTACGGTTCAGATGGCTGCTCGGAAAGCCCAGGAAGTGGGCGGTATTCTCGTTCAGGATACTTCGTGGGACGGCTATGAAGATATTCCCACTCGTATCATGCAGGGCTACCTCACCTTGGGGATGGAAATCATTGAAGCGTTGGGTTCAAGTCGTCCGACGCACGTTTTCCTTCAGGCCGGTGTCGGCTCCATGGCCGCTGCCGTAGCAGCTTTCTTTGCAAATTTCTATGGTAAGAATCGTCCTGTTATCACCATAGTTGAACCCAATGGTGCCGATTGCCTCTACAGAACTGCTAAAGCTGCTGATGGCAAGATTCATGCCTATGAGGGTGAGTTGCACTCCATTATGGCAGGCCTCTGTTGTGGCATTCCCTGCACGGTCGCCTGGGAAATTCTCGAGCACTGTGCTGACTTCTTTGTTTCGATGCCTGACTTTGTGGCTGCTGACGGGATGCGTATTTTGGGAGCGCCAATGGCAGGCGACACACGCATTATCTCCGGCGAAAGCGGTGCATCCTGCTTCGGTCTTGTGGCTGACGTCTTGCGCAAGCCTGAGTACGCTACACTCAAGGAACAACTGGGGCTTAATCAAGATTCGAGCATTCTTTGCATCTCCACCGAAGGCGACACAGATCGAGAAGGCTATCGAAAAGTTGTTTGGGACGGCGCTTATACTGCAGACTGATAGAAACATGAATTAATCGGATAGGAGGTAGGTAGTTATTCTGCCTACCGTCCTTCCACACCACCCACCGTACGGATCCGTAGTGGGCGGTTATTAATAACATCCCTGGTCACGCTTCTTA